>NZ_JCACDK010000017.1:0-290502 GCF_059501845.1 Alsobacter sp. | reverse complement strand
CTCGTCAGGCTCATAACCTGAAGGTCACAGGTTCAAATCCTGTCCCCGCAACCACATACTAAGCCCGCCAGTCCAACAGGACGGCGGGCTTTTTGATTCTGGAGCCCGCCGCGGAAACCATCGCCGCGACCTCGCAGACAAGCTCGAGTTCGAACCCGCCGCCCTCGCGGGGGTGCACCACCGCGCGCTCGATGAGCCCGCGCAGAATCCCGAGCGCCTCGGCGCCCGTCTCCTCCCGCTCCAGGGCCTGATAAAGCGCGGCGGCGCGCTCAGGGTAGAGCTCTGCCAGGTTGGGATGCAGCCGGACAGGGGAGGGCGGGGGCGCGGAAAGCTTGCGCGCAAGATCCGCTTTCTCCTGCTCCAGGGCGTCGAGGCGGGCCGGCAGGCCGGCGGAACGCAGGCCGCTGGCGATGGCGCGCGTCGAGGCGCCGTTGGCGAGGCATCGCGTTGCTGGTCGGATGAATACCGCGCGTAGATCGCAGCGCGGAGGGAGGAAGGGGAGGCCAGCATGGACGCAGGATGCCGCGGACAGCGCGGGAACGGAAGGGGAACGCCGGGTCAGGCATGGCCAGCATGGACCGCAGTTGACCCGAAAGAGGCGTTCACAATGGCTGCTTCGCACCGGCGGAAGGGTCCCAGGCGCGCAGCGAAGGCCGCGCGCCGGGACAGCTCTCGCATGCCCCCGATGGAAGGGAGAGAGGCACGGCACTGTCAAGGATGGAGGTAGAACACCTTGCTCACCACCTGCCAACGCCCATCGAACTTGAGCAGGTTGAAGAACCCGGTGAAGCGGTGACCGGTCCAGTTGTCCTCGTCGAGACGGACGTTGGCGCAGGTGCCCACGACATCGATGGAGCTCAGGCGGACTTGGATGTCTTTTGCGGGGCCGTTCTGGTCGTTCCAGTCGAACAGGCCCTGGATTGGGCCGCCGAAAAGGTCGGAGCCGACGTAGCCATAGATGGTCGCACCATCGTGGAAGGTCGGCTTCATCGCGGCCCCGCTCCCGGTGCGTGCCCCTTCGATGTAGGGCTTGAGGGTTGCGGTGATGGCATCGACTTCGTTGACGTAGGTGAGCTCGGTCATTGGAACGTCCTCTATTGGATTGCAGCGAGGTCCCTGCCTCGCCGGCGGCCGTCCTCTGAAACGCCGCAGGACGTGGGTACCAAGGGATCGAGTGGCCGTACTTAAGGGATCCAAATTCTTCCAAAGGCGCCCAGTGCAGCAGCAAAGCTACCCTTACGCAGCCGCGCACTAGGACTACGGGCTCGTTCTGACCGGTGGGTTGGTGCCCCCCGGAGAGCCTATCCGGGGAGGCCGACAGCACGCAGGGAGTGTAGATCGGCAGCGAGAGAGGTCTGGTCCTGGCGGAACTGCGTTTCCAGCCATGCCGCGATCCGGAAGTCGGGAAGAGCTGCAAGGAGCTTGGCGGCCCAGGCGTTTGCCACTGCGAGGTCGCCGCGCTGGTGGTGGATCGCGATCAGGTCCGTCACCCCTCGGCCGGCATTGACTGCCTGGTAGTTCGTGAAGGCGGCGATTGCCTCAGGGATGAGCCCCGCCTGGCGATAAGCTAGACCCATGTGGCCCCAGTAGAAGGGAGGAAACATCGGACAGAGCCGGATAGCTCGCTCGATCTGCACGACCGCCTCTTTGCCGAAGCCGGCGTTGGCCAGGACGAAGGCGGCGAAGGCGGCCACATCGGCTGATTGGGGACCGAGCTCAATGGACCGTCGCGTGGCCTGCACTGCGTCCCGATAGCGACGCTGCAGGAGAAGCAGAAGGCTCTGGACCATGTGGGCGTCAGCGCTTTCACCGTCGAGGGAGAGGGCCTGCTCCACTTGGGCGCTGCCCTTGTGCAGCGCCGTTTCCCTGTCGTTCCAGAACCCAAATCGTGCATCGAGGTAGTACAGCATGCTCAGCATGGCCGGGATCGATGCAGATGCCGGATCGAGCGCCCTGGCCTTCTGCCAAGCCATCAAGGCCGGGGTCATTCCCTCGCGCGACAGCACTGCCCGCCGATAGCACGAGAGTCCCCGCACCCAGTACGTCCATGCCTCGATGGATCGGACGGACGAGTATCGCAAGCGGGCTTGCTCACCCTCGGTGAGTTGCACCTGCAGTTCCGTGACCAGCACGTGCGTCAGTTCGTCCTGAAGAGCGAAGATGTCGCCCATGGGTCTGTCGTAGCGTTCGCCCCAGATTTGAGCGCCCGTTCCGGCGTCAACAAGCCGGAATGAGACGCGCACGCGGTCCGCGTTGTTGCGGACACTGCCTTCGAGCACATGGCCGACGGCCAAATCGCGGCCGACCTGCCGGACATCCACGACGCGTCCCTTGTACGCAAAGCTTGAAGCCCTCGCGATGACCGCCAGCCCTGACACCTTGGAGAGCGTCGTGATGATGTCCTCGACCAGGCCGTCGCCGAACACGTCCTGTTCGGGATCTCCACTCAGGTTGACGAGCGGCAGCACCACGAGCGATGGCGTCGTTGGTCGCGGCACCACCTCTTGGGGGTCAGGCGCACTTGTTTGCGCCACCTCCGCGGGCGCAACAAACCTGTAGCCACGGCCCGGAACGGTGGACAGGCACTCCGGGCCCAGCGCCTTTCGCAGTGCGGCCACGTGTACGGAGAGGTTAGCCTCTTCAACTGCGATGCCAGGCCAGACCTGATCGAGCAGTTCGTCCTTGCCTACCACGCGGTCGCGATGCTGTACGAGGTGGGTGAGCAGGTCGAAGGCCCGCGAACCCACGCGGATTGTTTCACCCCGGAAGGTCAGGCGGCGCTCGTTGACGCGCAGTTCGAACTCGCCAATCCGGACATTCTGCAAGCGACGAGCTCCGTTGGTGCTTGGGATTGCTTCCTCAGAAGGGTGGTCCGCTGGCCAACTGCGCCAGAACGATCCGGGCCTCGTCCACGATTTCTTTGAAGAAGGTGTTCGCCATGCGTGGCTCCCGGGAGGACCCGCATCGGCATTAAGCCGCGGCGAAGGCTCGGCAGCAAGGTCCACGGCAGGTTAGGATGTCATGGCTGGAGGGCGCCGTGGATCTAACGCCTGAACTCGTAGCTCTCTGCGAGAGAAAAGAGCCGGACCGTGGGATGGACCCGCGGCTGACCCCGATAACGCCGGCGCATGTCGAGGCCGTCACCAGCAGGCTTCTCGCGACAGGCCCCGGCGGACCGCTTTGGCTATTCGCCTATGGCTCGCTGATCTGGAACAGGCCGATTGATGTCGCCGAGCAGCAGGAGGGAGTGGCCGTGGGATGGCACCGTTCGTTCTGCCTGGAGATGCCATGGTGGCGAGGGTCACCGGAGCAGCCCGGCCTGATGATGGCGCTGGACACTGGCGGGCGTTGTCGTGGAATTGTCTATCGATTGGAAGATGGCAACCCTCAAGATTTAATAAGATGCCTCGTCCGCCGCGAGATCGATGCGCTTGAAGACATGGGAATGGCACGGTGGATCACGGTCACAACGTCCCGAAAATCTGTGCGGGCACTCGCGTTCTATGCTGCACCAAGAGGACTCTACGCTGTTCGCGGTCTGCCGCTTGAGACGGTAGCCTGGACGCTGGCGAGAGCCTGCGGCCCGGCAGGGTCCAGTGCCGCATACCTGTACAACACAGTGCTGCACCTGGAACAACACGGCATTCGCGACAAAAATCTGTGGAGGTTGCAGCAGCTTGTTGCCGCTGAGATCCGGAAGATTCACCTCGACAGGCGAGGCTAATGGCGGCAACTGGACTGAACGCGAATAGCTGACACTGAACAGACGTCAACAGGGTGTGCTTCAGCATCAGACGAATGGTTCTCGGACGAGTGGGCCATTTTATGAATCGGGCGCGTGCATGCGCTCAAGCCGCAGAGCCAGTTCTACGCCCTCGCGCAAGTGCTCCAGGTCCCTCACATGCTCGCATTCTATGCTATTCGCAGCGCCGAGCGGATCAAAGATTAAGTCTGAAACTCTCATGCGGCGAATATGTGTGGCTGCTTCGAGCTGCCTGCCCCCATGGCCGCCGCGGCAGCCTGCCTCAAGAGGTAAGAGGCTCTCGCCAGCGGTAGGCGAACCCCAAACATCGACCGACCCACCGTATCGCTTGGCAGCGTACAAGGCAGCAGCGCGATTGAAGTGAAACCAGTCCGGATGAAGGCGATTCAGGCGAATTGCTCGATCGATCGACATTAAGCCCTTCTCTGGCCAGCCTCGTATCGCATTCAGGTACCCGAACTGGACTAGGGTACGAGATTTGCATCGACGCCGCAGCCGCTCTGGCGCTCGCAGCTTCATGGAATCGATGTCCTCACAAACCTGGCGCATCGGCGTCCTCTTTTCGAAAACCGGTGTGACCGCCGGCATCGAGCGGACGCAACTGAACGCAACTCTTCTTGCCATCGACGAGATCAACGCCGCAGGTGGCGTCCTCGGCCGGCCGATCGAGCCGATCGCCTATGATCCGGCCTCAAACCCGAAAACCGCCCGTGCGCTGGCTGAGCGGCTTTTGAGCCTCGACAAGGTCCGCCTTGTCTTCGGCTGCTACATGTCGAGCACACGCAAGGCGGTGTTGCCCGTCGTGGAGGCGATGCGCGGGCTTCTTTTCTACCCGACGCTCTACGAGGGTTTCGAGTACTCCCCGAATTGCATCTACACGGGCGCCGCCCCGAACCAGAACTCGATCCAGCTCGCCAAGTACCTGCTACGCTTCCACGGCAGGCGCTTCCTGATGGTGGGCTCGAACTACATCTATCCCTACGAATCAAACCGCATCATGTCGGACTTCGTCACGCAGTCGCGGGGCGAGGTGGTGGACGAGCTCTATGTGCCACTGGAGGCTCGGGCCGCCGACTTCGACAAGGTGCTCCGCCGTATCGAGAAACACCGACCTGACGTCATCTTCTCCACGGTGGTCGGCCAGTCGACGGGCACCTTCTATACGGTTTACCGCGAGGCGGGCTTCGACCCCTCGACCATGCCGATCGCGAGCCTCACCACGTCGGAGGCCGAGGTCGCGGAGATGCCGCCGGGTGTGGCGGAGGGCCACATCACGGCCGCGCCCTTCTTCGAAGTCCTCGCCACCCCGGCGGCGCGACGCTTCGTTGCGGCCTTCAAGGCGCGCTGGGGAGCGGGCTCGCCCGTCACGGCCGGCGCGGAAGCTGCCTATTTCCAGGTCTTCCTCGCCGCTGCCGCACTGGGCCGCTCGGGCACGGATGATCCCGAGCGCCTCGGCCCCGCCCTGCGGGACGCTGAGTTCGACGCGCCGCAGGGCCGAGTGCGGGTCGACCCCGAGAACAACCACACGTTCCTGTGGCCACGGGTCGGGCGGATCGACGCTGCCGGGCAGTTCCAGATCGTCTGGAACCCGGGCGTGAGGGTAAAGCCTGATCCCTACTGCGTCGTGCAGCGGCTGGACGACTGGTCGGCCGAGGGCATCGCGCCGGATGACGGGCGATAGGGGCGCATGGCGATGGCTCTCCAGGTTCTCAAGGATCTGCGTGGCCTGAAGGTGCAGGTCATTCACCCGTCCGATGCGGAAGGGGTGAGCCTCATCGAGCATCTCAAGCGCATCGGTTGCGCGGTCGAGGCGGTGTGGCCGATCCCTGACGGCTTTGCCCCGGGCGCAGACATCGTCATGCTTGCGATCGAGCATGACTGCCGCGAAAAGACGCAGCGTCTGCTCAAGACCGCGGGCGAGCTGGCGCCGACTCTCATTGCCATCGTCGGCTACGAGGACCCGACCACGCTGCAGCTCGTGCTGGAATCCGGCGCGCTGGCGGTTATCGAGCGGCCGATCAGGCCCTTCGGCCTGCTCACCAACCTCACCATCGCCCGCAGCCTGTGGCTGGAGCGCGAGAGCGCGCGAAAGCGCATGCGCAAGCTGGAGAGGAAGGTGTCGGGTATGCAGAAAGTGCAGCGCGCCAAGGAAATTCTGATGTCTAATCATGGCATTAGCGAGAGCGTCGCCTACCAGACGCTCAGGGAGCAGGCGATGGCGAAGCGGGTGCCCATGGAAGAGATGGCGAACGCCATCATCAACGCAAACGAGCTCTTGAGCTTCCGTATGAAATGTGATTAGTATCTCCACGTAGCGAGAGCGGGGCCGACAGTCTCGTTTGCTATTTCCCTGCCCCACCAGTGACGTTGGGGCGGACAGGCTGAGCAGCCCGGTAGGTTCCACGCGAACCTGTCGGGCTTTTTTCGTTCTCACGCCCTTCGCCGGGACAGGGTTGTCGCGGCGAATACATCCAGAGATGACGTGCGAGCCCGCCGGTTCGCCGAATAGTTGAACTTTGCTTGCGCTGGCAGATCGGCCTTGTCGATCGCGGCGGCCGAGGGTCCGTGCCTTCGCAAATGATGCCTGCAGGAACGATGCCAGAGAGGGGAGCATCCATGACGATCGACCGCAGAACATTCCTCAAGACGAGCGCGCTCGGCGCGAGCGCCATCGTCACGCCGACCTTTTTCACGCGCACCGCCCAGGCGGCCGACACGATCGACGTGGGTGTGCTGTTCTCCCTGACGGGCGGCCTCTCCATCGTCGAGAAGTCGCTCTCCGACGCCACCCTGATGGCGATTTCGGAGATCAACGCCAAGGGCGGCGTGCTCGGCAAGCAGATCAAGCCGATCCTGGAGGACGGCGCCTCCGACCCGAAGACCTACAACGAGAAGGCGTCCAAGCTCGTCGTGCAGAACCGCCTGCCGACGGTGTTCGGCTCCTACACGTCCGCCAGCCGCAAGGCCGTGCTTCCCGTCTTCGAGAAGCGCAACAGCATGTACTTCTACCCGACCTATTACGAAGGGTACGAGTGCTCGAAGAACGTCGTCTATACGGGCTCGGTGCCGAACCAGCAGCTCTCGAATTTCATTCCCTGGATCATCAAGACGCTGGGCAAGAAGAAGTTCTTCATCGTCGGGTCCAACTACATCTACCCGCGCGAGATGGCGAAGGTCTGCAAGATCCTGATCGAGCAGAACGGGGCCGAGTGGGTGGCCGACGAGTACCTCGAGCTCGGTCACTCCGAGTGGGGCGCCATGGTCAACAAGATCAAGTCGTCCGGCTGCGACGTGGTGCTGTCCAACGTCGTCGGCGACTCTGTCGTCGCCTTCTACCGCGAGTTCAAGAACCAGGGCCTGACCCACGACAAGCTGCCGATTTGCGCCACAGTGACCTCGGAAATCGAGATCGCCGCCATGGGCGCCGAATACGCCGTCGGCAGCTTCACCTCCTTCCCCTACTTCCAGGCCATCGACACCGACATCAACAAGGCCTTCGTCGAGCGCTACCGCGCCTATGTGAAGGATCCGAAGGCGGTGACTCACCACGCGCTCGAGTCCTCTTACTTCCAGGTCTATCTCTGGGCGCAGGCGGTGGAGAAGGCCAAGCAGGTCACTCCCGACGCGATCCGCGAGGCGGTGCGCGGGCAGGAGTTCGACGCCCCCAACGGCCATGTGAAGATCGAGCCCAACAATCTGCACACCTGGCTGACGCCGCGCATCGCGCAGTGGCAGGCGGACGGTCAGGGCAAGATCGTCGACGCCTACAAGGCGCCGATCTTCCCGCTGCCCTACGCGGCCTATGGCGAAACGGAGACGAACCTCTTCTGTACGCCAAAGGGTCTCGATTCCAGCAAGCTCAAGGGCTGACCAGACGAAACGCGGCCGTCGCCCGGAGCGGCGGCCGCACCTTCGCGGCGGGCTACTCCATGATCGACACGCTGTTCATCGGGCTGAGCCTCGGCTCGATCCTTCTCCTCGTCGCGCTCGGTCTCGCCATCACCTACGGGGCGATGGGCGTCATCAATATGGCGCACGGCGAGATGGTCATGCTCGGCGCCTATGTGACCGTGTTGTGCGGGATCTGGCTGAACCTCGGCATCCTCGCCGCCATCCCGCTCGCCTTTATCGTCTCCGCCGCCATGGGTCTGCTCATCGAGCGCGTGGTGGTCCGCCGGCTCTACGGGCGGCTCCTCGACACGTTGCTCGCGACCTGGGGCGTCGCGATCCTCATCCAGCAGGCGGTGCGCCTGGAACTCGGCCTGTCCTTTTTCGGCATCCGCATCCAGGGCCTCGGCCCGGGCCTGCAAAAGGTCGACGTGCCCGAATGGCTCACCGGCACGGTCATGCTCGGCGGGGTCGAGATCCCCGTGTTCCGCTCCTTCATCATCGGCGTTACCGCCGCGCTGACTATCCTCACCTGGTTCCTGATGTACCGCACCACCATCGGGATGCAGGTGCGCGCCATCATGCGCAACCCGAAGATGGCGGCCGCGTGCGGCATCGACGTGCAGCGCGTCAACGCCCTCACCTTCGCCTACGGCTCGGGCCTCGCGGGCGTCGCCGGCGTCATGATGTCGGGCTTCAAGACCGTGTTCCCCGCCATGGGCACGTCGCTCGTCGTCGACGGCTTCCTCGTCGTTGTGGTCGGCGGCGTCGGCAGCCTCGTGGGATCGGTCCTCTCCGCCGCCGTTCTCGGGCAGATCAACGGCGCGGTCGCCGTGGTCACCAACGACATCCTCGCCCGTGCTGTCGTCTTCGGCGTCGTCATCCTGATCATCGTGATCAGGCCGCAGGGCCTGTTCTCCTACAAGGGGCGCTGAGCGATGACGAAGCGCCGTCTCGACTACGCGGCCTACGCGGCCTTCATCATCGTCATCATGTTCGCGCCGCTGGTGCTGGACGTCTTCTGGCTGAACCGGATCGCCAAGTACCTCGTCTTCGGCATGGTCGGCGTCGCGGTGGCGCTGTCCTGGGGCTATGCGGGCATCCTCAACCTCGGGCAGGGCCTCTTCTTCGGTCTCGGCGCCTACATGCTCGCCATGTCGCTCAAGCTCGCCAGCGCGACCAGCCTGCAGCAGGGCTCCGACAAGCCGGTTCCGGACTTCATGCTGTGGAACGCCGAGCCCGGCGCCAAGACCGACCTGTGCTGCATCAACAAGGCGTCCTTCCTCTGGATCCCGTTCCAGTCGCAGGGCTTCGGCATCGCCATGGGGATCCTCTTTCCCGTTGTCGTCGCCGCGCTGCTCGGCATGATCGTCTTCCGCAAGCGCATCGCCGGCGTCTTCGTGTCGATCATCACGCTGGCGCTTGTGCTGCTGGTGCGGCTGCTGATCATCGATGCGCAGCCGGTGACGAACGGCTTCAACGGTCTCACCGACCTCGGCTGGCTGACGATCGGCGGCTTCGAGTTCGACCCCTACGTGGTGCCGACCTACTACCTCGTCGCCATCACGCTCTCGCTCGTCCTGATCGGCACGCGTGTCCTGGTGGAGACAAGGGCGGGCCTGATCCTGCAGGCCATCCGCGACGACCAGAACCGGGTCCGCTATCTCGGCTTCGACGTCCCGCTTTACCAGATCTTCTTCTTCACCGTGTCGGCCGCCATCGCGGGGCTGGCCGGCATGCTCTACGTCGTCGTTTCCGAGTTCGCCTCGCCGACCTTCATGGACCTCGCCTTCTCCATCACCATGGTGGTGTGGGCGGCGGTCGGCGGCCGCAACTCGCTGCTGGGTGCCTGCATCGGCGCCATCCTCATCAACATCATCGAGGCAACGGTCTCCGAGACCGAGGGGCTGGTCGAGGCCTGGAAGGCCATCATCGGCCTGATCTTCATCCTCGTCGTCCTTTACCTGCCGCGCGGCCTCGCCGGCTTCGCGAGCGACGTGGCCGACCGGATCCTGGAGAAGGCCGGCCGCTCCAAGCCCACCAGCTTCACACCGGCTCGGGTCGAACCCGCGCCCGGCGCGGAATAGGAGGCGGCCATGGTGGCAGCGCTGACCGTGGACGGCATCGGCGTTAGCTTCTCCGGCTTCAAGGCCGTGGACGGCGTCTCGATGATCGTCGAGGAGGGCGAACTGCGTGTCCTGCTGGGCGCCAACGGCGCCGGCAAGACCACGCTGATGGACCTCATCTCCGGCAAGACGAGGAGCACGCAGGGGCGCGTCTTCGTCTACGACACCGACATCACCAACAGGGAAGAGCACGTCATCGCCCGCGCCGGGATCGGGCGGAAGTTCCAGATCCCCAGCGTGTTCCGGGACCTCACCGTCCGCCGCAACCTGGAGGTGGCGAGCTGCCGCGACGTGCGCGTGCTGCACAATCTCGGCCTCGGCTTCTCCCGCGAGTCGCGCCGCCGCGTCGACGAGGTGCTGGACCTCGTTGGTCTCACAGACAGCACCGAGACCGTCGCCGCCAATCTCAGCCACGGTCAGACGCAGTGGCTCGAGCTCGGTATCCTCATGGTGCAGAACCCGAAGGTACTGCTGCTGGACGAGCCGACGGCCGGCATGACGCAGGGCGAGACCCGCAAGACGGCCGCCATCATCAACGCGCTCAAGGGCAAGCACACAATCGTCGTCGTCGAGCACGACATGGCCTTCGTCCGCGAGATCGCCGAGCGGATCACGGTCATGCATCTGGGACAGGTGCTGGCGGAGGGCGGCATCGCGGAGATCGAGAACGATCCGCGGGTGCGCGAGGCCTATCTCGGCTCGGGGGGTATCCACTGATGCTAAACCTCTCCGGCGTCGACAGCTTCTACGGCCGCAGCCACGTGCTGCACGGGGTGTCGCTCGATATCCCCGAGCGCGAGATCACCGCCGTGCTCGGCCGCAACGGCACGGGCAAGACGACCCTCCTCAAGACGCTGATGGGGCTCACCGACCGCATGGCCGGCGTCATCCGGCTGGACGGCGAGGACCTCGGCACCCAGCCGACCTATCGCCGTGCCCGCGCCGGTATCGCCTATGTGCCGCAGGGCCGCGAGATCATCCCGGACTTCACCATCCGCGAGAACATCCTGATGGGGGCCTTCGCGGACCCGCAGCGCCGCCTCGCCATTCCCGAGCTGGTGCAGTCACTGTTCCCCTACCTGATGGCGAACCTCGACAGGCCCGGCGGAGTGCTCTCGGGCGGCCAACAGCAGCAGCTCGCCATTGCCCGGGCGCTGGCCGCGCGGCCGAGCGTGCTGCTGCTCGATGAACCGAACGAAGGCATCCAGCCCAACATCGTGGAGGAGATCGAGAACATCATCCTGCGCCTCAACCGCGAGGAGGGCCTCACGGTCGTCCTCGTCGAGCAGAACGTTCAGTTCGCACGCCGCGCTGCCCAGCGCTTCGCCATGATGGAGAAGGGCCAGGTGGTCGCCGCCGGCCCGATCTCAGACCTCACTGACGAGCTCGTTCACCGCCACATGGCGCTGTGACCGTGCCCGCGAACCTGCGGACGGGCGACGCCCCGCCCGCCACACAGCAGTAGGACGCAAATCCGATCCAAGGAGAGAGACATGTTGCACGGTGACATTACGAGCAGCAAGGACACCGTCGGCGTTGCCGTCGTGAACTACAAGATGCCGCGGCTCCACACCAAGGCAGAGGTGCTGACCAATGCCAAGAAGATCGCGGACATGATCGAGGGCATGAAGCTCGGCCTCCCCGGGCTCGACCTCGTCATCTTCCCCGAATACTCCACGCACGGGATCATGTACGACTCCAAGGAGATGTACGAGACGGCCTCGACCGTACCCGGCGACGAGACCGAGATCTTCGCCGAGGCGTGCCGCAAGGCGAAGGTGTGGGGCGTGTTCTCGCTCACCGGCGAGCGCCACGAGGAACACCCCAAGAAGGCGCCCTACAACACGCTCATCCTGATGAACGAGAAGGGCGAGATCGTCCAGAAGTACCGCAAGATCATGCCATGGGTGCCGATCGAGGGCTGGTATCCCGGCAATTGCACCTATGTGTCGGAAGGCCCGAAGGGCCTGAAGATCAGCCTCATCATCTGCGACGACGGCAACTACCCCGAGATCTGGCGCGACTGCGCCATGAAGGGCGCCGAGCTCATCGTCCGCTGCCAGGGCTACATGTACCCGGCCAAGGACCAGCAGGTGATCATGGCCAAGGCCATGGCGTGGGCGAACAACGTCTATGTCGCGGTGGCCAACGCGGCCGGCTTCGACGGCGTCTACTCCTATTTCGGCCACTCGGCGATCGTCGGCTTCGACGGCCGCACGCTCGGCGAGTGCGGCGAGGAGGAGTACGGCATCCAGTACGCCCAGCTCTCCGTCTCGCTGATCCGCGACGCCCGGCGCAACGGCCAGTCGCAGAACCACCTCTTCAAGCTCGTCCACCGCGGCTACACGGGCAAGATCAATTCGGGCGAGGACGTCAGGGGCGAGGCCGTGTGCCCCTACGACTTCTACAAGCAGTGGATCACGGACCCCGAGGGCACCCGCGAGATGGTCGAGGCCATGACGCGCACCACCGTCGGCACTGAAGAATGCCCGATCGAGGGAATTCCCAACAAGAAAGTCGCGCACCGCTAAGCGGGCCACGCCACCCAGGATGCCCGCGCTCCGGCGCGGGCCTTTCGCCGCCCTGTCAGGCAACGGACAGGGCAACCCCCGAAGCATGCCATCGCGAGGGACAGGACGATGAGCACCGCAACGACGCAGGTCGAAGCTGCCGAAACCGCAGTCGACCACATTCTTGGAGACGAGTACGAGCATTCCCCGGTGCCGATGTCGGCGCGCCGGAGCATGTTTTCCGTGGCGCTCGTCTGGGCCGGGTTCCCGATGATCATCACGGGCGCCATGACCGGATCGATCCTCGTGCTCGGCATGGGGTTCAAGAACGCCCTGACCGCCATGATCATCGGCAACCTGATCATGCTCGGATATGTCGGCGCGCTCGGCCTTCTCGGCACGCGAAAGGGCATCAACTTCGCCCTCCTCGCCAGCATCGTCTTCGGCCGGAAGGGCTACGTGCTCGCGTCCGGCCTGCTCTCGACGCTTCTCCTCGGCTGGTACGCGGTGCAGACCGGCATCACCGGCGCGCTGGTGAGCTCGACCTACGGGCTCAACTACGTGGCGATGACCATCATCGCAGGGCTGCTCTACATCGCCATCACCTTCGTCGGCGTCCGGGGTTTGCACTGGATCGGCATGATCTCCGTTCCGGCCTTCCTGATCCTCGGCCTGTGGGTTGCGCTCGAGTCTGCCTCGCATGCCGGCTGGGACGCGGTATTCGCCTTCCCGGGCGCCAACGGCGCGGCGACCATGTCGATGGGCGTCGGGCTCACCGTCGTCATCGCGCTCTTCATCGATGCGGGAACGGTGACGGCCGACTTTAACCGGTGGGCGAAGGACTCGACGTCGTCGCTCGTCGCCACCTTCAGCGCGTTCCCGGTCGCCAACCTCATCGCCATGCTGGTCGGCGGCGTGATGACGGCCGCGCTGGCGACGCCGAACGCCAATCCGTTCGGCAACGACAACATGTTCGGCTATCTCAACGCCAAGCAGATCGGCTTCGTGAGCGTCCTGGCCTTCCTGTTCCTCTACGTGAACCTGGGCTCGGTCTGCTCGCACTGCCTGTACAACTCCGCGACCGGCTGGTCGCGCATCGTCGGCGGCCACATGCGCATCGCCGCCGTCGTGCTGGGCGTGATTGGCATCGCCGTCGCGGCAGGCAACATCTGGGCGTTCTTCATCCAGTGGCTGTCGCTGCTCGGCATTCTCGTGCCGCCGATCGGCGCCATCATCCTGGTCGACCAGTACGTGACCCGTCCGGGTTCGGAGATCGACCGCGACTGGCGGCCCGACGCCTTCATCGCCTGGGCCATCGGCTCGGTCGTGGCCTGGGTGGTCGAGCACTACTCCTCGCAGTACTCGACCGCGATCTCGGCCGCGGTCGTCGCCGGCGTGGCTTACTTTATCCTCGCCAAGGTGCGGGCGCCGGAACTGCGCACCGCCTGACACCCGGCGGCGGCGGGCGATCCCCGCCGCCGCCCCACCGGACTTTCTGAGGAACACGCCATGGGCACCGACTACAACATCTTCGAGGCCGGCGACGTCACGCTGCAGCGCGGCGCCACCATCCGCGGCTGCAAGCTCGCCTACAAGACCTTCGGCACGCTGAACGCCGCCAAGACGAACGCCATCGTCTATCCCACCTGGTATTCAGGCCAGCACTACGACAATGAGTGGCTGGTCGGAAAAGGCATGGCGCTCGACCCCGAGAAGTACTTCATCATCATCCCTAACATGCTGGGCAACGGGCTCTCCTCATCGCCCAGCAACACGCCAGAGCCCTACAATGCCAGCCGCTTTCCGCTGGTGACGGCCTGCGACAATGTCAGGCTGCAGCACAGGCTGGTCACCGAGGTCTTCGGCATCGAGACGCTGCCGCTCGTCGTCGGCTGGTCGATGGGCGCCCTGCAGACCTTCCACTGGGGCGCGCTCTACCCCGACATGGTCCAGCGCATCGCGCCGTTCTGCGGCTCGGCGAAGTGCTCGCGCCACAACTTCGTGTTCCTCGAGGGCGTGAAGGCGGCGCTCACCGCGGACGCGGCCTTCGAGAACGGCTGGTACAAGACCAAGCCGGAGAAGGGCCTGCGCGCCATGGCCCGCGTCTATGCCGGATGGGGTTTCAGCCAGGCCTTCTACCGCGAAGAGCTCGACATCAAGACGCTCGGCTTCTCGTCGCTCGAGGATTTCCTCGTCGCTTTCTGGGAGGGATTCTTCCTGCCCAAGGACGCCAACAACCTGCTGACCATGCTGTGGACCTGGCAGAACGGCGACATCTCCGACAACGAGATCTTCAAGGGTGACTTCAAGAAGGCGCTGGGCGCGATCAAGGCCAAGGCCTACGTCATGCCGGGCTCGACCGACCTGTACTTCCCGCCGGAAGACAGCCAGTTCGAGGTGGCGCACATGCCCAACGCGAAGTTCGAGCCGATCCCCTCGATCTGGGGCCACTTCGCCGGCGGCCCGGGGACGAACCCGGTGGACGTGAAGTACCTCGACGACAAGCTTAAGGAGCTGCTGGCCAGCTGATGCGACGGACCGGGGCGGCTCCGGCCGCCCCCCACGAAACCAGCGGGATCGCGAACCATGCTGAGAATCGAAAGGGTGCTCGGGAGCCGTCTCGAGCCCGAACTGTCCGCGCGTCTGCACGATCTCGACCACGAGGGGCTCGTCGACGTGCTGCCAGTGCCGCCGACCGACATCGCGCGGCGGCGCATGGTGGCTTCGACCCGCCGCGGCGTCGAGGTCGCTATTGCCCTGCCGCGCGACCAGAAGCTGTTCGACGGTGCCGTCCTGCTGATGGAGGACGACCGCGCCATCGTGGTGAGGGTCGACGAGGAGACGTGGCTGCGCCTGTCGCCGCGCAACATCGCCGACGCGCTTGAACTCGGCTACCACGCCGGCAACCTGCACTGGCGCGTCCGCTTCGAGGGCGAGGCGATCCTGATCGCGCTCGAGGCACCGGTCGACGACTATCTCGCGCGCCTCGGCTCGCTCGCCTCGCCGGGCCGCGTTCCCTTCACGGTTGTGCGGGGAGACGGCCGGCCGTGCTGACCCTGCTGCGCGCGATCTGGCAGGCCGACCCCACCTTTCCCAGCGGCGGGTTCGCGTTCTCGAACGGGATCGAGGGAGCGCTCGCCTCCGAGGGGGATGCAGGCGGCGCGACGCTGGAGCGCCACGTGCGCGCCACACTCCTGCATCGCTGGGCCTGCGCCGACAGGGTCGCGGTCGTCCGCGCGTGGCGGTCGGCCGGCGACATCGGCTCGCTGTGTGCCATCGACGCGGAGTGGGAGGTGCTGGCGACGCCCGAGCCGCTCCGGACGGGGTCCCGCCGCAACGGCGTCGCGCTTGTCACCTCGCATCTGCGCCTGGAGACGCCGGGAGCGCGCATGCTGTCCGACGCCATCCGCGGCAAGTCAATGCAAGGGCATCTTCCGGTAGTGCAGGGCGCACTGTGGAGCGGCGCGGGCCTCGACGAACGAGGCGCCGTCGCAGCCTCCGCCTACGCCGCCGTGAATGGCATGGTGGCGGCCGCCATCCGGCTCGGCCGGGTGGGCGCGGTCGAGGCGCAGGCGGTGATCGCGGCCTGTCTTCCCTTGATCGGCGAGCTTGCCGAAGCACCCGTTTCCAACGGCACGCTCATGACCGCGACCACCCCCTTTCTCGACATCGCGGCGATGCGCCAGGCGCACGCAGAGCTCCGGCTCTTCGCCAATTGAACCGGAGGACACCATGCTCCTGACGCCCACCGAACTCGAACGGCTGACGATCTTCACGGCCGCCGAACTGGCCCGGAAGCGCCGCGCCAAGGGCCTGCGCCTCAACCACCCAGAGGCGGTCGCCATCATCACGGACGAGATCCTTGAGGGCGCGCGCGAAGGGCGCAGCGTTGCCGAGCTGATGGGCTTCGGCTCTACCATCCTGACCACGGACGACGTCATGCCCGGGGTTGCGGCCATGGTGCCCATCCTGCAGGTCGAGGGCATGTTTCCCGACGGCACCAAGCTCGTCACAGTGCACGAGCCCATCCGTCCCGCCGCGGGCGCCGAGGCCGACACGCTGGAGCCCGGCGAGACCTTCGCGGTCGACGGCGACCTGGAGCTGAATGCGGGGCGTGACAAGGCCACGCTCCTCGTCGTCAACACCGGCGACCGGCCGGTGCAGATCGGCTCCCACTTTCACTTCTTCGAGGTCAACAAGGCGCTCGACTTCGACCGGGCGGCCGCGTTCGGCATGCGCCTCGACATCCCCGCCGGCACGGCCGTGCGGTTCGAGCCCGGCCAGCGCAAGGAAGTGACGCTGGTGCGCTTCGGCGGCCAGCGCCGCGTCACCGGTCTCAACGCGCTCGCCAATGGCGGCACCGGCGACGACGCGAAGGCCGCCGCGCTCGTCCGCGCCAGGGCGGCCGGCTTCAAGGGCGCCTGAGGAGGACGACATGGCCATCATCCGGCGCCGGGACTACGCAGCGCTCTACGGTCCGACAGTTGGCGACGGGGTGCGCCTCGGCGACACCTCGCTCGTCGCCGTCGTCGAGAAGGATCACGCGGTCTACGGGGAGGAATGCCTGCACGGCGGCGGCAAGACGCTGCGCGACGGCATCGGCATGGTCTCCGGCGTCACCAGCGCGGGCGGCGCGCTCGACATGCTGCTGTGCAACGTACTCGTCATCGACCCCGTCGTCGGCATCGTGAAGGGCGACCTCGGCATCAAGGACGGGCGCATCGTCGGCATCGGCAAGGCCGGCAACCCCGCCATCATGGACGGGGTGGACCCGCGCCTGATCGTGTCGTCCGCCACCACGGTGCGCGACTGCGAGGGCCTGATCGCCACGGCCGGCGCCATCGACGTGCACGTCCACTTCGACAGCGCAGGCCTGTGCGAGCACGCGATTTCCAGCGGCATCACCACCATGATCGGCGGATCGCTCGGCCCAATCACGGTCGGCATCGATTCCGGCGGCCCCTTCAACGTGGGCAAGATGCTGCAGGCGAGCGAGGCGTGGCCGATCAATTTCGGCTTTCTCGGGCGCGGCAACTCGCACGTCGCGGCGCCGCTGGTGGAGCAGCTGGAGACGGGCTGCCTCGGCCTCAAGATCCACGAGGACTGGGGCTCGATGCCCGCCACCATCGATGCCTGCCTGGCGGTCGCGGACGACCTCGACTTCCAGGTCCAGCTGCACACGGACACGCTGAACGAGTCCGGCTTCGTCGAGGACACGCTTGCCGCCATCGGCGGGCGGACGATCCACATGTACCACACGGAGGGTGCCGGTGGCGGCCATGCGCCGGACATCATCCGCGTGGCGGGGGAGGGGCACTGCCTGCCGTCGTCCACCAATCCCACCAACCCCTACACGGTGAACACCTTCGACGAACACCTCGACATGACGATGGTGTGCCACCACCTCAACCCGGCGATTCCGGAGGACGTGGCCTTCGCCGAGAGCCGCATCCGGGCCCAGACCATCGCCGCCGAGGACGTGCTGCACGACATCGGCGCGATTTCGATGCTTGGATCCGACAGCCAGGGCATGGGCCGCATCCACGAGGTGGTCTGCCGGACGTGGCAGCTCGCCTCCAAGATGAAGGACCAGCGCGGGCCGCTGCCGGAGGACCAGCCGGGCCTCGGCGACAATGCCCGCATCAAGCGCTACATCGCCAAGTACACGATCAACGCCGCCCGCACCTTCGGCATCGCCGACCATGTCGGCTCGCTGGAAGACGGCAAGATGGCCGACATCGTCGTCTGGCGCCCGGCCTTCTTCGGCATCAAGCCCGAGCTCGTCGTGAAGGGCGGCTTCATCGCCTGGGGCGCCATGGGCGATTCCGCCGCCTCGCTGATGACCTGCGAGCCGCTGCTGCTGCGCCCGCAATGGGGCGCCTTCGGCAAGGCCGCCCCGGCGCTGTCGGCCTGCTTCGTCCACCCGATGGCGATCGAGCGTGACCTCTCGGGCTCGCTCGGTCTCTCCAAGAGCCTGCTGCCCGCCCGGGGCACGCGCAAGCTGACCAAGGTCGACATGCACCTCAACACGGCGCTGCCGAAGATCACGGTGGATCCGCAGACCTTCGACGTCTTCGTCGATGGCGTCCTGGCCACCTGCGAGCCGGCCTGCGAGCTGCCACTGGCGCAGCGCTACATGCTGAGGTGACCGCCATGAAGCCCATCGCCTTGGAAGGCGGGCTCGCCCCGCCCAGCCGCACGGCCGCGCGCATCGGCATCGGCGGTCCCGTCGGGTCGGGCAAGACGGCGCTGATCGAGGCGCTCATCCCCGTGCTGAAGGCACGCGGGATCAACTTCGCCGTGGTGACCAACGACCTCGTCACCAAGGAGGACGCAGAGCGTCTGCGCCGCTCCGGCCTCATCGACCCCGCCCGCGTCTCCGCCGTCGAGGCGGGCGCCTGCCCGCACACGGTGATCCGCGAGGACCCCACCCTGAACATGGCGGCGGGCGACGAGCTGGAAGACGCTTTCCCGGGCCTCGAGCTCATTGTCTACGAATCCGGCGGGGACAACCTCGCTTCCACCTTCTCGCTCGACCTTGTCGACTGGTGGATGTTCGTGATCGACGTCGCCGGCGGCGACGACATCCCGCGTAAGAAGGGGCCGGGCGTGCTGCGCTCGGACCTCCTCGTCGTCAACAAGGTCGACCTCGCGCCCCATGTCGGCGTCGACCTCGGCCGCATGCTGGAGGAGGCGCGGGCGGTTCGCGGCGGGCGTGCGGTCACCGCGACGAATGCCCGCTCGGGCGCCGGCATCGCCGAGGTGGCGGACCGGATCGCCGCGGCCGTGCTGTTCCGATGATGAACGCGCCCGTCGTCTCAGCAACCATCCCCGGTCTGCCGGCAAGGACGGCGCGGGCCCGTCTCGCCTTCGAAAGCCGTGGCGGCCTGACGGTACTGGCGCGCCAGTTCGTGCCCTATCCCTTCCACGTCACGCGCCCTTTCCACCTCGACACCGGGCGGCGGGACCTCGCAACGCTCTATCTTCAATCCTCCTCGGGCGGACTGTTCCGGGGTGACGACCTCGCTTTGTCGATCACGGCCTGCGCGGGAGCTGCAGCCTGGGTCACCACCCAGGCGGCGACCATCGTGCACGACACGCGTGGCGAGCCCGCCCGCCAGTCCATCACGGTGGAGGCGGGGCCGCAGGCCCTGCTGGTCCTCGCATGCGATCCGCTCGTGTTGTTTCCCGGCGCCGAGCTGGAGACGTCCACGCGGGTGACGCTCGCGCCGGGCGCGCGGATCGTCGTCGCGGAGGGGATGACCTGGTACGATCCCGGTGCCACCGGCCGGGTGTTCGAGAGCTATCGCGGCGAGACAACGGTGACGACGGGGCTCGGGCGGGTCGTCGTCATGGACCGCCAGGCGCTCGCGGGCGCTGAGGCCGCCGGCCCCTTCTCTCCGCTCGGCCCCTACCGGGCGATGGGGAGCGTTCTTCTTCTGGGCGAGGGGCCCTGGCCGGACCCGGCCGGGCTGGAGAGCCTGCTCGACGGCCTGCGTTGCTGGGCGGGAGCCTCGGCGCTGCCGGGCCGGGCCGGGCTCGGCCTGCGCGTACTTGCGCCGGACGGCGGCGCGCTGGCCGCGGGGCTCGACGCGGTGGTCATGGCCGCGATGGAACAGGTTCTCGGCGTCCCGGCGGCCCGCCGCCGCAAATAGCTCAGCGCCGCGCCAGCCTGAAATAGAGGTCCGAGAGCCGGCGCGGAAGGTCCTCAAGCCGGCGCGCAGGCATGTGGTTTGCGCGCCCGAAGACGACAGGTCCCGATCCCACGCCCTGCGGGTCGAGCGTCACGCCGAAAGCGTCGATGCCCTGCCCGCGCAGCTCCAGCACCGCCCGTCGCGCATCCTCCACGAGGTCCGCGGGATCGGGGACGTCGACGTCGCTCGGCTCCCCGTCGGTCAGGGCGATCACGAGCTTGCGGTGCGAACGGATGGGCGCCAAAGCCGCGCCAGCATGGCGCAGGGCGGCGCCGAGGCGCGTCGACGCATCCGGCGTGAGGCCGACGAGCCGCGCCTTGCAGGCAGGACCATAGGCCTCGCCGATGCCTTTGACGGTCGTCACCCGCACGTCCTCCCGCCCATCGGACGAGAAAGCCATCAGGCAGAAGCGCTCGCCCAGCGCGGCCATGGCCTCGGCCAGCACGGCGACGGCCGTGCGCTCCACGTCGAGGATGCTGGGACCGTCCGGTTCGATCCGGTCGGCCGTCGACATCGACACATCGATCAGCACGGCCACCGCGATGTCGCGCTCCAGAGGTGCCGAGGAGCGGTGCACCTTGTCGTCCGGCATGATTCCGGCGCGCATCATCACCCCGGCCTCGATCAGGGCATCGAGGTCGAAGTCATGCCCCTCCGCTTGCCGCCGCAGCCGCGTGGCCCTTCCTATGCGGGCGCTGCGCACAAGCCGGTTCACGCGGCCGAGCAGGGCGCTCTCGCGCTCCATCAGTGCCTCGATCAGCCGCGGCTCGCCCAATCGGGGCGCGACCTCGCGCACGCTCGTCCAGTCCGGCCGCAATACCCCGGCGGCGCGATCCCATTCCGGATAGGTCGCGACCATATGGCCGCGCGCGTCCGCGTCGCGCTGGCGCGCCTTGCCGCGACGCTCGGCATTCGGCGGCTGCGTGTGGTCGGCGCGGGCGTCCTCCCTGTCCTCCTCGCGCCGTTCGATGCGCGCCGCCTCCACCGCCATTTCGATCTCCTCGGGCGGCGTGTCCGGTGGATCGGGATGGTCCCACAGGCCTAGCCCGTCGTCGCGATAGGCAGGCTCGACGACATAGGTGCGCGCGTTGAACTGAACCCGCATCTGGCCGAGGTCGTTGCCCAGCAGGCCGCCGATGCGCCGGCTCAGCGCCGGATCCTCCAGCCCTTCCCCCTGCGCGTGGAAAAGGGCGACGCCCTTGGCCACCCAGCCGTCGGGATCCTCGAAGCCCGGATCGAACAGCGCGCGGGCGAGGCGAGCCATGAGCGCGGGGGCTGTTGCCGAGGCAGAGCTGGCCTGCGCCACGTGGAAGGGCGCCCAAAGCCGCCGGAGCCCCGGATAGCGGCGCATCGCGAGCCCCTCCACGCGTGCGTCCTCGACGAGGCCGATGAGGGCGAGCTGCAGCGGCTTCAGCTGCCCCACCGCGAAACGCGGGCCGCCGAAAGCCAGGTGCGCCGTGGCGTGCGCAAGCGCGGCGCGGTAGAGCCGCGGCGCCTGGGCGGCGGGAATGCCGGGCCATGAGTGCGGCATGCGGATGAGCCGCCCGGCCAGCGACACGCGCCGCGGCGGCGGCTGGCCCGGCACGGGATCAATGCCGCGCAGGGACGGCGCGAACCCCCACAGGGCCCGGCCGAAAAGCCGTAGGCGGCGCTCCTCGTTCGCGAGGCCCTCGCCGGCCTGCGCCAGCACGCGCAGTGCTGCCGGATCCTCCAGCGAGAAGAAGCCCTGCCGCCGCGCCTTGTCGCCGCCACCATGCTTGAGCCCTGCCGCGACGAAGGTGGCGAAGAGGCCCGGCCCGCCCTCCTCGAGGATGCGCCGGGTCAGTCCCACCGCGTGAGGCAGGCTTTCCCGCCCCCGCTGCGCCAGAAGGAGGAGCGCCCGCCACCACGGGCCGGGCGCGCCGTCAGCGAGGCGATGCGCCTGCGGCCATGCATCGAAGCACAGTCGCGCGGCGGCCGCGCCAGCATGCCGGCAGACATCCGCGCCCGCGTGCAGCCCCTCGGCGAGTGCCCGGCCGTTCCCGCCCGCTTCGGCGATCGCGGCGGAGGCTGTCCAGCAGGCCTTCAGGCATTCGGCACCGGCGTTCACATGCACGAGCGCGAGCGCCGCATCGCTCCACGCCTCCTGGTCCGCCGCGTCGAGGTGGCGGGCCAGCACGTCCCAGGCGGGACGGAAGGCGTCCCGCAGCGCCTCGCGCTGGCGCACCAGCAGGTGCAGCCGCGTCACCGCGCTGGACGGATCGGTTTCGAGGAGGGCGAGCCGGGCCATCGCGCCCGTCAGGGCAGGCAGGCGGCGACGGCGTCCGAAAGTGCCTCGCGCACCTCGCGGTCGTCGGTGATGGGCAAGATGATGCTGGACTGGACGGCCTGCGACAGCGAGACCCCGTGCCCCACCAGCCGGGCCACGTGGATGAGCATCCGGGTCGAGGCTCCCTCGTCGAGGCCCTGGCCGCGCAGGGCACGCGAGCGCTCGGCGATGTCGACTAGCAGCGCCGCCATCGTGCTGTCAGCGCCGCCTTCTCGCATGACGATCTCCGCCTCGATCGCGGCCGGCGGATAGCCGAACTCGATGGCGACGAAGCGCTGCTTGGTCGATTCCTTCAGGTCCTTCACGGCGCTCTGGTAGCCAGGGTTGTAGGAGATCGTCATCTGGAAGTCGGGATGCGCCGCGACCATCTCGTCGCGCTTGTCGAGCGGCAGCACACGCCGGGCATCCGTCAGCGGATGAATGACCACCGTTGTGTCCTGGCGGGCCTCGACGATCTCGTCGAGATAGCAGATCGCGCCATGGCGCACCGCCTGGGTCAGCGGGCCGTCATGCCACTGCGTGCCCTCCGGCGAGAGCAGGAACCGTCCGGCGAGGTCGGCCGCCGTCATGTCCTCGTGGCAGGCGACGGTGATGAGAGGGCGCTCCAGCCGCCACGCCATGTGCTCGACGAAACGGGTCTTTCCGCATCCCGTCGGTCCCTTCAGCATCACCGGCAGCCGGCTGGCATAGGCGGCGGCGAAGACTTGCACCTCGTCGGCCACGGGCCGAAAATATGGCTCATCGACGATACGGGATGAGTCGAGCGTGATCCGCCTGTCGGGGCTGCGCGTCATGGGTGCTCTGGCTGCTGCTGAGGACTAAACCGGCGCATCCGCCCTGTGAGCGGATGGCCACGGTCTGGCTTCTCTGCCAGGGCATCGACGCCTCTGTCGCATGCCAATGCGCAACTACGCTACGAAAATGAACCACAGCCGCCGCGCCATGGCTAGACCAAACAATGAGCAAAACCTCTGGTGTGCTCAAGCGCGTCCAGCCCCTCCCTCTCCGCGACATAGCCGGCCCGCGGTCCCCGTTGGATCGAGAACGCGCCGACTGGTTGAAGCCCGCTACGGGCGAGCCTCGATAGCCCCTCGAACGCTTCGCATGTGGGCGAGGTGCCGCGCATTGTTGTCGAGGAGCCCCCGCATCTCCGCACGGGCCTTGGACGGCCTGCGTTGCAGGACGGCTTCCGCCACCCGCCGATGCTCTGCCAGGTAGAGGAGCGTGTCCTCCTTCACCTGGATGGCAAGCGCAAAGTTCGCCCGCAGCACGGCCGTGACCGTCCGGACGAGGCTCATCAGCAGCTTGTTGTGGCTCGCCTCGAACAGGCGCTGGTGGAACATGATGTCGGCTTCCACGCCCGCCGGAGATCCTTTCGCCGCCTCCATGCGTTCAAGGGCCTCGAAGATCCTGGCGATTTCCGCCCCGGTGGCATGAACGGCGGCCAGCGCCGCGACCTCCGGCTCGATCAGCACCCGCAATGCACTGAGCTCGTCGACGAGCGCGTCACGCGTAGCTTCGTTCTCCAGGCTCCAGAGCATGATGTCCTGGTCCAGGTGGTTCCATTCCGGCGTGGGAAGGACGGAGATGCCCGTCCGCCGCTCCTGCCGGATGAGACGCTTCTCGGCGAGGATCTTGATCGCTTCGCGGACGGCATTGCGGCCCACGCCGAATGCCACGGCGAGGTCCGATTCCTTGGGCAGGGCGGAGCCTGGCGGGTGGACGCCTGTGACGATCGCGTGGCCGAGCTGGTCCACCATGATCCTCACGAGGGAGCGTCCCGCGGTCGCGTGCGCGGCCGCCATTCGTGTCCCGAGCATTTCTTCGTTCATCTCGCCTCGTCCTGCCCGAAGACGCATACCGCCAGCTGACCGCCGTGCTTTCAGCCCCGGGTGCCGGTGGAGGGCAGCGTCGCGGGAGTGGTCGTCTCGCCCATGATGATCGCCACGGCCTTGTCGCCCATGGCCAGGGCGGGCGCGTTGGTGTTTCCCGAGGGGATCAGCGGCATGGCGGAGCAATCGATGACGCGCAGGCCCTCGACGCCGCGGACCTTCAGCCTGGTGTCGAGCACTGCCAGGGGATCACCGTCCCTGCCCATCCGCGCCGTGCCCACGGGATGATAATTGGTCTTGACGGTCTTCTTGCAGAAGGCCGCGAGCTCTTCGTCGGTGGAGGCGGCATCACCGGGCAGCATCTCGCCGGCGACAAGGGCAGCCGCGGGATCCGTGGCCAGCAGCTTCCGGGCGAACCGCATCGAGGCGATGGTCAGGCGCAGATCGTCGGGCTCGCCGAAGAAGTTGGAGTCGACAAGGGGCTTGGCGAAAGGGTCGTCGGAGGCCAGCCGCACTGAGCCGCGCGCCTTGGGCCGCAGCAGACAGGACGTCAGGGTCACGCCATGGGTGGCCTTCATGTCCGTGATGTCGCGGTCGAGGTACACGATGGGGGCGCAGTAGAGCTGGATGGTCGGGCGCTCGCCGCCGTCGGGATCAAAGAAGGCGCAGCAGTCCACGCCGATTGTGGTCACGGGTCCCGTGCCGAAGGCGAGGTATTGCAGGCCGTTGCGCACCATGCGCCAGCCGCGGTCCTCGCCGAAATAACCCACCGCGCCGTGCGTCCTTGCGATGACGGGCACCTCGTGGTGGTCCTGCAGGTTCTGGCCGACACCGGGAAGGTCGGCGCGGACGGCGATCCCGTGCCGGCCCAGGTCCTCCGCCGGACCGAGCCCCGACAGCATCAGCAGCTTCGCGGTGTTGTAGGTTCCAGTCGCGACCAGTACCTCCGCATCGGCCCGCGCCTCGACGCGCTGGCCGCCAGCGACGTACTCGACCCCGATGGCCCGCGTGCCCTCGAAGAGGACGCGTGTGACGGTAGCATCCGTCACGATGGTCAGCTTCGGATCGCCATCGACCTGCGAGAGGAACGCCCGGACGGCATCGCAGCGCTCCAGCCGCCCCGAAGGGCCGGGGCCGAACGTGTTCTGCATCGGCCCGACGCCGGCCTGTCGCTCGCCGTTGAAGTCCGGGTTGTATGCGATCCCGCACCCCTGGGCGGCGAGCAGGAAGGCTTTCGTCATCTCGGCCATGTAGCCGGGATCTGACACCTGGAGGGGACCGCCTATGCCGTGGAAGACGTTGTTCAGCCTGGAGTTGCGCTCCATTCCGGTGAAGTGGGGGAGCATGTCGGCGTAGGACCAGCCGGTGCCGCCGCCGAGAAGGGCGTCCCATGCGTCGTAGTCCTCGCGCTGGCCACGCATGTAGACCATGGCGTTCACCGAGCTGCCGCCGCCGAGGACGCGGGCCTGCGGCACGATCGGAGCCCGGCCGTCGAGCTGCTTCTGCGGCACTGCCTTGTGCATTTCGAGGAAGTCGTCGCGGCCGAGATACTTCATGTAGCCGGCCGGCATGCGCATCAGCCGCGCATAACGTGCCGGCCCGCGCTCGATCAGCAGGACCCTGCAGCCATGATCGCGGACCAGACGGGTCGCCGCGACGCAGGCCGAGGAACCACCGCCGGCAATGATGTAGTCGTAGGCCATGGAACGCCCTTGTCAGAACCGAAGCCGGATCTCGGTGGATGCATCGAAGAGGAAGCAGTTCTCGACGGGAAACCGTAATCCGACCTCTTCGTCGAAGCTCGGCCGGTGGGCAAGCCCCGACATTGCCGTGACGAGGCCCCCGGCGGTCGCGACTGTCACCTGTACCGCCGAGCCGGTGTACTCGACCGAGAAGACCCGCCCGGACAGGATGCCCTCAACCGGGACCGCAAGCGTGACGAGATCCGGCCTGATCGCCGCGACGACCTCGCCTCCGATGCCCAGCGGGAAGCCGGGGATGCGCGACGCGCCGGCCTGCAGGACGCCGTCGACCAGCCGGCCGCGGATCTGGTTGATGGGTGGCGAACCAATGAAACCCGCGACGAAGAGGGTAGCGGGGTCACCGTAGATGGTCTCGGGCGACCCCAGCTGCACAAGTTCGCCCCTGTTCATGACGGCGACACGCGTGGCCAGCGTCATGGCCTCGATCTGGTCGTGCGTGACGTAGATGACGGTTGCCTGCAACTCGTGGTGCAGGTGCTTGAGTTCGGCCCGCATCGATACGCGGAGCGTCGCGTCGAGATTGGACAGCGGCTCGTCCATCAGAAACAGGTTTGGCGAGCGCACGATGGCCCGCGCCAGTGCGACGCGCTGCCTTTGACCACCCGACAGCTGCTTCGGACGCCGCTCGAGCAGGCCATCCAGATGGACCTTCGCGGCGGCAGCCTCGACGAGGCGGCTCCGCTGCGGTTCCGGCACGCGCCGCAACCGAAGGGGATAGGCGATATTGCCGGCGACCGTGAGGTGGGGGTACAGCCCGTAGTTCTGGAACACCATGGCGATGTCGCGGTCCCGCGCGGGACGGTCGTTGACGCGCTGTCCGTCGATCAGGATGTCGCCCGCGGTGACGGTCTCCAGGCCGGCAATCATACGCATCGTAGTAGTCTTGCCGCAGCCGGACGGCCCCAGAAGAACGAGGAAGTCCCGGTCGGCGACATCGAGATCCAGATTTCGCACGGCAGCGAGAGATCCCCACCGCTTTTCGACACCCCGCAACGCCACTTCGGCCACGCCGTCCCTCCTTGTCCGGGGCTACCGTCCACTGCGCCGGCACGCCTTGACTTCCTGATGGATAAAGTCCCATCCTGCCCTCCGTCAAATCCTACATGTGCCCGGTCCATAAGGGGCAAGTGAGTGGTTTGGCGGGGAGAGGATTTGGCCGTCCGGCAACGGACCCAGGGAGGACGACATGAAGAGGGGTTTCGGATCGGGTGCAGGCCGCGGGCTCCATCTGAGAATCGATCGAAGAAGCCTTCTTCGATCATCGGCCATCCTGGCCGGGGCGGGCCTGATCGGCGCCAGCGGAACGCCGGTGTGGTCGGCCGAGGCCTTCGACGACCTCAAGGGGCAGTGGACCAAGGCGGCCATCGACTGGCAGCAGCAAAAGGGCAAATCGATCGTCCTGGCGGGCGTCCAGCATCCCTGGATGAACGCCATCGTCCCGCTCATTCCGCACTTCACACGCCTCACCGGGATCGAGGTGAAGGTGCAGACCCAGGCCGAGACCGAGTACACAGCCGAGCTTCCAGTCAAGCTGGGCGCCAAGAGCGCCACGCCGGACCTCTACATGGTGTGGGCCATCGGGCAGGCGATCCAGGCCGGCTGGCTCGAGCCGCTCGATCCCTTCGTCGCCAACAAGGCGATGTTCGATCCGGCATGGTGGGACGCTGACGACGTGTTTTCGTCCGCCCGCGAGTTCCAGAAATGGTCGGACGGCAAGCAGTATCTGATGGCGATTACGGCCGAGTCCCAGATCCTGTTCATGAACAAGACCATGCTGGACGCCAAGGGCCTCAAGGCTCCGTCCACCATGGCGGACCTGCTGGAGACTGCGAAGGCGCTGAAGTCCGCTGACGCAGCAGGCATCGCCATGCGCGCCAAGTCGACCGGCGACAGCACGTGGCCTGTCGGCGGCTTCGTCTTCAGCTATGGCGGAGCCATCATCGACCTCGACGGCAAAGTCGCGATGAACAAGCCGGAGGCAGTGGCGGCGGTCGACATGTACGGAAAGCTCCTGCGGGAGGCCGGGCCGGTCGGCATCAGCAGCTACCAGTGGGCCGAGTGCCTCAACGACTTCATGGCGGGTGCAACCGCGATGGGCTGCGACAGCAGCAACTTTGCCACCGACATCGCGGATCCCAAGAAGAGCACCGTCGCGGGTAAGGTCGTCTACGCGATGCTGCCCAAGGCCGACGACAAGCCGATCAAGCCGAACATGTGGCACTGGACCGCCGGCATCAATTCGCGCTCCGCCAACAAGGAAGCGGCGTTCCTGTTCCTCGCCTGGGCGAACTCGAAGCCCACGGCGATGCTTGCCGCGGCCGCGGGTCTGGCCACCCCGCGCGCCTCCGCATGGGCGTCCAGCGCCTTCCGCGACCGCTTTGGGGCGGATGCGGCCGACGCGGCCATGAACAGCCTGAAGGCCGGCGACGGTGCGCTCTTCAAGGCGACATGGTTCCATCCCAAGGGGCCGCAGATCCTCGATCCGCTGGCGGTCGCCGTCAACGAAGTCGCCACGGGCGCCAAGGACGCGCAGAAGGCGCTCGACGACGCCGCGGCCAAGGTCCAGAAGGCGCTGGGTTGAACCTCGATCCTAAGGTGCCGGCTCCCTTGCGGGAGCCGGCTGCCCCACCGGCGCGGCGCGGATCCGCCATGCCGTCGACCGCGATGGGCGACCGGCGCAGGTTCATCGCGCTGATGCTGGCGCCGGCGACCATCCTCATCGCGGGCCTCACCGTGGCGCCGTTCGTAACAAGCGTCATCTTCTCGTTCACGGACTATTCCCTGACGGCACCGGACGCGATCGACTTCGTCGGGCTGGACAACTACGTCCGGCTGTTCACGAGCGAGGAGTTCTGGACAGCTTTGCGCATCACCGCGGTCTTCACGTTCGTGGCCGTTGGCGTGGAACTCGTGCTTGGCGTCGGTATCGCCATCCTCCTGCACCATGAAGTGCGGGCCGTGCCGATCCTGCGGCTCGTCTACCTCGTGCCTCTCGCCGTGACGCCGGTCGCCGCCGTGTTCACGTTCAGAATCATGCTCAACCCCACGCTGGGCGTCTTCAACCACCTGCTGCGCACGGTCGGTCTTCCGCCTCAGGACTGGCTCGGCTCACCCAGCATGGCGCTCGCTTCGCTCGTCATGGTCGACGCGTGGCAGTGGACCCCCTTCGTCATGCTGGTCGCAATGGGCGGCCTCGCCGCCATGGACGAGGAGCCGCTCGAAGCCGCCAAGATGGACGGTGCCGGTCCTTTCGCGATCGTGTTCCACCACATGCTGCCGATGCTGTTTCCTTATCTCGCCATCGCGCTCGTGTTCCGCGCCATCGACGCCTTCAAGACGTTCGACATCATTTTCGTCCTGACGGGAGGCGGGCCGGGCATCAGCACCCGGACCTTGAACCTGCTCGCCTACAAGCAGGGGATCGAGTTTCTCTCGATGGGCTACGCGGCCGCGCTTGCCATCGTGATGCTGGTGTTCATTCTTTCCCTGAGCCAGGCCTTCCTGCGCCGCATCGACCTTTTCAGGCCCAAGGCGGCGTTGTGATGAGCGCCCCGGCACTTCCGGCAACACCGCAAAGCCGGACCGGACGCCTCCGCCCGGTCTCGCCCGCGACCCGCACGTGGCGGCTCGTCGCTCCCTGGATCCGCCGCCTGGTGCTGTGGATCTTTGCGCTCTGGTGCGCCTTCCCGGTCTACTGGCTGGCGACCATGAGCCTGAAGCAGCAGGTCGATGCCATCGCACGGCGTCCCCGTTTCATCTTCACGCCGGTCTGGGACAATTACGTCGCCGTGCTCGGAAGCGCCGAGGTGTGGGGCTACTTCAAGTCGTCCGCAATCGTGGCCGGCGCGTCGACCGCGGCGGCTCTCATCCTCGGAGTGCCTGCCGCCTATGTGCTCGCGCGCTACCGCTTCCGCGGCAATGCCGATTTCGGTTTCTGGATCCTGTCCACGCGCATGACGCCCCCGGTGGCGATGCTGATCCCGTTCTTCGTGCTCTACGTCTCGACGGGCCTGATCGACACCTATGTGGGCCTCGTGATCGCCCATGTGGCGATCAACATCTCGATCGTGGTCTGGCTCATGAAGAGCTTCTTCGAGGATCTGCCCGGCGAGCTCGAGGAGGCCGCCTTCATAGACGGCGCCACCCCGTTCCAGGCGTTCCGGCAGATCTGCCTCCCCGTCGCTCTGCCCGGCATGGCCGCCGTCGCGATCCTGTCGTTCCTGTTCTCCTGGAACGAGTTTCTGTTCACGCTGGTGCTCGCCGACGATATCCGCACGGTCCCGGTGGGGCTGTACTCCTTCGTCGGTTACCAGCAGATCGACTGGGGCAAGCTATCTGCTTCAGCGGTGGTGATGCTGGCGCCCGTCCTCGCCTTCGTGCTGGTGTTCCAGCGGCAGCTCATCCGCGGCCTGACCCTGGGCGCGACAAAGTAACGGAGGGAGACTGGCCGTGAGCGATCCTGGGGTCCATGCCATCCTCTACGCCTTCTTCGATGCGCAGGAGCGGCTCGATCGCGACGCCATGCGCCTCCAGACGCAGCTCTGCGCGGACGCTGGCCTGGCGGGGGTCGCCGTTCTGGGTCTCGCGACGGAAGCCTCCAAGTTGACGCTGCGGGAGAAGGTCACGCTCGTCGAGTGGACGGCCGAGGACCTCGCGGGACGCCTGCCGCTCGGCGTGACGGTGTCGGGAAGCTCGGTCGCCGAACAGGTCGATCTCCTGCGCGCGGCCGAGCGTGCCGGAGCGTCCTGGATCATCCTGCAGCCCCCCATGGTGGGTGTCTTCGCGCCGGCCGAATACATCTCCTTCTTCGGGCGCGTCGCAGACGCTACGAGCCTTCCCGTCGCCATCCAGAACGCGCCGGCCTATATGGGCCGGGGACTGTCCGCGGCCGAGATTGCGGAGCTCGTGGCGAGGCACGGCAACATTCGCCTGCTCAAGGGCGAGATGGCGGCCGTCGATATCGAGAGGGTCATCGCCCACAATGAGGGGCGCATTCGCGTGTTCAATGGCCGCGGCGGCCTCGAGCTCATCGACAATCTCCGTGCCGGGGTCGAGGGCTTCGTGCTCGCCCCCGACATCGCTGACCATGCTGCGACGGCCATGGCGCTTTATCGCGGCGGTGCAATCGGCGAGGCCGAGAAGGCCTATGCGGAAATCCTGCCCGCGATCACCTTCGCAATGCAGTCGCTCGAAATGCTGATCTGCTACGGCAAGCGGCTATTCGCGGCGCGAGCGGGGATCGACGTCCACGACCGGGCGCCGGCCCTGCGCCCGACGCCTTTCGGGCTCGACTGTATCGCCCGCTATGCCGCCGCTCTCGGCCCGTTCCCGGCGGCGTCTGCGCATCAGGAGCGCGTACCATGACCCGCAAGCTGCGATCCCAGGCCTGGTTCGGCGGGCACGACAAGGACGCCTTTATCCACCGCAGCTGGATGAAGAACCAGGGCTATCCCGACGATCTTTTCGACGGCCGTCCGGTGATAGGGATCTGCAACACGTTCTCCGATCTCAACCCGTGCAACGCGCATTTCCGGCAGCTCGCCGAGTGGATCAAGCGCGGGGTCTGGGAAGCCGGCGGCTTTCCGGTCGAATTTCCCGTCTTCTCCTGCGGCGAGTCGAACCTGCGCCCGACGGCGATGATCTTCCGGAACCTGGCATCCATGGATGTCGAGGAGGCCATCCGTGGCAACCCGATCGACGGGGTCGTGCTGATGGCCGGGTGCGACAAGACAACGCCGTCGCTTTTGATGGGCGCGGCGAGCTGCGACCTGCCTGCTCTTGTGGTCTCGGGCGGCCCGATGCTGAACGGGCGCCACCGCGGCAGAACTCTGGGGTCGGGCACCGACGTCTGGAAGTTCTCCGAAGACGTTCGCGCCGGCCTCATCGACGAGGTTGAGTTCATGCAGGCTGAGAGCGGGATGTCGCGCTCCCCCGGCCACTGCATGACCATGGGCACCGCCTCCACCATGGCTTCCATGGTCGAGGCGCTGGGCGTGACCCTCACCGGCAACGCAAGCTGGCCCGCCGTTGACGCGCGCCGCAATCGCCTGGCGCAGCTATCCGGCCGGCGCATCGTGCAGATGGTGCACGAGGATCTCAGGCTTTCGAAGGTGCTCACCAAGGAGGCGTTCGAGAACGCCATCCGCGTCAACGGAGCCATCGGCGGCTCCACGAATGCCGTCATCCACCTGATCGCTATCGCAGGCCGGATCGGCGTCGACCTCACACTCGACGACTGGGATCGATGCGGCCGCGACGTTCCGACACTCGTCGATCTCATGCCCTCCGGCCGGTTTCTCATGGAGGATTTCTGCTACGCCGGCGGGGTGCCAGCGCTCATGGACGAGATCTCGGACCTGTTGCACCTCGACGCTTTCACAGTCACCGGCCGCAGCATGGGCGACAACATCGCCGGAGCGGTCGTTTATGACCGAGAGGTCATTCGGCCACGCAGTGATCCGCTCACTTCGCACGGGGGCATCGCCGTGCTGCGCGGCAATCTCGCTCCCCACGGCGCCGTGCTGAAGCCATCCGCCGCCAGCCCGCATCTGATGAAGCACCGCGGTCGCGCCGTCGTTTTCGAGGACATCGACGACTACAAGGCCCGCGTCGACGATCCCGGCCTCGACATCGACGAGACCTGCGTCATGGTGCTGAAGAACTGCGGCCCCAAGGGTTATCCCGGCATGGCCGAGGTGGGGAACATGGCGCTCCCGCGCAAGATCCTCGCAACAGGCGTGCGGGACATGGTGAGGGTTTCAGACGCCCGCATGTCCGGCACTGCATTCGGCACCGTCGTCCTGCATGTCGCGCCTGAGGCTGCCGCCGGAGGACCGCTCGCCCTTGTCAGGTCGGGCGACATGATCAGCCTGGATGTGGAGAAACGCTCGCTCACGCTGGACGTGCCACACGGCGAACTCGCGGCTCGCCAGTCCCAATGGATCACGCCCATTCCGCCAGCCTCGGGCGGCTATCAATCCCTCTACGTCGAGCGCGTCCTGCAGGCTGACCGTGGCGCTGATTTGGACTTTCTTGTCGGATGCCGGGGAGCCGCCGTTCCGCGTGAAAGCCACTAGAAACGGGCGGAGTTGGACTGTGGTGCTGCAGACAGCCGAGCTGCGTCATTGCGGGCGAGAACAACCGGGGAGCCGCTCCGCTGTGCCGGAGTTCTGGTTTCACTGGTGTACAGGACATTTGCAGAATGCTGTCCGGACTCGAGGTGTGAAATGGGCCGGTTCGCGGGAAAATCGGTCGTGATCACCGGAGCGGCGTCCGGGCTCGGGGCCGAAGCGGCCCGCCAGTTCGCCGCGGAGAAGGCGTCGCTTGTCCTCGTCGATCTCGATGCTGCGGCCCTGCGTGTTACGGCTGATCGCCTCGCCGCCGGTGGCACGGCCGTCGAGACGGTGGCGGGGAGTGTTGCGGAGGCCGCTGTCGCCGAGGACGCCGTGCGGCGCGCCGTGGCCCGTTTCGGCCGGGTGGACGTCTTGTTCGCCAATGCCGGGATCGACCCGCTCGGCGCGCGCTCCGTGACGGAGACGACCGAGCAGCAATGGGACGCCGTCATGGCGGTGAACGTGAAGGGCGTGTTTCTCTTCGCCCGTGCTGTGATCCCCGTGATGGTGGCCGAGGGCGGCGGGGCCATCGTCTGCACGGCGTCTGTGGCGGGCCTGAAGCCGAGCGGCCAGGAAACGGCCTACAACGTCTCGAAGGCCGCCCTCGTATCCCTCACCCAGAGCATTGCGCTGGACTATGCCGGCCGCGGCATAAGGGCCAACTGCATCTGCCCCGGCTTTCTGGAGGCGGTCATGACCGACCGGCGGCAGGAGCTCTCGCCCGAACGCCTGGCCGAACGGTCCGCCAGCGCCGCCCGGCTCGTGCCCATGGGCCGGGAGGGGCGGTATGCCGAGATCGCCCGGTCCGTCCTCTTCCTTTCCGACCCGTCCGAGTCCGCCTACATCACCGGAGCCGCCCTGTCCGTCGATGGCGGGATTGTTCTGGCATGAGCGCCCGCTCCATTGCCAAAAGCGTGGTCAAACCGCGAGCGATGGCGCTCGGGTCTGACGAACGCGAACGGTCGTGTCTCATGACCACCCGCGGTGATCCGGCGACGTTTGCCATGAGGCCGGAAACCGGCAACATTCGTGGCGCAAGCGGCCGATCCATCGGTCTTTGAAAGCAGTCGACCTTGCCCCGGGATGACGCTGCGCTCCGCGGAGGTGCTCCGATGAAGGTCCCACTCAGCCCCCTCGCATATGCCGGCCGCGCCCGGAGGCTTTATCCGGACCGCCTCGCCGTCGTCGACGGAGACCTGCGGCTCACCTATCGCGAGTTCATGGACCGATGTGACCGGTGGTCGTCCGTCCTGCAGCGGCTCGGCGTGAAGCCTGGGGACCGCGTGGCCACGATCGCCCCCAACACGCACGCGCAACTCGAGGCTTTCTACGCGATCCCCCAGATCGGTGCGGTGGCCGTGCCGGTAAACTACCGCCTCACGGCAGCTGACTTCGCCTACATCGTCCAGCACTCGGGCGCCCGCGTCCTCTGTGTGCATTCCGACTACATCGACGCAGTCGACGGCATTCGCGGCGATCTTCCAGGCGTCGAGCACTTCGTCGCCTTCGAAGGCGCTCGGGAGGGCTGGCTCGACTACGAGTCCGAACTGGCGGCGGCGCCGGCGGCGTTCAGCCCCGCCGACATCGACGAGGATGACCTCGTCTCCATCAACTACACGAGCGGTACGACGGCGAAGCCCAAGGGGGTGATGATCACGCACCGCAACGCCGCCCTGAACGTGCTGAACACGCTCGTCCACTTCCCCATGTCACCCGCCGACGCCTATCTCTGGACCCTGCCGATGTTCCACGCCAATGGCTGGACTTTCGTCTGGAACGTCACGGCCCGCGGTGCGACGCATGTCTGCCTGCGCAAGGTTGATCCGGTTACGATTTTTCAGCTGATCGGGCGGGAAAAGGTGACGACGCTCTGCGCCGCTCCGACTGTCCTGATCGGCATCGCCAACGCGCCGGAGGAAAGCCGCGCGCCCGCCAGGGGGCAGGTCGTCCGGCTGCTGACGGCAGGCGCTCCGCCCGCGGCCGTCACGATCGAGCGTGTGGAGAAGGGGCTGGGGTGGCAAGTGACGCATGTCTACGGGCTGACCGAGACATCACCCCTGATCCTCGTGTCCGAGGAGTGGCCGGAGCATAGCGGCCTCGACCGCGGTGACCTCAGCACGGTCAAGGCGCGGCAGGGCGTGGAACTCGTCGCCTCGGGGGAAATCCGGGTCGTGGGCGATGGCGGCGTCGACGTCCCGCACGACGGCAAGAGCCTTGGCGAGATCATCGTTCGGGGCAACGTGGTCATGGCGGGCTACTTCAACGACCCCGAGGCGACGGAGCGGGCGATCGTCGATGGCTGGTTCCACACCGGCGACGCCGCCGTGGTGCACCCGGACGGGTTTGTGGAGATCCGGGACCGCTTCAAGGACGTCATCATCAGCGGCGGCGAGAACATCTCCTCGGTCGAGGTGGAGGGAGTCCTCCTTCGCCACGAGGCGGTCCAGGAAGTCTCCGTGGTCGGCATGCCGCATCCCAAATGGGGCGAGGCGCCTCACGCGTTCGTCGTCCTCAGGCCGGGTGCCTCCGTGACCGAAGCTGAACTGAAGCAATATGCGCGTGACAACATGGCCCACTTCAAGGCGCCGCAATGGTTCAGCTTTCTGAGCGAGTTGCCGAAGACGGCGACGGGCAAAATCCAGAAGTACATCCTCCGCGGCGGCTCATCGTCCATCGCGCGACAATAGTAGCGGGATCCGGGGGGTAGCCGGGATCGGCGATCAGGCAGTCTCCGGGCCGGCGGATGGCATGCTTCGGGGCCTGGCTGGCGTTCAATAGGGCGGGGCCTTTCGGGCCTTCTGCTCACGGCAGGCTTCCGTCCACCAGGCGAGATCGTCTGCAAAGCGGGGAAAGGCGCGTTCCAGCGCCTTCGCGGCGCTCCCCGCAGCGTTGCCTTCCGCGTCGAGCGTGTCTGAGATGGGCCCCACGGCGATCGTGCTCGAGATCACGACCATGCCCATTTCGGAGAGGATTCCGTGCCAGGAGGTGCCGGAGCGGGCTCCGGCGATCCGTCCGGCGGAGTAGCTCGCAATGGCTGCGGGCCGCCAGAACCACTCCTCGAGGAAGTGGTCCGTCAGGTTCTTGAGGCCAGGCTGGACGCCCCAATTATACTCGCCCACGACGAACACGAACGCGTCGGCAGCGCGGATCTTCCCGGCGAGTTCCTCCATCGCCGCAGGGGCCTCGCCCTTCGGGAATTCCTTGTACATGCGGTCGAGCATGGGCAGCCCAACTGCCTTCGCGTCGATAAGCTCGGCATCCTCGCCGCGCGCTCTCAACTCGCGAACGAGATAGTTGGCGAGCCTGATCCCGGCACGGTCAGACCTGTAAGATCCGTAGAGGACGAGTATCCTGCTTGGCATGTGGGGCTCCCCGAAAGGTTGGGAGATGGATGTCAAAGCTGCGGAAACGCTACGACAGGATCTTCCGGTAGACGATCTTGTCTTCCCCGGCCTTGTAGAAGTCCCTGATCCTGGCTTCCTCTGAAAAGCCCAGGCTACGGTAGAAGTTCCGGGTGCCTTCGAACTCGCCGAGGCCGGACGTCTCGACCAGCAGCATGCGGCCGCCATTCGCGAACAGCCTGCGTTCCAGTTCCTGGAAGAGCTTGCGCCCAACACCCTGTTGCTGCCGGTCGGGATCGACGGCGATCAACAGCAGGTTGTACGTCCCGTCTGTGAGCTTCTCCGGTGCGCAAAACAGGATGGCCACAGGCCCTCCCTCGTCGCAGGTGAGCCAGATCTCGTCCGTGTCTTTCCCCCCCAGATGGTCCGCCGCCATGCCGCCCAGCAGATTGGGGGGAAACAGCCCGGTCCGACCGATGATCGCCGTCAGGCGAGGCAGATCGGGTGAGCCAATGACGCGTATCATGTCCCCGCTCCTGCCGTGTCCCTTGCATCTTCGTCTGCTGGAGCCGTCCCGTTACGCCAGCCCGCCGCGCCGGATCGGGTGAGTTCGGCAGCGAAGGAGAGAGACACCAACAGGTGCGGCGCAAGTGTCATAGCCACTTCATGCACCGCACCGATAGCAGCGTCTCCGGTTTTCAATCAGGAGGCACACATGTCCGCCATCGACCGCCGTACTGTTCTCAAGGGCGCCCTTGCCGCAGCCGTCGCCGCGCCGGCGGTGCTTCGCGCCCATGATGCACTTGCATCTTCCGGCAGCGTCAACGTCGCTGCCTGGGGCGATTATTTCGACAAGAACACGCTGATCCCGGATTTCGAGAAGGCGAGCGGCATCAAGGTCAACCTCACCACCTATGGCAGCAACGAGGAGATCGAGAACAAGCTGCGCGCAGCCGGCGGGAAGGGGTTTGACATCTTTTTCCCCTCGATCGACACGGGACCGAATTACTACAAGGACAATCTTGTCCGCGAGATCGACGAGAAGAAGTTCGACGCCTCGCGCGTGATCCCGGCAATCTACCGCAACTCCCTCACGCTCGGCGCCGCCAACCGCGGCAAGCGTTACCTCGTGCCGTTCGACTGGGGCACCGAGGCGGTCACCTATGATTCTTCCGTGATCAAGAAGGGCTACGGTGAACTCTCCTACGCCGACCTCTGGATGCCCAATCTGGACAAGAAGGTTGCGCTGCGCCCGAAGTCGATCCTCGCAGGTCTGTCGATCCTGCTCGACGCCGAGGGCAAGGTGAAGACCGACAGGGGCCTCGCACCCTACAAGAGCGAGGAAGAGGCGCGCCGCGTGTTCGACGCCTGCGTCTCCTTCCTGGAGCAGAACCGCAAGAATGTCGGCGCCTTCTGGAACAACGCGAACGAGGCGACGGCCGCCTTCAAGGACGCCGGCTGCGTCATCGGCCAGACCTGGGACACCACGGGCCTCCTGCTGAACCGCGACCTCGACAAGAAGTGGCGCTACACGATGCCGAAAGAGGGCGGCCTCGCCTGGACCGACACGTTCGGCATCCCTTCGGGGGCCGAGAACGTCGACCAGGCCTATGCCCTGGTGGCCTTCCTGTACAAGCCGGAGAACGGCGGCATATTCGCCAACGCCAGCGGCTACAACTCGTGCGCCGTCGATGCCGACAAGCACCTCAACGACGCGCACAAGACGGCCTTCGCCGCCATGGCCTATCCGGGTGACGCGATCGACAAGCTGTGGTGGTGGCCGATGATGCCCGCCTACTTCAGCAAGGTCCGGGGCGAGTACGTCGAGAAGATCACCAACCTCGTGAAAGCCTGAGCTTTCGCCAGAAGCTCGCAGACGGGTCCGGCGGTATCCCCCGCCGGGCCCATCTCCATTTCAGACGCTTGCCTCGGAGCAGGACATGATCGGCCAGGAGGTCCGCCTCGAACGGGTCGGCGTGCGGTTCGGCGATACCGCTGCACTGCATCCCACGGATCTGGTGGTCCCCGCCGGCCGTTTCTTCTCCATCCTTGGACCGTCTGGATGCGGCAAGACCACGATCCTGCGTGTCGTCGCGGGCTTCCAGGGATCGAGCGAGGGACGCGTCCTGATCGGCGGGCGCGATGTCACCTCCCTCGGTCCGACCGCGCGCTCGACAGGAATGATCTTCCAGACCCTGGCGCTCTTTCCGCACATGAGCGTGTGGGAGAACGTCGCGTTCGGCCTCGAGGCGAGGGGCGTCGGCCGCGCCGAGCGCCGCCGTCACGCGGAGAAGCTGCTCGACCTTGTGGCGCTCTCCGAGCACTCCGAGAAAAAGCCCGGCGCACTCTCGGGCGGCCAGCGCCAGCGCGTCGCCATCGCCCGCGCGCTCGCCGTCGAGCCGTCGGTGCTGCTGCTCGACGAGCCGCTGTCGGCGCTCGACCTCAAGCTGCGCCAGCACATGCGCGCCGAGCTGAAGGGCATCCAGCAGCGCACCGGGATCACCTTCCTATACATCACCCACGACCAGGGCGAGGCGCTGGCGATGTCCGACCTCGTCGCGGTCATGAGCCGCGGGCGGATCGAGCAGGTCGGCACACCGGACGAGCTCTACCGCGCGCCGCGTACACCCTTCGTCGCGACCTTCGTCGGCGAGCAGAACGTGCTGCGAGGACGCGTGTCCCGCACGGAAGGCGGCGTCGCGGAACTCGACACGCCGCTCGGCGCGCTGCGCGGCGTCGCCGTCGGGCCCGTCGTCGCCGGGGGCGAGGCGGAGCTGATGGTGCGGCCCGAGCGTCTGGTCGCCGGCCCGGACGTGGGCGACGGCATCCGGGCGAGCGCCATCCGGCGAGCCTTCGAGGGCGCCTACGAGATCCTGACGTTCGACGCGGCTGGAACCTCTCTCGTGGTCCAGCGCATGACCGATGCCCAGAAGCTGCCTGAGGGCGATTGCCGCCTGACCTTCCGGCCGGAAGACGCGCTGGTGTTTCCCGCGGGCGCGGCGGCATGAGCCCGCTCGCGCGCACCTATGGCCGTGGCGCGGCCGTGCTGTGCTGGACCATGGTGGCGGGATGGCTGCTGCTGCTCGTCCTGTTCCCGCAGGCGCTGATGGTCGTCCAGTCGCTGTGGCGGTGGGAGCAGCCCAAGGCCGCGAGCGAACTGACGATCGAGATCGACCGCGGGTACAACGACCTCTCTGTCCTCAGGCTCGACCGCCAGGCGGCCACCGGAGCCGTGGCAGCGGATCTCGACGGTAAGATCGCCGAGCTCGAGACGCGCCTGCGAGAGATGGAGAGCGGCGAGGTCAAGCCGGTGAAGGTCTGGGGCCTGCAGAACTACACGCGCATGAGCGAGACCCATGTCGCGATCTTCGCGAAGACGCTGCTCTCGGCCGCCATCGTGACGCTGCTCGCCCTCATCGTCTGCTACCCCGTGGCCTGGGCGGCTGCGACTGCCAAGCGGGAATGGGTAACCGCGGCGCTCCTCTTCGCCCTCACCATTCCCTACGCGATCAACGAACTGCTGCGCATCTACGCCTGGATGATGATCCTCGACTACAAGGGCGTGCTGAACACGATCCTCGATTGGCTTGGCCTGCTCGACCTGTCGAAAAATCAGGGCATTCCCTTCCTGGAAAGTCAGGCATCCGTCTTCGCCGGCCTCGTCTACACCTACATCCTGTTCATGGTGTTCCCCCTCTTCAATGCCATGCAGTCGCTGGACAGGAGCCAGATCGAGGCAGCCCGCGGGCTGGGAGCGAACACGCTGCGCATCCACCGGCGCATCGTCATCCCGCACGCCAGGCCTGGCATGGCGGTGGGCTGCATCATGGTGTTCATGCTGGCGGCAGGCTCGTTCGCAGTGCCCCGGATCCTGTCGCGCGGGCTCGGCGGAGACTGGTTCACCACGCTCATCTACCGCCAGTTCTTCGAGGCGGAGAACTGGAACATCGGCTCGGCCTATGCGGTGGTGCTGCTCGTCGTTTGCCTCGCCATCGTCGGCGCCGCGATGCGGCTGACGGGTGTCTCCGTGCGGGACATGATCCGATGAAACCGCGCGACGACAGCCGAACGGCGGGCTTCGTCCTGGCCGTCTACATGACGGTGTTCCTCGTCTACCTGTTCCTGCCCCTGGTGGTGATGGTGGCCGCGGCCTTCAACAGCTTCCCTTATCCGGCCCTCACTCCCTGGAAGGGGTTTACCCTTGAGTGGTTCGGCAAGCTTGCTGCCGATGACCGCATGATCGGCGGCCTGATCAACTCCGTCCTGCTCGGTGCCGGCGTCACCGCCGTCTCCGTCCCGCTCGGAGTCGCCGGGGCGCTCGTCGTTGCCAGGGGCGCGGGCAAGGCTGCAGGCCTCGCCTACAGCCTGCTCGTCTCGCCGATCCTCATTCCGGGCGTGGTGCTCGGACTGTCGACGCTCGTCTTCTGGCGGCAGGTCGGCATTCCCGGCGGCCTTTTCGTCGCCGGTGCGGCTCAGGTGAGCTTCATCGCGAGCTACTGCATGCTCTTGGTGCTGGCACGGCTCGCCCGGCAGGACACGAGCCTCGAGGAGGCGGCGCTCGGCCTCGGTGCCGGGCCATGGCTGCTGTTCCGCCGGGTGACGCTGCCTTACCTCGCGCCGTCCCTGGCTGCGGCTGCCGTCGTGGCGTTCCTGCAGTCCTTCGAGAACTACAACACGACCATCTTCGCGGTGGGCGGCGGGTATACGCTGGTCACCGAAATCGGCTCGCGGCTTCGCTTCGGCCTGACGCCGGCGCTGAACGCGCTGGGCGTCATCTTCATCGCCTTCACGCTTGTCACGTCTTTTGCCTTCGCAGTTCTTTCCCGGCGCGGCAAGACGGCCTGATGCATGCAACCTGACTGTGCGTGGCGAGCCGGGAGGCTGGCTCCCTCCCGGCTCGCCCGGACCGGATGCGCCGGTCAGTCCTTGAACTGCTCGCCTGCGGCCTTGATCATCGCCTTCGCCGCCTCGGGAGTGTCGAAGCCCTTCACCTCGACCACCTTGCTGCCAGCAGGAAGCTGCTTGTAGACACGGAAGAACGCCTGCAGCCGATCCTGTTCGGCCGCAGGCAGATCCTCGATCTTCGCAATGGCGCCGTAGGTGGGATCGAGCTTGGTGACGGGGACGGCGATCACCTTGTCGTCGATGTCGCCTCCGTCGATCATCTTCAGGAGGCCGATCGGGCGCACGCGCATCGTCGCGCCCGGCTGCACCGGCTGGCGCGTGAAGACGAGCACGTCGAGCGGGTCGCCGTCGGCAGCCTTGGTGCGTGTGATCGAGCCGTAATTGGCGGGATAAGCCATGGGCATCGACAGGAAACGGTCGACGAAGAGCTGGCCGGTGTCCGTGTCGGTCTCGTACTTGACGCTCCCGCCCGCAGGGATCTCGACCACCATCGTGATCTCGTCGGGGAAGGCGGAAGGCTGCTTCGAGGACAGCACGTTCGGCGCGGCGATGGCCGGAACCGTCAGGAATGACAGGGCGGCGGCATAGGCAAGCTTCATCGGGGTTCTCCACGAATTTGACAGCCGCGCTTCTCAACTCGACGCGACGAGCCGATGACAACGTCCACATGCACACTGCACCGGGTGCAGCGCCCCGTTGCATCGGCATCCCCGGGGTCCAGCCTTTCGTCATCCGCCTGTCATGGGCGGCACGCACTCCAGAGCCTTGGCCAGCTCCGGAGGTTTCCACGATGAAGTCATTGCGCGTTGCCACGGCCGTTGCGGCTGCCCTCCTGTGCGGCGTCGTCTCCGCTCGCGCCGCGGGCCCGAACACGTTCGAGTTCGTGGCCCTGGGAGACATGCCCTATACCATTCCCGGCGATTACGAGCGCTTCGAGCGCCTGATCGGCGCCATCAACTCAAGCGCGCCCGCCTTCTCGATCCATGTCGGTGACATCAAGTCCGGGTCGACGCCGTGCACCGACGAGGCGTTCCAGAAGGTGAAGGACGAGTTTGGCACCTTCGAGCAGCCGCTCGTCTATACGATCGGCGACAATGAGTGGACGGACTGCCACCGGGAGAAGGCAGGCAAGTTCGACCCGCTGGAACGCCTCGCCAGGGTGCGCGCGATGTTCTTTGCCGACCCCGCCAAGTCGCAGGGCAAGGCACCGATGGCAGTCGAGAGCCAGTCGAAGGCGATGGCCGACAAGTTCGGCACCTATGTCGAGAATGCGCGCTGGACAAAGAACGGCGTCATGTTCGCCACTGTCCACGTGGTCGGCTCCAACAACAATTTCGAGGCCGGCAACCTGAAAACCGTCACGGAGTTCTTTGACCGTGACCCCGCCAACGTCGCCTGGATCGATGATACCTTCGCCAAGGCCAAGGAGACGGGCGCCAAGGCCGTCGTGCTGGCCTGGCAGGCCGACACGCAGGACATCGCACAGTCGGAAACCGACGTTCCCCGCGCCTCCGGGTTCGTGAACACGATCAAGGCCGTCGAGCGCGGCTCCAAGGCCTTCGGCAGGCCAGTCCTGGTGATCTCCGGCGACGTGCATTCGCTGGACATCTCGCCCTTCAAGGACACGTCGCGAAAGCCGATGAAGAACGTCATGCGGCTGCAGGTGATGGGCGACAAGGAGGTGCACGCCGTGCGGGTGACCGTCGATCCCGACAGCGCCGGCGTGTTCGGCTACACGCCGCTGATCGTCCCCGACAACCTGGCCAACTGAAAACAGGGGTAAGAGCCGTACACCGGAAGCTCCGCCCGGCCGGCCCGGGCGGGGCTTTCAGGACCGCACGATCTGATACTCGTCGATCGGTTCGGCATAGCCGAGCCTGTCTCCGCTGGCATGGTCGAAAAGGTGCAGACCCGAGGCGGGAACCGAGATGTGGACCCGGCCGGGAACGGCGATGCTGACGGCAGCGGGCACCTCGGCGGAGAACGCCTCGCCCGTGAGGACACCATGCAGCAGGCGGGATGAGCCGAGATTCTCTGAGATGGTCACATCGAAGGGGAGGCCGCGACCTGCCGGTGCGCAGAGCACCGCGTCCTCGGGCCTCAGCCCGACATCGACTGCCGCTCCCGGCGCGAGGCCGTCGGCACGTCCGACGACGAGGCCGCCGACACTGATGGCACCCTTCTCCCCGACAAGACCCGGCAGGATGTTCATGGGCGGTGAGCCCATGAACGTCGCCACGAAGCGCGTGGCGGGCCGTGCGTAGATTTCGTCCGGCGTACCCGCCTGCTCGATGCGCCCTGCGTTGAGTACGACGAGGAGGTCGGACAGCGTCATGGCCTCGACCTGGTCGTGCGTGACGTAGACCGAGGTGATGCCCAGGGTGCGCTGCAGATTGCGGATCTCGACCCGCATCTGGACGCGCAGCTTCGCGTCAAGGTTCGACAGCGGCTCGTCGAAGAGAAAGGCCCGGGGATGCCGGACGATGGCCCGTCCCATCGCCACGCGCTGGCGTTGCCCTCCCGACAATGCCCGCGGCCGCCGGTCGAGCAGCATCTCGATGTCGAGCGTCCGGGCAGCCTGCCGCACCAGCCTGTCGACGTCGGCGCGCACCACGCCCCGGTTCCGGAGGCCATAGGCCATGTTGTCGTAGACGGTCATGTGGGGGTAGAGCGCGTAGTTCTGGAACACCATCGCGATGTCCCTGTCCGCCGGCTCGATATCGTTGACGACGGATCCCCCGATGGCGATCTCGCCGGAGCTGAGCGTTTCCAGCCCGGCGATCATGCGCAGGAGCGTCGACTTCCCGCAGCCTGAAGGGCCGACGAGCACGCAAAAGCTGCCGTCGGGTACGGAAAGGCTGACGCCTTTCACCGCCTCGACGCCACCGGCGTAGATCTTGCGGACCTCGCGCAGGTCGATCGCCGCCACTCTACTTCTCCGTATCGACGAGGCCGCGCACGAACAGCCTCTGCATGCCGACCACCACCGCGACCGGGGGAAGCAGGGCGAGCACAGCCGTCGCCATGGCAAGCTGCCACTCGGTCAGCGCGTCCTGCGTTGCGAGAATGGTCCGGATGCCGATGACGATGGTCTGCATGGAAGCCTGTGTCGTGACCAGCAGGGGCCAGAGATACTGGTTCCAGCCATAGATGAACTGGATGACGAACATGGCGGCGATGGTCGTGCGCGAGAGCGGCAGTGCGATGTCGCGCAGGAACCGGAGAGGCCCCGCTTTGTCGAGCTTCGCCGCCTCGACGAGTTCGCCCGGCAGGGTCAGGAAGAACTGGCGAAACAGCAGCGTTGCCGTCGCCGACGCGATGAGCGGCAGCGCGAGGCCGGCATAGCTGTCGAGCAGACCCAGTCCTGCGACGACGGAGTACGTCGGATAGATGCGCACTTCCACGGGCAGCATCAGCGTGACGAAGACGATCCAGAACGCCGCCATCCGGAACGGGAAGCGGAAATACACCACCGAGAAGGCGGTGAGAATGGAGATCGCGATTTTCCCCGCCGCGATCAGAATGGCGACGACGAAGCTGTTCAGCAGCATGCGCGCCACCGGCACGCCGCCGGAGCTCGATCCCCGCGTGAGCGCCCGCCCGTAGTTCTCGACGAGATGGGGCCCGGGCAGCAGGCCCAGCTGACCGTTTGCGATGGTCCCTGCGTCCAGCGTGGACCCGACGAAGGCGATCCAGACGGGAAACGCCATCACGAACACGCCCGCCAGCAGGATCAGGTGCGGAACGAGATCACCGAGGGGACGTCGGCGCGTCACCATTAGTAGACGACCTTGCGCTCGACGTAGCGGAACTGCACCGCCGTGAGCCCGATGACGAGGATCATCAGGATCACCGATTGCGCGGCCGAGCCGCCGAGGTCGCCGCCGAGCCGTCCATCGGCGAAGACCTTGAAGACGAGCGTCTCCGTGGCCTTGGCCGGGCCGCCATGGGTGATGGCGTCGATGATGCCGAACGTGTCGAAGAAGACGTAGACGATGTTGATGACGAGCAGGAAAAACGTCGTGGGCGACAGCAGCGGAAAGACGATCGTCCAAAAGCGGCGCACCGGCCGGGCCCCGTCGATGGCGGCAGCCTCGATCAGGCTCGGCGGGATCGACTGCAGCCCCGCGAGGAAGAACAGGAAGTTGTAGCTCACCTGCTTCCACGCAGCCGCGAGGATGACGAGGACCATGGCGTCCGTGCCGTCGAGCAGCGGGTTCCAGTTCACGCCGAGGTCGCGCAGGCCCCGGCCGAGAAGCCCGAGGGACGGCTGGAACATAAACAGCCAGAGCACGCCGGCAATGGCGGGCGCCACGGCGTAGGGCCAGATCAGCAGGGTACGATACCACGTGGCGCCGCGCAGCGGCTTGTCGGCCATGACGGCGAGAAGCAGGGCCGACGACATGGAGAGGACGGTGACGGAGACCGAGAAGATCGCCGTCGTCTGGAAGGCGCCGAACCAGGCGGGGTCGCGCAGCAGCGTGCCGTAGTTCTCGAAGCCAACGAACTCCGTCGTCGTGCCGAAGGCGTCCTCGATGCGAAACGACATCCAGCCGGCCTGGAGAGCAGGCCAATAGAAGAAGATCAGTGTGACGGCGAGTTGCGGCGCGAGCAGCAGCCACGGCAGCACCCGACCGGCGAAGACCGGGCGCCGCTCCTCCGCCGCCGCCATGCCCGTCGCTCCGTCAGCGGTTCGCGGTCCGCTCGAACTGCCTCAGCGCCGCATTGCCGCGCGCCACCGCGTCGTCGAGGGCCTGCTGGGGTGACTTGCGGCCGGCGAGCGTCGCCTCGAGTTCCTCGGCGATCATGTCGCGGATCTGGACCATGCCACCAAAGCGCAGGCCGCGGGAGTTCTCGGTCGGCTCCTTGTTGGTCAGCTCGCGCAGCGGCGTCTCGCGGTCCGGATACTGCGTGTAGAAGCCTGCCGCCTTCACCTTCTCGTAGGCGGCCTTTGTGATCGGAAGATAGCCCGACTCCATGTGGAGCTTCGCCTGGCGGTCGGTGTCGGAGAGGAAGGCGAAGAACTTCGCCACGCCCTTGTACTCGGCGTCGGTCTTGCCTCCCATCACCCAGAGTGAGGCTCCGCCGATGATGGAGTTCTGCGGCGCGCCGGCGACGTCGGGGTAGTAGGGCATCGGCGCGGAGGTGAAGGCGAACTTGGCGTTGGCCTTGACGTTTCCGTAGAAGGCCGAGGAGGTCAGCATGATCGGGCATTCGCCCGAGGTGAAGCGGCCCTCATTCTCGTTGCCGCGGCCGGAATAGTCGTAGGTCCGGTCCTTCTGCAACGCCGCGAGGTCGGTCCAGAGCCGGACGTGGAGCGGGCTGTTGAACTTCAGCTCCGTGTCGAAGCCGTCGAGGCCGTTGGCCTTGGTGCCGATCGGCACGTTGTGCCACGCCGAGAACTGCTCCACCAAGGCCCAGCTAGACCAGGCCGCCGTAAATCCGCACTTGTCCCAGCCGGCCGCCTTGAGCTTCTTCCCCGCCTCGAACACCTCCGGCCAGGTCTTCGGAATCTCGGCGACGCCAGCCTTGGCCAGCGCGTCCTTGTTGATCCACATGACCATGGAAGACGAGTTGAACGGGAAGGACAGCATCTCGCCCTTCGCGGTCGAGTAGTAGCCGGTGATGGCGGGAAGATAGGCCTGCGGGTCGAAGGGCTCGCCGGCATCCTTCATCAGCTGCTGCACCGGCTTGATGGCGCCCTTGGCGGCCATCATCGTCGCAGTGCCCACCTCGAACACCTGCAGGATGTGCGGAGCACTGCCGGCGCGGAAAGCGGCAATGCCTGCGTTCAACGTGTCGGCATACGACCCTTTGTAGGTGACAACGACCTTGTAGTCGGACTGCGAGGCGTTGAAGTCGGAGGCGAGCCTGTTCACCACCTCGTTGTTGGCGCCGGTCATGGCATGCCACCACTGGATCTCGGTCTGAGCGGCTGCGGCACCGGGCAGGACAGCGAGTGCCGCCATTCCGAAAAGAAGCGATCGACAGGTCATGCGAAATCCTCCCGGTGGACAACGCCCGGACCATTTTTCGTTTCCATGTCGCTGGCGTGACGAGGGCCTTCCGCCAAGCCCGCGTCAGGCAGCCAGCTTTGCCGCCGCATAGCTGCGGAAGGTGGGCATCACGTCATGCGCCAGCTTTCGCATGGAGGCCTGCCACATGGCCTTGCGGTCCCATTCGTGGAAGGCGAGCATCAGGCCGCCGAACGGGCCGACGTCGTCGTGGAAGGCGGCGAGCTTGTCCATCACCGTCTTCTGGCTGCCGGCGATGACCATGCTGTCCATCACGCCCTGGAGCGTCAGCGTCTCCGGCGCGACGTCCTTCGCGGTGAGGAAGATCTTGATGGCTCCGGCGCGCGTGAGCTGGGTGAAGAGGTAGTTATAGTAGCTGCGGATCGTGTTGGAGGGATCGGCGAGATAGTCGGCGGCCTCCTGGTCCGTTTCGGTGACGAGGATGCTGCGCGCGATCCTCCAGGTCGAGCGGTCGGCACGGCGGCCTGCGGCCTCCGCCCCCTCGCAGTATTTCTCCCAGTGGCTGCGCACGATCCAGGGGGCGTTGAAGTTGGCCGAAATCAGCTCCCATCCGCGCGAGCCGGCGAGCTTCGCCGTTCCCGAATAGGGGCTCATGGCGGAGGTGACGAGCTGCGGGAAGGGGTTCTTCTGGAAGGGCTTTGGGATCGGGCCGATGCCCATGTCGGGCTGCACCGAGTCCTTCACCTTCACCGTCCAGTACTTGCCCTCCAGGTCATAGGGAGGGTCCTGCGACCAGATGGCGTGCACCATGTCGATGCACTCCACCATCATCGCCTGCCTGTCCTTGTCTGTGGTTCCAAAAAGCTCGAAATCGGATGCCAGGCCGCCCGGGCCGATGCCCATGATGAAGCGGCCCTTGGACATGTGGTCGAACAGCGCCACGTCGGCGGCCACCTTCGCCGGGTGGTGCTGCGGCAGGTTGAGGACACCCGTGCACAGCTTGATCCGCTTGGTTTGCGGGATCAGCCACGACATGAACTGGAGCGTGTTGGAAACGGGCTCCACCTTCGCGGAATAGTGCTCGCCCATCCAGAGCTCGTCATATCCCATCGTCTCCGCGTAGAGCGCCGCCTCCATGTCCATGTCGTACATGTCGACATAGGACAGGTTGAGCGAGTGCAGCGGCATCATGAAGAAGCCCAGTTTCATGTCTCTCTCCCTTGCCTTTGTTGTGTGTGTTTCGCCTTTTCGATCGCGGCAGGCTGGCCAGCGCTCCGCCCGTCCGCGCTGAACGGGTCCGTCCACTGCATGTGTGTCGAGGTTGAGCGCGCGGCGGGTTGCTTGCAGCTGATCCAGCAGGGGGAGCGTGCCGCCGTGCCTTGCGCCCGCCGCCTTGGGCCTGCCTGAGCATAGCCTGGTCCCCCCGCCCGCACGGTCTTGCGCCGTTGGCACGAGACGGGCCGAGCTTGTGTCCGGTCTTCGTGCCCTGAGACGCTAGCCCAGCCATGCCGATGCGCAAAGCGTTCACCGCAGCGGTTCACCCGCCGTGCATGAACCGGACTGCCCTGTCGTGATCGCGTACCTGAAAGCGGGATGGACGAGGCCCCGGCTTCGCGGGCTCTTCGCCCTTGCTGCCGAACCACGAAAACATCGACAGCTGAAGCCCCGCTAATGTTTCGGGCGAAACGGCGGCATTTGGCTGACGGGACACTGACCGGGCGGGTCAGGCAACTGACCCGCGCCTGCAGGCAATCTCCTCCCCGTCGGCTTGGACCGACGGCACAACCAGGAGGAAGCCATGCGCCAGTTCCCAATCATCACACTCGCTGCACTCATGTCGGCGGGGCTCGCTTTCGGCGCCCACGCGGGATCTCAAAAAGCAACAAGCAACATCGTCATCGCCAAAAAGGGCGCGGATGACGGCGCCGGACACAACGCCCGCGACAGGCGCGGCAAGGCTGCCGACGGCGTCAACCACACCGCGCTCGAGACCGCGCCCGTCGTGGTCGCCAGGAGGGGCGCCGACGATCCCGCCGGTCATGACGCCAATGACGATCGCGGCGGTGGACGCCACGGTGCGGACGACGGCGCGAATCACGGCTGATCCCAGCCCCGCGTTACGCTGGAGCGGTCCGGTGTTCACCCCGGGCCGCGTATTGTCGGACGTCCGCCGCCGGCATCGACCGGCGCCGGAGGGCGGCGATCAGGAGCCGTCACCCGCAGCCAGAACCACCACTCCGCTGTGCTTGGCCTTGCGTTCGGGCTCGACGTGGATGGTCACGCGTGCGCCGGGAACATCGGCCTTGAGGGCCTGCTCGATCCTGTCGCAGATGTCGTGAGACGCCTCCACGCTCATGCCGCCGGGCACGACGAGGTGGAATTCGATGAAGGTGGCGTTGCCGGCGTGCCGAGTTCGCAAATCGTGAGCCTCTATGGCTCCCGTCGCGTGGGCGGAGATGATCGACTGGTAGGCGGCGATCTCCTTCGGGCTCGCTGCCGCATCCATGAGGCCGGCCGCACTCTCCTTGATCAGCCCCCAGCCCGACCAGAGGATGTTCACGGCCACGAGGGCGGCGAGGGCAGGGTCGAGAATGGCCCAGCCGGTCACCGCCGCCAGCCCGACGCCCAGCACGACGGCGCCGGACGAGATGACGTCGCTGAGCAGATGCTTGCCGTCCGCGACCAGGGCCGGCGACCGCAGGCTGCGCCCCTTGTGGATCAGCACCCAGCACCACACGGCATTGATGGCGCTCGCTGAGCCGTTGACGAGCAGGCCCTGCAGCGGCGCGTCAATTGCGCGGGGAGCGACGAACCCGGCATAGGCCTCCCGGCCGATGGCTACCGCGGCCAGGACGATCAGCACGCCCTCGGCAACGGCCGAGAAGTACTCGGCCTTGTGATGCCCGAACGGATGGTCGGCATCGGCCGGCTTGGCCGAGTACCACACCGCCACGAGTGCGGCAGCGGCGGCCGCCACGTTGATGATGCTCTCCACCGCGTCCGAGAACAGGGCGACGCTGCCGGTCAGGCGGTAGGCCCAGTACTTCAGGCCGAGGACCACGACGCCGACGACAATGCTCCCGATCGCGAGCTTCAGCCGTGTTTCCATCCGCCTACATCCACCTCGCCCCGCCGCCGCCGCTTCTAGGCTGAGGTACCGCCGGGATCAACGACGGACCGGGGAACGGGCGCGCAAAGGGAAAGGGACCGTGTCCCGAGCACAGTCCCGGCGGAGCTAGGCTGCGCCGGCGGACGCATCGAAATGGGTCAAACCAATAACGCAAGTGTGACCGTTTGCTCATTCACGGTTCAGCTTAACTGGCGCAAGACGGTAGCGACCCGACCGGGTCTCAGGGGAAGAAGCCATGAACCGTCTTGCTCTCATCATTCCTGCCTTTGCCGCCGTCGGGGCCTTGGCCGCCGCAGCTCCTGCGCAGGCTCTCACCATGAAAGAATGCAGCGCCAAGTATCAGGAGGCCCAGAAGGGGGGCACCCTGAACGGCATGAAGTGGAACGACTTCCGCAAAGCCCAGTGCGGAAGCGATGCCACACCGGATGCCGCTGCTGCAGCTCCCGCGGCGGCCGCGCCGGCGGCCAAGACCGCGGCGGCGCCTGCCGCCAAGCCTGCGGCTCCCGCAGCGTCCGGCTCGGCCGTTTTCCCGACCGCGGTGTCCTCGAAATACTCCAGCGAGAGTGCCGGCAAGGCGCGCATGCACACCTGCCTCGACCAGTACAACGCCAACAAGGCTGGCGGAGCCTCGGGCAATGGCGGGCTCAACTGGATCGAGAAGGGCGGTGGCTACTACAGCCAGTGTAACAAGCGTCTGAAGGGCGCCTGACACCTTACGGGGCTGGTCCGGCCTCGCCCCAGGGCGGGGCCGGTTCGCCAAGGGGCCGGACGCCCCGCGCGCATTGCGGCCTCAATGCAAAAGACCCCGCAGGGCGGGGCGCCCGGCGGGGTCAGTCGAGGGTAGTTCTGCCGCAGCTGCGGCATCCTGATTTAGCACGCCGTGAGCTTGACCGTTCCTCCGCAGCGCAAGCTCAACTGCGACAATGGCGCGCGGCAGAGCAGCCGTGTGCGACTGCGTGCGGCGATTTCAGATCAAGCCGCCTTGCTCGACATGTTGTTCTTGATGGCACCGATGATGGCCGTGACGATCGCACCCGCGACGCCGCCGCCCACCGCATTCCCGAGAATGCTGCCGATATCGAGGCCGCCGCCCGCGGCGCCCGCGAGCATCGGGATCAAAGACTGCAGGATCTGGCCGCCGACGCCGCCGCCTATCGCGCCGCCGATGGTGTTGCCGATGGGTCCGAGGTTGAAACTGGGGGATGCCTTGCCTGCCGCATTCCCCCCGATGATGCCCGCTATGATCTGGATGATGAGATTCACAAGCATGGAGCCCTCCCGGGGTTCGCATTGACGTCCAAGCGAGACGACCCGGGCACACTGCCTGACAAACATGTCAAGGCATAGCTCATGGTTAGCAAATGGTTAATTTGCTCGAATTAATTTGAGCGATTGCGCGACTGGGAGGTTCATTCAAGCGACCTGGCCGAGACGCTCCGGCCCGGGCCCAGGCCGCCTCACCAGCAGGTGAAGCCCGCATCGGCGACCACCGTCGTGCCGGTCATCAGGCTCGACGCATCGGATGCGAGGAAGTGCACGACGGACGCGATCTCGTCCGGCTTGCCGAGGCGATGCATGGGGGTGTCCCGCAGCCAAACGTCGATCATCCCGTCATTGTCATGCCGGTACATCGTCATCTCGGTCTCGATGTAGGTCGGCGCAACCGCATTCACCCTGACGCCGCGGTCGGCCCATTCGGCAGCCAGGGACGAGGTCATCTGGTGCACGGCCGCCTTCGAGGCGTTGTAGTAGGTCTGCTTCTGCGGGCGGTTCGAGATGAAGCCCGACATGGAGCCGATGTTGACGATGGCGCCACTGCCCGCCTTCAGCATGTGGCGGGCGAAGGCCCGGTTGCACCAGAAAACGCCGTTGTAGTTGACGTCGTTGACATGCAGCCAGTGCTCGTCGGTCACGTCCTCGGCGGCGACGCCCGAGCGCGCGATGCCGGCATTGGCGACCAGGATGTCGATGCGCCCGTGATCGCGCATGACGGCGTCCGCCAGAGCGTCCACCTCGGCGGACTTCGTGACGTCGACCGTGCGGGCTTCGACGCGGTACCCCTTCGCGGTCAGCGTGGCGCGCGCCTGATCCGCGAGAGCGGGGTCGATGTCGGCGATCACCACCGTGGCGCCGTGCTCGGCCAGCGCATCGGCACAGCAAAGGCCGATGCCCCGGCCGCCACCCGTGACAACGGCTACCCGCCCGTCGAGCCTGAATTTGTTCGCGTACATGGTTCTCTCCCCGTGTGCTTTGTCCTGCGCCGATCAGCCGGCCGGCCGGTCGAGAAACGGGTGCCGGCCCGGCGAAGCGAAGCGGGTCCGCCGGATCTCCAGCAGCTTCTCCACCTGCTCGGCATTGAACTCCCTGGCGCCGCCATAGCCGGCGGCGAGGTAGAGAACCTTGGCGTAGTAGTCGAGCGCCTCCATTTTGAAGTAGGCGCTGGTCAGGTCATGGCCGTAGGTCAGCGCGCCGTGGTTCTCCAGCAGCAGCGCGTCGTGCCTGTCGAGATAGGGGGCGATGGCGTCCGACAACTCCGGCGTCGATGGCGTGCCGTAGGGGGTGAGAGGCACCTCGCCGAGGAACATCGTGGATTCCGGCATGATTTGCGCCGTCAGAGGCTTGCCGCAGATGGCGTGGACCGTGGCGTAGAGCGGATGCGCGTGCACCACGGCTCGCACGTCGTCGCGACGGTCATAGACGGTGAGATGCATCCTGAACTCGGAGGAGGGCCGGTAGCCGCGGTCGTCGACCAGCGCGCCCGTCCTGTCCACCCTGCAGATCATGTCGGGCTTCATGAAACCCTTGGAGACCGCGGTGGGCGTGCACAGCAAAGTACCATCGTCGAGCAGTACGGAGATGTTGCCGTCATTGGCGGCACCCATCTCGCGGGCATAGGCCCGCCGGCCGATTTCACAGATGTACTCGCGCAGTTCCTGCTCGTCCGGCATGCGTTTCTCCAGAGGTTCCGTTCCGGTCCGCGTGCCGGATCCGCGCGTCCCTAGCGGACCCGCAGCGACAGGCGGAGCCCATCCGCTCCGGCCTCCACCGAGGCTTCCGAATAGCCGGCGATGGTCGCCGCCGCTCCCACCGCGGCACCGCCATAGGCGGAACTGATCCGGACGACATTCGCTCCTGCCGCGAGACCCGCGCGGACACCCGCATCTGCATCCTCGAAAACGAGGCACTCCGATGCCGCGATCCCGAGCTTGGCGGCACCCTTCAGGTAGCCCTCGGGGTCCGGCTTGCCCGCCTTCACGTCTTCGGAGGAGACGAGCACGGCGGGAAGAGGCAGCCCGGCCGTCGCGATGCGCATGTGAGCCAGGTCGCGATTGGCGGACGTGACCACCGCCCAGCGCTCGGGCGGCAAGGCGGCCAGGAACTCCGCCGCTCCCGGGATGGGAGCGATGCCGCCGGCGTCCTCGAGCTCCCGGGCGTCCAGCCACGCGGCTTCGGCGGCGGTGTCCGCGCCAAGCGGGGCGAAGCGCTTGATCACGTCGATCGAGCGGCGTCCGTGCATGAAGTCCAGCAGTTCGAGCGGGGGAACCCCCGCACGCTCCGCCCATGCCGTCCACGCCCGCTCGGTCGCGGCGATGGAGGTCAGGATCGTGCCGTCCATGTCGAACAGGAAGGCGCCGTAGGGGCCGAGGGCCAGTGTGTCGGATTTCATCGTGGCTGCACGCGCGCCGGTTCGATCACAGGCGCTGGCCGGTGGAACGGTCGAAGACATGGGCGCGGCGCGTATCGATGCGGAACGGCATGGTCTTGCCCGGCTCGCCCTCGATCCGCTCGCGGATGAGCGCGTCGATCGGTTCGCCCCCGAGGCGACCGAAGATCAGCGTCTCCGACCCCGTCGGCTCGAACACGGAGACATCCACGGGTACGCCGCCCTCACCGATCGTGATGTGCTCGGGCCGGATGCCGTAGGTGACGGGACGGCCCTCCTCGGCGTTGACGCCATCGAGGGGCAGCGCGATGCCGTGGTCCGTCAGCACCACCTGCTTGCCGTCGCGGCTGGTGATCTTGCCCTGCAGGAAATTCATCGCGGGGCTGCCGATGAAACCGGCGACGAAGATGTTGACGGGACGGTCGTAGATCTCGAGGGGCCTGCCAAGCTGCTCGACCTTGCCGTCGCGCATCACGACGATCTTGCTGGCCATCGTCATCGCCTCGATCTGGTCGTGCGTGACGTAGACCGTCGTGGTCTTCAGGCGCTGGTGCAGCTCCTTGATCTCCACGCGCATGCTGACGCGCAGCTTGGCATCGAGATTGGAGAGGGGCTCGTCGAAGAGGAACACCTGCGGGTCGCGGACGATGGCGCGGCCCATGGCGACGCGCTGGCGCTGGCCGCCGGACAGCTGCTTCGGATAGCGGTCGAGGTATCGGCCAAGGTCGAGGATCTCCGCCGCCTTGCGCACCTTGTCGTCGATCTCGGCCCTGGGCCGCTTCGCCATCTTGAGCGGGAAGCCCATGTTCTCGGCGACGGTCTTGTGCGGGTAGAGCGCATAGGACTGGAACACCATGGCGATGTCGCGATCCTTCGGCGGCATGTCGTTGACGACCTTGCCGCCGATCCTGATCTCACCGCCGCTAATCTCCTCCAGGCCCGCGATCATCCGCAGCAGCGTGGACTTGCCGCAGCCCGAGGGCCCGACGAGGACGACGAATTCGCCGTCCTCGATGGCCACGTCGACACCCTTGATGATGCGGACGGAGCCGAAATTCTTGGTGACGCCAATCACCTGCACGTTCGCCAAGACCAGCCCTCCTATTGCGGCAGTTCGATCTGCATCTTGACGTCGCCGGCCGGGGCAGACGCGGCGATCTCGAAAGCCCGCACGCTCTCGGCGAACTCGAACTTGCGGGTCAGCAGCGGCTTCACGTCGATCGCGCCGGAGGCGAGCATCGCCACGCAGCGGGGGAAGACGTGCGCGTAGCGGAAGATGTTTTCCACCCGCGCCTCGCGGACCATCGCGGCGCCGGCGTCGTATGCGATCGGGTCCGGCTGGCCGCCGATCATCACGACGCAGCCACCGGGGCACAGCGCCTCGAAGACCGAGGCGGCGGCCTTTGAATTGCCGGTGGCCTCGAAGACGACCTCGACGCCCCAGCCATCCGTCTCCTTGCGAATGCGCTCGGCGACGTTCTCCTTCGTCACGTTGATCGGCGTGATCGGGCCGAGGCTCGCGGCGATGGCCAACTTGCTGTCGTCGATGTCGGTGACGTAGACGCGGGCGCATCCCGCGGCGAGCGCCGACAGCGCGGTGACGAGGCCGATGGGACCCGCGCCGAGAACGAGGCCGACGTCACCGGGCTTGATGCGAGCCTTCGTGGCCGCGTGCACGCCGACGGCCAGCGGTTCGACCATGGCGCCCTCGGCGAAGGACACGTTGTCGGGCAGCTTGAAGGTGAAGGCTTCGGGATGCACGCAGGTCGGGCGCAGAATGCCGTGGATCGGCGGCGTCGCCCAGAAGCGCACGGCGGGATCGACGTTGTACATGCCCATCCGCGTGGCGCGGCTGTTGGGATCCGGGATGCCGGGCTCCATGCACACGCGGTCGCCGACCTTCAGGGTCTTCACCTCGGACCCGGTCTCCACCACCGTTCCGGAGGCCTCGTGGCCCAGGATCATCGGGGCGTTGACGACGAAATGCCCGATCTTGCCGTGCGTGTAGTAGTGCACGTCGGAGCCGCAGATGCCCACGGTGTGCAGCTTGATGCGCACGTCGCGCGGGCCCACCGCCTCCTCGGCCTCGATAGGGAAGTCGCGCATCGACAGTTCGAGTTTGCGCTCCAGCACCAGTGCCTTCATGGCCTAGCCCTTTCTGATGAGGATGGCCGCGATCACGACCGAGATCACGGTGCAGATCCAGATGGAAAGCCCCAGCGGCTCGAGAAACCGCAGCCAGAGCAGCGACAGCGCGACCCAGATCACCACGCCGATGAAGAGGCGGTCGAACCAGTTCGTCTCGATGGGCAGGAAGCCCGGCTTGGCGACCTCGATTTCAGGATCGTCGGTCATCGGCTTATCCCTTCACCGCGCCGAAGGTGAGGCCCGCCACGATGTGACGCTGCACCATTCCGAAGACGATCAGCGCCGGTATGAGGGTGAACACCGAAATCGTCGCCATGATGCCCCACTCGGTGCCCGTCGTCGTCACGTATTCCGAAAGGCCGGTGGTGAGTGTCCGGGCGTTGAAGTTGGTGAGCGTCGCGGCCAGCAGATACTCGTTCCACGCGAAGACCCAGGTCAAAATCAGGGTCACCGCGATGCCCGGGCGGGCGAGCGGGAAGACGACCTCGCTCATCACCTTCCACAGGCTCGCGCCGTCGACATAGGCGGCCTCGTCGAGCTCCTTCGGAATCGCGTCCAGCGTCGGGCGCAGTGTCCATATGGCGAAGGGCAGGTTGAAGGTGCAGTACACGAGGATCATGCCGGTCTTGGTGTCAGCCAGCTTGAAGTCACCGATCCTGTAGACCTGCGTGAGCAGCAGGAAGAGCGGCAGCAGGAACACGGCCGGGGGCGCCATGCGGTTCGTGATCGTCCAGAAGAAGATGCTCTCCTTGCCCGCGAAGTTGAAGCGGGTGAGCGCGTAGCAGGCCAGAAAACCGAGGGTCGTCACCAGCACCGCGTTGCCCGACGAGATGATCAGGGAATTGATCATGTATCCGCGGATCGTGCTGTTGTTGATGACCTTGATGTAGTTGTCCCAGATCACCGTATCGAGAATGACGTCTGGCGTCGTGAACAGCTCAACCGCCGGCTTCACGGAGATGACGAAGAGCCAGTAGATCGGGAACAGCGTCAGAAGGCTGAAGGCCGTCCAGAGCGAGACGGCAAGCCAGGGTTTGCGCCGCTTCATTGGCTCTCTTCCTTCGTGTTCCGGGGCGCGATCAGGCTGACATAGAGGAGCCAGCACACGACGATGGTGAGGTAGAGCACGATCACCGAGATCGCCGAGCCGTAGCCGTAGTTCGTGCGCGGGAAGACTTCCTTGAAGATATGGACGCCGACATAGCGCGTCGCCGAGCCCGGCCCCCCGCCGGTGAGCATCAACACCTCATCGACGGTCCGCAGTGCGTCCATCAGCCTGATGAAGATGGTGGCGATGAGGGCCGGCCGGATCATCGGCAGGGTGATGTGCCAGAAGATCTGCGTCTTGCTCGCCCCGTCGATCTGCGCCTGCTCGAACGGGTCGGAAGGCAGCGAGACCAGGGCGGCGATGAGCGTCAGGGTAACCAGCGGCGTCCAGTGCCAGACATCCATAATCACCGTGATCGTGAAGGCGGCCAAGGCGCTGCGGCCGATATTGAGGTCGAAGCCGAACCACGTGTCGAGCAGATGCGGGATGACGCCGATCGAGGGGGTCGTCATCAGCTTCCAGATCGAGCCGACGATGATCGGCGCCATGATCAGCGGGAGCGTGTGGATGGTGCGGAAGAAGGACTTGCCGGGGAAGTCCTTCATGAACGCCTGGGCCAGGAAGTAGCCGAGGATCACCTCGGTCGTCACGGCGAAGAAGACAAAGGCCGTGGTGACGCCGAGTGACGCCAGGAACTGCGCGTCGAAGACCACCTGGCGGTAGTTTTTGGCCCAGCTGAAGATCTTCGCCGGATTGGCGGCAAAGGGGTTCCAGTCGTGGAAGGAAACCCAGACGACGTAGATGAAGGGGAAGACGCCGAAAAGGCCGAGGATCAGGAGCGTCGGCGCGAGAAGGAGCAGTCCCAATCTCGTCGAATGCATTGAACGGCCTCTTCCGTCACGGGGGCCGGCGCGCCGTTCCTGGGGCCGGGAAAGATGGGCGGGCCGCCGGCGAAGGCGGCCCGCTGATTGGCGGAGAGCTTACTTGCGGTAGCCCAGGGTCTTGAGTTCCTGCTCGGCCTTCTCGGCCATGGCGTCGAGGCCGGCGTCCGGAGCGATCTTGCCGGTCAGGATGTCATAGAAGATCGGCGCCGTCGCCTCGCGGACCTGCGCGTGGAACGGATAGGGAGGTGCGCCGGCGAACAGCTTGCCCTGGTCGCGGAGCATGTCGTAGTAGCCGCCGAGCTTGCCGTTCATCTCCTTCACTTCAGGAGAGTCGTAGGTCGCCTTATTGGTGATGCGCGGCGCTGCGACGGCCCACTTCGGCTGGACTTCATCCTGGCCGATGTACTGCAGGAAGAGGACGGCGGCTTCCTTGTTCTTGGAGGTGACGGGCACGCCGAAGGCGCCGCCGTCATAGTAGCCGATATAGCCCTTGCCGGATTCGGCATCGGCCATCACGCCCTGCGAGAGCGGCGGCAGGGCGATGCCGACCTTGCCAGTGACCTTCGACTTGGTGGCGTCGGAGGCGATCCAGGCGGCGTTCTCGCCATAGACGAGGCCCTGGGCGGCGCGGCCGGCGGCGAAGGTCGTGGCGACCTCGGTCCAGGTCGACTGAGGCGACTCCGGCGGGGCGATGTCGCGCAGGTGCAGCCACCACTTCAGCGCGGCCTTGGCCTTGTCGCTGTTCATGGTGCCGCCATTGGCCACCGTCGCAGCGTAGTTCTTGCTGGCGTCGATGCCCCAGTTGTAGACGCCAAAGGTCGGCGCGACGGACTCGAAGTACTCGTACCAGGAAGCCGGATGACCCGTGTGCGCCTGCGCCGTCGAGCCCCAGATCTTTTCGCCGCTGTCCTTGCCCCACTGGGTGAAGAACTCGGCGATCTCGGTGTACTCTTCATGCGTCGTGGCGGGCTTGAGGTCCTTCCCGGTCTTCTTCTTGAAGGCGTCCTTCACCTTCGGGTCGTTGAAGAGGTCGAGCCGGTAAAGGTAGAGCTTGAGGAACGCCTCCATCGGCACGCCGTAGAGGTCGCCATTGGCGCCCTTGAAGTAGTCGGCGAATGTCGTGAACTTGGCCTCGTCGAAGGTCGGCGCCTTCAGGCTGGGGTCGCTCTTGAGGGTTCCTGTGATGTCGACCAGGAAGTTGCGCGCCAGGTAGGCGTAGATGATGTCCTGCTCGATATACACCATGTCATAGATGCCGGTGCCGGCTTCCATGTCCTTGATGCCCTTGTCGTACATCTGGTCCCAGGAGGTCGTCTCGATCTCGACCTTGATGCCGGTCTTCTTCTCGAACTCGGGGGCGAGCACGTCCTTGATGTAGTTGGACGGCGGGGTGCTTTCGGTGACGCCATGCAGGGTCACGCCCTTGAACTTGGCACCGGCGTCGGACCAGAAGTCCGCCCACGCGGGCGACGCGGAGACGATGCCGATCGTCAGCGCGATCGCGCTGACCTTTGACATGAAGGTCATGTTTTTCCTCCCCATGGTCGGCGCGCTTCAAGCCGCCGTACCAGCGCTTCTACACCACAGCGAAATGTGACGCAAGGTTTGTTGTCAAACCCAACAAAAATGCTATGAGGCCGCGGGCGGCATCACCCAAAGCGCACCACTATTGGTGCAATGCAATATCTTTGACGTCGTGCTCTAGCCCGTTTTTCGCAGACGCGAAGATTGACGCTTTTTTTCAAATAACCATCTGACGTGCATCGATAGAATATATTTGTTGCTCTAACCTGCAAATGTGCCTAGCCTGAGGTGAGATTGGCCTCGGACCGGAGACATCACCATGCGGCGCCTCGGCATTCATTCATTCGTCTGGACAGGTGGTCAGACCCAGGACGGCCTCGAAATGGCGCTGCGAAAGACGGCCGAGCACGGCTACCGCACCATCGAGTTCGCCTATCTCCGCCCCGAGAAGTTCGACCTCGACCGGCTCGCGAAGCTGGCCCAGTCGCTGGACGTCGAGATCGGCGTCACGATGGGGCTTCCCGTTGACCGCGACGTCTCGAGCGAGGATCCCGCGGTCGTCGCGGCCGGCAAAGCCATGCTGGCCGACGCGGTTCGCGCCGTCCGGGACATCGGCGGCAACAAGCTCGGCGGAATCCTGTACTCGGCCCATACCAAGTACAACCGGCAGCCAACGAAGCGCGGCTGGGACAACAGTGTCGCGGCGATCGCGGAGACGGGCGAACTGGCGAGGCAGTGCAAGGTCGATCTCGTGCTGGAGGTCGTGAACCGGTTCGAGACGAACCTGCTGAACACGACCGCACAGGGTCTCAAGTTCCTGGCGGACACCGGGTCCGACCATGTCCGCCTGCACCTCGACACGTTCCACATGAACATCGAGGAGGCCAATCCCGCCGCCGCCATCCGGCTCGCCGGCGACAAGCTCGGCTATTTCCATATCGGCGAGAGCAATCGCGGCTTTCTTGGTGACGGTGTCATCAATTTCGACCTGATGTTCGACGCGCTTCTGGACATCGACTACAAGCGCGACATCGTCTTCGAGAGCTTCTCGACTGCCGTGGTCGACGAGGGCCTGTCGCTCGCCTGCGCGATCTGGCGCGACACGTGGACCGACAACGATCCGCTTGCCGCACACGCCAAGACCTACATTGAGCTCAAGATGGCGGAGGCCAAGCGGCGGCGCGCCACCAACGCGCGACCCTGAATTCCGTCCCCCCTTGCTGCCGAGGGCGACAGCCTCGTCCGGGAGGAAACCGTGCACGCCATGGGCTCGCTTGGAAGCTCGCCGAGGCGGATCCGCCAGAAGAACGTGGTCGCCGCGCTGCAGCGCATCCACGCCTGCGGGCAATTGAGCAGGGCGGAGCTGGCCCGGCAACTGGGCCTCAACCGGTCGTCCTCCGGCCAGATCATCGCCGAGCTGAAGGAGAGCGGGCTGGTCCGCGAGGTGGAAGGATCCGACACCCGCCGTGAAGGCCCGCACCTGCGCGCCGGGCGGCCGGGCATCATGCTGGAGCTGATTTCCGATGCCGTCTTCTTCCTGGGCGTGGAGATCGGTGTCGAGCATCTCGCTTCTGTCGCAATCGACCTGAGCGGTCAGGTCTGCGATCGCCGGACCCTGCCTTTCGACACGCCTGCCTTCAGCATCGAAGCCGCCGTCGAGCGGGCCATCGCGCTCGCCCTGGAAGGCTTCGGCCCTGAGCGGCTGGCACGCTGCCACGGCCTCGGCGTGTCCGTTCCTGCCCATGTCAGGACGCCCGGCGAGGTCTCCATCGCCCCCATCATCGGATGGCGCGACGTTCCCTTTGCAGCCTTTGTCAAGGCGGCCTTTCCCGCCGACGTTCCGGTCGTCATCGAGAACGACGCCAACGCCTTCGCCATCGGCGACGCCTACAAGCACGGGCGCTCCGGCGTGACCCTCGTCCTCGTCATCGAGACGGGCGTGGGCGGTGGCATTCTCATCGACGGGCAGCTCTTTCGCGGCGGCCACGGCCTCGCCGGCGAAATCGGGCACACGCTGGTTCCCGGCAGCAACGGCCGCAAGCTCGAACACCTGATCGGGCGCGAGACGCTGGTGTCGCAGTACCGGGCGGTGCGCGGCGATGCCTCGGCGGGGATCGAGGAGTTCCTCGATGGTGTCCGGGACCGGGTCCCGGAAGCGGTCACCATCGCCGAGGACTGGTCACGCCATCTCGCCTATGCGCTGATGCAGGCCTGCCGGCTGATCGATCCCAATCGCATCGTGCTGGCCGGCTCGGTGGCGCCGCTTTTTCGGCTCGTCGCGGCAAGGGTCAAGTTCCACATGGCGCAGGATCCGAAGGTGCCGTTTCCGAGCCCCGACATCGATGTCGACGAGGATGCGGAATTCGGCTCCGCCTTCGGCGCGGCCTGCCTCCTCCACCAGCAGTTCATGTCGCTGGACCATGACGCGGGCGTGCTGGAGCCCGCACTGCTGGCATCGCAAACGACCCGGTCGCTCGGCCCGGCGGTGCAGTCCAACGGAGGCGTCTCATGACCACGGGTCCGCTGTCTCCCGACGATCTGGGTCCCACGGTCTGCGTCGGCGAAATACTCGTCGAGATCGTCGCGACCACCGTGGGCGACGGTTTCACCCAGGCGCAGCCGCTCGTCGGGCCTTATCCGAGTGGCGCGCCGGCCATCTTCATCGACCAGTGCGCCCGGATCGGGGGCGCAGCCGCCATGATCGGCGCCGTGGGAAACGACGACTTCGGGCTCGTCAACACCGGTCGCCTGAGCCGGGATGGCGTCGACGTGTCGGCGATCATGGTCGATCCGGACTTCCCGACAGGCAGCGCCTTCGTGCGCTACCGGGAGAACGGTTCGCGGGACTTCGTGTTCAACATCGCCAAATCGGCCGCGGCGCGCTTCGGCTGGAGCCCGGCCGTCGAGCAGCTCATCCGGCGCGCCGGCCACCTGCATGTAATGGGGACCGCGCTCTCCATGCCGAGCGCGTGCGAGGTCATCGACCGCGCCGTCGGCATCGTGAAGGCACGGGGCGGCTCGCTGTCGGTCGATCCCAACGTCCGCAAGGAGCTCAAACTCGACGACGCCACCGAGCGCCGCTTCGCCGCACTCGTGTCGGCCGCCGACCTGCTCCTGCCGTCGGGGGAGGAGCTGGAGCGGGCTGCCGGCGTGGACGGGGAAGCCCCGGCGATTGCGCGCCTCTTCGAGAGGGGTGTCAGGGAGATCGTACTCAAGCGCGGCCATGCCGGCGCCAGCCTGTTCGCGCCGGACGGGAGCCGCCTGGACGCGCCGGCCTTCATTGTCGACGAGGTCGACCCCACCGGCGCCGGTGACTGCTTCGGCGGAGCCTATGTGGCCTGCCGGCGCCTCGGCATGCAGCCGCAGGACGCGCTGACCTATGCCTGCGCGGCGGGCGCCCGCAACGTCACGATCCGTGGCCCCATGGAGGGTGCGGGCACGCGGGCCGAGCTGGACGACTTCATCGCGCGCAAGCCAAAGCGGAGCTGACCACGCCCGCCGCGTACCGGAATGGCGGCCTCGGGCCGCGCAAGCTCATGGGAGAACAGACATGTCGAACGCGCTGAGCGGAAAGATCGCCGCCGTCACGGGAGCCGCCTCAGGCATCGGGCTGGCGTCGACCGAGGCCATGCTGGCGGAGGGCGCCACCGTCGTGCTGGTCGACCGCGACCAGGAGGCACTGGAGGCGCATTGCGCGCGGCTCGGCAAGGGAGCCATCCCTCTGGTCATCGACCTCCTCGATGCCGAAAGCTGCGCCTCGCTGCTCGATGGCGTGCTCAAGGTTGCAGGAGGTCTCGACATCCTGCACGCCAATGCCGGCAGCTACATCGGCGGCGATCTGGTTGAGGCCGACCTCGACGCCATCGACCGGATGCTGAACCTGAACGTCAATGCCGTCATCAAGAACGTCAGGACGGTCGCGCCCCATATGATCGAGCGCAAGACGGGCGACATCATCGTCACCAGTTCGGTCGCGGGCCATTTCCCCGTGCCGTGGGAGCCGGTCTACTCCTCATCGAAATGGGCGATGACCTGCTTCGTCCAGACCATGCGACGGCAGCTTCTGAAGCACGGCGTGCGCATGGGGTCGGTGTCGCCCGGTCCGGTGATCAGCGCTCTCCTGAAGGACTGGCCGGAAGAGAACCTGCGGAAGGCGAAGGAGAACGGCGCGCTGATCGAGCCGAAGGAGGTCGCCGACGCCGTGATCTTCATGCTGACACGGCCGCGCACCGTCACGATCCGCGACGTCGTGGTTCTGCCGAGCGCCTTCGACATCTGAGCAAGCTGCAGGTCGCTCTAGGGCGGCCCAACCTCACGGAGAGAGACGATGGCGAGAGACGGGGCTGGTGAGTTCGCGGGCAAGTCGGTCCTCGTGACGGGAGCCGGCAAGGGGATCGGCCGGGCTACGGCGAAGCTGCTCGTCGGCTACGGCGCCGAGGTGATCGCGCTCAGCCGGTCGGCGGACGACCTCGCCAGCCTCGCGGCCGAGATCGGCTCGCGCTCCGTGCCGGTCGATCTGGCGGATGCCGAGGCGACCCGGGCGGCCGTGCGCGCCGCGCTGCCGTTCGACCTGCTGGTGAACTGCGCCGGGACGACGTCCCTCGATCCGTTCGTTGATCTGACCGATGCCACCTTCGACCACATCATGGCGGTCAACACCAAGGCGCCCATGATCATCGCGCAGGAGTATGCGCGACACCTCATCGCCGCCGGCAGGCCCGGGGCCATCGTCAACGTGTCGAGCGATGCCGCCTTTCTCGGCGTCATCGACCATGCCGCCTATTGCGCCTCGAAGGCGGCACTCGACGGGTTGAGCCGGGTGATGGCGAACGAACTCGGCAAGCACGGCATCCGGGTGAATTGCGTGAACCCCAACATCACGCTCACCGACATGGCGAAGAAGGCATGGAGCGACCCGGTACGGTCCGGCCCGCGCCTGAGCCGGATGCCCATTGGCCGGTTCCTTGAGCCGGACGAGGTGGGCGAGGCGATCGCCTACCTGCTGTCGCCGCGGGCCGGCGCCATCACCGGCATCTCCATGCGGGTCGATGGCGGGTTCTCCGTCACCTGAGACACAGGGGTCAGGAGGCCGAAGCCTCCTGGCTCTCGCGCGCCGGCTTCAGCTCGATGCTGGGCACCAGCAAGGTGAGCACCACGATCAGCAGCGCGATGACGAGCATGGCGAGGAAGGTGAGCTGCAGGGCATCGCCGAGGGCCGCATAGAGCGTCGCGTCCTGCGGCGGCCCGCCGGCGGGCGCGTCGAGGATGTGCCGCAGCCGCTCGGACGTGATCGTGCCCGTTGCCGCCGACCTGTTGAGGCCGAAGTTCAGGACCGCACCCAGCACCGTGGCCCCGAGCGTGCTGCCGAGATTGCGGGCGAAGAGGTTCGACGCCGTCGCGACACCCCTCTGGGACGGATCCACGATCTCCTGGATGAGCACCAGCGACGCCACGCTGAGCAGGCCCATCCCGAACCCCATGACGAGCGACCCCGCCGCGGCGAGCGCGGTCGAGCCCGTGGCGGGCAGGGCGAGAAACGCGGCGGCGCCGACCGGCAGCAGCGCGCTGCCGGCGACCATCACCTGACGCAGCCCGAAGATGGGAAAGATGCGTGCCGAGATGGTGGCGCCCGCCGGCCAGCCCAGCACCATCATCGTCAGGGAGAAGCCCGCAACGACGGGCGAGGTGTGCAGGATGCCCTGCATGTACATGGGCAGGAAGGTTGTGAGCCCCATCAGTGCCATCGCCGCGAGCACCGTCGCGCCGTTCGCCATGGCGATGGGCCGGCGCCGCCAGAGAGAGAACGACACCATCGGGTCGGGCGTCCTGCCCTCCTGCCAGACGAAGAGGGCGCAGGCGACGACGAACACGGCCGCCCAGGCGAGGGCGCCCGTCGTCCCGGCGTTTCCCGCCAGGGTGAGCGCCATCATCAAGGCCGTCACCGCCACCGTGAAGAGCACGGCCCCGGCGACGTCGATGGGCTGCGACTTCGCTGCCCTGTCCTCGCGCAGGAACAGGACGAAGCCTGCCGCGGCCAGCACGCCGATCGGCAGGTTGATCCAGAAAATCCAGGCCCAGGAAAGGTGGTCGATGATGACGCCGCCCGCCAGCGGCCCGACCACGGCCGACGTCGCCCAGACACTCGCCAGGTAGCCCTGCACCTTGCCGCGTTCCCGCGCCGGGAAGAGGTCCGCGATGATCGTCATGGCCACCGGCTGCATGGCGCCGGCGCCGACGCCCTGCACGAGGCGAAAGACGATCATCGACGGCATCGACCAGGCAAAACCCGCCAGCAGCGAACCGACCATGAAAATGGCGATGCCGGCCAGCATCACGGGCTTGCGGCCATACACGTCCGAAAGCTTGCCGAAGACGACCGTCATGGCCGTCTGCGTCAGCAGAAAGGACGAAAAGACCCAGCTGTAGAGGTCGAGCCCGCCGAGCTGCGAGACGATCTGCGGCATGGCGGTCGAAACGATCGTGGCCTCGAGCGCGACCATAACCATGGAGGCCATGATGGAGGCGACGACCAGCGGCCGGGATGACCCTGAGGATTGCGACATGCGGATCTGCTGGAAACGAAGCGAAACGGTTGAGAAGGCCGAGGCACGCCAGTGCGGCCGGTGAAACGTCAACATGCCGCGGAAGCGCCGGCGATCAACCCGCCCGGCCGCGCGGCTGCATTGCGCCGCGCGTCAGCGCTGCATCTGCATCATCTGGTCCATGGGCATCATGTTGTGGTTGAGGTTGGCCATGATCCAGAGCGTCCCGCCGAGCACCAGCACCACGATGAGCACGCCGAAGGCGAGCGCCAGCACGTTGTTGGTGTTGTCCGGCGACGTCGTGAGGTGGAGGAAGAAGACGAGGTGAACGCCCATCTGGGCGATGGCGAAGACGATGAGCGCCACGGGGATCGCCGGCGCCCAGACGAGGTGCGGGGTGGGCAGCAGGAACGACGCGACGGTCAGCAGGGTGGCGAGCGCGAGTCCCAGCAGATATCCCCGGAAGCCGCTCGCAACCCCGGCCTCGTGGAACTCGTCGCCCGGCGCGCTGTCGGCGTCGCGGTAGCCGTCTTCACCGTGGCTCATCGTCCGGCTCCCAGCAGGTATACGACGGTGAAGAGCGCGACCCAGACGATGTCCAGCGCGTGCCAGAACAGGCTGAAGCACATGAACCGGCGCAGGATGTCGGGCCGGAACCCCTTGGCGTAGATCTGCGCCATCATCGTCAGGAGCCAGAGCAGCCCGATCGAGACGTGCAGCCCGTGGCATCCCACCAGCGTGAAGAAGGCCGAGAGGAAGGCGCTGCGCGTCGGGCCGGCGCCCTGGCTGATGAAACCCGCGAACTCCCACAGCTCCAGAGCGACGAAGGCGGCGCCGAAGACGAAGGTGGCTGCCATCGCGAGCTGGAACAGCCCATGCCGCCGGACATCCGCAGCGAGGCTCGCCATGCCGCACAGGAAGCTGGAGGTCAGCAGGAAGGCCGTCTCGAGCGCGGTGATCCTGAGGTCGAAGAGCTCGGCACCCGTCGGGCCACCCGCCGTCTGCCCCTGCAGCACGGCGTAGGCGGCGAAGAACGCCGAGAACATCACGATGTCGCTCAGCAGGAAGATCCAGAAGCCGTAGCCGGCGATGATGCGCCTGGGTGCTGGCCCTCCTTCCCCGTGGCCCTGTGCGCGGCTGGTTTCCCCGTGGCCGCGGCCGACGCGGTAGGGGTCGCTGCCTGGCATCTCCGCGGCGGTCACGGCTGAGCTCCCGCGGCTGCCGCTAGCGCATCCCGGCGCGCACTGCGGTTCTCGCGATCAAGCCTCGCCACGTCGGAAGCCGGGATTACGTAGTCGGGCACGTCGCGCCAGGCGAAAACGACGAAGGTCGCGTAGGCGCCGACAAAGCCGAGCACCACGAGCCACCAGATATGCCAGATCAGGGCAAAGCCCATGAGCGTGGCGAAGAAAGCGCAGACGAACCCGGTCGGGCTGTTGCGCGGCATCTCGATGTCCTCGTATTCCGGCTCGGGGCGAAGCTGGTTCTGCTCGCGGGCGTGCTGCTTGATCGCCCAGTAGGGCTCCTCGCCGCCGACGTCGGGAAGCACCGCGAAGTTGAAGGCGGGAGGCGGCGAGGCCGTCGCCCATTCGAGGGAGCGGCCGTCCCAGGGATCACCCGTGGGATCGCGAAGGGCCTCGCGCCGGCGGATGCTGACGACGAGTTGCACGATTTGGCAGACCACCCCGGCGGCGAGCAGCACCACGCCGGCGGCCGCGACCAGCATCCAGGGATGCCAGGCCTCGACGTCGTAGCGCTGGAGGCGCCGCGTCATGCCGAGCAGGCCGGCGACGTAGAGCGGCACGAAGGTGACGTAGAAGCCTGACAGCGAAAACCAGAACGCCGCCTTGCCCCAGCCCTCATGCAGCGTGAAACCGAAGGCCTTCGGAAACCAGAATGTCAGCCCCGCGAAGGCGGCGAACAGAACGCCGCCAATGATGACGTTGTGGAAGTGGGCGACGAGAAACATGCTGTTGTGCAGCACGAAGTCGGCCGGCGGCACGGCCAGCAGGACGCCCGTCATGCCGCCGATGACGAAGGTCACCATGAAGCCGACGGACCACAGCATCGGCGTCGCGTAGCGGATGCGGCCGCCATACATCGTGAAGAGCCAGTTGTAGATCTTCACGCCGGTTCCCACCGCAATGATGCTGGTGGCGATGCCGAAGGCCGCGTTGACGTCCGCTCCCGCGCCCATCGTGAAAAAGTGGTGCAGCCACACCATGAAGGACACGACGCAGATGAAGAGCGTCGCCACGACCATGGAGCGATAGCCGAAGAGCGGCTTGCCCGAGAAGGTCGAGATCACCTCCGAGAACACGCCGAAGGCGGGCAGCACGAGGATGTAGACCTCCGGATGACCCCACGCCCAGATGAGGTTCATGAACAACATCATGTTGCCGCCGGCTTCGTTGGTGAAGAAGTGGAAGCCGAGGTAACGGTCGAGCGTGAGCATCGCGAGCGTCGCGGTGAGCACGGGGAACGCGGCGACGATGAGCAGGTTCGCGGCCAGGGCGGTCCAGCAGAACATCGGCATGCGCAGATAGCCCATGCCGGGAGCCCGCATCTTCAGGATGGTCGTGACGAGGTTGACGCCTGTCAGCAGCGTGCCGACGCCTGAGATCTGGATGGCCCAGAGGTAGTAGTCGACGCCGACCCCGGGCGAGTAGGTGGCCTCGCTGAGCGGCGGATAAGGCAGCCAGCCCGTCCGGGCGAACTCGCCCAGCACGAGCGAGAGGTTGACGAGCAGCGCGCCCGTCGCCGTGAGCCAGAAGCCGACGGAGTTGAGCGTGGGGAAGGCGACGTCGCGTACGCCGAGTTGCAGCGGCACCACGAAGTTCATGAGCCCGATCACGAACGGCATGGCGCCGAAGAAGATCATGATCGTGCCGTGGGCGGAGAAGATCTGGTTGTAGTGCTCCGGCGGCAGGTAGCCGTCGGCCCGGAAGGCGACCGCCTGCTGCGAGCGCATCATGATGGCGTCGACGAAGCCGCGCAGCAGCATGGCGAGCGCGAGCAGGATGTACATGACGCCGATGCGCTTGTGGTCGACGCTGGTGATCCACTCGCGCCAGAGGTAGGGCAGGTGCCCGCCGAACACGACCCAGGCGATCAGGCCGACGAGCACCACCCCGACGGTCCCGGAGGCGATCAACGGAATGGGCTGGTCGATCGGGATCGCGGCCCAGGTGAGCTTGCCCAGCATGTCAGTTCCCGTCCCGGCCTGTCGGCATCACCCCCGGCCCACCGCGGCCGCTGTCCGGTCCGGCGGACGGGGCGATCGCCTGCGTCACAACGTCGTGAAAAAGGGTCTTGTCCACCGCACCGTAGGTGGCGGGCGGCACGTTGACGCTTTGGCGCGCCAGCGCTTCGTAGGCCGGCCTGTCGAGTGCGGGTCCCGCTGACTTCGTCTCCGCGACCCAGTTTTCGAACTCCGCCTCCGGGACGGCCCGGACCGCGAAGCGCATGCCGGGAAAGCCATCGCCGCTGAACATCGCCGAGAGCCCCTCGAATTCGCCTTCGCGGTCGGCCTGGAGGTGCAGCGTCGTGGCCATGCCGTTCATCGTGTAGATCATGCTGCCGAGCTGCGGCACGAAGAACGCGTTCATCACGCTTGCCGAGGTGAGGTTGAAGCGGATCGGCACGCCAGCCGGAACGACCAGCCGGTTCACGCTGGCGACACCCTGGTCCGGGTAGATGAACAGCCACTTCCAGTCGAGGGAGACCACCTGCACCGGCAGTGTCTTCGCCTGCGAGGGCAGGGGGCGGGCGGGGTCGAGCTGGTGCGAGCCGATCCAGATCACGCCGCCGAGAAAGAGGATCACGAGCGTCGGGATCGACCAGACGATGAGTTCGATCCGGCCGGAATAGACGAAGCCGGGCTGGTAGCGCGCCCGGGTGTTGGAGGCGCGAAACCACCAGGCGAAGGCCAGCGTCGCCACGATGGTGGGGATGACGATGGCCAGCATGATCGCCAGCGAATTGAACAGGATCGTACGCTGGGCCGTTCCCACAGGTCCCTGCGGGTCGAGCACGCCCTCGCGGCATCCGGCTACACCGAGGGCCAGGGTCGCACACCCAATGGCCTTGGCGAACAATCGCAGGTGGCGCATGAGTAAATTCACTCGCAACGCGCGCGTGCCTCCCTGCCGCCAGCCCGCTCGGACGCCGTCCACCCGACAAGAACCGGGAGCGCCGGCGAGGAGTTCCTGCAGCTCGTACGAGCGTGCCGTAGCGGCCGTAGCGCGCGTCCGGCAACCCGCTCGCCGCCGGTTGCCACGGGCGAGCGGCAGGCAGTTCGGCCAGCGCGATCACCTTGTGCCGCACAGACGAGATATATCGCGGGCGGGCCGGGCCGCAAAACTTGACTGGCGCACACGCACAGCCTAGACCGGATGCCGTTCGTATCGTGCACGATAAAATCGAGCGCGATGGAAAACAGGAGATGACGATGCCGGTCGATGCTAAGTACACCACCACCGCCACGGCCAGCGGCGGCGGCCGCGATGGTCACACCGCTTTGGCCGACGGCACCATGGCCTTCGACCTTGTCGTGCCGAAGGAACTCGGCGGCCCCGGTGGCGCCGGTGCCAATCCCGAGAAGCTCTTCGCGCTCGGCTACTCGGCCTGTTATCTCGGCGCCATGCGGGTTGCCTCGCAGCAGACCAAGATCCCGGTGCCCGAAGGCACGACCGTCACCGCGACGGTCGGTATCGGCCCGCGCTCCGAGGGCGGCTTCGGCATCACCGCGGCGCTCGACGTCTATCTTCCCGGCCTGCCCGATGCGGACGCTGCGAAGCTCACCGAGGTGACTCACACGATCTGCCCCTACTCGAACGCCATTCGGCCAAACGTCGACGTCAAGACGACGACACGCGCCTGACGCGCTGGATGGAGCGCGGCGCGGACGGGTCAACCGGCCGCGTCGCTTTCCGCGTTGGCGCCGTTCGGCACCCATTTCAGGATGTGCTCGCCGACCGCGACAAGGTCGCCATGCTGGTTGCGAGCCTCGATCGTGCTGCGCGTTCTTTGGCGCGGTAGATCGATATCGGAGATGGCGTAGGTCACCGTCACCGTGTCTCCGAAGAACACCGGCTTCAGGAAGCGGATCCGGTCATAACCGAGTGAGACCGGGGTCGAAGCGACGCCGCGGGCGAGGCTGCGCTCGGTGATCATGGTCGAGGCGGTGGAGAAGAACCCGACGACCAGCGCCCCATGGGCGATCCGCCGGCCAAAGGGCGAGCGGCGCATCACCTCGTCATTGACGTGGTTGCTCGAGAAGTCGCCGGTGATGCCGGCGTAGAGATACACGTCCGACTCCGAGACGGTCTTGGCGAAGCGGACGCTGTCGCCGACTTTCACGTCGATGATCGCCATGCTGGTTTCTCCCGAACGAAGCCGCGCCAGAGTTCAGCTCGGCAGCAGCGTGGAACAAAGCTGGTAGCTGCCCCGTTTCTGCTGTCGACCCAGACACAGATCCGTGGAGTGTCCGATGCGTCTTCTTATGCGTGCCCTCGTTCCTGCCCTTGCCCTCGCCGCTATGGTCGCGGCGGCGCCTTCTCCCGCTTCCGCCGGCGCCAGCACCGGGACATGGCGCGAGTGCCGTCCCTATTGCGGTCCGGGATACTATCGCCACCGCGTCTATCCCAACCGCTCCTATCGCCACCACGACAACTGGCGCTCGCGCCAGGCGCATCGCCGCGACTGGGGCCGGCACTACGGGCATCGCTACCGCTGGTGAGCAGCAGGAGCGGTTAGTATCCCAACGCGATGCCGTCCTTCCGGTGGTCAGACCCTCCGAATAGAACGCCGCGGTCCCAGTCGATGTGAATGGCCTGGGAGCCACCGATAGCCCATCTCGGTGGCTGCACCCGGTAACCGCGGCGCTCCAGTTCGGGGCCCGCGGTTGCGCGGACGGCCTCTTCCGCCTCGACCGTGGCCGTGCCGGGAAGCGGAAAGAGCCGCGGCATGTCCATGGCGGCCTGCAGGTCAAGGCCATGATCGAAGACCCGTGACAGGAAATGGGCGTGTCCCATGGCCTGGTAGTGCCCGCCCATCACTCCGAACGGCATTGTCACCCTGCCACCCTCGGCCACCATGCCGGGGATGATGGTGTGCATCGGCCGCTTGCGCGGGCCCACGGCGTTGGGATGGCCCGGCTCGAGGGAGAAGCTCTGTCCGCGATTGTGGAACAGGACACTCGAGCGCGGCGCCATGATCCCGCTGCCGTACGACGCGAAGATCGAGTTGATGAAACTCACCGCGTTGCGGTCCTTGTCCACCACGCAGATGTAGACCGTGTCCGAATGCTCCACCTCGGCGGCGAGCACCGGCTGGGGCGTTGCCTTCTCCGGGTCGATCAGCGCCGCGAGCCGGTCCGCATAGGCCGGAGAGAGAAGATGCTCGGCCTGATGAGGGTCGCCGACATGGGCGTCCCGCGCCGCATAGGCGATCCGGGTTGCCTCGACGATGAGGGCAAGCCATGCCGGATCCGAGGCGCTCTTGGGGGCCGCGAAGCGCGACAGGATGTTGAGGATCAGAAGGGCCACGATGCCTTGGCCATTCGGGGGTATCTCGTAGACGACACGGTCCCTGTAGCGCGTGCTGATCGGCGTGACGTACTCCCCACCTGCCGCTGCGAAATCCTCCAGCGCGTGGGCGCCGCCGAGAGCGGCGAGCGTTTCGGTCATCTCGCGTGCGATCTCGCCGCGATAGAACACGTCCCGCCCCTCGCGGCCGATGGCTTCGAGCGTATCGGCGAGGCGGGGCTGGCGCTGGACGTCGCCGATCGCCGGAACCTGGCCGTCGGTCAGAAAGACATCCCGCGCCGCCGGGCTGGCGCTCAGAAGAGCAGCCTGGTTGGTGATGTCGGCGACGACCCGCGGCGTCAGGGGGTAGCCCTGGCGGGCGAGCGCGATGGCCGGCTGCAGCAGTTCTCGCATCGGCAGTCGGCCGAAGTCGGCGACGAGGCGGCACCAGGCATCGACCGCGCCGGGGATGGTGACCGAATGCGGGGACGTCCTGCCAATCTCGGTGACACCTTCGCCCAGGAGCCGATCGAGTGTCAGGCCGGCGGGCGTTCGCCCGGATCCGTTATAGGCGCGGATGTCCGTCGAGCCGCCGGACGAAACCATGGCGAAGCAATCGCCACCGATGCCGGTCGATCCCGCTTCCACAACGCACTGCACTGCGCAGGCAGCGACGGCCGCATCCATTGCGGTGCCGCCAGCCTTCAGGATCTCGATGGCCGTGAGCGTCGAGGCCGGGTGCGAGGTCGCGGCCATCCCGTTGCGGGCTGCGGCAAGCGAGCGGCCGGGCTTCTCGAAATCGCGCATGGTGTCCCTCAATGCAGGGTGATGATCCCCTGGCTCTTCAGCGCCTCGATCACGCCGTCGAAAATCAGCCCGACACCGATCGCCGAAACAAAAAAGCCGACGATGCGCGTCGCAGCATCCAGCCCGAGGCGCCCGATCCGTTTGGTCAGGGCACCGGCATAAACCAGACAGGCACAGGTCACCAGCATCGTTGCGAAGATCGCGGCCGCCACGGCCAGGAACGATGCCAGCTCCGAGGGCGACTGCTTGATTGTCGAGGTCATGCCCAGGATGGTGGCGATGGCCCCTGGCCCGAACATCAGCGGCATGGCCAGCGGCACGAACGCGATGCCGGCATCCGGGTCCGGCGGTCCGGCGATGGTGCCGCCGGGCGATGGCGAGAACAGCTCGAAGCCGATCTTCATCAGGATGATGCCGCCGACGATCCGCACCATGCTGAGGGGCACATCGAACAGCCACAGCAGGAGAGTGCCGAAGATCAGGAAGAAGAAGCAGAGCAGCAGGGCATAGAGGCAGGCCTTGATGGCCACCGACCGGCGGGTTTGCTCGTCGGAATCCGCCGTCAGCCTCACATAGACCGGGAGAACCTCGAACGGGTTGATGATGGCCAGCAGCGTCGTGAACGTGCCGATGAACAGGGACAGTTCACGCGTCATGCCGCCTCTCCCGAATCGGGGGTCACCGCCGGCACAGTCCGACAGCTGCGATGTCCGCTCAAGGACGGTCGCTGGGTGGGCGCCGCAAACCCCTTCCATCCCGCCGGTTGCGATCCCTGCTGATGCAAACGTGTGGCTGCAGGATTTTAACTCGAACTTGACCGGAGCCGTGCAAATTCAGGCCGAGCGGGTGTGTTCCGGCCAATTTCGGACGACGAACCCAGCCCGCCGTGCGGAAAAGCCCCCGAACTTCCGGACGGAGAAACCGATTGAGCATCACCTTTCGCATCGGGCAGAAGCTCGCGATCCAGGCTGCAGTGGGCGTTGTGCTCGTGGCTGCACTGGTCACGCTGAACCAGCTGTCGAACTCGTCCATCAAGCAGCTCCTGGCGGAGTCGAACCAGCAGGGTGAGCTTGCCGATAGCACCCGCACGCTGTCCGGCACGACAACGAGGGCGCAGGTCCTGAACCGCGACCTCAGGCTCGCACACGCGCTCGGGCGGGTGGACTCGCTTGCCAGCCAGCTTCCCGACCTTTTGAAGGAAGGCGTTGCGGAAGCGGACCGGGCTCTCGCCCTCGCGACGTCCGACGATTTTCGCGAGCGGCTCACCAAGGCGAAGGACCTCTACAGCCAGTACATCGGGGCTGCCGGTGAAATCGCCTCGGCGCAGCGCGAGCGCATGATCGCCCGCGTCACCCAGAATGAACTCGGAGCCAAGTGGGACACCGGCATCGCCGTGCTGCTGAGGCAGCCGGGCGTGCAGGATGATCCGGAGATGAAGACCACGGTCTTCGCCCTGTCCGACGCGGTCAACAAGGCGCGGGTGAAGATGTGGCGGCTGGACGCCACCGGCGACGAGAGCATGCGTGCCACCGTCCTGTCCTCGCTCGACGATGCGCAGCGCCGGGCCAACGGCATTGCATCGCGCCTGCAGAACCCGGACGCCAAGAAGGCGATCGATGGTCTCAACGTCCTGCTGCCGCAGGTGCGCGAAGCCATGATGGCGATCTGCGACCGTGTCGTGCAGCAGGACAAGCTGTTCCGCGAGAAGTCGACGCCGTTGCGCGACCAGATCGACGCCACGCTGACCAGCGTGCAGGAGGATGTCCGCACGGCGGACACGCAAATGGGCGAGAAGCTTGCCGTGCAGTTGCGGTGGGTGACGCTGCTGGGCCTTGTGCTGGGCCTGTCGATCGTGGCCGTCCTCGTAGGTGCCGCCATCCTCACAACGCGCAGTGTCGCCACGCCCATCCGCCGCATTGGCCAGACCCTCTCCGCCCTGGTGGCCGGCGACACGTCGATCCAGGTGCCCTATGCCGGGCGCAACGACGAGGTGGGCGAGGCAGCAAAGGCCGCGGCCGCCTTCAAGGACAACCTCGTCCGCACCGCATCCCTCGAGGCCGAGGAGCGAGCCCGCATCCAGCAGCAGGCCGCGCTTGCCCAGGAGATGCAGGACGTTGTCCGCGAGGTGGCGACCGTCGTCGATGCGGCGGCAGGAGGAGACTTCAGCAAGCGCGCCAGCGTCTCCACCAGCCAGCCGGAGCTCGGCAAGCTCGTGGAAAGCGTCAACGCCATCAATGCCGTGGTGGACCGCGCCACGGTGGACTTCGTCGACGTGCTCTCGGCCGTGTCCCAGGGCGACCTGACCGCGACCGTGACGGCGCGGTATGCCGGCCGTCTGGACGAGCTCAAGGTGGCCATCAACACGACAGTCGAGCGCCTGGCAGACACCGTCAGCACCATCCAGTCCACGACCATGGACGTGAACAGCGCAGCGCGCGAGATCACGCAAGGCGCAGGAGATCTCTCGCGGCGAACGGAAGGGCAGGCGGCCTCACTCGAAGAGACGGCGGCCACGACCGAGCAGCTCGCGGCCTCGGTCAAGGCGAGCGCCAGCGCGTCGAGGCAGGCCGTCGCCGTGGCGGAGGAGGCGCGTGGCGTTGCCGAAACCGGCGGCTCCATCGCCCGGCAGGCCGTCGAGGCCATGACCCGGATCGAGGCGGCCTCCCACAAGATCTCCGACATCACCGGAGTGATCGACGAGATCGCCTTCCAGACCAACCTCCTCGCCCTCAACGCGGCCGTCGAGGCGGCCCGGGCGGGAGACGCCGGGAAGGGCTTCGCCGTCGTCGCGGCGGAAGTCCGGACCTTGGCGCAGCGTTCGTCGGAGGCCGCCAAGGACATCACCGGGCTGATCCAGACTTCCTCCTCGCAGGTGGCAGACGGCGTGAGCCTCGTGCGTTCGGCGGGCGAGGCGCTGGGGCGCATCGTCGATGCCTCTCGCCGAGTCTCGGCGACGGTCAACGAGATCTCGGCCGCAGCGGGCGAGCAGGCCAACGGCATCGACGAGATGAGCCAGACGGTCGCCCAGATGGACGAGATGACACAGCAGAACGCCGCGCTGGCGGAACAGAGCGCCGCCTCGGCCGCAACGCTGACCAGCCAGATCGAGCGGCTCGACGAGTTGGTCGCGAGCTTCCGCACCAAGGCGTCGCGGACCATGCCGGTGGCAGCCGCCGCGCGCCCTGCCGCCCCCTCGCAAAGGCCGCCCGCGAAGGCTTCTCCCAAGCCAGCCGCACGGGTCACCGGCCAGGCCAGGCCGGCGCCTGCCCTGCGAGAGACGGAGCGTCTGCGGGACCTCGCCGAAGCTGCTTTCTCGGGCCGCGACACGGCCGAACCGGCGGCACGAAAAGTCGCTGCAGCGGGCGGTGGCTGGGAGGAGTTCTAGAAGCGCCGGTGGGCAACTCAAGAAATGAGCGGTGACGTACACGCCGCGCACAAGATGCGGCTTTTCACTCCAAGCAACGCCGAAAAGCGGTCGAAGGTCTAATTGCTAAATCTCAATATTCAAGAAAAAGAAAGATATTAGTGCATAGCGTTGAGTTTGAGTTCTGATGTGCTCAACGCGAAGAAGGCTTCATGCGTCCGGCAATCATCGTTTTCGTGCTTCTCGTGGTCGCCTTTCCAGTGCTTGCCCAGGGGCAGGACCGCAGCTGGCGCGTCGTGAAGTGGTCGGGTGACGTGACGATCACCGCCCCTGACGGCAACGCTGTACCGCTTGGCGACGGTGCTCTGGTTCACCCCGGCGGCAAGCTGGCCACGGGCCCTGGAAGCCGTGCCATGCTGGCCCGCGGCGCCGACACCGTCGTGGTGTCGGAGAGCACCGCGATCGAAATCCCGGTCGACGAAACGGAAGGGTCTACCCCTACCCTCCTCCAATCGACGGGTGAAAGCACGTTCGATGTTGAGTCCAAGCCGGTGCAGCACTTCATCGTGGAAACGCCGCATCTCGCGGCCGTGGTGAAGGGCACGCAGTTCGTCGTGCAGGTGCGGCCTTTCCAGAGCCGGGTCGATGTCACTCGGGGCATTGTCGAGGTGTCCGACCTGCGGTCCGGCCAGTATGCTCCGGTCGAGGCGGATCACTTCGCCATGTCGGCCGACGGCCCCACGCCGGGGCTCATGGTCGGCGGCAAGGGGCTTCTGCCCACCATCCGGCAGGGCGACGTCCGGGTCCCCACGATCAAGGGTGCGAGCTACGAGCCACCGCCCGCCATCCAATTGCGCGGCAGCAAGGATCCACTCCCGATCGCGCTCGAACCGCCGCCGCGCAGGACGTTCATGCAGTCGGTGGGCGGAGCCGTGCAGGATGCGGGAGCACGCCTGGGCATCACCGACCTGAAAGGCGGCCTGACGCAGGCCGCGGTCTTTGCCGGCCTCATTCTCGGAAGCTGCGTCCTGCTCGCCGGGACGATCTTCTCTGACGGAGGGCCCCGCACGAAGCGGCGCAAGCGCAAGGACGAGGACGCCGCGTAGCTCGCGGATCGTGTGCCCGATAGCGTACCGTATCTGGTGAGTGGCGTCGTGTACGCGATAGGACTAACGCGGATTGCCTGGGATATAGCCAGTTCCGGCGCGGTGGCAGCGTCGGACATGGGGTGTGCCGGGCTCAACGGGCTCCCCCGGCCCGTGCCCGGGATTGCGTGGCCAGGCCGGCCTGCGCAAGTCTCCGCTCGCGCGAGGACGGGATGTACAGCATCGCGACGGTTTGCCGGCTGGCCGGTATCAACGCCTCGACCCTGCGCTCGTGGGAGCGGCGCTATGGTCTGTTCGCCGGTGGCCGCGATGCCCACGAGCGCCGGCGCTACTCGCCCGAACAGGCTCTCCAGGTGTCCCGCCTCGCGCGCCTCGTGGCCCGCGGCCACGCCATCGGCTCGCTCGTGCAACTCGCGGACGACGAGCTCGACGGCTTGGAGGGCATTGACCGCCAGGTGGAGAGTGTCGCCGCGGGGCGGCCTTACCTGACCCGCCTGGTCGATGCCGTCGCAAATTGGAAGGTCGACGTTGTCCGGGAGACGCTCGGCCATACCCTCGCCTTCCTGCCCCCGATCGTGGCGGTTTCGGAGGTGCTGTCGCCTTTCCTGGCTCATGTCGGGGCGGCCTGGGTGGCGGGACATATTCCCGTCCATCTCGAGCACCTCGTCGTCGCCATGACACGCGAGGCGATCCTGATATCCGGTGGCCTTCAGGCGCGCAGTTCGCGCTCGGGCCGGATGATCTTCGCCACCATGCCGGGCGAGCATCACGAGATGGGGCTGCTGCTCGGCTGGCGTCTCGCCCTGTCCGAGGGCTGGGATGCGCTCATGCTGGGGCCCGAGCTGCCAGTCGCGGACATCGCCGAGGCAGCCCGCATCTACGACGCGCAGGTGGTGACGCTCTCCATCGTTCACCGCGGCAAGGCGGAGAGCACGATCGCGGCTGTGAGCCAGCTGCGGGCCCTGCTGCCGGAAAAAATCGCGCTATGGTTCGGGGCGCCCGCCGAACACCCCGTTCATGCCATTGCATCCGCCCCGGGTCTCATCGGCTTTACCGAGTACCGGGCCTACCAGCGCCAGCTTCTCGCGCTCCAGCCTTGGGCGCTGCGCGGAGCTTGATGCGCCCGCCTCGCGACGCATCACCTGGGGTCTTCTCCGGAGTTCTCCCGCCCTTGTGAACGCCGTGCCCTGAAACGCCCGGCGGCGGGTGCTATGTGTTGCCCGTCCCGGAGATCCCCCCATGCGCTACAACACCCTCGGCCAGACCGGCCTCCTCGTCTCAGAGCTGTGCCTCGGCACGATGACATTCGGAGGTGGTGAAGGGATCTGGAGCCATATCGGCCGGGTGCAGCAGGACGAGGCGGACGCGCTGCTGCGGGCGGCGCTCGATGCCGGCGTCAACTTCCTCGACACGGCCAATGTCTACTCGAACGGGCTGTCCGAGGAGATCACGGGACAGGCCATCCGCAATCTCGGCGTGCCGCGGGACGACATCGTCGTCACCACCAAGGTTTTCGGCCGGGTCGGGGAGGGGCCGAATGCCACGGGGGCGTCGCGCAGCCACATCCTCGCCCAGGTGAAGCAGAGCCTGAAGCGGCTGCAGATGGACCATATCGACCTCTATCTCATCCACGGCTTCGACCGGCTGACGCCGATGGAGGAGACGCTGGAGGCGCTGGACCTGCTCGTCCGCCATGGGCACGTCCGCTATGTCGGCGTGTCCAACTGGTCGGCGTGGCACGTCGCCAAGGCGCTCGGCATCTGCGCACGGCTGCAACTCGCGCCGCCCCGCATGCTGCAGGCCTACTACACGATCGCCGGTCGCGACCTCGAGCGCGAGATCGTGCCGATGCTGGAATCCGAGAGGGTCGGGCTGATGGTCTGGAGCCCGCTCGCCGGAGGATTGCTGTCCGGCAAGTACGACCGTTCCAACTCCGGTGACGGGCGCCGGGCGACGTTCGACTTCCCGCCGGTGCAGCGCGACCGCGCCATGGATGTCATCGATGCCATGCGCCCCCTCGCCCAGTCCCGAGGCGTCAGCGTCGCCCGCATCGCGCTGGCGTGGCTGCTTCACCGGCCCGTGGTGACCAGCGTCATCATCGGCGCAAAACGGGTGGAGCAACTGCAGGACAATCTCGGCGCCGTCGACGTGCGCCTCACCCCCGACGAGATCGCCGCCCTCGACGCGGCCAGTGCCCTGCCTCCGGAATATCCCGGCTGGATGCTGGAAAGGCAGGGCGCATACCGGAACCGTTAGGAAGAGGAAGGCGCGCCCGGCACGTCCCGCGCGACATCGTGCCGGCGCCACGCGTGCCACTTGACCTGCGCGGCAAGGCGGGGGAAGCCAGGCTCGCACCGGAAGGTGGCGGAATGGGAGACGGCCATGGCAGCGCTGGATGGGCAAATCGCTTGGGTGACAGGTGCCGGCAGCGGTATCGGCGAAGCCGTGGCGCTGCGGCTGGCGGAAGCGGGCGCGACGGTGGTGCTCACCGGCCGGCGCGAAGATGCGCTGGCGGCGGTCGCGGAGCGCGTCATGGCTGCGGGTGGAATGGCCCATGTCGCCCCGGGAGACCTTGCCGATCCCACGACCGCGGGGCGGATCGTCGCCGAGATCGAGACGCACTTCGGCCGCCTCGACATCCTCGTCAACAACGCCGGCCTGAACGTGCAGAAGCGGGCGTGGAAGGACATCACCACGGAGGGCATCGATACTCTGGTCAACGGCAATTTGCTGTCGGCCATCTACTGCTCCGCCGCGGCGATGCATCCCATGCGCCGGCAGGGCGCCGGACTGCTCATTCACACCGCCTCCTGGGCCGGCAAGTACATCCACCCGGTGAGCGGACCCATCTACACGGCGGCAAAGCACGCGGTGGTGGCGATGAGCCAGAGCATCAACATGGAGGAGTACGTCAACGGCATCCGGTCGACGGCGATCCTGCCGGCGGAGGTTGCGACGCCGATCCTCGACAAGCGTCCCCAGCCGCCGCCTCCCGAGGTCCGCGCCACGATGCTGCAGCCGGCGGATCTCGCCGCCCTCGTGCTGTTCGTTGCAACGCAGCCGCCGCATGTCTGCCTCAACGAGGTGACGATCAGCCCGACGAAGAACCGCATGTATTCGCTCTGACCCGGCCCCGCAGGCGGGTCAAGGCCGCTTCGGGGTTCCGTCGAGCCGGCCGATCACGGCGGGCGTGAGCAGGCCCTGCACCAGAAGGCCCCGCTAGCCCGCCTTCTGTACCGTCGCCAGGAAGGCGTGAATGTCGCTGTCGAGCCGCTGCGCTGTGCGGCGGAGCTCCGCCGAGCCTGTCTCGATGGTGGAGGCGGTATCGCTGCTGGCGCCTACGACCTCGGCGATGTTGGCGACGGCAAAGTCCACCATGGAGGTGCCGTTGGCCGCTTCCTGGAGGCTGGAGGCGATCTCCTCGGTGGCGCGCGACTGCTCGGCAACCGCATTGGAGATGATCGAGGAGAGGTTGTTCATGCGCTCGATGACCTCCCCGATCTGCACGAAGGAGGCCTCGACGTGGTCGGACGCGCCCGCGACCGACATCAGCTGCCTGGTGATGGCGTCCGCTGCGGCGGACACCTGGGACGACAACACCTTGACCTCCTGGGCGACGACGGCGAAACCGCGGCCCGCTTCTCCGGCGCGCGCCGCCTCGATGGTGGCGTTGAGCGCCAGCAGGTTCGTCTGCGCCGCGATCGACGAGATGAGCTGCGTCGTGGCCAGCACCGAGGAGATCGAGCTGGCGAGGCGCTCCACCTCCTTGCGGGAGGAGGAGGCTACCTCGACCGCCCTGGTGGAGGTTCGCGCGGACTGGACGACGTGCTCGTTGATTTCGGTGATGGACGCCGTCAGCTCCTCGACCGTGGCAGCGATAATGGTGACGCCCTCTGTGGCGACCTTGCTCGCCGCGCTGGCGTCGCGCGCTTCATCCGTGGAGCGCTCCAGCATCTCGGTGACGCGTGCCGCTGTCTGCTCGAACGCTTCTGCGGCACTGGAGACGCGGGCCAGCGACGCGCCCACCGAGGCACCGAACCTGTCGATCTCGCGCTCGATGAAGGCCTGCCGTTCGGCTTTCGCGTGCGCCTCCTCCTGGATCGTGTTCGCGAGTTCGTCCCGGGCAAGCACTGTGCGGCGGAACGTGTCGATAGCACGCGCGAGAATGCCGACCTCGTTGCGCCGGTCGAGAAACGGCGTCGGCGCGTCGAGCTGTCCGGAGGCGTAGCGGTCGACGATGTTGGCGAGGGAGCGCACCGGCCGCACGACGGCGAGGAAGACGAGCCCGGCCCCCGTCACGAGCATGGCGAGGATGATCGCCTGAACCGCGTATTCCTTCGTGCGGGCCCAATCGGCCTGCGCGCGAGCCAGCGCGGACTGGTCGTGGACGGCCGCGAGCCGCTCGTCGAGCAGCTGCCGCGAGATCGCGTAGGTGCGCCGGAAGCTCGCCTCCATGTCGCCGTCGAAGACGGCGCGCGCCTCGGCGAAACGCCCGCTTGTGGCGAGGACCGTCATGGCGAGCGCATGCCTGAGGTAGGTGTCGTGCTCGTTCTGCAGGTCGTCGATGGTGATGTTGGACACCGTGTCGTCCGGCAGGGTGAGCTTGAAGGCTTCGAAGGCCTGGCTCCAGCGCAGGGCCACCCCATTGGCACGCCGGGCGGCGTCGTTGCGCTGGTACTCGGCATCGGCGAGCAGGACCCGTCCCTGGATCGTCCGGATCTCGAACAGGGCCTCGTTCATCCGGTTCACGGCGAGAAGCCCGTTCAGGTCGTTGTCGACGATGTTTCCGATGCGGGAACCCAGGGCGTCGATCGTGCGAACCGACATCCATGCCCCCGCCGCGCTCACGGCCAGCAGCAGCAGTGCAGTAAATCCGAGTATTCGCAACAGGGATTGGTGGACGATCATGCGGGGGCCATCAACGTTCCTCACTGGTCTTATGCGTCAATTCCTAAGATTCTCCTGTTCCAGAAGACGTCGCCAGGGCTTCGTGCAAAGGTTGTGTCCGGCGGCTAACGCTGGATCGCCGGTTGTCTCGTGCGGGTCCGTGAGACTACGACCCCGTCTGGCGGAGCGTCCGGCAGGAGCGTAAGCCTGCTCCCGACATACCGGGAGCGTGACCGCATGAGCCGCCTCGACTGTTTGGCCCTTTCTCTCGCCGCCATGGCAGCCGCCGGTTGCGTGCTGCCGGCCCGGGCGCAGCAGCCGGCCCCCGTCACCGTGGAGGCCTGCGCGCCCTGCCACGGAATGGACGGCATCGCCAGGGAAGCCGACGTGCCGCATCTCGCCGGGCAGAACCTCGTCTACCTCTACAACCAGCTCCAGGCCTTCCGCTCGGGCAAGCGCCCGCACAAGGAAATGCGCTACATGGCCCGCCACCTGACGGAGCAGGAAATGGAGGCGCTGGCGGCCTATTTCTCGGCGCAGCCCAGATCGTGAGAGCGGAGCCCGGCGAGAGACGGTCGCTGCATCGCGAAGCGGGAGACGTCGTACGCCGGAGCGCGCCCCGTGGCGAGGTCGGCCAAGATCTCGCCCAGCACCGGGCCGAACTTGAACCCGTGCCCGGAGCAGGGTGAGGCCACCACGATCCGTTCGTCTCCGGGCAGCCTGTCCAGCACGAAGTCCTCGTCGGGGGTTCGCGTGTAGATGCACTCCTGCATGCGCAGGAGGTCGCCCGAAGCTGCGGGCAGGTAGCGGTCGAGGATCGTCCGCAGCCGCGCCTCGTCGTTCGCGCCCGGCGCGGTGTCGCGACGGTCGGCATGGTCCAGTACGCCGCTGGCGTGGTGCGAGGCACATTTCATCCCGGTGCCGGCGAAATCCGGGAAGCCGTAGACGATGTCTTCGGGGGCATCGAGGATGAAGACCGGGAAGCGGTCTGGTGCAAACAGGGCAGGCTGGCGGGGCGCGAACCAGCCCAGCACCTGCCGGGTCAGCGTCAGGTTTGCCGCGAGTTCCGGGACGAGGTCGCCGATCCATGGCCCGGCCGCGATCACCACGGCTCCTGCGTCCACCGGGCCCTGATCCGTGACCAGCCGGACGTGGGTGCTCCTGGGCTCGACGGTGAGCACGCGGACGCCGGTGCGCAGTTCCGCGCCTTCAGCCTGCGCGAGGCGGCACATGGCCGAGACGGCCGCCTCCGCCCGCAGGAAACCACCGTCGGGCTGCCACACGGCGGTCCAGTCCGCTGGGAGCCGAAACGCCGGATAACGCTCCCCGACCTCGTGAGCCGAAAGATGCTCGTGCGGTATGCCGTGCTGGCGCGATGCCGACAGCGAGCCGTCGACGATCACCGATCCCGGTTGTCCCGCTTCCAGGATGCCGGTGATGGTGAGGAGCGTTTCGCCAACCCGGTCTTCGAGGTCGCGCCAGCCCTCATACGCCGCCCGGACCAGCGGGACATAGGACGGGTGCTCGAAATAGGAGAGGCGGATGGCGCGGCTCTCGCCATGCGACGAGCCGCGGTCGTGCCCCGGCGCGAAGCGGTCGAGCGCGACCACGTCCAGCCCGCGCCTGGCCAGTGCACGGGCCGTGCTGGCGCCCGTCAGGCCGAGCCCGACCACCGCTACGTCGACCATGTCTCCCGCCTCTCACGAATTGCCCCGTCGCGATAACCGATCCGGCTTCCCTCGTCAGGAGTGATCGCGCGGAGGGAACGCCTGACACGGCGGCGGTGTTGCCTAGCGCTCGCCTTTGTCGCGCGCTTGCGGACACCCCCGGCATGATCTTCCGGCCCCTGACGGCCTCCGTTTTCCATGCGGCGCCCGCCGGCCCCGCGCGTCTGGTGACGCTCGCGGTCGCGGCTCTCGTCGCGCTTGCCGTGACGCCGGCCCTGGCCGCCAGCGGCGGCCATGCCAGCGAAGCGGTGTTCATCGCGCAGATCCTCGTCCTCGTCGTCGTCGGGAGACTGGCGGGGGAGGCCATGCAGCGCATCGGCCAGCCGGCGGTCATGGGCCAGCTGCTCGCCGGCATCGCCCTTGGCCCGTCTCTGTTCGGCCTTCTCGCGCCCCACTGGCAGCATGCGCTGTTCCCGACCGAGCCGGCGCAGAAGAGCATGATCGATGCCGTGTCCCAGGTCGGCATCCTGCTCCTGCTTCTTCTGGCCGGCATGGAGACGGACCTCGCCCTCGTGCGGAAAGTCCGCCGGGCGGCGGCCAGCGTCTCGCTCACCGGCATCGCGGTGCCCTTCGCCTGCGGCTTCCTGCTCGGCGAGTTCCTGCCGGAGAGCATGATCGCGGACCCTGCGAAGCGCCTCGTCACCTCGCTCTTCCTCGGCACGGCGCTCTCGATCTCGTCAGTAAAGATCGTGGCGATCGTCGTGCGCGACATGAACTTCATGCGGCGCGACGTGGGGCAGGTGATCGTCGCGTCCGCCATCATCGACGACACGATCGGCTGGCTCATCATTGCGGTCACCTTCGGCATCGCCTCGACGGGTACTCTCGCGGTATGGCCGGTGCTCGGCAGCCTGGCCGGGGCGGTGATCTTCATCGGAGTGAGCCTGACGCTCGGCCGCAGGCTGGTGGCCGCCGCCATCCGGCTGACCAACGATCACTTCGTGGGCGAACTTCCGGTCGTCTCCGCCGTGCTGGCAATCATGGCCGCGATGGCGCTCACGACGCAGGCGCTGGGCCTGCATACCGTGCTCGGCGCCTTCGTGGCGGGCGTGCTCGTCGGCGAGTCGCCCATCCTCACGCGACAGATCGAGGAGCAGATCCGGGGACTCACGACTGCGCTCTTCATGCCGGTGTTCTTCGGCTTGTCCGGGCTCAGCGCCGACCTGACGGCGCTCGCAGATCCCGCCCTTCTGGCGACAAGCGTCGCCCTGATCGCCATCGCCAGCCTTGGCAAGTTCGGCGGCGCCTTCGTCGGCGGCAAGCTGGGTGGGCTGGGACCGCGCGAAAGCCTGGCGCTGGGCTGCGGCATGAATGCACGCGGTTCCACCGAGGTCATCGTGGCCTCGATCGGCCTGTCGATGGGAGCCCTGACGGAAACCCTGTTCACGATGATCGTGGTCATGGCCGTGGTCACCACCATGGCGATGCCGCCGACTCTTCGCTGGGCGCTGGCCCGCCTGCCGCTCAAGCCGGAGGAGGCGGAGCGGCTCGCCCGCGAGGAGGTGGAGGCGCAAGGCTTCGTCTCGCGCTTCGAGCGTTTGCTGGTGGCCGGAGGTGTATCGCCCGGCTCGCGCTTCGCGGCGCGGCTGGCCGGCCTCGTGGCCGGACCGCGCGGCCTTCCCGTGACGACGCTCCGCCTCGAAGCGGACGAGCCGACGGAAAAGGTCACTGCGTCCGAGACGGCCATTCTCTCCGGCGCACAGGAGAGCCGGGAGCGGGCGGAGGACGGCGCGGAGGGCCGGGAGGTCGCCGTTGTCGCGCGCACGGCCGCTGGCCGGCCGGAGGATGAGATCGCGACGGAGGCGCAGCGCGGCTACGACATCCTGTTCCTCGGCATCGCCGCCAGCGAGATCGCCGCTGGCGCGCCGGCGCCGCTCGTCGCCATGGCGGAAGCGTTCGAGGGCCCCCTCGCCATCGCGGTCTCGCGCGGCGATGCGCTCGCCGATCCGCCGGTCGGCCCGCGGCGCATCCTCGTCGCCGTCAACGGGACCCCGATGTCACAACGTGGGCTCGAGACGGCCCTTGCTTTGGCGCGCGCGACCCAGTCCCCTGTCGAGGCGCTGTACGTGGCCCCGCAGGGTGAGCCCGCGACACGCAGGCGCCGCTTCGGCCTTGGACGCCGCAAGGAGACCGCGGTCCTGCGCGAGGCCGTGCGGCATGCCGAGCGCCTCGGTGTGCCCCTGCGGGCGCGGATCCGCCGGCGCGAGGAGCCGGTCAAGGCCATCGCCCGCGAGGCTGTGCGCAGGCGCCATGACCTGATCGTCCTGGGCGTGTCCCGCCGTCCGGGGGAGGGGCTCGCCTTCGGCACGGTGGCGGACGCCCTCGTCGCGGATGCTCCCGTCTCGGTGCTGCTCGTGGCCGGCTGAGCCGCCATGCGCCGCCGCCCGTTGCGGCCGCGCCTTCGCCCGTGCTGTCATGCTTCTCCGCCGGCGCGCCCGCGCCGCACGCGCAACCGCATCGCCCCGAGAAGGCGAGCGCTTTTCCGAGGAACGCCCGTGAGGATGGTGAACGTCCTGAAGCAGCGGCTCGACCGCGGCGACAACCTGTTCGGCTGCTGGATCGAGACCGGCAGCCCGGTGATCGTGGAAATCCTGGGGTTGCAGGGCTTCGACTTCCTCGTCCTCGACCTCGAGCATGGCCAGGGTGACCTGAAGGACCTCGTCGACATGCTGCGGGCGGCGAAATCCGTCGGCTGCGCCTGCATCGTGCGCGTCCCCTGGAACGACCCGGTGATGCTGAAGCGCGTGCTCGATTGCGGGGCCGACAGCCTCATGATCCCGTGCGTCGAAACGGCGGCCGAGGCCGAGGCCGCCGTGCGGGCCTGCCTCTACCCGCCGCGCGGGACGCGGGGCTACGCCGCGTCGGCCGTGCGCGCCTCGAACTATGGCGCCGACGCTGACTACATGCGCCTCGCGCACGAGCAGATGCTGATCATCCTGCAGGTTGAGTCCGCCACGGCAGCGGCGAATGCCGGCGCAATCGGCAGGGTCGACGGCGTCGACATGGTGTTCATCGGCATCAACGACATGGCGGGCTCGATCGGACTGCTCGAACAGCTCGACCGGCCGGAGGTGCGCAAGCTCGTGGCCCAGGCCGAGGAGGGTATCCGCGCCTCCGGGAAGCCGATGGGAACGGTGCCGAGCGCCGGCGCGGACTGGCGCGCCCTCTTTGACCAGGGCTACCGGCTGGTGCCGATGACGGGCGACGTCGGCCTGCTGCGCGACGCCGCGAAAGCCGCATCCGCAGCAGTGCGCGAGGCGCTCGGCCGCGCCGGCTGACGGTTTCGGGCGGGGCTCAGAGACCCTTTCTTTCGCCCCAGCTGACGAAGAGGCCGATGTCGCCGGGAAGCCCGCCTGGCCAGTCGATCACCATGGCGCGCAGCCTGTAGCCGTTGGCCTGCATGAACTCGCGCCAGAACTCGAAGGCCTGAAGCGGCCTGCCCGTCAGCGTCTCCGGCCAGCCTTCCTCCGAGTTGTTGATCGCGCGACCCTTGTCCGTGCACAGCACATTCGGGAAGCGCATGATCATGACCTCGGTCTCGCCCCTCTGCGCCGCGCTCCTGAGGCTGGACTGCACACGCCTCGAGACTTCGGCAATCTTCTCCGGCGTCACTTTCACCGGCTCGGAGAGGGTCCGGATCAGCTCCTCCCGCGCCTTCTCGGCCTTGTCCATCGCGCCAAGCGCGTCGGAGGCGTGGGCCATGTTCATCTCGGCCATGTAGGTGCGCAGGGCATCCGCCGACATGAAGGTCTCGTCGGCGAGAGACGAGTGGGCGGCTGGCGTTTCTGACATCTCGGACCTCCTGGTGTGCCACACGAATGCTACCAGAGGCTGTGCCGTTGCGATGACATTCCTCAAACGGAAGGGGCTTTCCCCCTACCGCGGCCCGCCATGATGGTGCGGCGCGGTACCTCCCGCGCCGCGCTTGCGGATCAGGCGGCGCCTGCCGCCTGCTGGCGCGCCAGGCTGCGCGCCTCCGCGCTCGCCATCGCCAGCGCCCGCTGGCGGCGCCTCTGCAGCTGCTGGTCGGCCAGCACGCCGAGCAGGATGACGGCGCCCATCACGGCGAAGTTGAGCGAACTCGGGATGCCCAGCAGGTTCACGAGGTTCTGCAACACCTGCAGCAGCACGGTGCCGAGCACGATGCCAATGATCGAACCTTCGCCGCCGCGCAGCGAACAGCCGCCGAGCACCGCCGCGGCGATGGCATAGAGCTCGTAGAAGTTGCCGTGCGCCGAGGGCGAGACCGACTGCGTGTAGAACACCAGGAACACGGCCGACAGGCCCGCCAGCAGGCCGCAGATCATGTAGGCCGCGCAGATCACCTTGCTGGTGGGAATGCCGGAGAAGCGTGCCGCCTCTTCGTTCTTGCCGACGGCGAAGAGGTAGCGCCCGAAAACGGACTTGTGCAGCACGAAGCCCATGATGATGGCGATGACGATCAGGAAGATGAAGGTGTGCGGCACGCCGGCCGTGCGGCCCGACATCAGCCATTCCAGCGTCTCATAGCCCGATCCGTAGCCGAAGCCCTGCGTCGAGTCGGCCGTGTACCAGCGCGCGATGCCACGATAGAGCAGCAGCCCGCACAGGGTGACGACGAAGGGCTGCATCTTGAGCCGCGTCACCAGCAATCCGTGGATCGTACCGAGGATCAGGCCCCCGACGCAGCAGGCGAGGAAGGCCAGCGGCCATGGGATCTCATAGTTGATGAGCAGGTCGAGGAAGATGATCCCGAGCAGGGCGAACATCGACCCGACCGACAGCTCGATGCCACCGGTGATGATCACCAGCCCCTGGCCGATGGCGAAGATGCCGAACAGGCCGATCTGGTTCGCCAGGTTCATCAGGTTCACCTGCGAGATGAACTGGGGATTGATCGCCGCCGTGACGGCACCAATCACCAGGATCAGCAGGAACAGGCCGAGCTCTTTCTTAAACATGGCGGTTCCGTTCAGACATGGCCCGTGGCGGCCTGGTTCCCGGCAGGCGTCGCGTCGCCCCTGGCGGCGTCCATCGCCGCGGCGTTGCCGACCGCGAGCATCAGGACATTGTGTTCGGAGAAGTCCGTGCGGTCGAGGAAGCCGCTGATCGTGCCTTCGTGCATCACCGCGATGCGGTCGCTGACCCCGATCACCTCCTCCATGTCGCTGGAGATCATCAGGATGGCGACGCCCTCGTCGGCGAGGTTGCGCATCAGCGTGTAGATTTCGCTCTTGGCGCCGACATCGATGCCGCGCGTCGGTTCGTCGAAGATGATGACCTTCGGGCGCATCGAGAGCCACTTGCCCAGCACGACCTTCTGCTGGTTTCCGCCAGACAGCGTCACGACCTCGATCTCGATTGACGGCGTCTTGATGTTGAGCTTGCGGCGCTGCTCCTCGGCGACCTTGTCCTCCCGCGAGGCGTCCACCACGCCCAGCCGGGCGTAGCGGGGCAGGTCGGCCAGCGAGATGTTGTTGACGATCGGCATGTCGAGAAGCAGGCCCGAGCGCTTGCGATCCTCCGGGATGAGGTAGACGCCCTCGGCAATGGCATCGTGCGCGGCGGTGACCGCGATCGGCCGCCCGTCGAGCGAAACACGCCCGCCGAGCGAGGGCTGCACGCCGAAGACCGTCTGGGCCAGCGAGGTGCGGCCTGAGCCGACCAGACCGGCGAGCCCCAGGATCTCGCCGCGCTTGACGGACAGGGTCACCGACTTCTCGGGAAAGGCGGTCGTGACGAGCGCGTCGATCTGCAGGCCGCCGTCGCGTGGACCGGCCTTGGGCGGGATGTAGAGGGACTTCAGGTCGCGCCCGATCATCAGCCGGATCATGGCGCCGTGCGTGATCTCGTCCTTCGCCAGTTCCGCGACGCGCTTTCCGTCGCGCAGCACGACGACGCGGTCGGCGCAGGTCTTCACCTCTGCCAGGCGGTGGGAGATGTAGATGATGCTCACCCCGTCGCGCCTGAGGTCGTCGATGACCTGGAGCAGGCGGTCCGTCTCTGTGAGGGTGAGGCTGGACGTCGGCTCGTCCATGATGATGACGCGTGCGTCCAGCGAGAGAGCCTTGGCGATCTCCACCATCTGGCGTTGCGCGATGGAGAGGTTCTCGACCGGTTCGTCCGGCGTGAAGTCGACGCCCAGCCGCTTCAAAAGCGGCGCGACGCGCTCGTGCAGGGCCTTCTCGTCGATGACGTTGAGGAACCCGCCCTTGCGCGGCTCCCGCCCGATGAAGACGTTGGCAGCGACGTCGAGGTTCTCGAAGAGGTTGAGCTCCTGGTGCACGAAGGCGATGCCGGCCTTTGTCGCGTCCTTCACCGTGAGCGCGGAATGCTCGACGCCCTCGATGGCGATGACGCCGGAGGAGGGCGAGACCACGCCGCCCAGGATCTTCATGAGGGTCGACTTGCCCGCGCCGTTCTCGCCGATCAGGCCCAGCACCTCGCCGCGGCCGACGGACAGGCTCACGTCGTCCAGAGCCCGCACGCCGGGATAGGTCTTGCTGATCGAGCGCAGTTCGAGGAGCGGAGCAATCATCGGGTCATCCGGCACGGTCCGTCATTGCGGGACGAACGCGAAGCAACCCGGGACCTGTCGTCCCGGGCTGCCTCGCCGTCCGCGCTCCTCGCCGATGCGGGAGCGCTCGTCCTTACTTCTTCAGGAGGTCGCGGATCTTCTCGGCGAACTCCTTGACATTCGACTTGTCGACGATCTGGGTCGGGACGATGTCCAGCTTGTTGGCCGGCACGACCGACTTGTCGCCCTCGATGTACTTGGCGAGCTTCATCATCGACTGGTAGCCGAACTCGTAGGGCTGCTGCACGACGGTGCCGTCGATGGCGCCTTCGGCGATGCCCTTGAGGGTCTGCTGGTCCTCGTCGAAGCCGACGATCTTGACCTTGCCGGTCTTACCTGCGGCCTTGGCCGCGTTGTAGATCTGCGGGGTGTTGTAGGCCCACAGCCCGACCAGCAGGTCGATGTCGGGGTACTTGGTCAGCGTGTCCTCGACATTGGCCTTGGCCTTGGCCTGGTCGCCGCCGTCGGTGCGGATGTCGATGATCTCGATCTTCGTCCCGGCGATCGCCTCCTTGATGCCCTGGGTGCGTTCGCGGGCATTGGCGGCGTCCATCGTGCCGACGAAGAGCATCGCCTTGCCGCCGTTCGGCAGAGCCTTCTTCATCAGCTCGCCCGCCTGGCGGCCGGCGGCGACGTTGTCGGTGCCGATATACATCACGCGGTTGGAGTTGGGCGCGTCGGCGTCCTGCGTGAACAGCACGGCCTTCTCGGCCACGCGGTTCAGGATCTCGGTCGAGTTGTCCGGGTTCACCGGGCTGATCGAGACGCCGGCCACGCCCTTGGCGAGCAGGTCCTCGAGGATGCGCTTCTGCGCCGCCGCCGACATCTCGCCGGGGATGTACATCTCGATGTTGTAGTTCGGCAGTTCCTTCTGCGCCTTCTCGGTGCCGCGGCGGGCGATCGTCCAGAAGTCGGCGGGGACGTTGACGACGAAGGCGAGAGTCTTCTTCTCGGCTGCGGCGCCGGGCTGCACGAAGGCGGCGCCGAGGGCCAGCGCCGAGGCGAGGCCGAGCAGGGTGCGTTTGGTGACGAGAGCCATTTTGCGTTTCCTCATCGTGGGTCCTTGAAGGTCCGGCCGCACCGGCGCGGGGGGCGCCGGGTGGTGCGGCCCCACTACCGCACCGGCCGTGTCGGATCGCCACCGGAACCCGCCTGCGGGTTACCGGCGACGGCGAAGCTCACACCCAGCCGCCGTCCACGACGTAGCTCTGGTTGGTGCAGCCCGAGGCCTCGTCGGAGGACAGGAAAAGCACCATCCGCGCGATGTCGTCGGGTACGAGGCGTCGTGGGATGCACTGGGACTTGCGGCGGATTTCCTCGTTCTCCGGTGTCATCCAGAGGGAGAGCTGCCGGTCCGTCATGATCCACCCGGGGGCGATCGAGTTGACCCGGATATTGTGGGGGCCGTAGTCGCGGGCCAGCGAACGGGTGAGGCCGAGGACGGCCGACTTGCAGGCCGTGTAGACGGCCATGCCGCCCATGCCGGCCATCCAGGAAATCGAGCCGAAGCAGATGATCGACCCGCCGCCGGCGGCCTTCATGTCTGGCAGCACCGCCTGCGAGGCGAAGAACTGGTGGCGCAGGTTCACCGCGATCCGGTCGTCGAAGTACTCCGGCGTCACTTCCTCGGTGGCATGCCGGTCGTCGTGCGCGGCGTTGTTGACGAGGATGGTGACGGGGCCGTTGACCTCTCGGATGCGCCCGATGGCTGCCTTGAGCGTCGGAATGTCGCGGACGTCGGCCTGTTCGAAATGGACGGTCCCGCCCGCATCGCGCACCGAGCCGACCACGCGCGCGGAGGCTTCCGCATTGATGTCGACGAAGCCGACCTTCGCGCCCTGCTTCGCGAAAGCCCTGACAATGCTCTCGCCGATGCCGGACCCGCCACCCGTAACAAGCACGGATTGGCCCTTCAGGTCCGGGTAGATAGCTCCGGCCATCGCGTTTCTCTCCCCATGGGCACGCTTTTCGCGCGCTCTCGAAATGCGGACCCCAGGTTGAGGTCCGCACCTCAGGGTCTGATTGCCAGACCGCATAAAGAGGTTGCAGAGATTGAGGCTTGCCGCAAGTGGCTGTGTGACCGGCCGTCAGAAATCCATGCGCGGGACGCGCACGGCCTCGGTCAGCCCTGCGATGGGCGGGAGGCCCCTCAGGTCAGGCTGCAGCGGCGGCGAGGCGGTCCCAGACCGTTCCGAGATGAGGCATCAGGACGCCTCGCTCGCTGGCCAGCACGAGGGTGAGAGCCGGTTCCGCTGCTCCTGCGTCCTCGTCCGACCCCGGTCCGGCAGAGATCCTGGACAGGAAGCCGGGAACGTCGATCGCACCCTCGTTCGCCAGGTGCCAGATCCCGCCGCTGCCGTCGATGACGAGGTCGAGCAAGGCATGCACGAGGTCCGGGATGTAGGCGGGCGAAAGCACCATCGTCTCGCCCTCTTTCAGGCCCGCCGCCCGCGCCATCTCCTGCACGCTGCGATGAGCGTGGTCGGCCGGGCCTGCGCCAAACAGCGGGCCGGCCCTGGCGATCACGGCGCCGGGATGGGCAGCCAGCATGGCCTGCTCGGCTTCCGCCTTGGTCCGGCCGAACAGCCCCAGGGGGCACACGGGGTCGCTCTCCGTGTAGGGTACCCCGCGCGTTCCGTCGAAGACCTGGTCTGTGGAAGTGGCCGCAAACGCAATGCCCGCAGACGCTGCGGCCCTGGCCAGCGTCTCCGCTCCCGCGACATTGTCGCGCCAGACCCGGCGCGGGTCCTCGTCCGCCACGAGCGTGCCCGGGTAGCCCGCGCAGTGCAGCACGGCCCAGGGCTTCGTCTCGCCGATCGCCGCGTGCACCGAGTTGGGTATGGCCGGGTCCAGCCTGTCCCGGCCGGCGATGGTAAAGGCGAGGCCCCGCGCTTCGCAGGCCTGGGCCATGGCCTGGCCCAGGCGGCCATCCCCGGCGATGAGGACTGTTCTGGCTTGCACGAGCGCTGGTGCCGGCAGGGTGGCTGCCGGCGGCGGGTGGTAGAAGCGCCCGGGCTGCCGCCACCATGGCAGGCCGTCAACGGCGGGGTGATCGAAGCGCCCGTCCCGGGCCAGGCTTGCCGCCGCCTTCGCCAGGGCCGTGGGCCGGGGAGGCCCGCCGCGGGTGCGGACGTCGAAGGCGCCGGGCTCGTAGAAGCCCTCGGCGCGCGTCAGCAGGGAGTTCCAGTCGACCGCGCCGAAGAGGGACCAGACCGTCACGGCGCGGATGTCGGCACCTTCCCCCCTGACCGCCGATGCGGCCGCCCACACCTCTGCCAGCCAGCGCAACTGCTCCTCGCGGGTGCAGCCGAGATGCGCTTCGGTTACCGCAACGGGCAGGCCGTAGCGCTCCCATGCTTCCCGCAGGCGCGCGGCCGGGCCGGTGTCGCCGCCGGGCAGGTCTACCCGCACGGCCTCGACGTCGGCATAGGTGTGGAACGCGTTGCCTCCCCAGGAAAAGGCCGGGTAGCGCTCCCGGTCGTCATCGAGGAAGCGATCGCTGGTGAGATAGTGGTTGATGCCGACGATGCCGGGCGGGCAGGGAGCCTCGAGGAGCGCGTCGAGGTCGGCCTCGGGCACCCCGTTCGACACCAGCTCCGGCCACATCGGGTGATGGCGGTCCAGGCGGCCGCACAGCAGGTCGAAGGTCAGCCAGCGCCTCTCGTTCTCGTAGTCGGCCTGGTAGGAGAGGGGAAGGGTCGCGAACACCTTGCCCATATCCTCGGTCTGGACGAGCCGCGCATCCGGCCGCACCTCGCGAACCGCGCGCATCGCCGCGACAACGGCAAGGCACTCGTTCACGAGGATGCGGAAGAACACGTCCATGCCACGCCCGTGGGGGTACCAGTGGCCGTAGAGCCCGCTGAAGCGCGCGGTGGTCAGCGGCTCGTTGACGGGCGTCCAGAGGTCCAGGTGAGGGTAGCGCTCCGCAACGCGCCGGGCGTGGGCGGCCAGGAGGCCGGGCATCGCGGGGTCGAGCAGGTTCGTGTAACGCGGCCCGCTGCCGTGGTGCAGAAGGCCCGCGATCGGCCGGATGCCGAGGTCGGCAAGCTGGCGCATGCGCCCGTCATGACGCTCCCACCGGCATTCGTCCGGGTTTTCCGGCGAAACGTGCTCCCAAAGAACGGGATAGCGAAGCGTGCGGATGCCGAGCGCGGCGACCCGGGCGAGGTCGTCATCGCGCCCGTCGTGACCGGTATCCGCGAGCTGGTCGCGAAACCGATCCCCGACCCGCGCAACGGTGCACTCCAGCCCGCCCCACAGCTCCAGACGTCCGGGCCGGGCCAGCCGCTCGGTCTCGATCATGCTCGTCCTCCGGCACGCGGCGCCGGAGCGCCGAACGAGGGTGAACGGCTGCGAGGAAACGGAGGTTCCTGCTCGGCGGGGCAAACGACCAAAGCGTGGCGCGGAAGACCGGTGTCTCAGCGCAACCTTCGGCAGGCTTCAGGGCCGGGGCAGAGTATCGCCCGCCGTCGCCCTCGATTTTTGGCGGACGATCGTGGAAGGATGCTGAAAACACGCGGGAGGACACCATGGTTTTGGGAATCGGAGTGATCGGGGCGGGCGTCATGGGCGGCGACCATGCGCGCGTGCTCGCCGGCTCCGTCAGGGGCGCAGAGGTGCGTGCCGTCGCCGATGCCGACACGGCCCGCGCCGGTGCCGTGGCCAAGGCCGCCGGTGCGTCCCGCACCCACACCGATGCGCTCGCGCTCATCGCCGATCCCGCCATCGACGCCGTGCTGATCGCATCGCCGGACGACACGCACGTTCCCTACACGCTCGCCTGCATCGCAGCGGGAAAGCCCGTGCTGTGCGAGAAGCCGCTCGCTCCGGACGCCGAGGGTTGCCTTGCCGTCATGGCGGCCGAGCAGAATGCGGGCCGGCGTCTCGTGCAGGTGGGCTTCATGCGACGCTTCGATCCCGGCTACACCGCCATGCGCCGCCAGCGCGAGGCGGGAGGGCTCGGCTCTCCGGTGATGCTGCATTGCGCCCACCGGAATGCCGAGGCGCCGCCCTGGTTCACCTCCGAGATGGTGATCACGAACTCCGCCGTGCACGAGATCGACATCGTCCGCTGGCTGCTCGACGACGAGTACGCGTCAGTCACGGCCTTCATGCGTGCCGCACACGGCAAGCCACCTCCGTCCGACCGGCAGTTCCTGGTGTTCGAAACCCGTCGCGGAACGGTGGTGGATGTCGAGCTCTACATGAACGCGCGCTACGGCTACGACGTGACGGCCGAACTCGTGTGCGAGAGCGGCACGGTCTCGCTCGCCCAGCACGCACCGGTCGAAACACGGTCGTCGCTCGCCCAATCCCGTGCCTACGCGCCCGACTGGCGGGCGCACTTCGCCGATGCCTACCGGATCCAGGCTCAGGCCTGGGTCGACGGGATCCGCTCCGGCGAGCCGACCGGAGCCAGCGCCTATGACGGTTATGTCGCGACCGCCGTCGCAGGCATCTGCCTGCGGGCGGCGGAGACGGGGGCCCGCACGCCCGTCGAGCTGATGGAACGGCCGGCCTTCTACGCCTAAGCCGCCCTCACGGGCCGGTGGCGTCCAGCGTGCGCATCGCCTCCGGCGAGAGCTTCAGACGGGTGGCGCCGAAGAGGTCGTCGAGTTGCCCGATGCGGGTGGCACTGGCGATCGGCGCGGTGATGCCGGGACGCGCCATGAGCCATGCGAGGGCGACCTGCGCCTGCGTGGCCTCGTGTTCCCGCGCCACGTCGTCCAGCGCCTGCAGAATGCGTTGGCCACGCTCGTCCAGGTATTTCGCCACGCCCTCGCCCCGCTTGCTCTGCGCGAGGTCCGATTTCGAGCGATACTTGCCGGTGAGAAAGCCGCTGGCCAGCGAGAAATAGGTGATCACGCCGAGGCCTTCGCGCACGCAGAGGTCCTGCAGAGCGCCTTCGAAGCCAGCCCGCTCGTAGAGATTGTAGTGGGGCTGCAGCGTCTCGTAGCGCGGCAGACCGGTCCGTGCGCTTACCTCCAGCGCCCCGCCGAGCCTTGCCGCGTCGAGGTTGGATGCGCCAATGGCCCTGACCTTCCCGGCCTTCAGCAGCGTTTCGTAGGCCGACAGTGTCTCCTCGAACGGGGTGCCGGGGTCGTCCCAGTGCGACTGGTAGAGGTCGATGTAGTCGGTCTGCAGCCGGCGCAGTGAATCCTCGACCGCCTGCATGATCCAGGCCTTGCTCAGGCCCTTCTTCCCCGGCCCCATTTCGGAGCCCACCTTGGAGGCAAGCACCACGCGATCGCGCCCACCGCGCGCCTTGAGCCAGCGTCCGATGATGGTCTCCGATTCGCCGCCCGTGTTGCCCGGCGCCCACGAGGAATAGAAGTCCGCCGTGTCGATGAAGGTGAAACCTTCCTCCCTCAACCGGTCGAGCAGGGCAAAGGAGCCGGCCTCGTCGACCGTCCAGCCGAAGACATTGCCGCCGAAGCAGAGCGGGGGAACTTGAAGGCCTGTGCGGCCCAGCGGGCGCGTGGCGACGGTCATGGTGCTCTCCAGGGATCGGGGGATGCTTCAGGATAGGCGCTTCGCCATGGCCGGCAAGCCGGGTCGCCGGACCAGGGCCGGGGAGACCCGCAATCGCGGCTCGATTCTTGCCCCCTCAAGCTCAGGCCTTGCCGAGCGTGAAGACTGCCATTCTGATGGAGCGCTTGCAGGCCGGTGTTTGCCGGGCCAGCCTTGCGCCATGCCGGGTTCGCCGGAAAAGGGAGAATTGAATGCCCCGTCTACGCGTCGCGGTCGACATCGGTGGGACTTTCACCGACTTCTGCATCCTCGACCAGGATTCCGGCACCATCCGGATTGCCAAGACCTCCTCCACGCCCGACCCGATCGACGGCGTCATGACGGGGCTGGACAACGCCAAAGTCGATCTGTCGGAGGTCGTGCTGTTCTCGCACGGCACGACGGTGGCGACGAACGCCCTGATCACGCGAAAGCTGCCTCGCACCGCCATGGTGTGCACGAAGGGCTTCCGTGACGTGATCGAGATCCGCCGGGCGAACAAGGAAGATCTCTGGGACACCTACAAGGACGTGGCGCCGCCCTACGTGCCGCGCCGCGACCGCCTCACCGTGACAGAGCGCATCGACGCCACCGGCAAGGTCGTCGAGCCGCTGGACGAGGCGGAAGCGCGCGAGGTTGCCCGTGTCCTGCGCAAGCGCGGCGTCGCAGCCGTCGCCGTGTGCTTCATGAACGCATTCATCAACGGCGACAACGAGAAGCGGATGAAGGACATCCTGGTCGAGGAGTTGCCGGGCATCCCGATTTCCACCTCCTCGGAGGTGCTGCCCGAGATCTTCGAGCACGAGCGCTTCTCGACCACCGTCGTCAATGCGGCGCTGAGCCCCGTCCTCGTCGACTACACCACGCGCCTCGGCGACCGCCTCTCCAACGCCGGCTACAAGAGCGACCTGCTGCTGCTGCACACCGGCGGCGGCGTCATGACGGCGCGCGGCGTCAGGGACTTCGCCGGCCGCCTCGCGGGCTCCGGCATCGCGGCGGGTGCCATCGCCAGCCGGCACATCGCCGCGCAGTGCGGCTATCCCAACTCCATCGGCCTCGACATGGGCGGCACCAGCTGCGACGTGTCGCTCGCCTATGAGGGCCAGTCCCGCGTCACCAAGGACTGGTACATCGAGTTCGGCTATCCCATCCGCTTCCCCTCGATCGAGGTCATGACCATCGGGGCCGGGGGCGGCTCTCTGGCCTGGATCGACGAGGCCGGCGGCCTGCGCAACGGGCCCCAATCGGCGGGCGCCCGGCCCGGGCCGGCCTGCTACGGCAATGGCAACATGGTGCCCACCAACACGGACGCCAATGTCACGCTCGGCCGGCTCGGCACCAACCTCGCCGGTGGCAGCGTCAAGCTCGACGGGAACCTCGCCCGCGAGGCGGTGCGCACCGGCGTGGCGGAACCTTTCGGCCTGGGGCTGGAGGAGGCGGCCGATGCCATCATCCGCGTCGCCAACGCCAACATGGCGGATGCCGTGCGCCTGATCTCGATCAGCCGCGGCTATGACCCCCGCGACTTCGCCCTCGTCGCATTCGGCGGTGCGGGAGCGCTGCACGGAGCGGCCATCGCGAAGGAGCTGTCGATCCCCACCGTCATCGTGCCGCCGAACCCCGGCATCACCTCGGCGATGGGATGCCTGCTCGTGGACGTGCAGCACGATCTCGCGCAGACCTACCTGAAGGGGGCGTCGGAGGCCAACCCGGCCGACATCGAGGCGGCCTTCCTCGCACTCGAGAAGGACGCCGCCGAACGCCTCTCGCACGAGAACGTCACCCCGGACCAGATCGTGATGCAGCGCACGATCGACATGATGTACCAGGGCCAGTGGCGCTCGCTGGCGGTGAACGTCGGCAATCCCGTGGGCAAGATCGAGGATCTCGTCGAGGCGTTCCACACCCAGCACAAGCGCGAGTACAATTTCCGCCGCGACGAGGCGCCCGTCGGCCTGTTCAGGCTCAACCTGCGCGCCATCGGCCTCGTGCCGAAGGCCGACCTCAAGGTCAACGAGATGACCGGCAAGGTGCCCGCGCCGATGGAAAAGCGCCGCGTGTGGTTCGCTGAGACGGGTCCCGTCGATGCGCCGGTCTACTGGCGACCCGACATCGGAGCCGGGGGCAAGTTCACCGGCCCCGCCATCGTCGAGCAGTTCGACTCCACCACCGTCGTGCCGCCCGGCATGCAGGCGGAAGTCGATCAGTACCTCAACCTCATCCTGCGCGTGGAGGCGTGATCATGGCCGCCGAGAACAAGAGCGCCGCGCTCGACCCCGTCACCTTCGAGGTGCTGAAGAACTCCTTCATCACCGCCGTCGACCAGATGGCCGAGCAGATCCTGCGCACCTGCTACTCCTTCGTCATCTACAACCGCGACTTCTCGAGCGCGCTGAACGACGCCAAGGGCGACAGCTTCGCCCAGGGCAACCAAGACATCGCGGTCCACGTCGGCACGCTGCACTACACCTGCAAGGACGTGATCCGTTTCTTCGGCAACGACATGGCGCCGGGCGACGTCTTCGCCGTCAACGACCCCTATGCCGGCGGCACGCATTTCAGCGACGTGCGCCTGATCCGGCCGGTGTTCGTGAAGGACGAGATCATCGGCTATGCCCAGTCCAACGGGCACTGGTCCGACGTGGGCGGCTCGGTGCCGGGCTCCTTCGACGTCTCGGCCCGCGAGATGTTCAAGGAAGGCCTGCGCATCACGCCGGTCCGGCTCTTCAAGGAAGGAAAGATCTGCCGCGACATCGCGCACCTGATCGCGTCCAACACGCGTGATCCCGTGTCGATCATCGGCGACATGGAGGCACAGTCGGAGGCCACCAACGTCGCCGCCCGCGAACTGCTGCGCCTCGTCGACAAGTATGGCCGCGACACGGTCGTCAACGGCATGGCGGCCGTGCAGGACTATGTCGAGCGCGCCGTGCGCCAGCGCCTCTCGGCCTTGCCCGACGGCACGTGGGAGACGGTCGACTACATCGATCGTGATCCGTCCTCGGGAGAGGGGATGATCCCGATCCGCACGAAGATGACGATCAAGGGCGACCGGGTCATCTACGACTTCACCGGCAGCCACCCGACCATCGCCTCGATCTACAATTCCGCGTTCGGTGCCACCTTCTCCGCGGTGGTGGCGGGGATGAAGACCTTCTTCCCCGACCTTCCCCTGAACTCCGGCTTCTACAGGGTGATCGAGATCATCGCGCCCGAGGACACCGTCGTCAGCGCCAAGTGGCCGGTGGCGGTGACGGGCTTCCTGATGCCCTTCGAGAAGATCATGAACTCGATCTACGAGATGTGGTCGCAGATCATGCCGGAGAGGGCGATCTCCTGCGCCTTCAACCTCGAGTACCTGCTCACGGGCGGCACCGACCTGCGCACGCCGGGCAAGCCGATCTTCATGTTCTACGACTGGCTGCCCGGCGGCTGGGGCGGCCGCAACGGCAAGGACGGGTGCAACGTCACGACGGCCTGCTTCGGCACCGGCCTGATGGCACAGCCCGTTGAAGGACAGGAGCGCGGCAACCCGATCCTGACGACCGAGTTCGAGGTCCTCACCGACTCCCCCGGGCCCGGCAAGTGGCGCGGCGGCGCCGGCGTACGCAAGACCTCGGTCCTGCGCGAGGCCGACAAGACGGTCATCTCCTACATCTGCGACCGCGAACGCGCCGTCGTGTGGGGCACTGAAGGCGGCCTTCCCTCCATGCCGCATGGCCTTCACCTGCGCCGGGCCGGCGACGACCACGACACCTGGCTGGGCTCCGTCTTCTCCGACGTTCCGCTCAACTCCGGCGACGTGTTCAGCCGGCCGACGGGCGGTGGCGGCGGCTACGGCGACCCGCTGGAGCGCGACCCGGCGAAGGTGCGCGAGGACGTCGCCGACGGCTATGTCTCGCTGGAGCGCGCGGCCAAGGACTACGGCGTGGTGCTGAAGGTGGTCGACGTCGATCTGTGCGACTACGAGATCGACGAGGCTGCGACCAAGTCCGAACGGGAGAAGATCCGGGCAGCCCGGAAGGGCTGGCTGGGCGAGGATCCCGCGGCGGTGGCCGAGCGCTTCCGCAAGGGCGAACTCGACCAGCTCGACCTGGTGCGCCGCTACGCCGTGATCCTCGACTGGGGCACGGGGGAGCTGCTGCCCAAGAGCACTGAGCAGTTCCGTGAGATGTTCAAGCGGCGCTCGGCAGCCCACTGGTAACGGAACAAGACCGGATCGGCCGGCGCGGCGGGTTTCCGCCCGCCTGCCGTTTTTCGTCACGCGAGGCTTGGGCGCGCAACAGTTCTCAAGCCCTGCCGACGCGGCCTAGGCCGGGCGTGCAGACATTCCCCAATTGCCGCGCCAAAGCTGTCCGCGCTACTACGCATGTGTCTGTAACTTAACGGCTTCTTCAGCCGGACGAGCGTCAGCTCGGCGGGTTCACCCCGTCGTTGGAACGCTTCATGTTCTCCTCGCTCAGCATCGGCCGCAAGCTCGGCCTCCAGGCCACCCTCGGCGTCGCCCTCGTGGCCGGCCTGGTCGCCAACCAGCTCTGGCAGTCGTCCGTCACCAGCCGCCTGAAGCAATTGTCGTCGCGCGCAGAAGCGGTGCTGGAGGACGTGCTCGGCTTCGAGGTCGCTCTCGGGGCAGCCCAGATCGCCAACCGCGACATCCTGCTCAGCACCAGCCCCACGCTGCTCTCCTTCGCCGAAGCCAGGCTGCCTGACATCCGCAAGGAGATGGACGAAAGGTTATCCGAGGCACAGGCCACGGCGGCGATAGAGGCCAACCGGCAGCGCCTGGGCCAAGCGCGCGAGCTTGCCGCCCAGTACCTCGACGCCGTCACCGAGAACGCCAAGCTCCGCGGCCAGCGCCTTTCGGTGCAGGCGGACCAGATCGGCCTGGCGAAGGAGTGGGACACGACGCTGGCCGACCTGCTGGGCCGGCTCAAGACCCTGGACGCTTCGGCCCGCGGCGAGATCGAGCGGACCGTCCTCATGGCCTCCGACGACATGCGGGCCGCGCGCTCGTCCCTCTGGCGGATGCAGACGACCGGCGAGGACGACCTCGCCGGGCGTGTCGTCCAGCTCGTGTCTTCCGCGCGGGCGAAGCTCTCGGACGCGTCGTCCTATGCTGCGGACGCTGAGGTGACCCAGTCTTTGGCCGCCCTGTCCCGGCACGCGGGAAAGCTCAACGATGTCATGACGCGAGCCGGCGAGGCGGCGTCCGAGCAGGAGAAGCTGTTCCGTGAGCGCAGCACGCCGCTGCGCGACCAGCTGGTGCAACTCGGCGCAGCGACCCGCGAGGCGGCGGCGGCCCTGCGCAACCGCTCCCGGGCGGAGACGGAAAACGCCGTCTGGAAAGCCAACGCCGTCGCCATCGCTTTCGGCATCGTGACCCTCCTCGTTCTGGTCGGCGTCGCCCTGTCGACCACCTACACCGTGGCCCGGCCGGTGCGCCGCATCGCCGAAGTTCTGGGCCGTCTCGTCGGAGGCGACACGGGCGTGGACGTGCCGTTCACCGCGCGTGGCGACGAGGTGGGCGAGGCCGCCCGCGCCGCGCTCGCGTTCCGCGACAGCCTCGTCCAGACGGCTGCGCTGGAGCAGCAGGAGCGCGCCAACGCCCAAAAGCAGGCGGAGCTTGCCCGCGAGATGGCGCAGATCGTGGCCGAGGTGGGCTCGGTCGTCGGCGCGGCCGCCAACGGCGATTTCGGCCGCCGCGTCGAGGCCCGCAGCACGCAGGTCGGACTGACCCGGCTCGTCGACGGCGTCAACGAAATCAACGAGGTCGTCGACCGTGCCACGCGCGAGTTCGCCGGCACGCTGGAAGCCGTCGCCGCCGGCGACCTCACCCGCTCGATCGAAACGCCCTATGCCGGCCGCTTCGACGCGCTGAAGCGCGCCATCAACGAGACCGTGGAACGGCTGGCCCGAACCGTCGGAACGATCAAGGCCACGACCGGCGACGTGGCTGTGGCGGCTCAGGAAATAACCACCGGGGCGGACGACCTGTCCCGACGCACCGAGGGCCAGGCGGCATCCCTGGAGGAGACCGCGGCAACAACCGAGGAACTGGCGGCATCCGTGAAGGCGAGCGCCAGTGCGTCGCGCCAGGCGGTGCAGCTTGCCGAGGAGGCGCGCTCCGTGGCCGAGCGCGGCGGCACCATCGTTCAGGAAGCCGTGGCAGCGATGGCGCGCATCGAGGGTGCCGCCAAGCGCATCTCCGACATCACTTCGGTCATCGACGACATCGCCTTCCAGACCAACCTCCTCGCCCTCAACGCGGCGGTCGAGGCGGCTCGCGCCGGCGATGCGGGCAAGGGCTTCGCCGTTGTCGCTTCGGAGGTTCGCACCCTGGCGCAGCGCTCCAGCGAAGCGGCCAAGGACATCACCGGCCTGATCGACACGTCGGGCATCGAGGTGGCGGAAGGCGTCCGGCTCGTGCAGGCGGCGGGTGCATCCCTGGCCGAGATCGTCGGCGCTTCCCAGCGCGTCTCGGCGACAGTCGCCGACATCTCCACCGCGGCGGGCGAGCAGGCCAACGGCATCGACGAAATGAGCCAGACCATCGCGCACATGGACGAGATGACCCAGCAGAACGCCGCGCTCGCCGAGCAGAGCGCTGCCTCGGCCACGTCCCTCAGTGCCCAGATCGCGCGGCTGGACGAGCTCGTCGCGACATTCCGCGTCGGTGCCACCCAGTCAGGCAGCGGTGCCGGCCTGGCTCGACCGGCGGCGCGCAGGGCGGCCTAGCCCCGGTCAGGGCAGGCGGGCCAACCGCCCGGTGAGGAGGGCGTAGAAGCCCTCCGCATCGGCGTTGCGGAGATAATGGACGTTTCGCGGGCGGTCGGTGATCTGCCACCAGTCCGCAACCGTCATTCCCGCGGTGAGCTGGCTGCTCGTCTCGATCTCGACGTTGATCGTGCGGCCCGAGAAGAGCGCCGGCTCCAGCAGCCATGCGATGACGCAGGGATCGTGCAGCGGCGCGCCGTCCCAGCCGTATTTCCTGCGGTCGAAGGCCTCGGAAAACGAGAGCATGCCGTCGACCGCCTTGCCGCAGCGATTGCCGATCGCGGCGATGGCGTCCAGCCGCGGGCGCGTCGACAGCACCTGGTGGGTCACGTCGAGCGGGACCATCGTGATCGGCGCGCCGCTCTTCAGCACGATGTCGGCCGCCTCGGGATCGACGTGGATGTTGAACTCCGCCGCGGGCGTGATGTTGCCGACCTCGAAGTAGGCGCCTCCCATCATGACGATCTCCCGCAGGCCACGCACGATGCGGGGGTCCTTGACGAGCGCCAGCGCGACGTCCGTCAGCGGGCCGAGGGTGCACAGCGTCACGGAGGCCGGTTCGGCTGCCAGAAGCGTCTCGACGATGAAGTCCACGCCATGCCTCGGCTGGACGGGCATGGTCGGCTCGGGGAAGACGTGGCCGTCGATGCCGCCGGGGCCGTGAACGTGCTCGGCCGTCACCTGCTGCCGGCGCAGGGGCCGGGTCGCTCCGGCAAATACGGGGATGTCCGTGCGGCCGGCAAGCTCGAGGATGCGACGGGCGTTGCCGAGCGTGTGGGAGATCGGCACATTGCCCGCGACGGCCACGACGCCCAGCACCTCCAGCTCCTCGGGAGAGGCCAGGGCGAGGAGAATGGCCACGGCATCGTCCTGGCCGGGATCTGTATCGATAATGATCTTGCGCGGCACTGGCTCGTCCGGGTTGATGAAGGCTTCGGAGGGCGCAGTGTCCGGGCTGGCGCCCCGTCCCGCAAGCCCGCTTGACGCCGCCGGCGCGTGTGATCGACTGGCGGCCGGGTGACCGGCAGCAGGGAGTGCGTTCATGGCCGATATGCTTCCCATCATCGAGCGCCGGCGCATCGAGGCGGAGCTGATCAAGGAGCTCTACGAAACGCTGGTGGAGCGGTTCGGCGTGCCGGTCGCGCGCAGCGTCGTGGCCGAGACCGTCAGGCGTTCCTCGATCACCCAGGGCCGCCGCTTTGCTGCCGCGGAGCCCGAGGGAACGAGCCTCGACTCGTTCGCCGCCATCCAGAAGCACTGGACGGCGAACGACGCGCTGCGGATCGAGCCGGTCGCGCGCGACGAGACGCGGCTCGACTTCAATGTCGTGCGCTGCCGCTATGCCGAGATGTACCGCGAGATGGGTCTCGCCGAGATCGGGCCGCTGCTCTCCTGCAACCGCGACGGCTCTTTCTGCGAGGGCTACGATCCCAACCTCAAGCTCACCCGGACGCAGACGATCATGGAAGGCGCGAGCCATTGCGACTTCCGCTACCGCTATGATCCGGCAACGGAGGACAAGGCATGACAGCGCTTCCGGGCGGGATCTCCAGCACGATCCGCCGCCTGCCGGATCTCGACGGTGTGCCGTTCCGCGTGGCGCGCTCGCACGGGCCCTGGCTGGAGGGGGAGGATGGCCGGCGCTATGTCGACCATGCGCTGGCAATGGGTGCGACCGTGCTGGGCCATGCCCACCCGGCCGTGATGGAGGCCTGCCGCAAGGCGCTGTCTGACGGGCCGATGCCGGGCTTCACCCATGATCGCGAGGCACGGGCTGCCGAGGCGCTCGCTGCTCTTTCTCCCGGGCTCGAGCGAGCCACTTTCGTCACCACGGGGAGCGAGGCGGTGCATCTCGCCTGCCGCATCGCGCGCAGGAGCACGGGGAAGACCGTGATCGCCAAGATCGCGGGTGGATTCGACGGCTGGTACGACGATCTCGCGCTGGGCTGGAGCGGCTCGGCCGAAGCCGACCTCGGCGCCGGGCGTCCGCTCGTCAACGGCATGACGCTGGTGCGCTTCAACGACCTCGACGATCTCGCCGCGCTGTTGGCGGAACGAAACGACGTGGCGGCCGTGCTCGTCGAGCCGATGCTTGCCAATGCCGGCAGCCTGCGCGCGCCGCCCTCCTATTTCCATGGCCTGCGGGAGATCGCGCGGCGGCACGGCGCCATGGTTATCTCCGACGAGGTGCTGATGGGCTTTCGCCTGCGGCCCGGGCCGAGCTGCGGGGAGGTGGGGCTCGAGCCCGACCTGCTCACGCTCGGCAAGGCGGTCGGCAGCGGCATCCCGGTTGCCGCCGTGCTGGGGACGAAGGACGCCTTCCAGGCCGTCGAGGACGGCAGGGCCAACCGCGCGGGTACCTATCACGGCAACCCGCTGGCGACCGCGGCCGTGCTGGCCACGCTGGAGGAACTGAAGAAGCAGGACTATCCGGCCCTGCTGGCGCGCGGGGAACGGCTGCGGGCGGCCATCGTCGAGGCTTTCGCCGCGTCGGGCGTGATTGCGTCCACGGGCGGCTATGGCAGCGTATTCAGCCTCTGGTTCTCGCCGGAAGCTCCGACGCGCTACGAGCAGGCCAAAAATTTGCTGCGGCCGGAGGCATCGGCAGCGCTGCACCTGGCCCTGCGACGTCTGGGAGTCGTCACGATCCCCGGCGGCTGGGGCAGGATCTTCCTGTCCTTCGCACATGACGACCGGGCACTCGACGTCACCGCCGAGTCGTTCCGCACCGTCGCACCCGAAATCGCGGCCATCCTCGGGAAACACTGAGCTCAATGAATACGGGGCGGGCCGGCGTGTGCCGGCCCGCCCTTCAATCCTGTCCCGCCTTCAGCGGGGCAAGCGCTCTTCTCAGAGCTTGCGGTTGATGGCGTCGGCCGCCCTGTCGGCGGTGTCCTTCACCGTATCCTTGGTGTCGGCGATCGCCTGCTGGCCTTCGCCCTTGACCTCCTGGGCCTTGCCCTCGGCCTTCAGCTTGGCGTCGCCGATGACCTCGCCGATGCCCTGCTTGGTGTTGCCCATGGCCTCATTCGCAAGACCCTTGATGCGGTCGGTCGTGCTGCCCATTGCCATTCTCCTGTGTGTCGATTGCAAAGACGCAGAAGAACGCCCGGCGCACCGCCCAGTTCCGGGTGCCGGTGCGGCCAAACGACAGACAGTTTTCGTGGAACTCCAAGGCTCCGCTTGCGTTATGTCGCGTGGAGTCAAAGAGGGCGGTGATGATCGAGCGTGAGACGCGGGCGGACTCTTCCCCCGCGACGGCCACGATTCTTCTGGTCGAGGACGAGGCGCTGATCCGCACGGTCGTGGCCGAGGGCTTCCGTGACGAAGGCTTCACCGTCATCGAGGCTGCCGATGCGGCGGAGGCACTGGCCGTGCTCGCGGCTGGGTTGCAGGTGGACGTGCTCTTCACGGATGTGCGCATGCCGGGCACCATGGATGGCCTGACCCTGGCCAGGGTCGTTTCGCGCACCCGGCCCGACATCGGCATCATCGTGACGTCCGGCCATTTCGTCGAACGTCCGTCAGAGGTCCCGGAGCCGATCCTGCCCAAGCCGTACATGATCCCAGAGGCGGTGCGCCGGGTCCATCGCGTGCTGGACCGCAGGCCGTGAGCGAAGGCGGAACGGCAAAGGCGGATGCCACGATCCTGCTGGTCGATGGCGAAGTGCTCGTCCGGCATGCGCTGGCCGAGTATCTTCGGGAATGCGGCTACCGAGTCATCGAGGCTGCCACGTCCGACGATGCCCTGACCTTCGTCGCCGATGAGACCGTCGGAATCGACATTGTTCTGGCGGATGCGGAGTGTCCCGGCACCTTGGACGGTTTTTCCCTGGCGCGCCGGATCCGGGAGACCGGGCCCGGAGTGGAGGTCATTCTCGCCGGATCTCCTGCCAAGGCAGCCAAGGAAGCGGCCGACCTCTGCGACAAGGGTCCCGACCTCGCCCGACCCTATGATCATCAACTTGTTCTTGACCGGATTAGCCGTCTTATTGCCGCGGGCCGGCGTTCGTCGGAGGATTGAGCCGGTCCAGGCGGGCACCCCTGCGCCGGCCGTGCGTTTGGCTTCAGCCGCAGACCGGGAGCAAGACAGATGGTTCCTCCAGCCGCCGCATCCGTGCTCGACCTCATCGGCAACACGCCGCTGGTCGAGATCAAGCATTTCGACACGGGACCCTGCCGCCTCTTCCTGAAGCTCGAGAGCCAGAACCCGGGAGGCTCCATCAAGGACAGGATCGCGCTCGCGATGATCGCCGCTGCCGAGCGCGACGGCACGCTCTCGCCCGGCGGCACGATCATCGAGGCGACGGCCGGCAATACGGGGCTGGGCCTTGCACTGGTCGGAAAGATCAAGGGCTACAACGTCGTGCTCGTCGTCCCCGACAAGATGGCGCGCGAAAAGATCCTGCACCTGCGCGCGCTGGGAGCCGACGTCCGCATCACCCGCACGGACGTCGTCAAGGGCGACCCCGCCTACTACCAGGACATGGCCGAGCGGATCGCGGCGGAGACGCCGAACTCCCTCTACGTCAACCAGTTCGGCAACCCGGCAAACCCGCTGGCGCACGAAACGACGACGGGGCCCGAGATCCTCGAGCAGATGCAGGGCGACCTCGACGCCTTTGTCGTCGGTGTCGGCTCGGGAGGCACGCTCACCGGGCTCGGGCGGTACTTCCGGAAGGCGTCGCCCAAGACGCAGATGGTCCTGGCCGATCCGGCCGGCTCGATCCTCGCGCCGCTGGTCGAGACCGGGACGCATGACGAGCCCGGGAGCTGGGCCGTCGAGGGTATCGGCGAGGATTTCGTGCCGCCCAATGCGGACCTGTCGCTCATCTCCAAGGCCTACACGATCCCCGATTCGGAGAGCTTCGCGGCCTCCCGCGACCTGCTGCTCAAGGAGGGAATCCTGGCCGGCTCGTCCTCCGGCACGCTGCTCGCGACGGCCCTGCGCTGGTGCCGCGAACAGACCAGCCCGAAGCGGGTCGCCACCTTCGTCTGCGACACCGGCGCCAAGTACCTGTCCAAGGTCTACAACGACAGCTGGATGATCCAGGAGGGGCTGCTCGAACGCGTCCGCTCCGGCACGGTTTCCGACCTCATCGTCCGCGACCTCGACTCGGGAGAGGTCGTCTCCGTTGGACCGGGCGACAGCCTGCAGACAGCGGTCGGGCGCATGCGGGCGGCGGACGTGTCGCAGGTTCCTGTGCTGGAAGGCGACAGGGTCGTCGGTATGGTCGACGAGAGCGACGTGCTGCGGGCTCTCGTCGCGCCGGACTCTGGCCTGCGCTTCGACAGCCCCGTTTCCACCGTGATGAGCACGGCCCTGAGGACCGTCGAGGCCGATGCCCCTCTCGACAGCCTTCTGCCGCTGTTCTCCGAGAATCTTGTCCCCATCGTGCTGGACAAGAACCGCTTCCTCGGCCTCGTCACGCGGGTCGACCTGATCAACCATCTGAGGCGCGCATGAGCGACCATCACGGCCATCCCAACCGGCTCGGCTTCGACACCCGCGTGATCCATGGCGGGCAGTCGCCCGATCCCACGACCGGCGCGGTGATGGTGCCGATCTACGCCACGTCGACCTATGTCCAGCAGAGCCCGGGCGTGCACAAGGGCTTCGAATATGCCCGCTCGCAGAACCCGACCCGCTTCGCGCTGGAGCGCTGCATCGCCGACCTGGAGAGCGGGACGCGGGCCTTCGCGTTCGCGTCCGGGCTCGCTGCCATCGCCACCATCCTTGACGGCCTCGATTCCGGATCGCATATCGTCGCGTCCGACGACCTCTATGGTGGCAGCTACAGGCTTTTCGAGCGCGTGCGCAGCCGCTCGGCCGGTCTCAAGGCCACCTATGCCGACCTGTCCCGGCTCGACGCGGTTGAAGCCGCCATCACGCCGCAGACCCGGCTGATCTGGATCGAGACCCCCACCAACCCGCTCCTGAAGCTCGCCGACCTCGAGGGTATCGCCAGGCTGGCGAAGTCGCGCGGCATCGTCACGGTGGCCGACAACACCTTCGCGAGCCCATGGGTGCAGCGTCCCATCGAGCACGGCATCGATCTCGTGGTCCACTCGACCACGAAGTACCTGAACGGCCATTCCGACATGGTGGGCGGCATCGTCGTCGTCGGCCAGAACACGGAGTGGGCGGAGAAGCTCGCTTTCCTGCAGAACGCCGTGGGCGCCATCCAGGGGCCGTTCGACTCCTTCCTCGCCCTGCGCGGGCTGAAGACGCTGGCGCTGCGGATGGAGCGCCACTGCGCGAACGCGCTGGCTGTGGCGCAGTACCTCGACCAGCACGCCGGCGTCGAACGGGTCATCTATCCCGGCCTTCCCAGCCATGGGCAGCACGATCTCGCGCGGCGGCAGATGCGCGCATTCGGCGGCATCGTGGCGGCCGAGATCGCTGGCGGCGAAGCGGCGGCGCGGCGCTTCCTGGAGCGCGTGCAGATCTTCACGCTGGCGGAAAGCCTCGGCGGGGTCGAAAGCCTGATCGAGCATCCCGCGATCATGACCCACGCGTCCATTCCCCGGGAGCAACGGCTCGCAGTCGGGATCACGGACGGGTTGGTCCGCCTGTCCTGCGGGATCGAAGATCCGCGTGATCTCGTCGCCGACCTCGGCCAAGCCTTGGGTGGGTAGATGGCTGTTATCCCTTTATTCTATCAGCGCGCGTGATTATCTGGATCGTCGGGAGATCCCCTTTCCCGCGAGACCTGCGGCAATGCTCACCAACAAGGCCAAGTACGGACTGAAGGCGCTGGTCCACCTCGCTGGCGCGCCGCAGGGAAAGCCCGTGCTGGTGAGCGACATCGCCGAGATCAACGCCATCCCCAAGAAGTTCCTCGACGCGATTCTCGGCGAACTCAGGAACGCCGGTTTCGTGCACAGCCGGAAGGGGCCGGGCGGTGGCTACACGCTGGCGCGCCCGGCCGCGGACATCCGGGTTGGCCATGTCATCCGCGTCCTGGACGGTCCGCTCGCACCTATCCAGTGCGCCAGCCGCACGGCGTTCCGCCCCTGTGACGACTGCGACGACATCGAGCGCTGCGGCGTGCGGCAGATCATGGTGCAGGTCCGAGATGCCATGTCCGCGGTGCTGGACCAGCGCACCCTCGCCGAGATGCGGGCGCTGACGGAGAGGGACGCCGGGTCCCTGATGTTCCACATCTGAGCCTCGCCGCTCAGCTTGCCCGGTCGAGCAGAGGAGGGGCAGAGTGCCCCGCCGGACGGTCCGGCCAAGGGAGGAACAGGATGGCAGACGATCCGGTCGCCGAGCTCAAGGCCATGAACGCCCGCTTCTCCGCCCTGTCGAAAGCGGCGCCGGGCCCGCTGGGCGGCTTCCGCACCATGATGATCGAGGCGGGCAAGGACGGGGCGCTTCCGGCGAGGATCAAGGAACTGATCGCTCTCGCCATCGCGGTGAATGAGGGTTGCACGGACTGTATCCTCTTCCACGTCTCCAATGCGCGTCAGCACGGCGCGTCACGCGAGGAACTGGCGGAAGCACTGGCGGTGTGCGTGGAGATGGGCGGTGGGCCCGGCTCGGTCTATGCTGGCAAGGCGCTGGCCGCGTGGGACTCGCTGCCCGGCTGACGACGCCGCTCCGCTTCGGCTTGCGGCCACCTGTCCTTCTCGTATCCTTCGCCCCACGGCGGCCTGCAAGGCCGGCACGAACCGGCACACCGGAACGGCCGCACGGAGGAGACGCCATGACCGCATTGCTGCTGCGAAACGTCGTCGTCTGGGACGGCGTCAACGACGAGCCCTATCCGGGCGAGGTTCTGGTCCAGGGCAACCGGATCAAGGCGGTCGCGTGCGGCCCCGGGCAGATTCCGCGCGAGGCGGCGGCGGAGACGATCGACGGCGGCGGCATGTTTCTGATGCCCGGCATGGTCGAGGGACACTGCCACCTCTCCTTCGTCGGCATCGCGCGCAACCAGGACCTTGGCGAGATCCCCATCGAGGAGCATCTGCTGCGGACCTGCCGCAATGCGACGTTCATCCTCGACCATGGCTTCACCAGTGCCTACTCCGCCGCGTCCGCCAAGATGCGGCTCGACGTGGTGGTGCGCCAGGAGATCGAGGACGGTCACCTCGCCGGCCCGCGCTACAAGGCCGCAGGCCCCGAGATCACGGTGACCGGCGGGCTTGGCGACGAGCGCAAGCTGCACATGCATGCGGAGAGCTTCGGTGCCATCGCAGACGGGCCGGACGAGATCAGGCGTGTGGTGCGGACCTGCATCCGGGAGGGCGTCGACAACATCAAGATCAACATCTCCGGCGACGAGTTCGTCGGGCACGCGCGTGCCGAGGTGACCTCGATGAGCGAGATCGAGGTCGCCACGGCCGTCGAGGTCGCCCACGAGTGGGGCAAACGGGTCGCCTGCCACTCCCGTGCGGCGGAATCAGTGAAGCGGGCGGTGCGCAACGGCGTCGACTGCATCTACCACTGCGACTTCGCCGACGAGGAAGCGCTGGACATGCTGGAGGGGGTCAAGGACCGGATCTTCGTCGGCCCGGCCTTCGGCCTCGTCCACAACGCCGTCTTTGAACACGACCGGGTCGGCATGTCGCGCGAGGTGGTGGAGCGCATGGGCTTGCCGCGCAAGCTGGAAGCGACCTGCCGCGTCTACGAGCAGATGCGAAAGCGCGGGCTTCGTGTCGTGGTGGGCGGAGACTACGGCTTCACCCTCACTCCGATGGGCCAGAACGCCCGGGACATCGGGCACTTCGTCAAGTTCTTCGGCTACACGCCAGCGGAAGCGTTACGTTGTGCCACTGCTGTCGGCGGCGCCCTGATGGGGCATGAAGGCGAACTCGGCGTCATCAGGGAGGGCGCCCTGGCCGATCTGCTGCTCGTCGACATGAATCCGCTGAAGGACCTGTCCGTTCTCGTCGGACCCGGCCATTTCGCCATAATCATGAAGGACGGGAAGCTGCATCGCGACCCGCGCATGGCTCGCGGAGGCCAGCGGATCGCGGCCGAATAGACCCGCGACAACCGCTCCCTTGGCCTATGGCGGAGGGCTGCCCGGAACCGGCCCCGGGATCCCTCCACCCAAAATTTCCTTGCCGCGCATGGCGTCCAGTCCTGTATTTCAAGGTTTCTTCTCGTTAATCTTTTGTTAATTTAACATAAAGCCGGAGATTAATACTTCGGCTTCCTGCTGCTAAACCGCTGTTCTCTCACAAATTAACCATGTCGCCGCAATTTTGACCCGGTTCAGGTAAGTATTTGTTAGTCATGTTGCGTAGCGAATTTGCTGGAGTGCGTGATGGTCGATCTGAGGCGGGATGCAAAGCCGGCGGCGGACAATTTGCGTGTCCTGACGATCGGAAGCCTCGCCGCGAAACCCGGTTCGCTCGGTTTCTCAGAGAACGAGCTGTCTGAAATCGACGTCGGCATGCAGCCTGGCACACACACGCTGTGGGCCTTCATCCGCAGCAAGGCGGAGTCGCATTTCAGCCCGTTGCTCCTGCGGGAGATTACCGAACTCCGCCGCCTGGTGACACGGCATCTGCTGGCCTGCCCGGAAGAACAGCGGGCCCGGTTCTGGGTGTTGGGATCGCGCATCCCCGGTGTCTTTAACCTCGGGGGAGACCTGAACTACTTTGCGGAGCTGATCCGGCTCGGAAACCGCGACAGGCTCCGCCAGTACGCGCATGCCTGCATCGAGGCTATCCACCTCAATCTCGCGCAGGATCCTCCGATCGTCTCGATCGCCCTCGTACAAGGGGACGCGCTCGGCGGGGGGTTCGAGGCCGCGTTGTCATTCGACGTCGTTATCGCCGAGCGGCAGGCGCGATTCGGCCTCCCCGAGATCCTGTTCAACCTGTTCCCGGGAATGGGCGCCTACAGCCTTCTCTCGCGGCGCGTGGGTCCGCGTATTGCGGAAAAGATGATCCTCAGCGGCAAAATCTATACTGCCGAGGAGCTGCTTGATCTGGGAGTCATCGACAGGGTGGTGGATGAAGGCACCGGGCAGGTCGCGGTCGAATCCTACATCTCCGCACACGAACGCACCTTCCGCGCGCAGCAGGCAGTATACGGGGTTCGCAAGTTCGTTTCGAACATCACCTGGGACGAGCTGGAGTACATCGCCGACCGCTGGGTCGATACCGCGCTGAAGCTCGAGGACAACGACCTGCGCCGCATGCAGCACCTTGCGATGGCGCAGAAGCGCCGCAGGGCGAGGGAAGTGTGGCGCGGTGCCTGAGGGGAGGCCGTCAGCTCACCGCCCGTAGGGCGACCACGCGGATGGCGTGCTCCTCGCGGAAGGCGGCCAACTCCCTCGCTATCTCATTGACCAGCCGCCGGGCCTCCTGCTGGTCGTGGGTCGGGATGTTGAGCCAAGCTTCGCAAATGCGGTAGATCCGCTCGGCGCCGACATTGCCGGCCGAGCTCGACAGCGAATGGGTGGCACGCCGGATTCCGGGCTGGTCATCGCTCTCGGTGAGCGCACGCAATTCGTGCGCAGTCGTCGTCGCCGAGGAGACGAAGTCGACCAGCAACATGCGCAGGAATTCCTCGCCACCGAGATCGACAATTGCCGCCTGCGTTTCCGCGTTGGTGATTTGATAGCTCGACATGTCGATCGGAACTCGCTCCGCCGGGGCCTCGACCTCGAGTCGCCCGGTCCTGGCGAAGGTGTCGATCGTGTGCAGGAGTTCCGCCCTGTTGATCGGCTTTGTCACGCGGGCCAACATGCCGGCTTCCGCGCACTTTTCTTCCATCTCCGGGGTTGCGTCTGCCGTCAGTGCCACGATGGGTACGAGGGTCGACGGGTCACCGGAGAACCGATACAGCCGCGCGGCGTCGAGACCGTTCATCACGGGCATGTTCACGTCGAGGAGAGCGATGTCGAAGCTCTCGTCGGCCAGCGCGTGGAGAGCCTCTTCGCCGTTCGAGACCGTGACGACCCTGTGGTTCGCCACCTCAAGCATTCTCGCCACCAGCTTCTTGTTGACGAGGTTATCCTCCGCCACAAGGATGCGCAGGGACCGGCCCGAGGTCGCCGCCCCTGAAGCCGAGCTGCTGCGGGCCGTGGCAGGCGCGGCAATGGCGAACGCCGCCGACAAGCTTTGCTCCGAGAGCGGCAGCGACAGTGTCGTGACAAAGCGGGATCGTTCGGCAGATGCGATCGCGTCGGGACCGGCGCCGAGCAAAACCAGGGGCGGCTGGTCAACCGTAAGGACCGATCCGGCCTCCAGAGCGAATTCCTCCCAACCCGGCTCACGTGCGTCGATGATGACGACCTGACGCAGCCCTTCTACATGCGGGATCTCATACGGCTGCGTGATGACGGTCGGAGCGAGCGACAGGCCGCGAAGGCTCTCGACCAGCGAGCGGTCGCCGGTCCTTACAAGCACCATGCTCGGCGGCGGGGAGATCTCGGCAGATGTAGCAGGCCTTGCGAGTGCCAGCTCGAACCAAAAGGTCGACCCCTTCCCGACCTCGGAGCGCACCGAGATGCGCCCGCCATTCCGCGCCACGAGCTGCTGGACGATGCTGAGCCCGAGTCCGGTCCCGCCGAAACGGTCGACGATGGTCTCGTCCGCTTGGGTGAAACGCTCGAAAATGCGCTGCTGTGCCTCGGGCGCGATACCTATGCCGGTGTCCTCGATCTCGAACAGAAGCTTGTCCCCGGAGAAGCGGACCGACAGGCTGACGTGCCCTCGCGCGGTGAACTTCAGCGCATTGCCCGCCAGGTTCGTGAGGATCTCGCGCAGGTCGCGCTCGGGGCCGACCCATTCTGCGGGAATGTCGGAGGCCACGAAGACTGCGACGCGCACACCCTTTTCGCGCGCGCCGACGAAGATCATGCGCCGCACCTCGCGCAGAAGCGCATGCAGATCGAACTGCGCCGTCTGCAGCGGCATCTGCCCGGCTTCGATGCGCGCAAAGTCGAGCAGCGTGTTGATGAGGCCGAGCAGCGAGCGTCCGGCGGCACCGATGGTTCTGATCATCTCCAGCTGCGAGGGCGCTGGGCCCGTATCCTCCAGCAACTCGCTGAATCCGATGACGGCATTCAGCGGCGTGCGCAGCTCATGGCTGACGCTGGCAAGAAAGAGGCTCTTGGCACGGCTGGCCTCCTCGGCCTGTCGAAGGGCGTCGTTCAATTTGCGAATGAGGACGGACACGTAGGCGGGCAGGATGATCAGTGCCAGCAGCAGCCCGCCCGACAGGGCGGGGTGGTCCCGCCAGAAGGGCGTGATGACGATGGCCACGGTGAAGCCCACCACGCCGCACCCGGCGCAGATGAACAGGTATGTCGTGCCGAACCGGAAGCCGTTTCCGAAGATCGCCCAGAGATAGATGGGATAGAGAAGGGCGGTCGATCCATCGCCAGCCGCGAGGCCAAACGACAGGATGCCCATGTCGAGAACGATGCCGCAGACACGCCGTATCGGCGAAACACCTGGATAGACCAACAGGTGGCTGAGAAGCAGAACGGTAGCGACGTAGTAGAAGACAATTCCGGCGGCGGTCCACTGCAGAACCTGCCGGTCGAACTCGAACCCGAGCAGCGTGGCGATAACCAGGTAGAGAGTCACCACGGATGAGAAGACGAGCCGGTTGATGTGGATCTCGTGCTCGAAGTCCGGCCGTCCCCGGAGGCGCTCCAAGAGCGCCTTCCCGGGCGAGGCAAGTTTCGACATTGCACCCATCAAAGTCCGCTCCGCATTCGGGCGAAACTAGCAGGCGAAATTTCCAGAAACGTAAATCTCGTCCCTCAGAAATGAGTAACGTTACTGAGTGTTGACTTGGAACGCGGGCCGAAATCGATGCCAGCCAGGCCACGCGTTTGAATAGGAACCGGGACCGTCCCGATACCACCCGAGCGTGACCGTTGACGATGACGCCATGTTCGGAAAACTCGTGGAACTCACGGTTTGGGACCTGTGACACCGACGCGGCCGGCGCGGCGGCCCGGTGTTTTGTGCTTTGCCTTGCTCCGCGTTCCCCACGAAGTCCGTGAACTGGCGACGGATGCTCTACCAGATGCCAACCGTTGAAAGACGCGAGCACAACTGGGCGCTGAGCACTACAGCGCTAACCCGTGCCGGGCGAAACCGGACAGGTTCCGGCATGAGCGCTCGAGGATGTACCGCGCCTAACATTCGCTAAGCGTCGAACAATTGTCGCAAATCTTCTCACTTGATATATCGCTATTACTCTCACTTAACTTTTTCGAGTTATCTCTCGTCGAAGGCCCGAAAACTTTGTGCAGCGGGCGCGTCGTGGGAGGACGACCTTGAAGCTGCGTCGGATGAATCTGTGTACCGTTCCAGCGGTGACCGCGCTCGGGGTATCTCTTCTCGCCTCGACAGCAATTGCAGGCGGCTTCGCCCTGCGCGAGCAGAGCACGACGGGTCTCGGCCAGGCGTTCGGCGGCGTTGCCGCGGGTTCGGCCGGCGTCAGCTCGATGTTCTGGAACCCGGCCACCATGACGGGTATCCCTGGAATCCAGACCGATTTGGATTTCGCGCTCATCGCGCCCTCGTCCAAGATCACGCCCGGCGCCGGGTCCAGCCCGCTCTTCCTGAACACGACCAGCGGCGAGCTGCTGGAGACCGTGGTGCTGCCCTCCTTCTACGGCAGCTACCAGGTCAACGACCAGCTCTGGCTCGGCCTGTCGATGAACGTGCCCTACGGCCTGACGACGAAGCCGAACGCGGATTGGACCGGGCGCCTTTACGGCTCCACGACGCATGTTTCCTCGCTCGAGGTCACGCCGACGGTTGCCTACAAGATCAACGACTGGCTGTCCGTCGGCGCCGGGCTGCAGGTCGAGTACTTCAAGGCTCGTTACACCGCAGCCGTCCCAAACCCGTTCGCGCCTTCGGCCAACCCTGTGGATTGGTACACGGCCGGGCCTGACGGAGACAGCTGGGGAGTCGGCTACACCCTCGGTGCCACCGTGACCCCCGTGGCAGGAACGACGATCGGCCTCGGTTTCCGGTCCGCTGTCCAGCAGGATATCCGTGGCTCCTTCAACGGGTTGCCTGGTCCCCTTGCGTTGGCTGTACCGACGCGCCCGGTTCGTATGAACGTGATGCTTCCGGAAACCGCGACGCTCGGCGTGTCGCAGAAGCTCGGCGAACAGTTCACACTCAATGCGGGCGTCGAGTGGACGAACTGGAGCCGCCTCAAATATCCGCGCGTCATCGACGAGACGACCGGCCAGCCTTACGCTGCCCAGCCGGTGCTGAATCTGGACTATCGCGACAGCTGGTTCTTCTCAGTCGGTGGCGAGTACGCGATCGACCCGCAATGGACCGTCCGCGCAGGCGTCGGCTACGAGATCTCGCCGGTCCGCACGGCCGTGCGGACTACGCGCCTACCTGACAACAACCGCATCTGGACCACGCTCGGCGTCAGCTACAAGTGGAACGAGAAGCTCACGCTCGACCTTGCCTATGCGCACCTGTTCTCCGGCGACACACCGATCAGGCTGGTCTCAGGGAACCCCTCGGCTAGCCCGCTCATCCCTCCGATGGTCGCCAACGCAGACAACAGCGTAAACATCGTTTCGGCCTCGCTGCGCTATCGTTGGGACGATCCGGCCAAGCCGGTCCCGGTGGCCATGCCGATCGTGCGCAAGCCCTGACCTGATCGGGACGCGCGGGTATCCAGACCCGCGCTTCTTCGCCATCCTGCTCGCGTGGCGCGCCTTGAAGCCGCATGCGCGCTTGCGGTTCGTCCCGGCCACTTCCAAAGAGAGCGTCCCAAGACGCGTTTGCTCGCCCCGCGGTCAGGCCGCCCGTGACTTCCGGGTCAGCGGGATCAGCAGCAGACTGAAGAAGAAGGGCGCGGCCATGGCCACCAGCGCGTCGGAGAACGCCATGGTGAGCGCCTCCCGCTGAACTGCACTGTCGAGGATCTTCGTGGCGGCGATGGCTGCCCGGTCGGGATCGACGATGAGTGTCCCGATATGCTGGCTCAGCCGGTCCATCACGTCGGCCCTCGCGCCGGGGTCTGCGACGGCCTCCATGAAGCGGGCCGCGTGCAGCCGCTCCTGGTCCTGCAGGATGATGCCGATCGTGGCGATGCCCACGGCTCCGCCGAGATTGCGCATCAGATTGTAGAGGCCGCTCGCCACGGGCACCCGGTCGGGCGCAAGCGCGCCGAGCGCGATGTTGGTGATCGGGATGATGATGAACATCGATCCCACGCCGCGCGTCGCCAGCGGCCAGAAGAACTGCTCGGCTCCCCATTCCGGCGTGACGCGGGACATCGCGGCCAGCGCCATGCCGTAGAGGAAGAGGCCGAGCGCGAGCAGCAGGCGCTGGTCGAACCGCCTCGCCAGGACGGCGACGAGGGGCGTCGTCAGCACCTGGAAGACGCCGGTGACGAAGACGGTCTCGCCGATCTGCAGCGCGTCCCACCCGCGCACGCGGGCGAGGAAGGCCGGGACGATGTAGATCGAGCCGTACAGGCCGATGCCGCACACGAAGGAAAAGAGGCAGCCAAGCGTGAAGTTGCGGTTGCCGAAGGCGCGCAGGTCGAGGACCGGCTGCGCGTGCGTGAGGCCGCGCCAGACGACCACCACGAGGGCCACGACCGCCAGCGCGCTCAGCAGCGTGATCAGGCTGCTGTCGAACCACTCCTTGCGCGAGCCTTCTTCCAGCACGAACTGCAGCGAGCCCACGCACGCCATCACGGCGATGACGGACACGACGTCGAAACGCTTCAGGAGCGTCAGCTGCGGCTGGTCCCGAGCAACGAAGGCCGGGACGAGGATCGCCACGATCACGCCCGGCACGACGTTGAGGAAGAACAGCCAGTGCCACGACCAGGTCTGCGTGATCCAGCCGCCGACGGTGGGGCCCAGCGTCGGCGCCAGCGTGGCCGTCGCGCCCAGCACCGCCGTGCTCACCACGCTGCTGCGTCCCGGTCCGGTCGTCATTCCCGCCGCAAAGGCCAGCGGGATCATGGCGCCGCCGGTGATGCCCTGGATGGCGCGGAACACCACCATGGATTCGAGGTCCCAGGCCAGTCCGCAGGCCACGCTGCTGATCGTGAACAGGACCGCCGAGGTCGTGAACACCCAGCGCATCGTGAAGACGCGCGCCAGGAAGCCCGAGATCGGGATGATGGCGATCTCGGCAACGAGGTAGGACGTCTGGATCCACGTGATCTCGTCATGCGTGGCGCCGAGACCGGCCCGGATCTCCGAGAGGGAGGCGGCCACGATCTGGATGTCGAGGAGCGCCATGAACATGCCGAGGCTCATGGCGAGGAAGCCGATCATGGCTCCCCTGTCGGCCCCTGTCGCGGAGGACGGGCGAGCGGAGGAGGCGCGCGCCGTCCGGGCTGCATTGCGGAGGCGCTCCCCGGGCAGGGCCAGGGCCGTCAGGAGGCTCGCCGCCAGTCCCGGCATTCCCGTCAGTTCTGCCCTGTTCCGGCGCCGGCCGATGCCATGGACGAGCGCGCCTTGGCGCGTGCCGTGCCGGTGGCGGTTCCGGGATGCTTGGTGTCGACGGAAACGACGGCAGAGAGGCCTGGCATGATGGCGGGCCGAGCATCGGCCGGGCTCACCAGCCGGATGCGAACCGGCACGCGCTGCACGATCTTGGTGAAGTTGCCCGTGGCGTTCTCCGTGGGGAGCAGGGCAAACTTGGAACCCGTCCCCGGAGCGAAGCTCTCGATCTCGCCGTCGAGCGTCTGGCCCGGGAAGGCGTCGATCTTGATCTCGACCGGCTGGCCGACCCGCATGCCCTCGAGCTGCGTCTCCTTGAAGTTGGCAGTGACGTAGACCTGCGGCAGCGGCACCACGGTCAGAAGCTGCGTCCCAGGGCGGACATATTGTCCGACCTGCACCAGCCTGTTGCCGACCACACCGTCGATCGGAGCGCGGATGATCGTCTTCTCGACGTTGAGTTGAGCGAGGTCGCGGGCGGCCTGTGCCTGCGCAAGGTCGGCGCGTGCCCGCGCGGCGTTTGCCGTCGCCTGGCGCTTGGCGCTCTCGATGACCGGCAACTTGTTTGTTTCGGACTCCAGCGCGGCAGCTGCGCGCTCCACCGCCGCGACCGCCTTTCGATTGTCCGCGTCCGCCGTCTCGAAGCGCTGGCGGCTCACCCAGGCGCTGCCGGCGAGGGACTTATAGCGGGCAAAGTCCAGCTTGGCCCGCTGCAGGTCGGCGTTGGTGCTGTCCAGGCTCGCGCGGGCCTGCGTGACGAGGTTCTGCTGCTGCGTGAACTGCGCGTCGAGATTGGCGATGGCGGCTTCGGCGGCCGTGACCGCCGCCTGGGCCGAGGCAACGGCGCTTTCGGCCTGTTCCAGCTTCGCCCTGTAGCTGCGCTCGTCGACGACGACCAGCGGATCGCCCTGCCTCACGGCCTCGTGGTCGGCGACGCGGACCATCTCGACATAGCCCTCGATCTCGGGGGCCACGACCGAGGAGTCAGCCTCGACATAGGCGTTGTCGGTGCTCTCGACATAGCGGCCATAGATCAGCCAGTGCAGGCCGAAGCCCGCGACCAACACGGCCGCGGCGAGCACGCCGTAGCCGACCAGGCGATTCCTGTTCATCCCGTTCCGTCTCTCGAGCCAGGACGTCAAGGCCGCGCCTCCCCGGCACACGTCCGCCTCGCGGCGCCCCAACCCCGCAGGATTGCGCCGCTGGCAGTCTGGCCGATGGAAGATGTCCCTGCTCCCGCAGCACCAGAATAGGCGCGGCGTGGGTCAACAACCGGTTGATGGGATGAACCGATTTGTCGTGAAACGCCGAACCCGGCGAGCGCAATGCACTCCCGTCCTGCTGGCCCGCTGGCCGGCACGGCAGACACGTCCGCAACCACGGACGAACCGCGCAGTGACCCTACTCGACGCATCACGCACTGGCTCCCTCGGAGAGCAATGGGCGACCACTACCTTCCGACCCATGCAGGGTACACCTAAAGGGTCAATTCGACTAGAATTTGCAAGAAGCAATTTGATTGGATCCGTTATCGACGATTCACACCTCCAACCGCCGGGGGACCCGACGGTGCCGATCAAGCCTGCTTTCCTTGCTGCAACCGTGTGCCCCGCCTATAACTAACCGGATAGTGCGTTAGGTGTGCAGGGTCCGGCCGGGCCGGAACCGGCGGGGGCGTCGGATGCCAGTAAAGCGAGAGGCCGGGCAGCAAATGCCGCAGCGCGGCAGGGCAGGAGAAGCCGGAAAACCCGCGACCGGGAGCAGCGCATCGCGGCGGAGTGTCGCTTCCCGCGCTGCCCAGCCTCAGGCGCGCCAGCGCGATGCAGACGCCACGCGGGCGCGCATCCTGGAGGCGGCCCGGGCCGAGTTCGCCCGTCTTGGCCTCGGCGGTGCCCGCGTCGACGAGATCGCGGAGCGTGCCCGCGCCAACAAGCGCATGATCTACCACTACTTTCGCGACAAGGACGACCTGTTCCGGGCCGTGCTGGAAGAGGCCTATGCCGACATTCGCACGGCAGAGCGCAACCTGGACCTCGACGCTCTGCCGCCGGACGAGGCGCTCCGGCGCCTGATCTCATTCACCTGGACCTACTATCTCGAGAACCCGGAGTTCGTGGCGCTCGTCAACAGCGCCAACCTGCACAAGGCACGGCACCTGGAGGATTCCGCGCGGTTCCACGAGCTGCATGCCGATTTTCCCGATCTGATGGCCAGGATCCTGGAGCGCGGCGAGGCGGCGGGGCTGTTCCGGCGAGGCATCGACCCGATCCAGCTCACCATCACCGTCGCTGCGATCGGCTACTACTACCTCACCAACCGCTACACGGGCTCGCTGATCTACGGGCGCGATCTCGCGGTTAAGGACGCCCTGGACGAGCGGCTCGCCTTCAACATCGACACTGTTCTGCGCATCGTCCGCCGCAATCAGGACTGACCTCAGCCGAGCGGCATCGCCCGCACGTCGCCGACGATGGGCTGGAAACCCATGCGCGAAACGACGTCGCGCTGGACCTCGATGCCCGGCGCGACCTCCATCAGCTCGATCCCCTCCGGCGCCAGGCGGAACACGGCCCGCTCCGTCACGTAGAGCACCTCCTGCCCGCGCTCGCGGGCCCGCGCCCCGCTGAACGTGATGTGCCGGACCTTCGAAACGAGCTTGGGGACCGAGCCCGGGGTGCGCACCTCGATGCGTCCGCCGGTCTCCACCACGTCCAGCCCTTTGGCCTCGAAGGTCCCGCAGAAGACGAGCTTGCGCGCCCCCTGGGTGATGTCCACGAACCCGCCCGGCCCGACCACCGTGGGGCCGAGCATCGAAACGTTGACGTTGCCCTCGCCGTCGAGCTCGCCCATGCCGAGGAAGGCCACGTCGACGCCGCCGCCACTGTAGAAGTCGAACTGGTCCACCGAGGACAGGATCGCCTGCGGAAAGCGCGCAGCCCCGAACATCGGCCCGTCCAGCATATGGCCGTTGTGGATGCCCTGCTCGACGGAGCCCCAGAAGGTGCCGTGCTCGCCACGCTCGGCGACGAGCCCGGGGATGCCGCCGGGCATACCGTATCCGAAATTAACGGATAGGCCGGGTTTCAGCTCGCGCGCCGCGCGGGCGGCCACGATGCGGCGGATGCCCGTCGGAGGCGCGGGATCCGGCGCCTCCTCGCCCGGGATCTCGCCGCTGATGGCGGGGTCGAAGTCGGCGATCTGGCACTGCCTCTGGGCGGGATCCACGACGATGCTGTCGACGAGGATGCCCGGAATGCGCGCCAGCCGGGCCGGCACGATGTTGCCGTCGGCGAGACCCTTCACCTGCACGATCACCTGCCCGCCGCTGTTGCGGCCGGCGAGCGCCACGGCGTAGGCGTCGATGTCCACGGGTTCGTGCCGCAGGCTGATGTTGCCGTGGGGGTCGGCAAGCGAGCCGCGCAGGATGGCGACATCCACCTTGAACGGCTTGTAGCGGAGCCAGTCCTGCCCGTCGAAGCTGACGCGCTCAACGATATCGTCGGTAGCGCGGGCATTGATGCGGCCGCCGCCGTTGCGCGGGTCGGCAAATGTGCCGAGGCCGATATGGGTGATGACGCCCGGCCTGCCCGCGCCGATCTCGCGCAACAGGGTCATGATCACGCCGGCCGGCAGCGAGTAGGCCTCGATGAGGTTGTCCGCGGCGAGCTTCTGCATGGCCGGGGACCACGACCAGTGCCCGCCGATGACCCGCTTCACCAGCCCTTCATGCGCCAGCCTCCCGATGCCGGACCCGGCGCCGTCGCCGATCCCGAGTGCGTGGACGAGCGTGATGCCGCGTGGATGGCCCGTCTCAAGAAACCGCCTGCCGATGGCTGCGAGGACGGTGTCGGCCTCGATCATGCCGCCGCCATTGCCGGAAACGGCGATAGTAGCGCCGTCGGGGATCCCGGCCGCTGCCTCCTCGGCGCTGCGGATCCGCTTGGAGACATCGAAGGGGCCCATGGTCGCGAGACTTTCCGCAGGGCCGCCCGGCCGCGCCGCGCTTGACCGGGCGGGTGGGGCGACTTATGGAATAACTAGATAGTTACTTAGCCTGTCCGCGCTTCACCGGCAAGCCGCCGGACCGCCTGGCGCGGCGGCAGGAGACCGCGATGAAGCTCTCCGAGACGCACGAGGACATCCGCAACGCCGCCCGCCGCTTCGCCGAAGAGGTGGTGCGTCCACGGGCCGAGGAACTCGATCGCGAGGAGACCTTCCCGGCCGACATCTACGCGCAGATGGCGGAGCTGGGGCTTTTCGGCATCACGGTTCCGGCCGAACTCGGCGGCGCGGGGATGGATGCGCTCGCCTATGCCGTCGTCATGGAGGAGTTGTCGCGCGGCTACGCCTCGGTGGCCGACCAGTGCGGGCTCTACGAGCTCGCCGGCACTTTGCTGACCGTGCACGGCACGAAGTCGCAGCAGGACCGCTGGATGGCGCCGATGCTCGCCTTTCGCCACCGCCCGGCCTACTGCATCACGGAATCGGAGGCCGGCACCGACGTTTCCGGCATCCGGACCACCGCCGAGAAGACGGCCGGTGGCTGGCGCCTGTCCGGCTCCAAGCTGTGGATCCACAACGCCCCCGTCGCCGATGTCGGCTTCGTCCTCGCCCGCACCGACAAGGAAGCCGGCAAGCGGGGCATGAGCATCTTCATCGTCGAGCTCGACAGGCCAGGCGTGAGCCGCGGGCCGAAGGAGCACAAGATGGGCCAGCGCGCCTCGCAGGTGGGTGCGCTGCATTTCGACGGCGTGGAACTGCCGCCCGAGGCCCTGCTCGGAGAGGAAGGCAAGGGCTTTCCCATCATGATGAGCGTGCTCGACAAGGGCCGCATCGGCATCGCCGCACTTGCGGTGGGCATCGCTCAGGCGGGCCTGGACGAGGCGCTCGACTACGCCAAGACCCGCAAGCAGTTCGGCCGCGCCATCGCCGAATTCCAGGGGCTGCAGTGGATGATTGCCGACATGGCGAAGGACATCACTGCCGCGCGGCTTCTCGTGCATCATGCCGCCGAGACGTTCGACAGCGGCGGGCCCGCCACCATGGCCTGCTCGATGGCCAAGTGCTTCGCCGGAGACGTCGCGGTGGCGCGCACGGCCGATGCGGTGCAGATCTTCGGGGGGAGCGGGTACATCAGGGGCTTCGCCGTGGAGCGGCTTTACCGGGACGCCAAGATCACCCAGATCTACGAAGGCACCAACCAGATCCAGCGTTCGATCATCGCCCGCGAGCTGCTGGCGGGGAGGGTGGCGTGAGCGGCCGTCCGGTCGCCCTCGTCACCGGCGCACGGCGCGGCATCGGCCGGGCCATCGCGACGCTGTTCGCTGCCAGCGGCTTCGACGTCGCCTTGGCCGACCTCGAACGGGGGGACGACCTGGTCTCGGCCGCGCAGGAGTGCAGGTCGCATGGGGCGCAGGCGGAAGCGTTCGCCTTCGACCTCGCCGATATCGAGAGCCATATTGAATGCCTGGCCCGGGTGAGCGGGACGCTCGGTCCCGTCGACTGCCTCGTCAACAATGCCGGCGTGTCGGTGCTGTCGCGGGGCGACCTGCTGGACGTGACGCCGGAGAGCTACGACCGCTGCCTCGCGGTGAATACGCGGGGCACATTCTTTCTGACGCAGGCCGTCGCCCGGGCCATGCTGGCCGCACCGGCGCGGGAGGCTATCCACCGCTCCATCGTCACGGTGACCTCCTCCAACGCCGTCGCCGCCTCGATCCTGCGGGGCGAGTATTGCGTGTCGAAGGCAGGGCTCTCCATGGCGAGCCGCCTCTTCGCGCTCCGCCTCGCCGACCACGGCATCGGTGTCTACGAAATCCAGCCCGGCCTCATCGCCACCGAGATGACTGCGCCCTCCCGCGCCCGCTATGACGGCCTGATCGAGGGCGGCGGCCTTGCCGAGCGGCGCTGGGGCGAGCCCGGGGACGTGGCCCGCGTGGCGCTGACGGCAGCGCAGGGATTGCTGCCCTACACGGTCGGCCTGCCCATCCCGGTCGATGGCGGCCTGCTGCAGCAGAAGTTCTGACCCGCATGCGCAATCTCGCCGGCCGGCTCGACCTCTGCTCAATCAACACCGCCACGCTCGGCCATCGCGAGCCGATCGAGGCCATCGTCGAGCGCGTGGCACGGCACGGCTATGGCGGGATCGCCCCGTGGCGGCGGGAGGTGGAGGGGCATGACGTTGCCGCCATCGCCAAGCGCATTCGCGACGCAGGGCTCTCCGTCACGGGCTACTGCCGCAGCACCTACTTTCCAGCCGCAGACGCCGCCGGTGCGGCTGCGGCGGTCGAGGACAATCGCCGGGCCCTGCGGGACGCAGCGAACCTTGGCGCGTCCTGCTACGTGCTCGTGGTCGGCGGGCTGCCTGCCGGCTCGCGGGACCTCCCGGCCGCCCGCCGGCAGGTGGAGGAGGGCATCGCGGCGCTCCTGGACGCCGCGCGCACTCTGGGCGTGACGCTGGCGGTGGAACCGCTGCACCCCGTCTACGCCGCCGAGCGTTCCTGCGTGACGACCCTGGCCGAGGCGCTCGACATCTGCGACCGGCTGGATCCGGATGGGGCAGGGGGCATCGGCGTTGCCGCCGACGTCTACCATGTCTGGTGGGACCCGGCCCTCGCGGCCGGGATCGCACGCGCCGGGGCCGGAGGGCGCATCGCCGCCTTCCATGTCTGCGACTGGCTTTCGCCCACGGCAGAAGTGCTGCTCGACCGCGGCATGATGGGCGACGGCGTCATCGACATCCCTGCTATCCGGGGAATGGTCGAGACGGCTGGCTACTCAGGCCGCACCGAAGTCGAGATCTTCTCCGCCGCGAACTGGTGGAAACGGGATCCCGAGGAGGTGCTGGCCGTCTGCGGCGAGCGGTTGCAGGGCATGTGCTGAGCGCGGCAGGCCCACTCGCTTGCCCGGGACCTATGGTGTCGGGGCGTCCTGCCGCAGCAGGCCTTCGGCCTTCAACTCGTCCCAGAGCGCCTGGGGCACGGGCGTCCTGAACATCGCGACGTTTTCCTCCAGCTGCGCCACGGTGCGCGTGCCGGGGATGTGCGTGACAACGCTGGGATGGCCCAGCACGAATTGCGAGGCGGCAGCCTTCAGCGGCACGTTGTGGCGCTCGCAGACGGCCTCCATGCGGCGGACACGATCCATGATGTGGTCGGGAGCCGGGGCGTAATTGTACTTTGCGCCGGGCGTGGCGCCCGTGGCGAGGATGCCGCCGTTGAAGCCGCCGCCGAGCACGATGGCGACGTCGCGCTTCTCGCAAAGCGGCAGGAACTCGTCGAGGGATTCCTGCTCGAGGAGGGTGTAGCGCCCGGCCAGAAGAAAGCAGTCGACGTCGCGGCGCTTCAGTGCCTCGTGGCAGACCTGCCATTCGTTGACGCCGAAGCCGATGGCCTTGACCAGCCCTTCGGCGCGAAGGCGCGAGAGGGCCCGCCAGCCGCCTTCCATCGCCTCCTCGAACAGCCCCGGCTGCCGGTGCGGACCGTGCGAGAACACGTCGGCGTCGTGGACGAAGAGGATGTCTACATATTGCAGCCCGAGGCGCTGCAGGCTGTCCTCGAAGGAGCGCATCACGCCGTCATAGGAATAGTCGAGCTGCAGCTGGAACGGCAGGCCGTCGACCCAGGGCTTGAAGTCGATCTCGGAGCGGCGGGCCGGCTTCAGGACGCGACCGACCTTGGTGGAGACGACGAACTCCTCGCGCGGATACCAGCGGAGCGCGGCGCCGAGGCGCGCCTCGCTCAGCCCGTGGCCGTAGAGCGGCGCGGTGTCGAAATAGCGCAGGCCGGAATTCCAGGCCGCATCGACCATGGCGGCGCTTTCTTCCTCGCTGATCGGCTTGAGAAAATTGCCGATCGGCGCGGCGCCGAACCCCATTTGCGTGACATCGAGTGGAGCACGCCCGAAGCGGACCTTGGCTGCCGGATCCATGGATCTCCTCCCCCGCTCGCAGTCTCGTTTTTCTGATTGCGCCGCTCGGCCGCGGCCACGCCGGAGCGCCCGCAAGGGCCATGTCCGTTGCAAAGAACTAACTAGATGGTTACAAGCGAGTCAAGCCGACGGGGGCCCCGCCACGGGAGCCTCTTCCCCCCAAATGACAGGCGGTTCTGGAGCCCGGGACGGCATGGACGTCGCAACGATCGGTCTCGCGCTGCAGGGTGACGTGGCGCGCATCCGGGTGGCTCATCCGCGCCGCCGGAACGCGCTGACCGCGGCCATGCTGGACGAGCTAGATGCGGCGCTGGCGCGGATCGAGCGTGAGGGCGGCATTCGCGCCGTGCTGATCGAGGCCGAGACGGCCGGCGCGTTCTCCTCGGGCGCCGACATCCGCGACTGGAGCGCGTTGTCTCCCACCGACATGGGCCGGCGCTGGATCCGCGACGGCAACCGCGTCTTCTCACGCCTCGCCGCGCTCGACGCGGTGACCATCGCCGTCCTCGGCGAGAACGCCTTCGGGGGCGGGCTCGAGCTGGCGCTGGCCGCGGATTTTCGTGTTGCCGCTGATCACGTCAGGCTCGGCTTTCTCGAAACCGGCATCGGTGCCATTCCGGGCTGGCTCGGAGCCGCCCGCCTGGTGCCGTTGGCGGGGCTCGCCCGGGCTCGCCGCATGATCCTGCTGGGCGAGACGATCGATGCCGCCACGGCGCTCGACTGGGGCATCGTCGACGCCGTCGTGCACGCCGACGGGCTGCCGGCCGAGGCGGACCGCATGGTGCAGGCGGCGCGTGCCCGCTCCCCCGTCGCGACAGGTGCCGCGAAGAGACTGCTGGCGGCGGTCTCGCCGGTGCGCGAAACTGAGGGCCTGCACGAGCTGGCCGCAGCCGCCTGCCGCGCCAGCCCCGATGGCGCGGAGGGTATCGCGGCCTTCCGCGAGAAACGAAGCCCGTCCTTCCCCGGCGACGCCTCGGCGTCGGCCGGCACGGACGGAAACAAGAAGAACTAGGGAGAAGGCCATGCCCGATTACATCGTCGTGGGCGGCGGCTCGGCCGGGTGCGCCATCGCCGCGCGCCTGACCGAGGACAGGGACGTCACGGTGACCCTGCTGGAGGCCGGCCCGGTCGACCGCGACCCCTACATCCACATGCCCGTCGGCTTCTTCAAGATGACGGGCGGCCCGCTGACCTGGGGCTATCAGACGACGCCGAACCGCAACGTCGAAGGCCGGGTGATGATCTATCCGCAGGCCCGGGTGCTGGGCGGCGGCAGTTCCATCAACGCGCAGGTCTATACGCGCGGCTGCCCGGAGGACTATGACCGCTGGGCCAATGACGAGGGCTGCCCCGGCTGGACGTTCCGCGACGTGCTGCCCTACTTCGTCCGGTCGGAGGACAACGACCTCCTCTCCGGCCCGTATCATGGCAATGGCGGGCCGCTCGGCGTCACCACGCCGAACCCGGCGCTGCTGACGCGTGTCTTCGTGCAGGCCTGCCAGCAGGTCGGGATGCCGTACAATCCCGACTTCAACGGCCAAAGGCAGGAGGGCTGCGCCGTCTACCAGACGACGACGCGCAACGGCCGGCGCTGCAGCGCGGCCGTGGGCTATCTCGGACCGGCGAAGAACCGTCGCAACCTGACGGTCCGCACGGACGCGCTGATCACCCGCATCGTGCTCGACGGCAAGCGTGCCGTTGGCGTCGAACTCTCGGGTTCGCAGGGCAAGGAGATCCTGCGGGCGGACCGCGAGGTCATCGTCACCGCCGGCGCCATCGGTTCGCCGAAGCTGCTGATGCTGTCGGGCATCGGCCCGGCCGACCATCTGAAAGCGGTCGGCGTCACGCCGCTGCACGACCTGCCAGGCGTCGGGCAGAACCTGCAGGACCACATGGCGACCGACGTCGTCTACGAGCTCACCGGCCCCTACTCCTTCGACAAGTACAAGAAGAAGCACTGGATGCTGTGGGCCGGCATCGAGTGGAAAGCCTTCAACAAGGGCCCGGTGGTGTCCAACATCGTGGAAGGCGGCGCCTTCTGGTGGAGCGACCGGACGGCGCCGACGCCGGACCTGCAGTTCCATTTCCTGGCCGGGGCCGGGGTCGAGAAGGGCATTGGCGATGTCCCCTCGGGCAATGGCGTGACGTTGAATTCCTACCATCTGCGCCCGCGCTCGCGCGGCTCGGTCACGCTGCTATCCGCCGACCCGCGCGCGGCACCGCTGATAGATCCCAATTCGTTCGCCGACCCCTACGATCTCGAGCGCGCCATCGACGGTGTGAAGGTGAGCCAGGACATCATGACCGCGGCGGCCTTCTCGAAATACGTGAAGGCGGCCTTCATCCCCGACGCCGGCGTCAGGACGCATGCGGACTACGAAAAGTTCGTGCGCGCCAACGCCCGCTCTGCCTATCACCCGGTCGGGACGTGCAAGATGGGGTCGGACCCGATGGCCGTGGTCGACCCGCAGCTGAGGGTCATCGGCATCGACGGGCTGCGCGTCTGCGACAGTTCGGTCATGCCGAGTCTCGTCTCCTCCAACACCAATGCACCGTCCATCATGATCGGCGAGAAAGCCTCGGACATGATCCGCGGAAACCGTGCAGCGGCCCCCGCGCTCGCCGCTGTCGGAGCCTAGGGAATCCGCCGGGCGCATCGCCCGGCGCGAGACGGCGCCCAACCTGCCCGTCCTTGACAGGCAGGTTCGTGCGTCGGAGTATGAACTAACTGGTTACTTACAAAACGGCCGGACGAACCGGCTGCACGTCGACGGGCCTCGCGCCCAACCAGTGGGAGAAACGCCAATGTCCAAGATCGTTACATCCGGCATCAGCCGCCGCTCGCTCATCAAGGCGAGCGCCGGCCTCGTAGGCGCCGCCGCGCTGCCCATGCCCTTCATCTCGAAGGGCTTCGCAGCCGACAAGGTGCAGCTCGCAATCTCGCTGCGCTCGCTCACCAACCCCTATCACGCCAACTTCGCCAAGGGCGGCCAGGAGTTCGCCAAGTCGGTCGGCATGCCGATCGAGGTGCTGGTCACCGAGGGCAACAGCGAGAAGGGCATCGCCGACATCCGCGCCCTCATCGCCAAGAGCGGCGGCAACCTCGCGCTTTGCGTCGACCCGAACGACAGCCCGGACGCCCGCATCATCGTCGAGGAGATCGCCAAGGCGAAGGGTACCGTCACCACCATCTGGAACAAGCCGGCCGACCTGCATCCGTGGGACTTCAACCCGTCCTACGTGGCGCACATCTCCTTCGACGGCGTCCAGTACGGCAAGCTGATGGCCGAGACGCTGATCAAGGCCATGGGCGGTTCAGGCGGCATCGTCGGGCTGGGCGGCATCTTCAACAACGTCCCCGCCATCGAGCGCAAGGCCGGCATGGAGCAGGCGGTCAAGGCCAGCGGCGGCAAGGTCGAATTGATGGACTTCCAGGTCGCCAACTGGACCTCGACCGAAGCGTTCAAGATCACGCAGGCCTGGCTCACCCGGTTCGGCGACAAGATCAAGGGCATCTGGGCGGCCAATGACGAGATGGCGATCGGCGCCATTGAGGCGCTGCGCGCCGAGGGCCTCAACGGCAAGATCCCGATCACCGGCATCGACGGCACGGCGCCCGCGGTTCAGGCGGTCGCCGCCGGCGACATGGTCGGCACGGTGGACTGGGATCCGATCTGGGTCGGAGCCATGGGCCTCTCGCTCGCCTACAACACCAAGATCGGCAAGATCGACATCGCCAAGGAGCCGCAGAGCCATCGCGAGTTCTACGGCACCGGCGTGCCGGTGACGACGGACAGCGTGAAGGCCTTCATGGAGGCCCAGAAGACCCCGCCCAAGCTGAACTACGACGACTTCTGGGGCCGGGTGCAGGGCCAGATCCGCTATCTCTGACGGCCGCCAGCCGTCCTGACGCCTTCGAGGGGCGGACCGGGCTGCGTGCCTCTCCGCCCCGTGCTTGAATGGGTCCGCGCCGTGACACGGCGCGGACCTTCGTTCCCCCGCCTGCGAGGAGTTCCATGTCGTCGATCGCCGATCCCAGCCGGACCCGGAAGAGAGCGACGGACTGGCGGGCCTTCGCGCCGCTCGCCGTGCTCATCCTCATCTGCATCGCGATCACGACGCAGTCGTCGAACTTCATGTCGATCGCGAACTTCATCCGCATCGGCACGGCGGCGAGCATCCCCATGATCCTCGCCTGCGGCATGACCTTCATCATTCTGATGGGCTCGATCGACCTCTCGACGGAGGGCACGGTCGCTGTCACCGCGACGATGCTGAGCCTGCTCGTCGCCAACGTCGCCAACATCGCCCCGCAGTTCGACCTCGGCCTCTGGGCCGTGCCGCTGGCCATTGCCGCCGGCGCGCTGATCGGGCTGCTCAACGGCGCCATCCACGTGAAGCTGCGCATCCCGTCGCTGATCGCCAGCCTCGGCATCGGCTTCGCCGGCATCGGGCTCGCCACGCTGATCCTCGGCGGCATCACGGTGCGCATCAGCGACAACACCATCCGCGGCATGGCGCTCTACCGGGTCGCCAACATTCCCGTCGCCATCCTCGTCGCGATCGCCGCCGTCCTTGTGGCGCTCTTCGTGCAGAACTACACGCGGCTCGGCCGCTGGGCCTATGTGCTCGGCGGCGGCGAGGACATCGCCAAGCTCTCGGGCGTGCCGATCGAGCGGGTGCGCATGGGTCTCTTCACGCTGGCGGGAGCCTTCTACGGGCTCGGCGGTGCGCTGGCGGTGGCCCAGTACGGGCAGGGCCAGGCGCTGATCGCGCAGGGCTACCTCTTCACCGTCATCACCTCGGTCGTCGTCGGCGGCACGGCGCTGACGGGGGGCGTCGGCGGCATCCTCAACAGCGTCGTCGGGGTGCTGCTCGTCATGGTGCTGCAGAACGGCATGGTGCTCGTCGGCGTGCCGTCCTACGGCCAGCAGGGCGTGCAGGGCCTGCTCATCATCACCGCGGTGGCGCTGTCGCTCGACCGCACGCGCGCGAAGATTGTGAAATGACCGCCCCTCTCCTGCAGCTCAAGGGCATCTCCAAGACCTTCGGCGCCGTGAAGGCGCTGAAGGACATGGACATCGAGATCTATCCCAACGAGGTGATCGGCCTCGTCGGCGAGAACGGCGCCGGCAAGTCGACGCTGATGAAGATCCTGAGCGGGGTTTACCAGCCGGACTCGGGCCAGATCCTGCGCAACGGCAAGCCGGTGACGCTGCGCTCGCCGGTGGACGCGGCCGCCGCGGGCATCGCCATGGTGCACCAGGAGCAGTCGCTGCTGCTCAACATCTCGGTCGCCGAGAACATCTATCTCGGCCGCGAGGACGCGTTCCTGCGCCGCCGCGTGATCGACTGGAAGGCGATGCGGGACGCCACCGCCCGCCAGCTCGACAAGGTCCAGGTGCGCGTCGACCCGATGAAGCGCACGGAGCTGCTGAGCTTCGCCGAGCGCCAGATGGTGGAACTCGCCAAGGCGCTGACGCTGGAGGAAGACGGGCGCGACGACCTCGTCGTGTTCCTCGACGAGCCCACCTCCGTGCTCGAGCAGGCGGAGATCCACATCCTCTTCGACCGTGTGAGGGCGCTGCGCTCGCGTGCCTCCTTCGTTTTCGTTTCGCACCGGCTGGACGAGATCCTCGACCTCTCCGACCGCATCTACGTGCTGCGCGACGGCGAGGTCGTTGCGCACATGCCGACGAGCGAGGCGAGTGTTCACCGCCTGCACGAGCTCATGGTCGGCCAGGAGCAGCACACCGAGTATTACCGCGAGGACCGGCAGAAACCGCCGGCCGCCAAGGTGGCCCTGAAGGTCGACCGGCTCACCTCCGCGGGCCACTATTCCGACATCGGCTTCGAGCTGCACGAGGGGGAGGTGCTGGGCATCGCCGGCGTCATCGGCTCGGGCCGCGAGGAGCTGTCGCGCACCCTCGCAGGGCTGATGCAGCCCACGTCAGGTGCCGTCGAACTCTTCGGCAGGCCGGTGAACATCCGCTCTCCGAGCGAGGCCGTGCGGCTCGGCATCGGCTACGTTCCGCAGGAGCGGCGGACGGAGGGCCTCGTCCTTCCGATGACGATGGCCGACAACATGACGCTTCCGGCGCTCGGCAAGTTCTCCAAGGGCGGTTTCCTCTTCGGCGGCAACGAGCGCGGGACCGCCGAGAAATGGGTCAAGCGCCTCACCATCCGGCCGCCCAATCCCATGCTGCCCTGCTCGAGCCTTTCAGGCGGCAACCAGCAGAAGGTGGTGCTCGCCAAATGGATCGAGGCCGGTGTCCGCGTCCTGATCCTCGACCATCCCACCCGCGGCCTGGACGTCGGCGCCAAGCAGGACGTCTACGCGCTCGTAAGGGATCTCTGCGAGCAGGGCGTCGCCGTGCTCCTCACCGCCGATACGCTGGAGGAGACGATCGGCCTGTCCCACAGCATCCTCGTCATGCGCGACGGCCGCATCACCGAGCGTTTCCAGGCCGTGCCGGGGCACAAGCCCCAGCAGGTCGAACTCATCCAGCACATGGTGTAACCCGTGACGCTCCCGGCCCGCCTGCGCTCCCTCGCCCCGACGATCACGCTGGTCATCCTCGTCATCGTCGTCGGCTCTCTCTCGCCCACCTTCCTGCAGCCCAACACGCTGCTGCTGCTGCTCGCCGACACGGCGACCCTGTTCGTCATGGCGGCCGGCATCACCTTCGTCGTGATGCTGGGGGGCATCGACCTGTCCGTTCAGTCGGTCGCGTCGCTGGCGAGCGTCGTCATGGCGGTGACGCTGGCGCAGTGGGGCGGCTTCTCCATCGTCTTCGCGCTTCTCACCGGGGTGCTGTGCGGCATCCTCAGCGGCCTCGCCCAGACACGCCTGCGCATCCCCTCCTTCATCGCGACGCTGGCCGTGTCGGGCATCGCGGCTGCGGCGGCGCTGATCCTGTCGGGCACGCGCTCGATCCCGATTCCTCCCGACACGCGGGAGACGACGTTCTCGCTCTTCGTCGGGACGACGGGCGGTGTGCCGAACGAGGTCTGGACAGGTCTCGTCGTGCTCGTGCTCTGCCTCTTCGTCGAGCGCTTCACGGTGTTCGGACGCTGGAGCATTGCGGTGGGCTCGGGCGAGCCGGCCGCGCTCGTAGCCGGCGTGCCCGTCGAGAAGGTGAAGGTGCTGGCCTTGATCATCTCCGGCGCGCTCGCGGCGCTCGCCGGCGCGGTCATGGGCGCCAGGCTGTCGGCCGGGTCGCCCACCCTCGCCAACGAGTTCCTGCTGCCGGCGGTCGCGGCCGTCTGCGTCGGCGGGACGGCGCTGACGGGCGGCGTGGGCAGCGTTCTCAACACGCTCGTCGGGGCGCTGATCGTCTCGGTCGTGCGCATCGGCATGACCTTCGTGGGCGTCGACGTCTTCGCCCAGCAGATCGTCTTCGGCGCGGTGCTCATCGGAGCAGTGGCCGTCACCATCGACCGGACCAAGATCCCGGTCGTGAAATAGCAACACAGAAAAGCAAGGGACCCGCGGCGCCCTCGGCCGTGGATCCCTATCGCTCGTCCAGCGTCATGCCGCTCAGGCGAACTGCGTCAGCTTCCCGTAGTGCTCGGCAAGCAGGTAGTAGACGGTGAGGCGGGACTTCGTCCTGTCGCCCTTCATCTTCTCGGCAACGGCCTTGATGGCACCGTCGAGCTCCGCGTCCGTCGCGGTCAGGCCGAGCTTCTTCTTGAGGAAGTTTTCGCGCACGCGCTTGGTCTCGTCGGGATCCGACATGGCGACCAGCGCGGAATCCTTGTTGCGAAGCGCGATTCCGAGATACTTCTCGAGCCCCTTCACCGCCGCCTCGTCCGGCTTGGCCGTGTATTTCTTCACATCCGCGAGATAGTCCGTCATCGAAACGCTCCCAAGGATCAGGTAGCCGGCGTCATCGCCGTGATGCGCCGAAGCCGATTCAGCAGCAAGCGTGAGCGTTCCATTGCACATGAACTAAATCAAGAGGCGAAACCTCCCGTGCACAACAACGGGAGGTTGTGCCTTAGCCTTCAGTCCGCCATGCGCCAATGCGGGCAAGTGCTCTCGATGCGGTTGAGAAGCTGCGCCGCGTTGAAGGGCTTGCGGAGCCAGTCCAGCATCGAGCCGATATCCCGCGCCGCGCGCTCGGGTTCGCCGGTGATGATGATGGAGGGCGTTTCGCCGTCGCGAGGGCCGGCGGCCAGCGAGGCCAGGATCTCCTGGCCCGTGCTGTCGCCGAGATAGTGGTCCAGGATCAAAAGGTCGTAGTCGCGGTGTTGCAAGGCGGCCAGCGCCTGACGGGTGCCCCCCGCCACGTCGACGTCGGTCAGGCCAATCTCGGCGAGCTGTGCCCGCAGGATCTTCAGCATCGGCGGAAAGTCGTCGACAATCAGAATTGCGGGTGTCCGCAAGCTGCCGTCCACCGACCAGCGGGGCCTTGCCGGCGCCGCTGCCTTCGCCTCGACGGATCGTTTCAATGCACGTCCTCCCACATCATGGCCGGCATAGCCGGGCCGTCCGCGGTCCCCACTGACCGGGTTAAGCCGAAGTTGCTTACATTCCGTCAAGATGATCGTCGACACGCGCCATCTTTCGAAGGCCCAGCTGACGCAGCCGCGTTCGCCAGTTGCGCTCACGGGAATTTGCATTCGCAACCTGTGTCGGACCGCGACCGCGAAGCGGCTTTCCTTCCGGATCCGAAAGTCGGACCATGGCGCAAACACCGGCGGCAGGGGCCGCACCGGAGGACCCGCTGATGAACACGCATGCCCGGCCGCAGGCCGATGCTCCCCTCACCCACGAAGCCCGCCTCGACAGGCTCGCTGAAACAGCAGTGCGGGTCGGCCTTGGCCTTCAGAAGGGACAGGAGGTCGTGATGACGGCTCCCGTCGAGGCGATCCCGCTCGTGCGCCGCATCACCGAGCACGCCTACAGGGCCGGCGCATCGCTGGTGACGACCCTGATCGGCGACGACGTCGCCACGCTGATGCGCTACCGGCATGCGCCGGACGAGAGCTTTGACAAGGCGAGCGGCTGGCTGTTCGAGGGCATGGCCAAGGCCTTCCAGAACGGCGCAGCCCGCCTCGCCGTCGTCGGCGACGATCCCAATCTCCTGTCCGGGCAGGACCCGGACAAGGTCGCGCGTGCGAATCGCGCCCGCTCGATCGCCTACCAGCCGGCGCTCGAACTGATCGCCGGATTTGCGACCAACTGGAGCATTCTTTCCTGCTCCACGCCGGCCTGGGCCCGCACGGTTTTCCCCGGCGAGGAGGAGAGCGTCGCCGTCGCCAAGCTGTGGGACGCCATCTTCCGTTCGTCGCGCGTCGATGGAGCCGACCCGATCTCCGACTGGGCCCAGCACAACCGCAACCTCGCGGCACGCACCGCGCTGCTCAACGGCAAGCGCTACGCCGCGCTCCGCTTCACCGGACCCGGCACGGACCTCGAGGTCGGCCTGGCCGATGGCCATGAGTGGAACGGCGGCGCGACGACGGCGCAGAACGGCATCGTCTGCAACGCCAATATTCCGACTGAGGAGGTTTTCACCACTCCCCACAAGGATCGCGTGCACGGAACGGTGCGATCGACCAAGCCGCTGTCCTACCAGGGCACGCTGATCGACGACATCGAGGTACGTTTCGAGGGCGGCCGCATCGTCGATGCAAAGGCCAGCAAGGGCGAAAACGTGCTCAGGCAGGTGCTGGACATCGACGACGGCGCGCGCCGGCTCGGCGAGGTGGCGCTCGTACCCTTCACATCGCCCATCTCGGACAGCGGGCTTCTCTTCTACAACACGCTCTACGACGAGAACGCAGCGAGCCACATCGCGCTCGGGCAGTCCTACAGCAAGTGCCTGCTTGGCGGCACCAAGCTGTCGAAGGACGAGATTTCGGCCCGCGGCGGTAATGCGAGCCTGATCCACATCGACTGGATGATCGGGTCCAACAGGATCGACGTCGACGGCATCACGGCGGCCGGGGAACGGGAGCCGGTGATGCGGGGAGGCGAGTGGGTGTCCTGAGCGGCCGCTTCACACGGCCCTGGGTTTGCTCCGTGTGATGGAGAGCTGCTCGACACGGCGGCGCAGATCGATGATCTCCTGCGCCTGCCGCTCCAGAAGGCGGTTCATCAGCAGAAGCTGCTGGACGATGGTGGCGGTCTGCTCGCCCTGAGCAACCTGAACGTGAGACACACGCGCAACCAGCGCGATGAGGTCCGGCACGGGACTCGGCGCCTCACCGGCCGGTTCTGCTTGCGGCTCTGGCTCCGGCTCCGGCAGCACCTGACCCGGCTCGACCCGGAAGTCGACCCTGATCACCTTCGTCGGCTCACTGTCGGACATGTCGCACTTCCCTCTCGATGCCATGATTTACCCGGCCCGCATTTGACCGCGTAAACGCTCAGCACTTAATTTGAGAGGTTTGCATTTGACATATTACGAAAAGGTCAATGCTCCATTCACCAACACCCGGAAGCCGGTGCCTTGAGGGCGCAGCCCCGGCATGGTTCATTCGCTCCGGGGCGGCAGGGGCGTACAGACCCAGCGTCAGGAACGCCCGGTGGGAGGACAGCGTGCCGGATTTCGCCATCGTCGACAGCCACGTCCATCTCTACGACGTGGCGCGCCTGCGCTACGACTGGCTGGCGCAGGTGCCGAAGATCAACCGGACCTACGTCACGTCGGATTTCGATGAGGCGCGGGGCCCCGTGAATGTCGACGGCATCGTCTTTGTCGAGGTGGACGTGGCGCCGGGCCAGCATCTCGCGGAAGCCGACTTCGTCCAGGATCTCGCCGCCCGCGATCCCCGCATCCAGGCCATCGTCGCCCATGCGCCCCTGCAGAAGGGGCCGCGGGTCGAACAGGACCTGGAAGCGCTTGCGCAGCGGCCGCTCGTGCGCGGCGTTCGGAAGCTGATCCAGGGTGCGGTCGACCCTTCCTTCTGCATCGAACCGTCGTTCCTCGAGGCTGTGCGCCTGCTGCCGCGCTACGGCATGACGTTCGACATCTGCGTGAAGAACTGGGCCATGACCTACGCGCTGGAGCTCGCCCGGCGATGCCCCGACGTGACCTTCGTGCTCGACCATATCGGCAAGCCCGACATCCGCTTCGGCATCAGGGAGCCGTGGTGGACGCAGATCCGCGAGATGGCGGCGCTTCCCAACGTCGTCTGCAAGCTGTCCGGGGTCATCACCGAGGCGGATCACACGCACTGGTCGCGCGAGGAGGTGAAGCCGTACGCGGCCCACTGCATCGAGAGCTTCGGCTTCGACCGGGTGATGTATGGCAGCGACTGGACCGTCTCGGAGCTCACCCATCCCTACCCGGTCTGGGTCGAGATCCTCGACGAGATCGTCGCTGGTGCGTCGCAGCACGAAAAGCAGATGCTGTATCGCGACACGGCACGTCGCATTTATCGCCTCGACTGAGGGGAGAAGGTCGGCTGCAGGACAAGGTTGGCCGCATACAGTGGCAAACCAGCCCGCGCTACGGCTAACGTGCCCGCCATGAGTGCTGCTCTCTCTCCGGCTTACGACACGGCGACCGGCTTTTCGGGCGACCGCACGCTCGTCATGGGCGTGCTGAACGTGACGCCGGACTCCTTCTCAGACGGCGGATTGTTCGCCGAGCACGGCCGCGCCATCGCGCATGGGAAGACCATGGTCGCGGAGGGAGCGGACATCGTCGATGTCGGCGGCGAGTCGACCCGGCCCGGGTCGGAGCCTGTCGACGCGGACGAGGAGGCGCGCCGGGTCATTCCCGTGGTGCGCGCCCTGGCCGCGGAGCTTCCCGTCCCGGTGTCCATCGACACCTACAAGGCATCGGTCGCCCGCCTTGCCGTTGCCGCCGGCGCGACCATCGTCAACGACGTCTGGGGACTTCAGCACGATCCCGCCATGGCCGACGCGGTCGCCGAAACTGGCGCCGGTCTCGTCGTCATGCACAATCGCAGGACGATCGATCCCTCCACCGACATGCTGGAGGAGGTCGTTTCCTTCCTGCACCGCTCACTCGAGCTGGCCGATGCCGCAGGCATTGCCCGCCATCGCATCGCGGTGGATCCGGGCATCGGCTTCGGCAAGACGCTGGAGCAGAACGTCATGTTGGTCGCCCATGTCGGAGAGATCCGGCGCCGGCTCGGCTGCCCGGTTCTGCTCGGCTGCTCGCGCAAGTCGATGATCGACAAGATCGTGCCGGCGCCCCAGGGCCAGCGCCTTCCGGGAACGATCGCGCTCCACACGGCCGGCATCCTCGCGGGCGCGTCGATCATCCGGGCCCACGACGTGGCGGAAGCCGTGCAGGCGGCGCGGATCACCGACAGGCTCCGGGGCGTCTGGCCCTGCGAGGGATCGCCGTTGGAGAAAATGCGGGAGACGCGTGCCGCATGAGCAAGGTCGTCTTCCGGATCATGGGCATTGCGGCCTTCGCCCGCCATGGGGTTCACGTCGCGGAGCGCCAGCTGGGCCAGCGTTTCACGATGGACCTCGTGGTCACGGCCGACCCTAACGGCTCGCTTGAAAGCGACCGGTATGCCGACAGCACCTGTTACGGCGAACTGACCGAGACCGCGCTGCAGACATTCACCGGTCGGGACTTCAACCTCATCGAAGCCGCGGCAGCTTCGGTCGCGGACGCGATCCTGGCGCGCTTTCCGAAGGTGGAGGCCGTGGCCGTCACCGTTCACAAGCCGTCTGCGCCCGTCGCAGCTGTCCTTGCCGACATCGAGGCCACGGTGGAGCGGCGCCGTGCCCTCTGACGCATTTCTCGCACTCGGCAGCAATCTCGGGGACCGCAAGGCGCTGGTCGATGCTGCCGTGAAGCTGCTCGCCGCCCTGCCGGACACGTCCTTGACGGCGCGCTCGTCCTACTACCGCACCGAGCCGGTGGGGCCCGTGCCGCAGGACTGGTTCCTGAACCTGGTTGTGTGGCTTCGAACGGACCTGCAACCCGAAGCGGTTCTCGATGCGGCCCACCTGATCGAGGCCGAGTTGGGCCGGGACCGCAGCCGGGAGGTCCGCTGGGGACCGCGCACGCTGGACATCGATCTCATCGCCCATGGTGATGCGTCGCGTTCGGGGCCCGGCCTGCTGCTGCCGCATCCGCGCTTTGCCGAGCGCGCGTTCGTGCTGGTTCCGCTGGCCGAGATAGCTCCGCACGCCGTCATTGCCGGCCGTAGCGTGGCCGAGCACCTTGGCGCGGTCGGATCTGAAGGAGTCGAGCGCCTGGAGTGGTCAGTGCCGCCCGCCGCTCGGGGATCCGTGGCGCTGGCTGCGCAAAACTGAACGTCAGGAGGCCTTGCGGCCAGCCGAGGCGGCATCGTCGACCAGCGGCGCCACTTCCTGCTCGTCGGACACCCTGGTGCTGACCTTCTCGGCCGGCGTCTGCTTGTCGGGTGCGCCGGCAACCGATGCACCGCCCATGTAGGAGGGTGGATCGGAAGCGGGAAAGGACATGGCGGAGGCCGCGTCCACCAGCACTTCGCGCCTGGAGATGCTGTCGAAACTCGTGCTGTAGGCGTCGTACAATGCCTTCCGCTCAGCGTCGGCCAAGTGCGCGCCGCCCAGCAGGTCCATGAAGGCATCTTCGTCGCGCTTGCACAGGCCCGCTCCGGCATCTCCGGACCCGTGCCGCATGGCCTCCTTGCGCAGGCGGTCTTCCGCTCCAGTCCCGGCTGTTTCGGCCATCATCGCTCACCTTCCATCGCCCAGGCTCGCGGGGGCGGCGCATGCCGCCTCCGGGCTTTCTCGCGTTTTGCGCGCGCGGCCGGACCTCCTCAGAAGGAGGCGATCTCGCGTTCGCCGACGAGCCGTTCAAAGCCTTCGCTCTCGCCCTTGACGCGATAGGAAGGCTCCCCGGTCGGGGTTTCCGGCAGCTGCCTCAGCACCCTGAAGCGTTCGCGCTTCACGGCCTGCCTCAGATCCGTCGAGACGACGATGCGCACGGCCTCGCCGACCTTGAACTTGTGCTGGCTCACGTCCGACCTCCCGAGTGTGCTGTTGACCTCTCGACCAACGTTCATCGGAAGAACAGCCAAAGAAGAACGATGATGGGAATTGGAACTCCCAGGAGCCATAGCAAGGCGGAACGTCCCAGACCCATGGTCGTATCTCCCGATGGTCGCTTCGATATGTACGAAAACTCACAATCAGGAGAGGAGTTCCGTCGCCGCGGCGGATCCGCTCGAGGGCGAACCCGCCGCGCGAGGAATCAGAAGATCGCCTCGCCCGCCATCAGGCCGAGAACGAGGAAGATCACGAAGACGATCAGCGCGAGGACGAAGAGGATCTTCGCGATCCGCGACGCCGCGGCCGATATGCCGGTGAAGCCGAGGAAGCCGGCGACGATCGAGATCACGAGGAAGATGAGGGCCCATTTCAGCATGGGAATGGTCTCCCGAAGGAAGCTGCGGTGCGCGCGGGCCTCGGCCGGGCCGCCGCCGGCGCGCACGACAACCTTCGGAGACGGCCCGGGTTCCGCTTGCAGCGAACCGGGGCAGTTTCGGTCAGCCCTGGGACCTGCCCACCGTATCGGCCATGTTGGCGCCCCGGGCTCCAAGAGGCTGCGTCGGACCGGTCGTGGAATCGGCTGCGGTCTGGTGTTCCGTCTCGGCGTTCAGCTCGGCTCCCAGCAGCATGACGATGGCCGAGATCCAGATCCAGGTCATGAAGCCGATGACAGCGCCGAGCGAGCCATAGGTGGCGTTGTAGCTGCCGAAGCTCGCCGCATACCAGGAGAAGAGCGCGGATGCGACGATCCACGCGACGGAGGCGAAGCCGCTGCCCCACGTGATCCAGCGCCATTTCGGCGTGTCGCGGCTGGGGCCGTAGCGGTAGAGCACCGCCAGCGCCACGGCGATCGCGACGAGCAGGATTGGCCAGCGGGCGAGGCGGATCAGGATTTCGGCCGCAGGGCCGAGGCCGACGAAGTTCAGCACGATCGGAACAACGACGACCGCAATCGCGGCGGCGATGAGCAGAAGGATGGCCCCGACGGTGAACAACAGCGACACCGCGTTGAGCTTGATGAAGCTGCGCTTCTCCTCCTCGTCATAGACGACGTTGAGGGCGTCGAAGACCGCTTTCATGCCGGCGTTCGCGCTCCACAGCGAGATGGCGAGACCGAGGGCGAAGGAGAAACCGAGCGATTCGCGTGGCTGGCTGGAGATTCGCGTGACCTGATCGCCGACCACCTCCAGCGCGCCTCCGGGAAGGACCCCCTGCATGGATTGAAGGTGGGTGGAGATGCTGGCCGGGTCGGCAAACAGACCGTAGAGCGAGACCAGCGCGGCGATGGCCGGGAAGATCGCAAGCAGGGCGTAGAAGGTGACCCCGGCGGCCACTGACACCAGGCGGTCCTTCGACGCCTCTTTCCAGACCCGCAGCAGGATGTCTTTCCAGCCTGCCGCAGGGATGTGCTGGGGCGCCTCGGCATAACGTCCCCGGCTGTCGCCCTCGGCAGCGGCGCGCCCGGCTCCGGTGCCAGGCGGTTCGCGTCCCTGCAGGCGCGGATCACCGGAGGGATCCTCGCGGCTGCGTTCCACGGGACGCCTGGCCGGGGGCGGGCGGCGCGAGGCGGCAACGGCGCCAACCACGGCGAGGAGCGCCAGGAAGACCCGGTCGCTGCCCGGCATGGTCCTGCGTTTCTGGTGGGTGTGACCCCGGACGGTATCGGTCATGGCGGGAGGCCTCGTCGTCAGCCTGCCGGCCTGGAAGGCCCTGCCGTACAGGCTGGCTCAAACGCCGTCCGCGCGCCGCTTGTTCCACACCCCTCAGGTGGCGTTTCGAATCGCGTGCTCCGCCGCGTAGAAGGCGCGGTAGCGCCTCAGCCTCGGCGTCGCGGCCTCGTGGGCGCCTGCATTGGGCTCGAACCGTTCGCGGATCGGCGGGCGGGCACAGATCTCCGCTTCCGAACCCGCACCTGCCGCCAGCATGCCGAGGCGGGCGGCGCCGAAAGCGGCTCCTGTCTCCGCACCCTGCGGCAGATCGAGGGCGAGGCCGGTGACGTCCGCCAGCATCTGCGCCCAGAAGCGGCTGCGCGCCCCGCCGCCGACCAGCATGCAGCTCGTCGGCCGCGCTCCCGCGTCCTCGAGCACCGACAGGCCGTCGGCGAAGGAGAAGGCAACACCCTCAAGCGTCGAGTAGGCGAGGGCGGCGCGGCCGTGCTGGGCGCGCAAGCCCGCGAACAGCGCGGAAGCCTCGGCGTCGTTGTGTGGCGTCCGCTCCCCCGACAGGTAGGGCAGGAAGAGCGGCGCCGTTGCCCGCGCCTCGGGATCGGCCGCGAAGGCCTCGGCCTCCTCGACAAGGCCGCCTATGTGCCCACCCTTGCCGACGAGCTCGGCGGTCCAGGTGAGTGCGGCCGCGGCCGACAGCATCACAGCCATGCCGTGCCAGCGCCCCGGCAGGGCGTGGCAGAAGGCGTGGAGCGTGCGCTCGGGCTTGGCGGCGAGACGATCCGTGACCGAGAAGATGACGCCCGACGTACCGACCGACAGAAAGCCGTCGCCGGCGGCGACTGCGCCGATGCCCACCGCGGAAGCGGCATTGTCGCCCGCGCCTCCTGCTACGGGCACGGGCCCGGGCAGGCCCCAGAGGGCCTGCATGTCCTTGGACAGATGGCCCGAGACGGCGCTGCCCTCGACGAGGTCCGGCATGTTGGCGAGGCCGAGGCCGGTTGCCGCGAGCAGCGTCTCGTCCCAGCGGCGGCCGGCGACGTCGAGCCAGAGCGTCCCGGCCGCGTCCGACATGTCGCTCGCATAGACGCCGGTCAGCCGCCAGCGCACGTAGTCCTTTGGCAGCAGCACCGTCCGCGTCGCCGCGAAGACCTCCGGCTCGTGGTGCTTCACCCACAAGAGCTTCGGCGCGGTGAAGCCGGGCATGGCGATGTTCGCCGCGCGCTGCGTCAGGTCAGGCACCAGCCGGTGCAGCTCGGCGCATTCCGCATAGCTTCGCCCGTCGTTCCAGAGGATGGCGGGCCGCAGGACGCGGCCGGCCTCGTCGAGGAGCGTGGCGCCGTGCATCTGTCCGGAGAGGCCTACTCCCGCGAGCTGCCGGAAGGCGTCGGGGGCCGCCTGCCTCACCTCTTCGGCAGCGGCGAGCGTCGCCGTCCACCAGTCCTCGGGATCCTGCTCGGACCAGAGCGGGTGGGGGCGCGATACGGTGAGAGGGGCGGAGGCCTCGGCCAGCGTGCGCTGGCTCTCGTCCAGCAGCACCGCCTTCACGGAGGAGGTGCCGATATCCAGACCCAGAAACGACGCCATGCGCTCCACTCCCCTTCAACCCGGCGTCTCGACGTGCCGGTGTTGCATGACCTTAATCGGCATGCTGAAGCAGAGCCAAGCATGGGCGGCGCATGGGTGCCCGTCCTGACGCAGTCGGCGGGAGTGCGAGGCATGGCGGCCACGGATGGGATGCTGGCAAGGCTCGCCGCCATCGTCGGTGACGCGCACGTGGTGGTGGAGCCGGCCGACCTCGCGCCCTACCTCGTCGACTGGCGCGGCCAGTGGAAGGGTGCCGCGATGGCGGCCGTCCGGCCGCGCACGAGCGCAGAAGTGGCCTCGGTCGTGCGTGCATGCCGGGAGGCAGGCGTCGCCATCGTGCCGCAGGGCGGCAATACCGGGCTTGCGGCCGGCGGCGTTCCGGCGGTGTCCGGCCCCGCTGCCGAACGGCCATGCATCGTCCTGTCCCTGTCGCGGATGAACGCCGTGCGCTCGGTCGACCCCGTCGGCCTGACGCTGGAGGCGGAGGCGGGATGCGTTCTGAAGGCGGCGCAGGATGCTGCCGCCGCGCAAGGCAGGCTGCTGCCGGTCAGCATCGCGGCCGAGGGCTCCGCCCAGATCGGCGGGATCATCGCGGCCAATGCCGGCGGCATCAATGTGCTGCGCTACGGCATGACGCGGAACCTCGTGCTCGGGCTGGAGGCGGTGCTCGCTGACGGCACGCGGCTTGAAGGGCTGCGCCGGCTGCGCAAGGATAATGCGGGTTATGACTGGAAGCAGCTGCTGATCGGCAGCGAGGGAACCCTGGGCATCGTGACGGTTGCTGTCCTGCGCCTCGTGCCCCGCCCCCGCGAGACCGTCACGGCACTCCTCGCCGTAGCCGATCCGGCTGCCGCGATGGCCCTGCTGAAGCGCGCGCAGGACGGGCTCGGCGACACGGTCAGCGCCTTCGAGCTGATCAGCGGCTTTTCCCTGGCGATCGTCGAACGGCATTTCGGGCTCGCCTGCCCGTGCCCCGGCGGGGACTGGTACGTGCTGCTGGAGGCGGGATCCAGCCTCTCCGGCCTGCGCGAGGCGGCGGAGGAGGTGCTGGCCGGCGCGCTGGACGCGGGCGAGGCGCTGGATGGTGTCGTTGCCGAATCGGGCGCGCAGGCTGCGCAGATCTGGGCCCTCAGGGAACACATCACCGAGGCGGAGCTCAAGGAGGGCGCCGGCCTCAAGCACGACGTCTCCGTTCCAGTCTCGGGGATTCCCGATTTTCTCGCCGAGGCGGCGGCGATGCTGGAAGAGCGTTTTCCCGGCATGAGGCTCAACGCCTTCGGCCATGCGGGCGACGGCAACATTCACTTCAACGTCCTGCTCCTGCCCGGGCAAGACAGGGCCGCCATCACCCGCGCCGTCCACGACGTGGTGGTCGCGCATGGCGGCAGCATCTCGGCGGAGCACGGGGTGGGCCAGTACCGGCTCGCGGAACTCGCGCGGACGAAGAGCCCGGCAGAACTCGCGCTGATGCGGCGGGTGAAGTTGGCGCTGGATCCCGACGGACTCCTGAACCCCGGCAAGGTGGTGCAGTAGGCGTTCAAGCTTCCGCGCGGTGGCGGGCGGGCTGTTGCAGTCCTGCCGTGAAAGCGCGATAGGGGGGCCCCGGACCGGCGCACCGCCCCGCGCGGTCCGCCGATTGCATCCCCTGAATAGGCCCGTCCTCGCGCGGGCCAGGCGGCGGAAAGGAAGAGGGACATGACGGCGCGCACCATCACGGTCGATCCCTTCGACATGGTCGTGTTCGGCGCGACCGGCGATCTGGCCGCCCGCAAGCTGATGCCGGCTCTCTTCCAGCGCGACAGGGCGGGGCAGATCCCGCCCGACGCCCGCGTGGCCGGTGTGTCCCGCCGCGGGATGACCGGTGCCGACTATGTCGGGTGGGTCCGCGAGTCGCTGGAGAAGTACGTCGCGCAGGGCGACCGCGACCCCGCTGCGATGGACCGCTTCCTGTCGCGGATCAGCCACGTCACGCTCGATGCAACGAGCGACGAGGGCTGGTCCGAGCTGAAGCATTGGCTCGACCAGGCGCCGGACCGGATCCGTGCCTTCTACCTTGCGGTCACGCCGGACCTGTTCGGCCCGATCTGCGAGCGCATCGGGGCCAATGGGCTGGTGACGGAGAATGCCCGTGTCGTCGTCGAGAAGCCGATCGGCAAGAACGGCGATGGCGCGAGAGCCATCAACGACGCGGTCGGAAAGGTTTTCCAGGAGCGGCAGATCTTCCGCATCGACCACTATCTCGGCAAGGAGACGGTCCAGAACCTGATGGCGCTGCGCTTCGCCAACGCCCTGTTCGAGCCCATCTGGAACGCCGCGCACATCGACCACGTGCAGATCACGGTCGCCGAGACGCTCGGGGTCGAGGGCCGTGCCGGCTACTACGACACGTCCGGCGCCCTGCGCGACATGGTGCAGAACCACATCCTGCAGCTGCTCTGCCTCGTTGCCATGGAGCCGCCGACATCCGAGGACGCCGATGCCGTCCGCGACGAGAAGCTGAAGGTGCTGAAGGCGCTGAAGCTGATCCCGCCCGAGCTGATGGACCAGAACACGGTGCGCGGCCAGTACAAGGCCGGCGCATCCGCCGGCGGAGCGGTGCCGGGCTATCTGGAGGAGCTCGGCTCCGACAGCAGCCATACCGAGACCTTCGTTGCGATCAAGGCCGAGCTGCAGAACTGGCGCTGGGCGGGCGTGCCCTTCTACCTGCGGACCGGCAAGCGGCTGGCGACACGCGTCTCCGAGATCGTCGTCAACTTCCGCCCCATCCCGTTCTCGATCTTCGGACCGCAGGCGGGCTCCGTCGTCAACAACAGGCTGGTGCTCCGGCTGCAGCCCGACGAGGGAGTGAAGCTGTGGCTGATGATCAAGGATCCCGGCCCCGGCGGCATGCGCCTGCAATATGTGCCGCTCGACATGACCTTCGCGCAGGCCTTCAACGTGCGCGCCCCCGATGCTTATGAGCGGCTGCTGATGGACGTGGTGCGCGGCAAGCAGACGCTGTTCATGCGCCGCGACGAGGTGGATGCCGCCTGGGGGTGGGTCGACCCGATCCTGGAAGCGTGGAGGGGATCCGTGAACCCGCCGAAGGCTTACACTGCCGGCACCTGGGGTCCCTCCGCCGCCGTCGCCCTGATCGAGCGCGACGGACGCACCTGGCACGATGACGGGGAGTGAGATGACCCCCGCTCGACACGAGTTCGATGGTCCCGACGCGCTCGCCGAGGCGCTGGCCTCGACCGTCGAGCAACGGCTGGCGGCGCGTCTCGCCCAGGGCGGCCGGGCATCGCTCGCGCTGTCTGGCGGCCGCACCCCGGCCCGTTTTCTCCGGGTGCTGGCCCGGCGGAGGCTGGACTGGAGCAGGGTCGACGTGACGCTCGTGGACGAGCGCTGGGTCGAAGAGGACTCACCCCGCTCCAACGCGGCGCTGCTGCGCGACGGGTTGATCCGCGACGAGGCGGCGACCGCGACCTTCTACCCGCTCTACCGTGCCGGCGGCACTCCGGACGAGGAGCGCGGCGCCGTCGAGGCCATGGTGAAGGGGCTGCCGCATCCGTTTGCGTGTGTCGTCCTCGGCATGGGCGATGACGGCCATACCGCCTCGTTCTTCCCGGGAGGCGATACGCTCGCCGCCGCCATCGACCCGTCCTCGCCGCGTCTCGTGGAAGCGCTGCGCGCTCCTGCGGCCGGCGAGCCGCGCATCACCCTGACCCTGCCCGCGCTGCTCGCCAGCGACCTCGTCTGCGTGCATATCGAGGGCGCGAACAAGAAGGCCGTTCTCGACAAGGCGCTCGCCAACGGGCCGGTCGAGGACATGCCCGTACGTGCCGTGCTGCGGCAGGACAGGACGCCCGTGCGCGTCTACTGGTGCCCCTGAAGGAGCTCCCCCATGGACCTGAACCCCGCCATCGCCGCCGTCACCGACCGCATCGTCCAGCGCTCCCGACCGACGCGTCAGCGCTATCTCGACCGTGTCGCCCGCGCCGCGGAGTCGGGTCCGAAGCGCAAGAAGCTCGGCTGCGCCAACCTCGCGCACGGCTTCGCGGCTTGCGGCCCGGGCGACAAGTCAGCCCTGCGCGACGGGGATGCGCCGAACCTGGCCATCATCACCGCCTATAACGACATGCTCTCGGCCCACCAGCCGTACGAGACCTTCCCGGCCCTCATCAAGCAGGCGGCACGCGAGGCCGGCGGCGTTGCACAGGTCGCGGGCGGCGTGCCGGCCATGTGCGACGGCGTCACCCAGGGCGAGGCCGGCATGGAGCTGTCGCTCTTCTCGCGCGACGTGATCGCGCTCGCCACGGGCGTGGCGCTCTCCCACCAGATGTTTGACGCGGCGCTCTATCTCGGCGTCTGCGACAAGATCGTGCCCGGCCTCATCATCGGCGCGCTGGCCTTCGGGCACCTGCCGGCGATCTTCGTTCCGGCCGGGCCGATGACATCCGGCCTGCCCAACGACGAGAAGGCGCGCATCCGCCAGCTCTATGCCGAGGGCAAGGTGGACCGCGAGGCGCTGCTGGAGGCGGAGTCGAGTTCCTATCACGGGCCGGGGACCTGCACCTTCTACGGCACCGCCAACACCAACCAGATGCTCATGGAGATCATGGGCCTGCACGCGCCCGGCGCCTCCTTCGTCAATCCCGGCACGCCCCTGCGCGAGGCGCTCACCAAGGCTGCCGCCAAGCGCGCGCTGGAGATCACCGCCTTCGGCAACGACTACACGCCTGTCGCGCATGTGCTGGACGAGCGGGCCTTTGTGAACGGCATCGTCGGTCTCAACGCCACGGGCGGCTCGACGAACCTCGCCATCCACCTCATCGCCATGGCCGCCGCGGGCGGCATCGCGATCGGCCTCGACGACCTCGCCGAGATCTCCGCCGTGACGCCGCTGCTGACGCGCGTCTACCCGAACGGCAAGGCCGATGTGAACCACTTCCACGCGGCCGGCGGGATGGGCTTCCTGATCCGCGAGCTGACCGGAGCGGGCTATCTCCACCGCGACGTGACCACCAGCTGGGGCCGTAGCCTCGACGCCTATGCCACGGAGCCGCGCATCGACGAGCGGGGCGAGCTGGTCTGGAGTGCAGGCGCGACGGTGTCCGGCGACACGGCCGTGCTGCGCGGGGCGGCGGAGCCGTTCCAGTCCACCGGCGGCCTCGTGATGCTCGACGGATCGCTCGGGCGGGCTGTGGTGAAGACCTCGGCCGTCGCACCGGAGCGTCATGTGATCGAGGCACCTGCCCGTGTCTTCCACAGCCAGGAGGATGTGCAGAAGGCGTTCAGGGCGGGCGAGCTCGACGGCGACGTCGTCGTCGTCGTCCGCTTCCAGGGGCCGAAGGCGAACGGCATGCCCGAGCTTCACAAGCTGATGCCGCCCCTGACCGTGCTGCAGGAGCGTGGCCACCGCGTGGCTCTCGTGACCGACGGGCGTTTGTCCGGCGCGTCCGGCAAGGTTCCGGCCGCCCTGCACGTGACGCCGGAGGCGGTCGACGGCGGTCCCATCGCGCTCCTCCGCGACGGGGATTTGGTGCGGCTCGACGCCGTGACGGGACGGCTGGAGGCCCTGGTCGAGCCGGCTGTCTGGGCCGCGCGTACGGTTGCGGTCGCGGATCTCGCGCCTTCGCACGAAGGCGTGGGCCGCGAGCTCTTCGCCCCGTTCAGGTCGGCGGCGGGAACCGCAGACCGCGGCGCCTCGATATTCGGCAGCTTCGGGCTCTAGCGGACGATCATCGATCGTTCAACTCTCGCGTGAAATCCGTTCGCAGCACAGCTACGCTCGTGCCGCGGCGCTGGAGCGCGGGACATGGCGAAGGCACTGCGAAGGGTGGGCGAGTGGATCGGCGCCCTTGCGAAACGTGAGTTCTGGACCGCGCGCACCATCAATGCGGTCCTCGGCGCCACGCTGACCATCGGTGCAGGCCTCGCCTCGGTCGGCGTGGGTGACGGGCTGCGCAAGCAGATCGCCGACATCGACGAGGACATCCGCTCCACGAACAGCCACATCGACATGATCGAGCGGGCGATGTTCGAGTTCCAGCTCTTCGAGTCCACCGGCACGCTGATCCAGGTTCTGTCGCTGAACCAGAGCATTCCGGACCAGGCGCGGTCTGCCTTTCGCGAGCTGATGTATATCGACCGGCGGCACGCCTATCTCGTGATCCTGTCCGAGATCTATCCCCAGGTCGAGCGCTGGCGCGCGCGCAAGGAGGAGTACGACATGGTCACCGAGGGTGCCCGGGCCGGCGATCGCGAGCAGGCGGACAAGGTCATCCTGATGGAGCGCGATGACACCATCGCGGCGCGCCGCCTGCAGGGCGAGATGATCGACAAGCGCTACACGCTCGTCGAGCGGAAGGACCACGTCCAGCAGAGGCTGAACTTCTTCACGATGCTGGGCTTCACCGTGCAGCAGGTCGGCTTCGTGCTGGTGCTCTTCGCGGGCCTCGTGTCGCAGCATCTGTCGGAACGGAAGAAGGATCCGACGCTGCCGAAGTCCGAGCCGGTGGCCGCGGAATGACCCGGCCTATCGCGTCCGCCACACTGTGACGGCGAACACCGCCAGCCAGGCCAGCGCGACGGGGGGAAGGGCCGTCTGCAAAACGCCGAGCGAGGGAACCAGGGTCCGCAGCGCGCAGGCCACGAAAGCCGCTCCGATCGCCAGGGACGCCCAGCCATTCAGCCGCAGGCCGGTTCGCCCGAGGACGAGGCCAAGAGAGATCATCCACAGGCCGGAGACGAGCTGCACGCCCAGCAATTCCCCGACGCTTCCGGCATAGCCGTTCAGGCCCTCATACGTGGCTCCGATGGCGGTGCGGAGCGCGGGATCGGACGTTCTTGCATAAACGGCGGCGAGTTTGGGCATCGCGACGAGCCAGCGGACGATGCCGAGCGACTTCAGGACGGCCGCGGCAAGGCCGAAGGCGGTCATGCAGTCGACCGCGAGCGACCGTACACCGACGGCATGAGCATGGCGGCGCAGGGCCAGAACCAGCGGGACCATGGCAAGGACGGTTGCCAGGTAGCCCCAATAGCCGACCTGCACGGCCAGGGCCTGGCTTTCGACCAGGGGCAGGATCTCCCCGGCGGGCAGACGGAGGCTGGCGGGCCAGCCGATCGCCTGTCCCAGGACGATCAGCGGAACCATGAATAGCACCACCTGGGCCAGGATCAGGAGGGCAAGCAAGCGGATTTCGGCGCGCGGGACCGGCGCCGCGGGGGTCGCGGTCGACATGGTGTCTCCGTGGGTAGAGGGATGGGGAGCTAGGCGTGCAGCGACGCCTTCACGGCGTCGTCGAGCGGTGTATGCGGTTCGTCGCCGATCAGGGACCGGAGCCGGCTATTGTCCAGCGCGAGGCTCTTCTTCCAGAGCCACATCATCTCGATCGCTTCCCGCAGGAAGGCCGAGAACGGGGCTCCCAGCCAGACGATGATCCAGGGGAAGGGCTTCACCGGGAGGTCCGGTCGTCCGGTAGCCCGGCGCACGGCATCCGCAAGCTCTCTACCGGTGGCGTCGTAGTGGCCGGCGAAGTGCACGAGCGAGAAGGCCGGGATCGCGGTGCCGCGGTCGACGAGCCTGGCGAAGGTTTCCGCCAGGTCGGGAACGTAGGCCCAGGTGTGCCCCGTGCCGGCCGGCGCCAGCGTCTGCACGGCTTTGAGCGACGGGCCACCTTTGGCGAAAGCCTGCGAAAACCAGGAGCCGACGACGCCCGGACCGAAGAAGTCGCCCGCCCGCACCGCGATCACGCGAATCCCGTGGTCCCGGTTGGCTCGCTCGAGCATCTGTTCCATCTCGATCCGGACACGCCCCTTCCGGGTCTCCGGACTGCGGGGCGCCGTCTCGTCGACGGTCTCCGGCGAGGACCGCGAGTAGACGTAGACATTCGCCGGGAAGAGGATCGTCGCACCCGCCACGCGTGCGGCCTCGATGGTGTTGGCCAGCATGGGCAGGCCGTCCTCGCGCCAGCGGCGGTAGCCCGGCGGGTTGACGGCATGCACGATGAGCGATGCTCCGACTGCGGCCGAACGGACGGAGCCGGCATTCAGCACATCGCCTTCCAGCCACTCGACCGGGAAGGCAAACGACGGCCTCCCGCTGGCTGGTCGCTTCGTCAAGGCGCGAATGGTCCAGCCCCGTCCCGCCAGGGCGGTGGCGATCGCCGACCCGATTCCGCCCGTGATGCCGAGGACCAGTGCGGTTTTCCCGGATTGATTGTCGCTGCTCATGGCAACCTCCTGTGGCCGGGACAATGGGCCAGGGGTGCCGCTACGGGAATTGCCTATCTCCGTTGGGTCGCTATAGATTTTCGTATGATCGAGTTCACCGACTGGTCGCTGGTCCGGACGCTGCTGGCGGTGGTCCGGCGCGGCAGCCTCTCAGCGGCCGCGCGATCGCTGGGGCTCACGCAGCCCTCCGTCGGCCGCCATATCGACGAGCTGGAAGCCGGGCTTGGCGTCGCCCTGTTCACGCGCTCGGCCAGCGGCCTGGTTCCCACACAGATCGCGCAGAGCTTGGTCCCGCACGCGGAGGTGATGGAGACGTCCTTCGCGGCTCTCCTGCGCGCCGCGGATACGGGCGGAGACGTCGAGCAGCCGACGGGCACCGTGCGTATCTCCGCCAGCGAGATCATGGGCACCTTCGTCCTGCCGGGCATCCTCGCGGGACTGCGCGAGCGGCTGCCAGGTATCGTGCTCGAACTCGCCCTCAACAACCGGAACGAAGACCTGCTGCGCCGGGACGCCGACATCGCCGTACGCATGACCCGGCCGAAGCAGGACGGGCTCGTGGCGCGCAAGGTCGGCACCGTGCCTCTCGGCCTCTTCGCCCATCGGCACTACGTGGACCGCATGGGACTGCCGGGATCCCTGGACGAACTCACGGCCCACCACATCGTCGGTTTCGACCGCGATGATCACTCGGCGCGTTCAGTGGCCGGGGGTGTCCTGCCGATTTCACGGGCGATCTTCTCGTTTCGCGTCGACTCCGATGTCGCGCAGGTCATGGCGATCCGCGCCGGTCTGGGGATCGGCATGATGCAGAAGGCCATGGCCGGCGGGGACCCGGATCTGATCCCCGTCCTGCAGAAGCAGATCGCTCTGGATCTGGACTGCTGGCTCGCCGTGCATGGGGACCAGAAAAGCCTTCCGCCGATCAGGGCCGTGTTCGACGCCCTGGCCGATGGCCTCGATGGCTGGATCTCGGCCGGACGCTGAGCGGCTGAATCTCGGTCGGCTAGGGTCGAGCCGGCATCTCCTGCGCCTCGGCCTTGCCGGTCCGCTTGCCGTAGAGGCAGGCGAACCGCGCCTTCGCGTTCTTCATGTGAGGCTGCGGCCAGCGTCCGTCGACGATGACGAGGACGCTGTCCTGAAAGTCGATGGGATTGCCGGCGACTTTCGCCTCCTTCAGATCGGAGGCCTTCCGGCAGGCCTCTCCAGCCTTTCTGAACAGGGCATCCCAGGCGTCCGGCGACGAGGCAAGTGCCGTGCCTGAAGCCATGACCAAAAGGACTATAAGCACTTTCCGCAAGACTATTGTCCTTTCCTTCGACTCAGGATCCAGTATCGCGCGAAACGTTGCCCGACACATGCCGGAGTTGCCGCATGCCCCCGATCCGCCGTGCCCTGCGTTTGCGCCCAGGGACGCGGGCGAACAGAGGCGGCACCGGTGATCTGCCGACCATCGGCTGGTCCCGGGGGATGGGGCTGACCGCCTTCTCGGTATGGTGCACGCGCTGCAAGCACGCGGCGCGCTTCACCTTCGACGCGCTGGGGCTTCCGGACGACCTCGTCTTTCTCGACATTCCCAGCGCCCGGCGCTTCGTATGCACGGGATGCGGCGCGCGAAGCCCCGCCGTCATGCCGGACTGGCGGGGCTACGTGGCAAGCGGTACGGGGAGCCTGTGAGCGTTCAGCGCGCCGGCGTGTCCAGCAGAGCGACCTGCGTGTTGGTCAGGTAGCCCTTGTCGTTGGTCTCGCCCGGGAAGGGATCGTCGAAACCGCGCTTGTAGAAGGCGAGCACGGTGCGCGTGTACTTCGCCGTCTTCGGTCCGTGCAGCCGGGTGTTGGGGCCGCCATGATAGCGGGCCACGGCCCAGCGCGCGCCGCCCTCGTCCAGGCCCTCCTTGAGGTACTTCACGCCGAGGGGCACGTTCACGCTGGCGTCGAGGAGCCCGACGTCGGGTCCGGCATAACCCATCAGGCGCGCCGTGGCGGGCATCACCTGCATCACGCCCATCGCCCCCACGGGGGACTTTGCGAGCGGATTGAAGCCCGATTCAACCTGCGCGACAGCCAGCGCGAGGGAGGTCGGCACACCCTGCGCCTTGGCCTCCTTGCGGACGAGCTCGCGCACTTTCTCCCTCGGGAGAGGCTGCGGGATGCTGGCCGTCTTGTCGGCATTAGCGCATGCGGCTACCGCCAAAGGCATAGCCAGGACGAGGCTCAGGCTTCGCAGGCGAGGAGATACGTTCATACTCAGTCCCCACTCTCTTGGATCCAGTTGCCCTGGCCTCTATCGCCGGATACCGCCGCTGCAAACATCGGTAAGACCCCGCATGAGCTGGGCCTTTGCTGAAACCCGACGGCCCCTTATGCCGTTGTTAACCGTTTTTACGATGCAGAAGCTTTGGAGAACAAGGCCTGCCTGCATTTTGGGCGGGTGGTTCGGACGGGTTGAGCGGGCTGAATCGTGCTATTTAGATGTGGATGTGTCTTTGATGTTACATCCATAAAGCCCTGTGCAGCGCGAATCACTGATCCAGAGTGTCCGGGGACGCTTTTGGAGCAGAAAGCGGGGGGCGCCACTGGTGGGTCTGTGCGCTCCTGACACGGCGTGCGCTGGCCCTGCCGCACAGGGCAACCGTGCTGCGGCGATGAAGCCTCTCCTCCTCAATCCGAGGCGCGGGCAGCTTCAATCCGGGTTTCTGGGAACAGCGACTGCAGTCCTTCAGCGCTGGCCTCGCACAGCCCCCTGTCCGTGATCAGGGCAGTCACCAAGTGGGCCGGGGTGACGTCGAACGCATAGTTGGCGGCGGGGCTGCCGGGGGCGATGATCTCGACCGTCGCGATGCTGCCGTCGGGCAGCCGGCCGGTCATGTGCGTGAGCTCTGCCGGGTCACGCTCCTCGATCGGGATCTCGCGGACGCCGTCCTGGATGGTCCAGTCGATCGTGCTGTGGGGCAGGGCGACGTAGAACGGCACGTCGTTGGCACGGGCGGCCAGCGCCTTGAGGTAGGTGCCGATCTTGTTGCAGACGTCGCCGCGCGCGGTCGTGCGGTCGGTGCCGACGATGCAGAGGTCCACCCTGCCGTGCTGCATCAGGTGCCCGCCGGTGTTGTCGGCGATGACGGTGTGCGGCACGCCGTGAGCCCCGAGTTCGTAGGCGGTCAGCGATGCGCCCTGGTTGCGTGGCCTGGTCTCATCGACCCAGACATGCACCGGGATGCCGCGGTCATGCGCCATGTAGATCGGTGCCAGCGCCGTGCCCCAGTCCACGGTGGCCAGCCACCCGGCATTGCAGTGGGTCAGGATGTCGATGCGGCGGCCGAGCTTCGTGTGAGCCTGCGCGATGATCCCGGCGCCGGCCTCGCCGATCCTCCGGCATGTCTCGACGTCGTCGTCGGCGATCTCGGCCGCGCGCCGCCATGCGGCTGCCTCTCGCTCCACAGGCGGCAGCAATCGCAGGCGTCCGCGCACGTCGTCCAGAGCCCAGCGCAGGTTCACCGCCGTCGGACGCGTCCGGTAGAGGATGTCGTATGCGTCGGCAAGGTGCCCGTCCGATGGATCCCGGCCCATCGCGATCGCCATCCCGTAGGCCGCGGTCGCCCCGATCAGGGGCGCGCCGCGCACGAGCATCGCCCGGATGGCGTGGGCGACTTCATCCAGGGTCGTGAGCCGGACGGTTTCGAAGGCATGCGGCAGGCGGGTCTGGTCGATGATCCCGACGCTGTTCGCGCCGTCGACGGGCCAGATGGTTCGCCAGTGCTTGCCGTGGATGTTCACGAGGTCAGGGCTCCTTGCGCGCGGCCCGGGCAAGGCCGAGCGCAGAGGTCGATTTCTCCGCCCAAGGACCTGCCGGCGGCCCCGCTTTCATGGCTCGTCAGCTACCTTTGCGGCTGCGTCCGGCGCTCTTGGCTGCCTTCGCTGCAGCTTTGGGGGCGCTTTTCTTTTCGGCCTTGGTCACGGCCGCCTTGGGCGCAGCTGCGGACTTCGTAGCGGATTTAGCGGTTTTGGCGGCAGCCTTGGCGTTCACTGACTTGGCTTTGCCTGACGCCTTGCCCGCCGCCTTCGCGGAAGTGCCCTTCTCACCCTTCAGGCGCGGCGTGTCGGTGACGCCTGAGACATCCGGCATCTGGCCGTAGCTCATCAGGCGCATCTGCTCGATGACGCGCTCCATCTCGGCCCGCGAAAGGGCGGGCGGCTCGCCGATGGCGAGAGCATGCACGTACATCTTAGCCAGTGTCTCGACCTCGACGGCGCGCCAGATCGCCTTCTCGAACGTGTCGGCCAGCACGATGAGGCCGTGGTGGCCGAGCAGGCACGCGGTGCGGTCCTCGAGTGCCTCCAGCGCATGATCGGACAGCTCCTGCGTGCCGAAGCAGGCGTAGGGAGCGCAGCGGATGTCGATGCCGCCGGCGACGGCGACCATGTAGTGGAAGGAATTGATCGGCTTCTCGTGCACCGCGAGCGTCGTGCAATAGATCGAATGCGTGTGCAGCACGACGTTGATGTCTGGGCGGTTCTTCTGGATGTCGCGGTGAAAACGCCACTCCGAGGAAGGCCGGTGCCGGCCTTCGTAGGAGGCGTCCCAGGACAGGTCGACGATGTCTTCCGGCTTCATCATGTCGTAGGGCAGGCTCGTCGGCGTGATCAGGATTCCGTCCTCGGTCCGGTGCGAGACGTTGCCCGAAGTGCCCTGGTTGAGGCCGATCCTGTTGATCTCGACGCAGGTGCGGATGATACCCTCGCGCAGCTCGAGATGGGAGATGGCGGGGGACTTCGCGGCTTTCATGGATCGGTCCTCGTTCGTCGGGCGGGAGGTGAGGGTCGTCTTACACGCTCAGCGCGGCGGGGCAAGGGAATCGGCCTTCGCCTGCCACGTCCGGAAGGCTTCGGCCAGCCCGGCAATCCCGGCCGCCGGGACGGTATTGAGCTCGACCGTGGTCACGGGGGCCCTCCGTTCGAACCGGGCCCACAGCAGGGCGGCGCCCAGCGCCGTTCCGTCCTTGGTGCGGCTCATTTCGAGCTGGCCCTGCGGGCGGAGGTCCGCCAGCAACCGGCCGAAGGCCAGGTTGGTGGCGAAGCCGCCGTCGACCACGACCGGGGCCGAGGTGCCCAGCGCCTCGAGACAGAGATGGGCGGTGAAGGCGGCGTAGAGCGCGGCCAGCCCGCGCCGCTCCGCGGCGTTCACCGGGGGAGGGCCCTCGATGCGCCCACGCCCGCCCGCGCCGAGGAACGGACCATCGTCGGCGACGAAGGACGGCAGCGCCATCGTGCCCCGCGCCAGCAGGCCGGGAACGGCGGCCAGCGCTTCCGCGTCGGTGGCTGGTCCCTCGCCCGCGATGATGGCGTGCTCCCGCCCGGTCATGGTGAGCGTGGAGGCGACGGGCTCGCCATCGACGTCGATATTCGACACCATGGCCCGGCCTTCCACCAGGGTCGACAGGGGACGGCCGCGCACGAAGGCGATCATCCAGGTCCCCGTCGACAGGATGGCACGGTCCACGAAGCCGGCCGCCTTGTAGCGGAACAGGTTGGCGTTGCTGTCGTGCACGCCGCACAGGATCGCGGTGTCGCGCGCAAGTCCGGTGCGCGCCGCGAGGTCCGGCCGCAACTGGCCCAACACCTCGCCGGCCTTTGCGAAGGGTGGAAAGAGACGGTCCCAGCCATTCCGGCGGACGAAGCCGGAGGGCTGCCCTGCGACAGGGTCCCACAGGTGCCCCTGCGCCGCCATCTGCGAGATCTCGCTGGCCGGCAGGCCACCGAGCCGCCAGGCGAGGTACTGCGCGGTTGTCATGTAGCGCGTGCCGCGCGCGAAGCGCTCCGGCCACGCGGTCTTCTGCCAGAGCAGCTGCTTGGTCAGGCGAGATGCGCCGGGGCCCGTGGAGCAGAGAACCTCGCGATAGTCCGGCCCCTGCGCCGCATAGCCGGCATCGATCTCCGGCGGCGTCGGGCACTCGTAGTCCATCATGGGCAGGACGGGCCCGTCCTCGTCGCAGAGAATGGCGCCGCAGCCATGGGCAGTCGCGACGATGGCGCGAACGGGATGCCGCCGGCCGAGTTCGGCGAGGGCGCCGAGGAACCACTCCTCGACGGCGATGATGTCGATGGCGAGGTAGGGGTCGCGCAGGGCGAGGTCGTTCGGCCTCTGCAGGCTCTCGACCGGCCGGCCGTCAGCCGTGGCCACGAGCACCTTGAGGTTGGTCTTGCCGATGTCGAGGACCGCGACGAGCCCGCCCGGTGACTGCCCTGCCTCCGTCACGGCTAGATCCCCAGGCGCTGCCTGATAACGGGCACGGCAGTCACGGCGATGAGGATGCCGCCCCAGATCGCGAGCGTCAGAAACTGGCTGAAGCTCAGCAGGTTGAAGGCCGACGAGATGACCTGGAGGATGATCAGCGACAGCACGAGCCCGCCGACCTTGCCGAAGCCGCCCATCGGGTTGATGCCGCCGAGCACCGCAGCCAGGATCGTGACGAGCAGGTAGCTCTCGCCATAGGACGCGTTGGCGGAGTTGAAGCGGGCCATCATCACCACTGCCGCCACCGCCGCGTACAGGCTGGAGATGACGTAGACCTTCACGATCACCTTGCGCGTGTCGATGCCTGAAAACCGGGTGGCGCGCTCGTTGGAGCCGATCATGTAGATCGCCGCGCCCAGCGGCGATCGGCCGAGCATGATGGCCATCGGGATGGCAACCGCGGCAAACACGACCAGCGCAAAGGGCACCCCCCACACTGTCCCGTTGCCGATGAAGACCACGGGATCGGGAAAGCCGGAGAGCACGTTGCCCCGCGTCGTGCCGATGGCGATGCCCTTCACCAGCGTCATGGTGCCGAGCGTCGTCAGGATCGGCGAGACGCCGAGATAGGCGATGATGTAGCCGTTGACGATGCCGATGATCGCGGCGACCACGAACCCGGCGGCCAGGGCCGCCAACTGCCACAGCACCCAGGCCGCGCCCTCGCTGCCCGGCAGGAACCGGGTGAGCACGAAGGCCATGGTCAGCGCGCACAGGTTCGCCGTCGAGATCACAGCGAGGTTGATGCCGCCGGAGAGCAGCGTGATCATCATGGCGAGCGAGAGGATGCCGAGCTCCGGCATCTGGAAGGCCATGGACTGGAGCGCCGTGGTGGTGAAGAGCGCGTCGCCCAGCACCAGCGCGAAGCCGGCGAGCAGGGCGACCAGCAGCACGACCAGCCGCATGTTGGTGCCGTCATTGCCCAGTGCCAGCAGGCGCTGCCAGGGCGTCCGGCCGTCCCCCGCAGCGGGACGTGCGGCCTGATCGCTCATGTCACGACACTCCTGGCGGGACGCCGCCGCATGGCGAGGGCGGTGCTCGACACCGAGATGAGGATGACGAGCCCGACGAAGAACTGGGACCAGTAGGACGAGACGCCGAGCAGCACGAGCCCGTTCTGCATGACGGCGAGCAGGACGAGGCCAAGCACCGTGCCGAGCACGGTGCCGACGCCACCCGTCAGGCTGGCGCCGCCGAGCACGACTGCGGCGAGAACGTCGAGTTCCTTGCCCACCAGCACGGTCGGCGCGACGGACTGGGCGAGCTGGGCCTGCACCAGCGAGGCGACCCCCGCCATGACGCCCATGTAGCAGTAGACCAGCAGGTTGAGGCGGAAGACGTTGAAGCCCAGGCGCTGCGCGGCATCAGGATTGCCGCCCATCGCGTAAATCTGCCGGCCAATATTGGTGCGGTTCAGCAGCAGCCAGGTGACGATGAAGCAGACGACCAGCATCAGCATCTGCAGGTTGACGCCATAGGGCACCTGGTCGGCGTCGACGTATTCGAACCACCAGATGCCCTTCGCGAACCACTCCGCCAGCGAGTAGATATACTTGCCGCCCGTCGCAAAAATCAGCAGCCCGTAGAAGATGTTGAGCGTCGCCACCGTCACGATGATCGACGAGATGCGCAGGGTCTGGATGAAGACGGCGTTGACGGCGCCGCAGACGATGCCGACGGCGCAGGCGATGGCGAAAACGCTGATCCAGTCGAGCCCATAGGCGTTGGCCGCGGTCATCGCCACGTACTGCGCCACCGAAGCGGTGGCCGTGAAGGAGATGTCGATGCCTCCGGCGATCAGCACGACGAGCAGGCCCGCCGCCAGGATGCCGAGGAAGGCGTAGGAGGTGAGAAGGTCGAACAGGTTCTGCAGCGTCAGGAAGCTCGGCGTCGCGATGGTCAGTCCCGTTACGAGCACGAGGATGACGATGAGCAGCCGGAACTCGTGAGAGTGCCGGAAGCGTGCAAAGGCGTCACGCATTGACGGCCACCCTCAATTCTTCCTCTGACGTGCGGTGCGGCTTGAACTCGCCTGTCAACCGGCCGCTGCGCATGATCAGGATGCGATGGGAGTGGTAGAGCACTTCCGGGATCTCGTCGGAGATCATCAGGATGGCGACGCCCTCGGAGGCCAGGCGCTTGACGATCTCGTAGATGCCGTCCTTGGCCGAGATGTCGACGCCGACGGTGGGGCTGTCGAGGATCAGGAGCCGCGGCTTCGTGGCCATCCACTTGGCCAGCACGACGCGCTGCTGATTGCCGCCGGACAGCGTCTTCACCGGATTCTCGGGGTTCGAGACCTTGATCGTGAGGTCGCGAATCCAGTCCGTCACAGTCTGACGGCGGCGCGACGTGGGGATGAGGCCCAAGGTACCCGAGAGCTTGTCCAGCACGGTGACGATGACGTTGGAGGAGATCGGCTGCTCCAGCACGAGGCCCAGCGTCAGGCGGTCTTCCGAGACATAGGCGATGCCGTTCTCGATGGCCTCGGCATTGGACTTCAGCGCGACGGGACGGCCGTTGATCGTCACCGCGCCGCGATCCGACGGGTTCATGCCGAAGAGCGAGAGCGCCATTTCGGTGCGGCCGGAGCCGAGGAGGCCGGTAAGGCCGACGATTTCCCCGGCATGCACGTCGAAGCTGACGTCCTCGAACTGCCCTGCGCGGGTGAGATTCTTGACGCTGAGCACCACGTCCCGGGCGGACATGTCGACGTCCTTCAGGTCGTAGTGGAACTGCTTGCCCGTCATCAGCACGGCGAGCTTCTTGTCGTTCATCTCGCGGGCGTCGAAGGTGCCGACCTTCTTGCCGTCGCGCAGCACGGTGACGCGCTCGGCGACTTCCAGCACCTCGTCCAGCCTGTGGCTGACGAAGACGATGCAGATGCCCTTCTTCTTCAACTCGCGCACGAGCGAGAGCAGGGCGTCCACCTCGTGGCGGGTCAGCGACGCGGTGGGCTCGTCCATGATGACGAGCTTGGCTTCGGCCGCCATGGCCCGGCAGATGGCGACGAGCTGGCGGTTGGCGATGTTGAGGTCCTCGACCTTGGCGTCGAGGTCGAGCGCCACATCGATGCGCTTCATCGCGGCGACGGCGGTGTCGCGGATCGCGCCCCAGTCGACCGGGCGGAAACCGCCGAGGTGGCGTCCAACCGCGATGTTCTCGGCCACGGTGAGGTTCGGGAAGAGCGACAGGTCCTGGTAGATGACCTGAATGCCCGCGCGCGTGCTCTCAACCGGGTTCAGATGCGGATATTCGCGTCCGCCGATGACGATGCGCCCGCCCGGTTCGGGGGGCTGCACGCCCGAGATGATCTTGATCAGCGTCGACTTGCCCGAGCCGTTCTCACCCACGAGGCAGTGCACCTCGCCGGCTTCCAGGGTCATGTCGACATCCTGCAGCGCATGCACGCCGCCGAAGCGCTTGGAGATGTGCGCGAGTTCGATAAAGGGAGCCAATGCGGCCTCGGCACGCTCGAACTGGGGGACGGCCCGGCCTGAAGCGCCGGACGAAAAGGGCCGCGCGACGAAAGCCGCGCGGCCCGATGAACTCAGAGACCGCCGGCGATGAGGCCGTCGACCGTCTCCTTGTTGATCTTCATGATCTTGTCGACCTTGATCTGCTTGTTGGCGACGTCGACCGTGGCCTTGCCCAGGCCGGGGATCTCGATCCCGTCCTTGATCTCCTTGCCGTCGAGCACCAGCTTGCCGACCGCAACCATGGCGTAGCCGGCATCCGTCGGGTTCCAGAGGAAGCCCTCGCGGATCGTGCCGTCCATGATCAGCGGCTTGGCCTGCGACGGCAGCACCGTGCCGACGATGGCGATCTTCTTGCCGAGGCGCTTCTCGCGGACGGCGTTGCCGGCGCCGATCGGGCCGTTGGAGCCGAAGCCGAGGATGCCCTTGAGGTTCGGGTAGGCCTTGATGACGTCGAGCGTGGTGCGATAGCTCGTGTCGATCTCGTCGGCACCCGGGAAGCGGTCGGTGACCAGCTTCATCTTGGGATAGTGCTTCTTCTGGTACTCGATCGCGGCGTCGGCCCACTTGTTGTGGAGCGGCGTGGTGAGCGTGCCGACGTAGACGACGTAGTCGCCTTCCTCGCCCATCTCCTTGGCGAGCTTCTGCATCTGCACCTCGCCGAACACGACGGAGTCGATAAGTTCGACGTTCCAGTCGCGGCCTTCCTGCTCGGGCCCTTCGTGCGTGATGACCTTGATGCCGGCAGCCTGGGCACGCTTCAGAACGGGCTCGGTCACCTTCACGTCGAGCGGCACGAGGCCGATCACGTCGACCTTCTTGGCGATCAGGTCCTCGAGCAGCTTCACCTGCTGGGCCGGATCGACATTGGCCGGGCCGACCATGGTGGCATTGATCGAGAAGTCCTTGCCGCCCTTCTGCACGCCCTTTTCGAGCGCGTTGAACCACGGGATGCCGGCGATCTTCACCACCGTCACCATCGTCTTCTCCTGGGCGAAGGCGACGACCGGCAGGGTCGAGAGACCGGCGAGCGCCGTGGCGCCAAAGAGATTGAGCAGGACGCGTCTGTTCATCGGGTTTTCCTCCGTCGGCTCTGGGCCGTTGTTGTAGGATGGGCGAACGCGCCGGTGGCCGTCCGCTTGCTCGGCAGGTGTCGTCTTCCGGCACGCGGGCACACGCGTACCCGGCTCACGGCGCCGGAACCACCGCGAAGCTGGCGCATATTTGACGGGCCCGCGACATTCCGCAAGCGATACGGACGTTTGGCGACGGAATTCCCGCCAGAAGCGCACGACATGGGCAACGCACCCCGGTGCCAGCAGCCGGCTGTGCCTTGGCCCGGCGAAGCGGTGCGTTGACGCGGGGTTCAGTCCGGTCCACTCACCTCCGAGACGAACCCGCCGGAGACGCGACCATGCCAGCCGATCCCCGCAACGACATTCTGCTCTCCGTGCTGCGGAAGGTGACGGTCGTCCCCGTGCTCACCATCGACGAGCCGGACGAGGCCGTGCCGCTGGCGAGGGCACTGGTGGCCGGCGGCCTCAACGTGCTCGAGGTCACGCTGCGGACCAAGGGAGCGCTTGCCGCCATGGAGGCCATGGCGAAGGCGGTGCCGGACGCGGTGGTCGGGGCGGGAACCGTGCTGGACGCGGCACAAGTGGGAGACTGTGTCTCGGCCGGAGCGCAGTTCCTGGTGAGCCCCGGTTCGACGAGGGCGCTCGCCGAGGCGGCTGCGGCCATGAACGTGCCTTTCCTGCCCGGCGTTGCCACGGCCAGCGAGGCGCTCGCGATGGCCGAGATGGGGCACACCGTCCTGAAGTTCTTCCCGGCGGAGCCGGCGGGCGGAGTTCCCTACCTCAAGTCGCTCGCGGCGCCGCTGCCGCATCTCACCTTCTGTCCCACGGGCGGTATCGACGTGGAGAAGGCGAGGGGGTACCTGGCGCTGCCCAACGTCGTCTGTGTCGGCGGATCCTGGGTCACTCCCGCGGCTGCCCTGAAGGCGAGGGACTACGATACCGTGACGCGCCTGGCGGCAGCCTGCGCAGGGCTTCGACCCTGATCTGTCCTGCGGCGTTGCGCTCCTCAAGCGTTGCAGTGTCATTGTCGGAATGATGTGCTTAACTCCTGTCAACGATGCCAGGGGAGCACGCCCATGTTCGATGCCAAGAAGGTTCTCGACGCCCTCACCGCCGCCAGCCAGGTGCCCTCCAGCGGGGGACAGGGCAATATCGGCGACATTCTCTCGAGCGTGCTCGGCCCAATGACGGCCGGCCAGTCTGCCGCGGCGGGAGGCCGGATGGCCGCGGCCCCGAGCGGACAGGGAGGAATCGCAGACATACTCGGCGGCGTGCTCGGCCAGTTGCAGGGTGGCGGCCAGGGCGCAGCGGGGGCTGCCGCAGGCGGGCTCGGCGGGCTCGGGGGCATCCTCGGCGCGGTGCTCGGGCAGGCGACGCAGGGCCTGCAGGGCGCGGCCCAGCAGACCGGCGCCAGCTCGGCGCTCAACGACATCATCGGCCAGCTCACCGGCGGCCAGACGGCCGGCGGCCTTGCCCAGAGCGCGAAGGACACCATTTCCCGCAATCCCGGCACGTCGGCCGCGGTCGCGGGCACGCTCGGCTCGCTGTTCCTCGGCACCAAGGCAGGGCGCGGCTTCACGCTCGACGCCGCCAAGCTTGGCGGGCTCGCCATGATCGGCGGCCTCGCCTACCAGGCGTGGCAGAACTATCAGGCGGGAAAGCCGCCGGTTTCACTCAGCAAGGCGCCGCAGGTCCAGCCGCCGCCGGCTGAGTCCCTGTTCGGATCCGTGGGTGACGACCAGGAGGACAACACGACGGCGCAGGCCCTTCTCCGGGCGATGGTCGCCGCCGCCATGGCCGACGGGACGCTCGATCCTGCCGAGCGCGCCGCCATCACCGGCAACCTCCAGCAGATCGGCATGACCCAGGAGGCGGTGGACTTCCTGAACTCCGAGCTCGCGCATCCCGCCACCCCCGCCAAGCTGGCGGAACTTGCCACGGGGCCGGAGTCGGCGACGCAAATCTATGCCGCAGCGCGCCTCACCATCGAGCCTGACCAGCCGCGCGAGAAGGCGTTCCTGTCCAGCCTCGCCAAGGAGCTCGGTCTCGACCAGGGCCTCGTCGCCCAGATCGACGCGGCAGCATCGGCTTCGCGGGCTTCGGCCTGAGTTTTCGCTGCGCTCGCAAGGACGTTGCGTGTGCTGCGAGGGGCCTGAGGATCACTCCTCGGCGAAATCCTCGACGATCGTGTCCGGCGCGCTGGTATTGTGGCGCGACGGCACGATACGGCCGAGGCGGAAGCTCGTAGCGTAGGCACGCCGGAACTCGGGGAGCGCCCGCGTCCGCCATTCCTTCGCACGCTTTTCCTTCCAGGCCACGTGGGCCGCGTCGGCATTGCCTTCCGTGAGGTACATGGAGCGCAGGGCGGCGAAGGGTCCGCCGCGCGCGCCGTCTTCCAGCGTCACCTCGACGCGCGCTTCCTTCTCGTCGATGCCGGCGACGCGAACGGTGCCCGCGCTCTCGCGGCCGGCGAAGACCAGGTCGAAGCGCTTCACATCCGGAACATAGCGGATCGACTTCAGCTCGACATGCGGCCGCTTGCGATCGCCCTGGATCGGGCCGACGAGGAAGGACGTGCCGTAAGCCACCTCGTCGAGCCGCTGCGGCGCCAGGGTGCGCAGCCGCCAGTAGCCGTCCAGCGGGTATAGCACCAGGTACTCGTAGGGACCCTTCGGCGTCTTGGTGAACAGCTGGACGAGATGCAGCGCGCGCTCCTCCCTGTCCTTCACCGCGAGCGGGACGTCACCCTTTCGCCAGAACTCCGAGTGCCGGTAGCCGACCAGCATCGACGTGTCGTCCTCGTAGAGAACGATGCGCTCGACCTTGTCCTCGGGCCCGGGCGGCTGGTCCTGGATCGTGCAGTCGGTGAAGTCCGGCGCGCGGCTGTCGACGACGATGGTGTTCAGCACCGGGCTCGGTCGTGCCGACACCTGGAAATGCCGGATACGCGAGCCGGTGAAGGTGACGGTGACGTTGTCGTCCTCCGCGCAAAGCGTCGGCGCGACCTTCGCCGCGACGCTGACGGCCTTGGCGCCGACGTCGTCCTCCGCGGCGATGGCAGCCGGGGCGGCCATCATCAGGACGAGGGCAAGGACCGCAGAGCGGGGACGCCGCGCCGTGGCGCGCGGGCGGGGCTGAACTCGCGGAGCGTTCGTCACGGCGTTGTCCTGGCTGGAGCCGGGCCGGATCAGCCCGGACGCTCGCTATCGAGGAATTCCGCGATCCTGCCAAGTGCCTTTCGGATGTTCTCCGTCGAGTTGGCGTAGGAGAGCCGTATGAAGCCCTCACCGTGCACCCCGAAGTCGGGGCCGCCGATGGTGGCCACGCCAGCCTTCTCCAGCAGGGCGGAAGCCAGCGGCTTCGCCTTCCAGCCCGTCCGGGAGATGTTGGGGAAGGCGTAGAAGGCGCCCTTCGGCGTTGCGGCGGACACGTTCGGAAGCGCGTTCAATCCCTCCGTCACCACGCGGCGGCGCCGGTCGAACTCCGCCACCATGTCGTGCACGGCGTCCTGCGGCCCGGTGAGAGCGGCGAGGCCGGCATACTGGGCCGAGGCGTTGACGCAGGAGTAGGAGTTCACGGCGAGCTTGCGGGCGAGGTCCATCAGCGGCTTCGGCCACACCGAGTAGCCCATGCGCCAGCCCGTCATGGCGTAGGTCTTGGACCAGCCGTCGAGCAGGATCAGCCGGTCCCGGATCTCGGGATAGGCGAGCAGGGACTGGTGGGCGAGACCGTCATAGGTCATCTGCCCGTAGATCTCGTCCGACATGACCGCCACGTCGGGGAAGCGGGAGAGGCCTGCCACCAGCCTGTCGATCTCGTCCTTCGGCGTCACGCCGCCCGTCGGGTTGGCGGGGGAGTTCAGGATCAGGAGCCGCGTGCGCGGCGTGATCAGGGAGAGCGTCTCCTCCGCCGAGAAGGCGAAGGCATTCTCCTCGCGAATTGGGACGGGCACCGGCTTCGCACCGGTGAACTCGATCATCGAGCGGTAAATGGGGAAGCCGGGGTCGGGGTAGAGGATCTCCGCCCCGGGCTCGCCGAACATCAGGATCGCCATGAACATGGTGACCTTGCCGCCAGGGACAATGAGCACGAGGTCGGGATCCACCTCCACGCCGAGCCGCTTGTGCAGGTCCGCCGACACCGCTTCGCGCAGCGGCAGGATGCCGGTCGCCGGCGTGTAGCCGTGGTGGCCGTCCCGCAGGGCCTTGATCGCGGCCTCGACGATGTGGTCGGGCGTGCGGAAGTCGGGCTGGCCGATGCCGAGATTGATGATGTCGCGGCCCTGGCGGGCGAGGTCGGTGGCGCGGGCCAGGACGGAGAAGGCGTTCTCCTCGCCGATGCGGCCGAAGGACGGAACGGTATGCAGCATGGACGTCTCCCCGGCGCGGCGGCTCTGTGTGGTCGTAGCGCTCGCGCCGCGGCGACCCTATGGCCGAAAACCCCGCATGTGAACAGCACCTGCGCCTCGTGAACAGCACCTGCACAGGGCCGCGACGCTGTTTCCCGCCAGCGTCATGGATGGGGCGATTGATTTCCGCAGACTTTTGAGTCGATGCTGCCGCCCGACAATTCCGTTCGAATCCGCGCGGCGCTCGCACGCCTGCGCGCAAGCCAAAGATCCAGGGGGAGACTGACCATGGCCGGCAAGAAGGACAAGAAGGGCGTCAATGCCAAGGCGGCCAAGCCGGGCAAGGGGGCGAAGTCGGCCAAGGCCGCCGTCTCCGAGGCCGTGGTGAAGCCGAAGAAGGCGGACAAGGTTCCCGCCAAGGCGCGCAAGGGCAGTGTCGCCGCCGAGCCGGCAGCCGCCCCGCCGCATCACGCCACGTCCGGCCGGACGAGCAAGCTGCGGTCGCAGCTGTGGTTCGACAATCCCGACAACCCCGGCATGACCGCGCTCTACCTGGAGCGCTATCTCAATTTCGGCCTCACCCGCGAGGAGCTGCAGTCGGGCAAGCCGATCATCGGCATCGCCCAGACCGGCTCGGACCTCTCGCCCTGCAACCGCCACCATCTCGAACTCGCAAAGCGCGTGCGCGAGGGCATCACAGCGGCCGGGGGCGTGGCCTTCGAGTTCCCGGTCCATCCGATCCAGGAAACCGGCAAGCGCCCGACGGCCGCCCTGGACCGCAACCTCGCCTATCTCGGCCTCGTCGAGGTGCTCTACGGCTATCCGCTTGACGGCGTCGTCCTCACAACCGGCTGCGACAAGACCACGCCGGCGTGCATCATGGCGGCCGCCACCGTCAACATCCCGGCCATCGTGCTCTGCGGCGGGCCGATGTTGAACGGCTACTGGAAGGGCGAGCGCACCGGCTCGGGCACGATCGTCTGGTCGTCGCGCGAGCGCCTCGCGGCCGGCGAGATTGATTATGACGAGTTCATGGACATCGTCGCCTCCTCGGCCCCGTCGGTCGGCCACTGCAACACGATGGGCACGGCGTCGACGATGAACTCGCTTGCCGAGGCGCTGGGCATGACCCTGCCGGGCTGCGCGGCCATCCCCGCGCCCTACCGCGAGCGAGGCCAGATCGCCTACGAAACCGGCAAGCGCGCGGTCGAGATGGTGTGGGAAGACCTGAAGCCCTCCGACATCATGACCCGTGAGGCCTTCGAGAATGCCATCGTCATCAACTCGGCGATCGGCGGCTCGACCAATGCGCCCATCCATATCAACGCGATCGCCCGCCATATCGGGGTCAAGCTCGAGATCGAGGACTGGGAGACGATCGGCCACAAGGTGCCGCTGCTGGTGAACCTGCAGCCGGCCGGCAAGTATCTGGGCGAGGAGTATCACCGCGCCGGCGGCGTGCCTGCGGTCGTCAACGAGCTGATGAAGCGCAAGCTCATTCGCGAGAAGGCTCTCACCGCCAACGGCAAGACGATGGGCGAGAACTGCCGCGGCAAGGAGTCGATCGACCTCGACGTGATCATGCCCGTGGACAAGCCCCTGCGCGAGGACGCCGGCTTCATCGTGCTGAAGGGCAACCTCTTCGACAACGCCGTGATGAAGACCAGCGTGATCTCCGAGGAGTTCCGCAAGCGCTACCTCTCCAACCCCAGCGACCCCGATGCCTTCGAGGGACGGGCGGTCGTGTTCGACGGGCCGGAGGACTACCACCACCGCATCGACGACCCGAAGCTGAAGATCGACGAGAACACGCTTCTCTTCATGCGCGGCACCGGCCCGATCGGCTATCCCGGCGCGGCGGAGGTCGTGAACATGCAGCCGCCTGCCGCCCTCATCAAGAAAGGCATCCACGCGCTGCCCTGCATCGGCGACGGGCGCCAGTCGGGCACATCGGGCTCGCCGTCCATCCTGAACGCTTCTCCGGAGGCGGCGGCCGGCGGCGGGCTGGCCCTGCTGAAGACGGGCGACCGGGTCCGCATCGACCTGCGCAAGGGCACGGCCGACATCCTGATCTCGGACGGGGACCTCGCGGAGAGGCGCGCGGCGCTGGCCAAGAACGGCGGCTTCCACGTTCCTCCCAGCCAGACGCCCTGGCAGGAGATCCAGCGCAGCATGGTCGACCAACTCGGCAGCGGCATGGTTCTCAAGCCGGCCGTGAAGTACCAGAAGGTGGCGCAGAGCAAGGGCGTTCCGCGCGACAACCATTGAGGCTGACCGCGGGTCTTCAGGCCCGCGATTTCCATCGTGCGTGTCTGATGACGCGTGGTCGCATGGGCGTCATCCCGGGCGCGCCGCAACGCGAAGCGATGCGGTGCAGACCCGGGATCCAGGACCACGACGGACGGTGTTCCTGGTTCCCGGCCTTGCGCTTTGCGCCGGCCGGGATAGCCACGTGATCCGCCTTTACGAAAGGCTTCGGAATGACCGCCTCGACAGAGGATCTCCGTTCCGTTCCAGACCCGCTGACCGGCCTGCCCATCGGGCCTGAGGTGGCGGGACAGCCGGCTCCGCGTCCCGTGCGCCGGGTCCTCGAAGGCCGCTTCGTCCGGCTAGCGCCGCTGGATCCCGCCCGTCACGGGCAGGATCTCTGGGAGGAGTCGCATGGGCCGGACCGTGACGTGATCTGGCAGTACCTGTTCGAACCTCCCTTTGCTGATCAGGCGGCGTTCCAGGCCCATCTGGAGGCCAAGGCCGCCTCCTCCGATCCGCTCTTCTTCGCCGTAGTCCGCCAGGCCGACGGGCGGGCGCTCGGCTACCAGACGCTGATGAGGATCGAGCCGGTCCACCGCGTCATCGAGGTCGGCAACGTCATGTACGGCACCGGCCTGCAGCGCACGCCGGGATCGACCGAGGCGCAGTACCTGTTCATGCGCCATGTCTTCGACGATCTCGGCTACCGCCGCTTCGAGTGGAAGTGCAACGCCTGCAACGCGCCGTCGCGCCGGGCAGCGGAGCGCCTGGGCTTTACCTTCGAAGGCGTGTTCCGCCAGCACATGATCGTGCGCGGCCGCAACCGCGACACGGCGTGGTACTCGATCCTGGACGCCGAGTGGCCAGCGCGGCGGGCCGCCTTCGAGGCCTGGCTTGATCCCTTGAACTTCGACGCCGCGGGCAGCCAAAAGGCCAGTCTCTCCACGCTGGCGAAGCGCCCCGCGTGAGCACGGGGGACCTCACCTTCCGGCGCGCCGGTCCGGACGACCTCCAGGCGGTCGTCGCTCTCCAGCATGCCGCGTGGTCGCCGAACCGGGCGATCCTGGGTGTCGATCCCATCCCGCTGCGAGCCGACTACGGCGAGATCCTCGCCAGGGACGAAGTCTGGCTCGCCCATTTCGGCGAGACCCTGGCGGGCGTGCTCGTGCTTCAGCCCGGGGAGGACGACGACCTGCTGATCTGGAGCGTCGCGACCGATCCGGCAGCCCAGGGACGCGGCGTCGGCAACCGGCTGCTCGCGTTCGCGGAGGAGCAGGCCCGCGCGGCAGGCCGGTCCGTCATGCGGCTCTACACCGGACAGAAGCTCGCTCACAATGTCGACTGGTACGCCCGGCACGGCTATGAGGTGGAGCGTCTGGAGCAGCTTCCGGACCGCATACTCGTGCACATGAAGAAGAGCATCGGCTGACACAGGGGACGCACATGACAGGACGGCTCGAGGGCAAGGTGGCGGTCGTCACCGCCGCGGCGCAGGGCATCGGACGCGCCATCGCAGAGGCCTACCTCCGCGAGGGGGCCACGGTGTGGGCGACGGACCTTGCGGAAGACAAGCTGGCCGGCCTCGCCGGGGCGAAGGTCCGCAAGCTCGACGTGCTCTCCAACGATGCCGTCGCGGCATTGGCGAAGGAGACAGGGCCGATCGACATTCTCTGCAACGCCGCCGGCTTCGTGCACCACGGCACCGTGCTCGATTGCGACGACAAGGCCTGGGAGTTCTCCTTCGACATCAACGTCAAGTCGATGCACCGGACCATCAAGGCCTTCCTCCCCGGCATGCTCGAGAAGGGCAACGCCTCGATCGTCAACATCGCCTCGGGCGCGGGCTCCGTGCGCGGCATCCCCAACCGCTACGTCTACGGCGCAACGAAGGCGGCCGTGATCGGCCTTACGAAGGCTGTGGCGGCGGATTTCATCCGCAAGGGCGTACGCGCCAACGCCATCTGCCCTGGCACCATCGAGTCGCCCTCGCTGGACGATCGCATCGAGACGCTGGCGAAGAACACCGGGCAACCCGTCGAAACCGTCCGCCAGGCGTTCGTTGATCGCCAGCCGATCGGCCGTCTCGGAAAGCCCGAGGAGATCGCCGCCATGGCCGTCTACCTGGCCGGCAACGAGTCGGCCTATACGACCGGGCAGATCTTCCTCGTCGACGGTGGTTTCGCCCTTTGAGGCCTCAACCGGCGGTTGGTTGCTATCCGCGCCCGGTCTTTCGATGATCCAGCCTTGGCCGGGCCATCATTGCTTTGTGTCCGCCTGAATAAGCGAGGGCTCCCGCGGGAGCCCTCTTCCTTTTGGTCGTGGCGGGCTTCATGGATCGGTGCAGCGTGTTCGTCGACGCGGGATACCTGTTCGCGCAGGGGTCCGCCCTGCTGGCGGGTTCGCGACGCAGACGGGAAGACATCCGGCTCGACATCGCAGGCGTCAGGTCCGCGCTGCAGGACGCAGCGGCCATGGTGGCGCCGGGCGTCCCGGTGCTCCGGATCTACTGGTACGATGGCGCGCCGATGGGCCGCCTCAGCGCCCAGCAATATGCTCTGGCCGAGACCGACGGCATCAAGCTGCGGCTCGGCGCCCTGAACCTGGGCGGCGAGCAGAAGGGCGTCGACCCGCTCATCGTCAGCGATCTCGTGGAACTCGCGCGCAACCGGTCGATCTGCGACGCCGTGCTGGTGACCGGCGACGACGACGTGCGTCTCGGCGTCCTCGTCGCCCAGTCCTACGGCGTGCGCGTCCACGTGGTGGGCATCGAGCCCGCGCGCGCGACCCAGTCCCGGCTGCTCCGCATGGAGGCCGACAGCCTGATGGAGTGGGGCGCCGCCCGCGTCTCCGCCTTCCTCTCGATGCGCGACGAGCCGGCTGCCACTCCCCCGCCGACCCCTGTGGTGGACGGAGAGTCAGCCACCCCGTTGATGACCGTGGTGTCGGCTTTCGTGAGTGCGCTCAGCCCCGACCAGATGCAGGGTGCGCGATCCTTCGCCCAGGCAGCGGGAGGGCTGCCGCCGGATATCGACCGTCGCCTGCTCCCCGTTTGCCGAACCGCCATCGGCCGCAACCTCGACGCATCCGAGCGGCGTCACGTCCGTGCTATTGCCCGTGACATGCTGTTGGGTCTACCAACGCAGATTGCGGTGCAATGAACTCTGCGGGCGGAAACACATCATGCACATTCTGATCATCGGGGCGGCCGGCATGGTCGGGCGCAAGCTCACCGAACGGCTGGTCAAGGACGGCTCCCTGGGTGGGCGCCAGATCACCAAGGCCACGCTCCACGACGTCATCGAGCCGGCCGTGCCCGCCGGCGCGCCCTTTTCGGTGACGACGCTCGCGTCCGATTTTTCGCTTCCGGGCGAGGCCGAGAAGCTAGTCGCCGGGAACCCCGATGTGGTGTTCCACCTCGCCGCCATCGTGTCGGGAGAGGCGGAGCAGGAGTTCGACAAGGGCTACCGGATCAATCTCGACGGCAGCTGGAAGCTGTTCGAGGCAATCCGCCAGCTGAACATGGCGAGCGGCGGCACCTACAGGCCGCGGGTGGTGTTCACCTCGTCCATCGCAGTCTTCGGCGCTCCCTTCCCGGAAGCCATCGGCGACGAGTTCTTCCACACCCCGCTCACCTCCTACGGCACCCAGAAGGCAGTGGGTGAGCTGCTGCTGTCCGACTACACCCGCAAGGGTTTTCTCGACGGCATTGGCATCAGGCTGCCCACCATCTGCGTGCGTCCGGGCAAGCCGAACAAGGCAGCGTCGGGATTCTTCTCCAACATCATCCGCGAGCCTTTGGCCGGCCATGAGGCCGTGCTGCCCGTCGGCGAGGACGTGCGCCACTGGCACGCGTCGCCGCGCTCGGCAGTCGGGTTCCTGATCCACGCGGCGACGATCGACGGAGAAACCGTGGGCCCGCGCCGCAACCTCACCATGCCCGGCCTTGCCGTGACGGTGGGCGAGCAGATCGAGGCGCTCCGCAGGGTGGCGGGCGACAAAGTGGTCGCGCGCATCCGCCGCGAACCCGATCCGGCGATCATCAAGATCGTCGCGGGCTGGCCGCGCAACTTCGCTCCCAAGCGCTCGCCGGAGCTCGGCTTCAAGGCCGAATCCTCGTTCGAAGAGATCATCCGCATCCACATCGAAGACGAGCTCGGCGGCAAGATCGCCTGAGACGCCCAGGGGGCGCTGGCTTCAGCTGGCCAGCGCCGCCCCGCCGCGCGGATCGCCGGGCGCCGTTTCAAGGCTGAAGTCGGGAAGAACGGCGGCCCGCCATCCTGCCCTGTCGACGCGAAGGACGATCGCGCCCTGGGCCTCCAGGGTCGAGAGGAGGCGCTTCGCCCGACCGGGCGAGCGGCTGCCGAACACCCGCGCCACCTCCGGGTCCGCCGGGCAGGGCTCGCCGCACAGCGCCGCACGGGCCAGCAGCAGGTAGACGCTCCGTGCGTCGTCGTCGGCAAGGCACTCGGAGAAGGCGACGATCTCCGGCCAGCGGCCAGGTGCCTCCGTGCCGGGGTCGGGCTCGCGCCCGGCCCGCGCCACGGCGAGGCGTCGGCGGAATTCGCCCATGTCTGGTGCGGGTCCCGGGATGCGCAGGATCCGGCAACGGACCAGGAAGTCCTGGTAGAGCACTGCATGCGAGCGGAAAGGGGCCTCCGCATCCGCAAGTATGTCCGCCATCACCGATGACAGCGCTCCGTCGCGCTGGGCAAGATCCTCCGGCGTCGCGGGGGAGGGCGGTACTTCCCCGGTGCGCGCTTCTCCGGCGGCCTGCCTGTGTGCGGCAACCTGCGCCAGCAAATCGTGGGTCGAGGGCGGTGGGGCAATTGAGGGACGGGGGCGTGACGCCCGCATGGGCGCCTCAACCGGTTCCATGATCATGTCGAGCAGGCCCTCGGCCGGACGCTCGGGGAGCGGCAGCAGCTTCGGAGAGGTGGCGCGCGGCTGCGTCTCCACCGGCCCGATCCGGACCGGCAGCGGCCTGCGCGCGAGCGCCGGGCCGAGCGCCACGAAATGCCCGCGCTGCAGGTCGCGAAACATTTCGGCCTGGCGCCGCTCCATGCCGAGCAGGTCGGCGGCGCGCGCCATGTCGATGTCGAGGAAAGTGCGCCCCATCAGGAAGTTCGAGGCCTCGGCCGCGACGTTCTTGGCGAGCTTGGCGAGGCGCTGCGTTGCGATAACGCCGGCCAGGCCGCGCTTGCGTCCCCGGCACATCAGGTTGGTCATCGCCCCGAGGGAGACCTTGCGGGCCTCGTCCGACACCTCGCCGGCTGCCGCCGGGGCAAAAAGCTGCGCCTCGTCGACGACGACGAGCATCGGATACCACTGGTCGCGTTCGGCATCGAACAGGCCGCCGAGGAAGGCGGCCGCGCAACGCATCTGCCCTTCCGTGTCGAGCCCCTCGAGGTTCAGCACGACGGAGACGCGATGCTCGCGCACGCGCTGCGCGATCCGCACCAGCTCGACCTCGCTGCGGTCGCCATCGACCACCAGGTGTCCGAACCGGTCGGCCAGGGTGACGAAGTCGCCTTCAGGGTCCACGACGCATTGCTGCACCCAGGGCGCGCTCTGCTCCAGGAGCCGGCGCAGCAGGTGCGACTTTCCCGATCCTGAATTGCCCTGCACCAGGAGGCGCGTCGCCAGAAGTTCTTCGAGGTCCATGACGGCCCGGGCTCCGCCCTGGCCTTCGCCCATGTCGATGTCGGTCCGCATTCCCGCTCCGGCCACCTTCTCCCGCACGTCTTGTTACGACCCAGAGGGGGTAGCACGAAGCGCGGCGCGTGGGGGGCCCGAGGGCCCGCCCTCCACAGCGGCGGAATGTCCGAGGCCGGCTCCGGCGGCGCGGTGCCGCATTGTGCGGCATGCCGCATCCACCTTTTCTGGATACGGTCTGAATTTGCGTAAAACCGCGCCAGTGTGTGTGTCGTGCACCAGAAACAGGGCGGACTCGGCGTGTTTAACTTGGGCTAATCGCGATTCGCGGCACCCTGCCTATGGTGCCGCGACACGGTCTCGAGCATGGATTTGCCTTTGACGGGAAAAGGACCCCCGCCGCCGGGCGGCAGGGGAGCAGCGGCACTCTACTTCGATCCCGACGCCTTCACGACGAGCCGCCCCGACCTCCTCGGACGCGATTCGGCGGGTGAGGGATTCGTCCGTGCGCTCGCCCGCTATGGCAAGGCGAGCCCGTTGCTGTGCCTCTCCCACAGCCGCTCCAGCGCCGACACGCTGCGGACGATCGTCGAGCCCCTGCGCGGGCTCGATTCGGTGGAATGGATCCCCATGACGCAGCCGGAGAGGCTGGCCGATGTCGGCTGCCTGATGGTGCCGGATGCCAATCTTCCCGCCTTCGCGTGGCAGAGGCGCTCTGCCGGCCAGCGGACCTATGCGTTGTGCGGGCTTGTGCGCTCGCCGCTCAACGGAGCGGTCTCCCGCCGCATTGCCGACATGCTGCACGCGCCGGTCGAGGCGTGGGATGCGCTCGTCTGCGTTTCGTCCGGCGTGCAGAAGGCCGTCTCCTTCATCCTCGACGAGGAGGCACGCTACCTCGAGGACCGGTTCGACGCCGCACGGATCACGCGACCGATGCTGCCCGTCATCCCGCTCGGCCTGGATCCGGGCGAGTTCGCCCCCGATCCAGCGGCGCGGACAGCCTGGCGCAAGCGGCTCGGCATCGGGACCGGCGACTTTGCCGTGCTGTGCTTCGGCCGCCTGAGCGCGCAGTCCAAGGCCAACCCTCTGGCGCTGTTTCTGGCTCTCGAGGAAGTGGCGGCGCGCGTCCCGCAGCGCGTGCACCTCGTGCAGGCCGGATGGTTCGGCTCCGTGCCCGCCGAGACGGCCTACCGGGCCGAAGCTTCAAGCCTCGCGCCGTCGGTGAACGCCATCTATCTCGACGGGCGCGATCCCGCCGTCCGCCGTTCCATCTGGGGGGCCTGCGACAGCTTCGCGCTGCTCGGCGACAATGTGCAGGACACGTTCGCGCTGACCCCACTGGAAGCCATGGCGGCTGCGCTGCCGGTCGTCGTCTCGGACTGGAACGGCGCCAAGGACGTCGTCCGCCACGGGGTGGACGGGTTCCGCATCCCGACGCTGATGCCCCCGCCGGATTCCGGGCCGGACATCGCCTCGCGGTACGTCGCTGGGGTGGACGGCTACGACCAGTACATCGCCCACGCTGCGATGTTCGCCATGGTGGACATCCCCGCCACGGTCCAGGCACTGGAGACGCTCGCCCGGAACCCGGATCTCAGGCAGTCCATGGGCGAGACGGGGCGGAAGCGGGCGCGGGAGACCTATGCCTGGCCGGTGATCATCCGCCAGTTCGAGGAGCTGTGGGCCGAGCAGTCCGAGCGCCGCGGGCGGGGCGTCGAGGCGGGAGCGGTGGCGGCCGGCCGGCAGGTGAACCCGGCCATGCCTGATCCGTTCAGCGCCTACGCCGCCTATCCGACCCGGGCGCTGCGTCCGGATGACCAGATCGGCATGGTCGATGCCGACGGGATAGACATCTACGAACGGCTGCGGGTCTCTCCCCTCGTTCGCCATGCCCGGGCGGCGCTGCCATCCGACGCGCTGTGCAGGGCTCTTCTCGAGCAGCTGGAGAAGGGCGCGCAGTTTCGCGTGCGGGACGTGGTCGCCGTCCTGCCGCCGGAACAGAGACGGGCGGCGGTGCGGGCCTTGGTGTGGTTCGGGAAGATCGGCGTGGTGAGGATCGTCGCTGCGCCGTCGGGTCAAAGGTCCCGCTGACCCCGCCGGCGGGGTTCCCGCACGAAGTCGTACCGCCTTTGCGCCCCGCCTGGACGGGCCTCGATGCGGGCGTACGGCAGCGCTGTCGGGAAAAAGCGGGCAGCCAGCGTAACTTGGTTAACAAACGTAACCATACGCACCGCAATCAACCATTTTGCACGACGTTCAAAAGCCTAGGTTCCGGCACGCTAGGCATATCCTTAAAGTTGTGTTACTTCAAATTCGACAGTTCGAGACGACCCAAATTCCCCGCTCGCCCCGCCAATCGGGAAGCAGCCAAGCCGAGACCAACAGAGGCACAAGGCCATGATGATCGACCACCCCTCCGCCAAGGTCTTCCTCGTTGCCCGGCAGCGCATGCTGCGGGAACTGTTCGGCGAGCATCTCGCGGGTGTTGCACCTGACCTTGCCGTCGCGGGGCACGAAAGTTTCGCCGAGGTGCGCGACCGGGTCGAGGAGGCGGGGCCGTGCCTCGTCGTTTTCTATTGCGCTGGCCTCGACGACCGCGTGGCAGACGAAATCCGTGCCGCCGCCCGGCTTGCGGGCAAGGTGCCCGTCGCGATCATCTCCGATGGCGGCGACGAGGAAGTGCTCCGCCTCGCGATGTCGCTGGGCATCCGGGGCCTCATCTCCACAACCATGGGTGCTGCCGCGCTGGTGCACGCGCTGCGTGTTCTGCTCGCGGACGGCGAGTTCATGCCATCCTCCGCCGTGCTGGCAGCAGCTGCCGGTTACTCGGCCGAGCCGCGCGGTGCCGGTGACCCGGCGACCGCCGAGGGCGTGCCGCTGAGCCGCCGGGAACTCGACGTCCTCCAGCTCCTGCACACGGGCAAGTCGAACAAGGCCATCGCCGCCGCGCTGGACATGCAGGAAGGAACGGTCAAGGTCCACCTGCGCAATCTCATGCGGAAGTTCGGTGCCCACAATCGGGTCGAGGTGGTCCTGGCCACGAGCGAGATGATCCGCAATTCCGTGCCGCCGGCGGCCGTGCGGACCCGGGGTGCGGAAGCCCGCGTACTGGTCGGCTGAGGCTGGGTTCGCGGGGGTTCGACCGGCGGAGGAGTTCCCCCGCCAGCCATCGCCATCAGGACGGCACGCTTGGAGCTACGCTGCGGAAACGGCTACGCTTTCGCCGATCGCTACCGTATCTGCCACGGATGGCCGGACGCCGGCCGGCCGCTTCAGCCAGGTGACGTAGCTGTCCTCGAAGGTGCTGATCTGCCGGAGCTGCGCGAGATCGGCAACCACCAGCTCCCGGCGAACATAGCGGATCACGCCTGAGCGCTTGAACTCCTTCAGCGTGCGGCTGACGTGGATGGGCGTCAGCCCGATCGCGTCGGCGATCTGGTTCTGCGTCATCGGAACCACGATGCCGGCGCCGTGGGCGAGGTCGCGACCTTCGGCGCGGCAGCTCAGCTCCAGCAGCAGGTTTGCCACCCGTTCGCGCGCGGAGCGGCGCGCCACGTCGGCCAGGCGCTCGCGCAGGAGAAGCTCGCGGCGGATGATCTCGGCGGTCAGGCGAAGGCCGAGGGTCGGCTGCAGGCCCGCCTGCCGCATGAGCGTTTCGCGGGGGATCAGGCAGTAGGTCACCTCGGTCAGCGTCTCGCAGCCGCAGGCGGCTGCTTCACGCAGGTTGAGGTTCAGTCCCACCATGCTGCCGGACAGCTCGATCGTGGTGATCTGGCGCAGCCCTTCCGGGAAAAGGCGATAGGAGAAGGCCCATCCCGACAGCAGCCCGATGATGCGCTCGCCGCTTTCCTCCGGAGCCTGGAGCTGGCGCCCGGCCGGCATGCGGAACGTACCACCCGGCGGCGCAAGCCGCAGCAGGTCGTCTCGAGTGAAGGGGTAGCAGCTGCCGAAGAAGGCCGGCGTCTGCCCGTATCCCCCTAACGGTACGGTCGCGGTCATCTCGATGTCTCCGCCGTATGCGGGCCGACGGATCGGCAGTCCAAGGACGCAGGCTGCGGAGGTAAATATTAATTTCAGCCCTTCAGAATACTAAAAAGATTAATCCCCAACAGGCAATTACACTTATGGGGTTTACCCGACCCCTTTCGGAGTATGGTTGACTGCGCGTGACCGTACGGAGGGTGGTTCGCCTACCCCCGGTCATGCCGAAATTACATGCAGGGACTCGGGCTTGCAGCTTCGCTTTCGCTGCAAACGACCTTGCCGAAAGCGGTAGGACCGGCTTGCCTCAGGGCTGGAACTTGGCGACCGCCAGGGCCTTCACGGCCGGTCCGGAGAAGCGCTCGGTGGTCATATCGTCGGCCGTGCCGAAGCCCATCACGACCGATGAGGCAGGCGAATCGGTCAGACCCCGGACATTGGTGACGGCAATGTGGGCCTTGGCGGTACGCACGCGGGCCGTCTTCGGCAGGCCGGTTGCAGCGGCAGAGAAGAGCGATTTCAGGCCCGTCCTGTCGAGCTCCGCGGCGGATGCAGTCTGTCCGCCTACGGCCAAAGGGGCCTCTGCGCGCGCGTGCTGCGGCGGCGGACCGGGCTGCGGCGCCAGGCTCGCTGTCACCAGCGCCGTGGGCCGCACCGGCGGCATGGGAGCGTAGGCCGAGACGTCCTTGTCGCCGGGCGGAGCTGAGATCGTTTCGGCCACGCCGATCGTCTCTGCACTGGGCACGATGGGCAGGAGCGAAGCGACCTCCACCGGGCGTGATGGCGGCAGCGGCACGTCAGCGGCCGCGACCAGCGATTCCAGATCCCGCGGACGCGAGAGCGGCAGCGGGACGACTGGGCCCTCGTTCGCGGCTTCCGCCCCGTCCGGCCGTGCTGCGCCTGCCGGGCCCGCTTCCCAGACGAGCTGGGGCTGCGCGGACCGGCCTGCCGGCTGTTGCTGCAGGGCAGGCTCGGGCGCAAGGGCGGCGACGGCGACGGGCTTGGCCTGCGGAGCGGGGGCTGGAGACGGCTGCGGGGGTGCCTCGGCAGCCGCCGGGGCCTGTGCGACGGCAGCCGCGCCGCCCGAGACGATGGGGCTGCCGCGGGTGACTGTCTCGTAGGGTTCGACCGTGTTCTCCGGCTCCTCGGCGCGGGCGACCCGCGTAGAGCGGCGGTTGACCTGCGCCCGGGTCTGCTGCGCCTCGTCGTCACGCGAGCCGAAAAGGGCGGCGAAGAAGCTCTTGCCCTTGCTGCCGAACAGGCCCTCGTCCTCGTCGCCGGCGTCGGCATAGGCGGAGACAGTGCCGCCATAGCGCTCGATCTCGGCTGCCGCGACGTCGTAGCCCGGCATCGGCTTGCCGTCGGAGGGAATGTGCACGGTTTTCCCGTCCGGGAACAGCCGGGTCAGCTGATCCCGGGTCATGCGCGGCCAGTGGCGGACACTGCCGGCATCGAGATGCACGAAGGGATTGGAGGTGGGATAGTAGCCCACTCCGCCGCGCTGAAGGCGCATGCCGACTTCGCGGACCTTGGACATCGACACGTCGGGCAGCTGGAAATCCATCGCCTTGCCCAGCATGTGCTGGGAGTGCTTGGCCACCTGCCTGGAACGGCGGCGCAGCATGGCGTTGGTTTCGGGGGCACGGTAGGCGGAAACGATGTGCAGAGGCTCGTTGGAGCCGACCTCGCGATGCACTTCCCAGACGATGTCGAAGAGGCGCGGATCCATGCTGGTCGGCTCGTCGCGGCGCCAATCGCGGAGGATCCAGTTCAGCTTCTCGAGGGCGTCTTTGTCGAACTGCCCGTTCCGCTTGTAGGTGATCGACGCCGATTCACGCGTGTGCGTGTGGTAGATCTCCAGCGTCCGCGTTTCGCCATTGGCATTGGCGAGGCCGCTCGTCCCCGTGCTGGCCAGCAGGACGCCCAGGGCTCCCGCGGGCATCGACAGGAAAACGGCCCAGCGCCGGAGAACGGTGGCGGCACGATGTCTGCGCGGGCGGGCCAACTCTTCTAATCCGCCTTGGTGGGAGCGAAATGCAGCCGTGGCTCTGAGGACATCGGCTTCGTAAACCGATGGTTGCCGAGAACGGTTAATGCCACGTTACCCCCCACGCTGCACCACCCATTACGCAGGTGGCGTCGGCGCCGCACCCGACACGGCTAGGACCGAAAGGTGGCGAAAACTTGGACTCGGCAACCCGGTCCACTGCCTCAGCGTGAGGTGACCACGTCCTTCAGGCCGGCGAAGCGGCGCCCGTCATTCGTCAGGCCGAGGGCCGTGCGGACCTTCCCGTCGTGGCCGTAGATGTCGTCGCGCCGCTGAAGCCGGCCATGCTCGTCCACGAAGAGCGTGAAATAGGTGAGGTGAATGGGCAGCGGCTCGGCCAGGCGGATCATCCGCTCGCCCTTGCCGATCAGCTTGCGGATGCGCTCCTCGTCGTAGCCGGCGTCGCCGAGCACCACTTCGGCCAGCCGGAAAGGCTGGTCGACGCGAACGCAACCATGGCTGAACGCCCTGCGGTCGGCCGAGAACAGGTTCCGCGTCGGGGTGTCGTGCAGGTAGACGGAGTGCTGGTTGGGGAACATGAACTTGATGAAGCCCAGCGCATTCCGCTCGCCCGGCGGCTGGCGCACGGCGATCCGCCCGTTGCGGCTGATCACCTCGTAGCCCCGCTTGGCGGCATAGTCCGGATCCTCGGCCAGCTTGGGCAGGATCTCGTTCTTCATGATCGAGGGCGGGATGTTCCAGTACGGGTTGACGATGACGTGCTGCATCGCGTTCGAGAACAGCGGCGTCGGAGTGTCCGGCTTGCCCACGATGACCCGGGTCTGGTGCACGATCGCGTCGCCGTCGAACACGCGTAACGTGTATTCGGGCAGGTTGACCGTGATGTACCGCTTGCCGAGATCCTGCGGCAGCCAGCGCCAGCGCTCCATGTTGGCGATGATGTCGGCCGGCGACACCGACGGAGTGGGCCGCGGCCCCTCGAGGATGGCGGCGGTCGAGGGGTCAAAGACGCCTGTGGCCCGGCGACGGTTCGCCCTCTGCAGGCTTTTGACGGCATCCGCGAGTTCGTCGTCGTAGACATCGTCCTCGCGGGCGGGAAGGTCGAACTTGGCGCGCAACAAGGGAACACGTGCGTCGGAGACGCCGATCCGAAGTGCCGGGCCAGCCGAGAGGGGCGCCTTGCGGTTCAGCGCACCGGTCGTTTCCCGCAGTTCCACCAGCTTGGCCCTCAGGGCCTTGTAGCCCTCGTGCTGCGGCTGGTATCCGGCGAGGATCTGTGCCGGGTCTGCCGCGGCGCCGATGCTGGCGAGCACGGTTGCCGGCGCAGGCAGGGTGAGTTCAGGCGTGATCAGCTTCGACAGGCGAGCCGGCTCGATCCGGCCGCCGCGTGCGTCGCGGGCATAGGCGTAGGCGGAGGCCGCGACGGCGAGCTCGGCCTGCGCAGCGGCATCCGGAGTTGCTGCGAAAGACGCCGGTACAGGGTAGGCTGCCGGATCCATGCCGTCGAAATCCGCCGACGCGATCTGGTCCGCCACGCTGCGAGCCGTTGCGTTCAGTCCGGACAGTCCGGCAAACAGCGGCTCGCCGTGGCGCGCCACGTAGAAGGAGGCGATGGCCTCCCTCTCGCTCTTCGACAGTTGCGCCATGGGGCCGGCCGTCCATGGGCCGGACGCCAGCCGTGCCTCGACGGCGACGGCCACCGGATTTCGGGCGGCAATATCGATGACGACGGCTGCCGGCGGAAGCTCGGGCACCAGCACATCCGCCACGGGAGCGGGAGCGGGGTCTGCCACGCTGGCGACCGGGGCCGGCTCCGCCGGAGCTGCCGCTACGGGGGCAGGCGCGGGCTCGGCCGGCGCCTCGGCCACCGGGGCAGGGGAGGGCTCTGCCGGCGCTGATGCGACGGGGGCCGGGGAGGGCTGCGCGGCCTCTTCGGCAACGGGTGCCGGAGCGGCCCCCGATGGAGCCTCCGCAACTGGCGCCGGAGCCGGCTCAACGGGAGCCTCGGCCACCGGAGCGAGGGCAGCGGGTTCCGCTGGAGCCTCCACGACGACCGGAGCGGGCTCCGCCGGCTGCTCGGCCGCCGGTGAGGAGGCAGGCTCAGCGGGAACCTCGATGACGACCGGTGCGTCCGGAAGGTCCGGCGGCGCGATCTGGGGCTCGGGAGCAGGAGGATCGATCCTGACCGTGACCGGCGGTGGCTCGGGGACGACCACCTCAATCGGCGCCAGCGCAGGCGACGCCGCGCCCTCAACCGCAACCGCGGCAGGCGAAGCACCAGCAGCCTTCACCACCTCGAATGCGGGGGTCTGTTGGTCGCCCGCGACGGCCGCGGGGGCCGCCAGCACCAGGGCCAGCAGGGATGCACCGGTCAACGGCGCACGCCAGAGGCGCGCACGCATGATTGTCTCCGTCACGGCCATCCTGTGCGCTGCATCCTTGGTCACTTGTCCATGTCCCCGTCGCGCACGCAAGGTGCAATCCCTGCGGCCTGATTCACGAAAGTGGTGAACCCCGGTTTTTCCGGAGCGTGTTGCAAAGCTGCCGGTCAGGCCGCTGCGGTCTCGCCGGGATCGTCGGTATCGAGGCCGTATTCCTTCAGCTTCCGGTAGAGCGTCGAGCGCCCGATTCCCAGACGCCGCGCCATCTCGGTCATGTGACCGCGGCAATGATCCAGCGCGAACCGGATCGCCGCCTCCTCGAGATCAGTCAGGGATCGTACCTCGCCGGTGTCGTCGATCAGCCGGAGATAGCTGGGATCGCGCATGACGATCTCGGCCGCGGACGGCGCGGTCATGGAGGGTGTCTCCGCGACCGGCGCTGCCATCGGAAGAGGCGGGGGAACCCGCACGTCGTAGCCTCCCACCTGCGCCGCGATCTGCGGGAATTCGTCAACGCCCAGCTCGTCCCCGTCGCACAGCACGACGGCCCGGAAAACGGCGTTCTCCAGCTGGCGGACGTTGCCGGGCCAGGAATAGCTGGTGAGGAGCGCGGCGGCCTCGGCCGTCAGGCCGCGAAGGCGCTTGCCTTCCTCGGCGGCGAAGCGGGCGGTGAAGCGGCGGGCGAGATCGGCGATGTCCTCACGCCGGACGCGCAGCGGCGGAATGGTGATGGGGAACACGTTCAGCCGGTAGAACAGGTCCTCGCGGAACTTGCCCTGCTTCACGAGCTCTATGAGGTTCTGGTTCGTGGCCGAGATCAGCCGTATGTCGACCTTCACGGGCCGGCGGCCGCCCACCGGGTCCACCTCGCCCTCCTGGATGGCACGCAGCAGCTTGACCTGTGCGTCCAGCGGCAGTTCGCCGACCTCGTCGAGGAACAGCGTGCCGCCATGCGCCTCGACGAACTTGCCGACATGGCGTTCCGTCGCGCCGGTGAAGGAACCCTTCTCGTGGCCGAAGAGAATGGACTCGACCAGATTGTCGGGTATCGCGCCGCAGTTCACCGTCACGAACGGCTTGCCCTTGCGGTCCGACGAACCCTGGATGGCGCGGGCGAGGAGCTCCTTGCCGACACCTGATTCGCCCTCGATCAGCACGGGGATCGTCGACTTGGCGGTGCGCTCCGCGAGCCGCATGGCCCGGCTCATCTCCGGGCTGCGGGTGACGAGGTCGCGGAAGCTCAGCGTTCCCGACACCTGCCTGTTGATGCGGCGGATTTCGCCTTCCAGCGCGTCGGTGCGCAGCGCGTTCTTGATGGAAACGGACAGCCGCTCGGCGCCGACGGGCTTGACCACGAAGTCGGCCGCGCCGGCGCGCATGGCGGATATCACGGTCTCGATCGACCCATGGGCCGTCTGCACAATGACGGGAGGCGGGTTGCCCCGCTCCTCCAGGCGCTTCAGCACCGTCATTCCGTCGAGATCGGGCATCACGAGGTCGAGGATGACGAGATCGATTCGGCCTCCCTCCGCTGATTCGAGCCTGGCCAGCGCGCCTTCGCCGCTGTCGCAGACCTGCGGGTGATAACCGAGCCTCTGGACGGTGTTTTCGAGCAGCCGACGCTGGATCGGATCGTCGTCCACGATGAGAATCGTGCTGCTCATGCGGTCCCCGCCTGTTCCGTTTCGGGGCGATCGTGAGTGTTGCAGGTAAACGACCCCTTAAGGTCAACGCGGACCCGCGACCCCTTCGCGCCATTGATCGGAGGCGTGCACTCGCCGATATGTGCGAGAGGCAAAGGCCGTCCCGCCGGACGACGAGGAACACAGATGCGCAGGCTCCCGGACATGCCCCGATCGACCGCAGCGGCAGCGCGCGGAGGCGGCGATGAGCCGCTGGGAAATCTGCCGGAATGGGACCTGAGGGATCTTTACCCCGGCATGGACTCGCCGGAGTTCCGCGACGACTTCGCCAGGGCGGAAGCCGAATGCAGGGCCTTCGCCGAGGCCTATCGCGGCAAGCTGGCCGCAATGGTGGCGGAGCCCGATGCCGGTGGCAGGCTGCACGAGGCGGTGAAGCGCTACGAGGCGCTCGAGGATGTGCTCGGCCGGATCATCAGCTTCGCCGGACTTGTCTATGCCGGCGACACGTCCGATCCCGTCCGCGCCAAGTTTTACGGCGATGCCCAGGAGCGGCTGACCGCCGCCTCGACGGACCTGCTCTTCTTCCAGCTCGAGTTGAACAGGATCGATGACACCGTGCTCGACCGGCTGGCCGCCGACGGTCCGCTCGCGCATTACCGGCCCTGGCTGGAGGACATCAGGCGGGAGAAGCCCTTCCAGCTGGACGACCGGGTGGAGCAGCTGTTCCACGAGAAGTCGATGACGGGCCGGGCAGCCTGGAACAGGCTCTTCGACGAGACGATCTCGTCCCTTCGCTTCCAGGTCGGCGAGGACGAACTGACGCTGGAGCCGCTGCTCAACCGCTTCCAGGATCCCGCCGAGCCGGTTCGCCGGCAGGCAGCCGAGTCGCTGGCAGCCACGCTGGGCGCAAATGCCCGCATCTTCACGCTGATCACCAACACGCTGGCCAAGGACAAGGAGATCTCCGACCGCTGGCGCGGCTTCAAGGACGTGGCGGAATCGCGCCACCTCTCGAACCGTGTCGAGCCGGAGGTCGTGGACGCTCTCGTTTCCGCGGTGCGCGCCGCCTATCCGCGCCTGTCGCACCGGTACTACGCCCTGAAGGCGCGCTGGTTCGGGGTGGAGCAGCTCAACCACTGGGACCGCAACGCGCCACTTCCCCGCGTCGAGCAGCGGGTGATCGGCTGGCCGGAAGCGCGCGATACGGTGCTCGGCGCCTATTCCGGCTTCTCGCCGGAGATGGCCGAGATCGCGAAGCGCTTCTTCGACGGGCGCTGGATCGACGCGCCGGTGCGCGCGGGCAAGGCGCCGGGAGCCTTCGCCCATCCCACGGTGCCCTCCGCCCACCCCTATGTGCTGCTGAACTATCAGGGCCGGCCGCGGGACGTGATGACACTCGCCCACGAACTCGGCCATGGCGTGCACCAGGTTCTCGCCGCCCCCAACGGCGCGCTCATGGCGCCGACGCCGCTGACCCTGGCCGAAACCGCCTCCGTCTTCGGCGAGATGCTGACCTTCCGCGCCCTGCTCGACCGCATCAGCGAGCCTGCCGCGCGCAAGGCGATGCTGGCCGCCAAGGTCGAGGACATGATCAACACCGTCGTGCGGCAGATCGCGTTCTATTCCTTCGAGCGCGAGATCCACGGCAAGCGTGCGGATGGCGAGCTGACCTCCGACCAGATCGGCACGATCTGGCTGGACGTGCAGCGCGAGAGCCTGGGGCCGGCCATTCGCTTCGGGGCGGGATACGAGACCTTCTGGTCCTACATCCCGCATTTCATCCACTCGCCGTTCTACGTCTACGCCTATGCGTTCGGCGATTGCCTCGTGAACTCGCTCTACGGCGTCTACGAAAAGGCGCAGGCGGGCTTTGCCGACCGCTACCTCGCCATGCTGGCGGCCGGCGGCACGCGCCACCACACCGAGCTTCTGGCCCCGTTCGGGCTGGATGCGCGCGACCCTGCCTTCTGGCAGATCGGCCTGTCGCTCATCGAGCGGATGATCGCCGAACTGGAGGAGATGCCGTAGGCGTTCGCGCCTACGCAATCTCAAGACTTTGCAGGTAGCGTCCCGCCTGGTCGACCGGGGACGGGCGCATGCAGAAGCAACTGGCGCGGGCAATGGTGTTTATCGGCGTGCTCGCGCTCGCCGCGGCGGGCAACGCCGTGTTCTTCTACAAGGTCTTCGAGACGGTATATCCCTATAACGGGTGGTTTCCGGGCTTCTTCATCGACTTCAAGAACACCTGGTACGGCGCCTGGACCTGGTGGAACGGCGAGCTCAGGACCATTTTCGACGCCGCCGACTTCAATATCGGCATGCGGCGCTGGTTTGCGCTCGAGGAAGGCCATCTCTGGTCGTACCCGCTGCATTTCATGATGCTCACCCTGCCGCTGGGGATGCTGCCCTTTCCGGTCGCGGCGCTCACCTGGACGGTGCTCGGCCTCGTCGCCTACGGCGTCTTCCTCGAACGCACGCTCTCGCCGAGCCGTACCGTGCTGCTCCTGGTCGTGCTGTCCGGCGGCTTTCTGAACACCGTGGCCTTCGGGCAGATGACCTTCTTCGCGGCCATCCTGCTCGCCGGCGGCCTCGCTCTGCTCCCGCAGCGGCCTGTACTGGCCGGAGTTCTCTTCGGCCTCCTGACGGTCAAGCCGCATTTCGGCGTGCTGCTTCCCGTCCTCCTCCTGATGGAGCGGCGCTGGCAGACCATCTTCGCCGCCGCCGTCACTGCCGCTGCGCTGCTGGCCGCGAGCCTCCTCGTCGTCGGTCCGGAGGCATGGAGCCTTTATGCGGACGTGGGCATGGGCGCGCAGACGGAGGCCATGCTGGAGCGGGTCGTGCTCTGGTCCTGGGAACCGACCTGGTACGCCGCTCTGCGCTGGCTGGGCCTTGATCGCACTCTTTCGCTTGCCGTGCAGGGCGTGGCGGCCCTTACCAGCGTGGTTGCTCTCATCGCGATGCAGCGTGCCGGGGTTCCCGAGCGGACACGGCACGACCTCGTGCCGCTGCTCACGCTTTTCGCGCTACCTTACGTGCTGCCGGCAGATCTCCTGCTGATCGCGCCGCTGCTCGCGCTGCGCATCACCGACCCGCGCACGCCACTGCCGGCCTTCGCGCTCCTCCTGCTGGTGCTGATGGGCTCCGGCCTGTTCTTCGTCGTGTCCCGCCTTACCTACGCGCCGCTGTTCCCGGCGGCGCTCACCCTCACGGTCGCCTGGATGCTGCTGCGTGCCTTCCGCGAGGCGCGGCGGGTGCCGGCCGATCAGGCCTCGCCTGCTTCGCCTCAGGCAGCGATGGCGCAGGCGTTGGCCTGAGATCCCTCCCTGCGGCCATGCGCGTCTGGCGCGCGGGCCGCAGGAGCCTATATCTCAGGTCCTGGCGGCAGTGCGCCGCCCTGACAGGGGTCCCGCATGAGCGATGTCGAACGCAACAGGCTGTCGGCCCGCGTCAGCCGTTACGCGAGAGTCGGCGCGAATGTCGGCGGCGTGGCGGCCCGCATCGCCGGCACGCGTCTCTTCGGCGTCGAAGGCCGGGACCGCGACAACGCCGCGGCGCTGATGCAGGCCTTGGGCGGTCTCAAGGGCCCGCTGATGAAGGTGGCCCAGCTCATGGCCACCGTTCCCGACGTCCTCCCGCCGGAATATGCCGAGGAGCTTTCCAAGCTGCAGAGCGAGGCTCCCCCGATGGGGCCGGCCTTCGTCAAGCGCCGCATGATGGCCGAGCTCGGTGGCAACTGGCAGTCGCGCTTCGAGGCGTTCGACCTGCACTCCTCCGCGGCCGCCTCACTAGGCCAGGTGCACAAGGCCATGGCCAAGACCGGCGAGCGTCTCGCGTGCAAGCTGCAATACCCGGACATGCAGTCGGCCGTCGAGGCGGACCTGCGCCAGCTGCAGCTCCTGTTCGCGGTTCACCGGCGCATGGACCCCGCCATCGACACGCGCGAGATCGTCAAGGAGATCGGGGCGCGGGTGCGCGAGGAGCTGGACTACAAGCGGGAGGCAAAGCATGCCGCGCTCTACGCCAAGATGCTCGCGGGCGAGGATCTCGTGCGCGTTCCCGGCGTCTGGCCGGAGCTGTCGACTGCCCGGCTCCTGACGCTGGACTGGCTGGACGGCGAGAAGATGCTCAACTTCCGGGAGCATTCCCTCGAGGAGCGCAATCGGCTGGCCACCGCGATGTTCAAGGCGTGGTGGACGCCGTTCAGCCATTACGGCGTGATCCATGGCGACCCGCATCTCGGCAACTACACGGTGTTCTCCGAGAACGGCCGTCCCGAGGGCATCAACCTGCTGGACTACGGATGCATCCGCATTTTTCCGCCGAGCTTCGTGGGCGGCGTCGTCGACCTCTATCGCGGCCTGCTGGCCAATGACCGCGCCCGCATCGTGCATGCCTATGAGACGTGGGGCTTCAAGGGCCTCAAGAACGAGCTGATCGACACGCTGAACATCTGGGCGAAGTTCATCTACGGCCCGCTTCTCGACGACCGCGTGCGGACGATCGCGGACAAGGTGAGCCCGGGCGAATACGGGCGGCGCGAAGCCTACACCGTGCACCAGGAGCTCAAGCGCAAGGGACCGGTGACGGTGCCGCAGGAGTTCGTCTTCATGGACCGCGCCGCCATCGGCCTCGGCGGCGTCTTCCTGCATCTGCGGGCCGAGCTGAACTTCCACCGCCTGTTCGACGAGACCGTCGCAGGCTTCGATCTCGCCGAGGTCACCAAGCGCCAGGCAGACGCCCTGACCGAGGTGGGGCTCAGGCGGGAAAAGGCGAAGGCCTGAGGGAGCTTGGCGTCTAGGGCGCGCTGCAGCGCGAAGCGGTGCAGCGCAGACCCGGGATCCAGCACCACGACCCAACCCCGACGGAGTTCCTGGATCCCGGCTCTCCGCTGCGCTCCGGCCGGGATGACGGGCGAGGCGCCACTGCATTGGCAGCTGCCTTCTCAGCGGGCCTGACCGTGGTACTCGTCGTTCGGGCGCATGCCGACGGCCGAGGCCATGCGGTTCGACATGCTGAAGAAGGACGCCACCGCGGCGATGTCCCAGATGTCGCGCTCGGAGAAACCTGCGTCCCGCAAGGCCTGCCGGTCGGTTTCGGCGATCTCCGCCGAGGACCGTGCCACTTTAGCGGCGAAGGCCAGCATCGCCGCGTGCCGGGGAGAGAGCGACGCGGCGCGCCAGTTCATCACCATCAGCTCGCCGAGCACGGGATCGCCCGAGAGCTGCCGCACTGCCGCGCCGTGGGCGACGAGGCAGTAGAAGCAGCGGTTCTCGGCGGAGACGACGACCGCGATCATCTCGCGCTCGAGCTTGCTGAGGCCGGAATGGCCGAGCATGAGGTCGTTGTAGAAGCTCGCGAAAGTCTCGAGCTTGGCCATGTCGTGCGCGTAGGCCGTGAGCACGTTGGGCACGAAGCCGAGCTTCTCGACGCATTTGTCGAAATAGGCGGCCATGGCGGGCGTGAGCTCCGCGGGCGGCAAGCCCAGCGCCATCACCGGTCCGCCTCCCTGTCGTGCCGGCATCTCGCCGGCCGTTGCCTTACCCTTTGCCATGCAACCTCTCCCCTGTGGACAGCACCGTCGTGACGGCGCCATGCTGCTCTGCCCAAGATTCGTGCGGCGTTGCCGGTCCGGCACTCCTGCGGAGGCGTCCATGAACGAGCAGAGCCAGTCCGGAAGCAGGGCGCAAGGCCCCGGGACGTACGGCGACATCCCGGCCGGCTTCGAAGATGCACTCTTCGCCGGCGCGGACGAGGAAGACCTCCAGTCCTACGGCAGTGCGGACCGGCACGCGATCGTCACCTGCGCGTGGGAGGGACTGGCCGCTCCGCGAGCGCCCGCCGCGGCGGCGATCCGCCTCCACGATCTCGCACTGTCCCGGAACGGCCGAGCCCGCGACGTCACCATCCTCGAGGTGGTGAACGACAACATGCCGTTCCTGCTCGACTCCACTCTGGCCGAGCTCGACGCGCAGGGTCTCCAGCCGCTTCTCGTGGCTCACCCCATCGTCGCGGTCGAGCGCGGGGCCGACGGAGGCCTGCTTCGCTTCGCAGGGCCTGTACAGCCTTCGGGTCAGGCGGGGCTGCGGCGCGAGAGCCTGATCCACATCCACCTCGACCGCATCGACGGCGAGGCCGCCGAACGCCTGCGTGCCGAACTCGGCCGCACCTACGCCGACATCCGTCTCGCCGTGCGCGACTGGCCGGCCATGAGGAGCCGTCTCGCCCAGATCGTTCACGCCTGGCGCACCGACCCGCCGCCTCTTCCCGATGCCGAGATCCGCGAGGCGGTCGCCTTCGTCGAATGGCTCGCGGCCGACAATTTCACCCTGCTGGGCGTGCGCGAGGTCAGCTTCCCCGGAGCCGATCTGAATGCGGAGCCGGTCGAGAGCGCCGGCCTCGGCATCTTGGCGGATCCCGCCGTGAAGGTGCTGCGGCGCGGGCGGGAGCTGGTGGCGATCACTCCGGAGATCCGGGCCTTTCTCAGCGAGCCGGTGCCTCTCATCGTCACCAAGGCGAGCGTGAAGTCGCGCGTCCACCGGCGCGTTCACCTCGACTATGTCGGCGTGAAGCAGTTCGGGCCGGACGGCCGCCTCGCCGGGGAGCTGCAGGTCGTCGGCCTCTTCACCTCCTCCGCCTATACGGAAACCACGGGCGCGATTCCACTCGTCCGGCGCAAGGTGGCGCAGGTGATCGAGCGCGCCGGCTTTGACCCGGCCAGCCATTCCGGCCGCGCGCTCACCAACGTCCTGGAGAGCTACCCGCGCGACGAGCTTTTCCAGATCGATCCGGCCACGCTGCTCGATTTCGCGCGCGACATCCTGAACCTCTACGAGCGTCCGCGCGTCCGGGTGCTGGCCCGCCCCGACCGCTTCGACCGCTTCGTCTCGCTGCTCGTCTTCATCCCGAAGGACCGCTACGACACCCGCATCAGGCAGGAGGTCGGGGAGACGCTGGCGCGGCTCTACCAGGGCCGTTTCTCCGCGGCTTACCCCGCCTATCCCGAGGGGCCCCTGGCCCGCACGCATTACATCGTCGGACGCTACGAGGGTGTCACGCCCGCAATCGACCGGGCGACGGCGGAGGCTGCGGTCGGCGAGGTCGTTCGCACCTGGGCCGACGGCCTGCGCGAGGCGCTGGCCGACAGCATGAGCGGGGACAACGCTCGCGCGCTCGCCGGCCGCTATTCCGGCGCGTTCAGCGCGGCCTATCGCGAGGCATTCGCGCCCGTCCAGGCGCTGGCCGACCTAGCGGTCATCGAGCGGCTCGGGCCGGGCCTGCCGTTCACGGTGCGGGTCGAGCCGCGCGAGGGTGGCGAGGCCGGGAGGCTGTCGCTGAAGGTGTTCTCGCGCGGGCGCGCCATGCCCTTGTCCGAGCGCGTGCCGCTGCTGGAGCATCTCGGATTTCGCGTGATCAACGAGCGGACCTACCGCGTTCGCCCCGCCGGCGAGGACGCTGAGGAGACGTGGCTGCACGACACCACGCTCGAGCTCGACGGCGTCGATGTCGTTGCGTTGAAGCCTCGCGTCGAGGCGGCGCTGATCGCGCTGCTGCGCAACGAGGCGGAGTCGGACGGCTACAACGCCCTGGTCGTGCGCGGCGGCCTGGGATGGCGGGAAGTCGCGCTGATCCGCACTCTTTCCCGGTTCCTCCAGCAGGCGCGCGTCCCCTTCAGCCAGGACTATATGAGCGCGACGCTGGTGCGCCATGCACTGCTGGCCCGGGACGTCGTCGACCTCTTCACGACCCGCTTCGATCCGTCAGCCGAGGCCGTGGGGGATCGGGAGAGCCGCCAGCAGGCGGTGCGTGCGCGGATCGAGCAGGGTCTCGCCGCGGTCACGAGCCTCGACGAGGACCGGATCCTGCGGCACTTCGTCAACCTCGTGGAAGCGGCGATCCGCACGAGCTTCTTCCAGCTGGGGCCGGACGGACGGCCGCGCGGCACCATCGCCGTGAAGTTCGAGAGTGGATCCATCGACGGGCTGCCCGCGCCGCGTCCGCTCTACGAGATCGTCGTCTACTCGCCGCAAGTCGAGGGCGTGCATCTGCGCTTCGGCAAGGTGGCCCGTGGCGGTCTGCGCTGGTCCGATCGCAAGCAGGATTTCCGCACCGAGGTGCTGGGCCTGGTCAAGGCGCAGCAGGTGAAGAACGCCGTGATTGTGCCCGTGGGCGCCAAGGGCGGCTTCGTGCCGAAGCGCCTGCCGCCGCCGGGTGATCGACAGGCCTGGATGGACGAGGGCATCGCCGCCTATCGCGAGTTCGTCTCGACGCTGCTCGACCTCACCGACAACATCGTCGGCGACGCCATCGTCCCTCCGCCGCTCACCGTGAGGCATGACGGCGACGACCCCTATCTCGTCGTCGCCGCCGACAAGGGTACGGCCACCTTCTCCGACATCGCAAACGCCATCTCGATCGAGCACGGGCACTGGCTGGGCGATGCCTTCGCCTCGGGCGGCTCGCATGGCTACGACCACAAGAAGATGGGCATCACCGCCCGCGGTGCGTGGGAGGCGGTGAAGCGCCATTTCCGCGAGATGGACGTCGACATCCAGGAGACGCCGTTCACCGTCGCGGGGGTCGGTGACATGTCCGGCGACGTGTTCGGCAACGGCATGCTGCTGTCGCGCCACATCCGCCTCGTCGCCGCTTTCGACCACCGGGACATCTTCCTCGACCCCGATCCCGACACCGAAGCGTCCTGGTCGGAGCGCAAGCGCCTCTTCGAGCTGCCACGCTCCTCCTGGGCGGACTACGACAAGGCGCTGATCTCGGCGGGGGGCGGCATCTTCTCACGGTCCGCCAAGAGCATCCCGCTCACGCCGCCGCTCAAGGTGCTGCTCGGCCTGACCGCCGAGCAGGCCACCCCGCCCGAGGTCATGCGCGCGATCCTGAAGGCGCGCGTCGACCTGCTCTGGTTCGGCGGCATCGGCACCTACATTCGCGCCTCTACCGAAACCGACGAGCAGGCCGGTGACCGCGCCAACGATGCGATCCGCATCACCGGGGCGGACGTTCAGGCCAGGGTGGTCGGCGAAGGCGCCAATCTGGGCGTCACGCAGCTCGGGCGCATCGAGGCGGCCCGCCAGGGTGTCCGGATCAACACCGACGCCATCGACAATTCCGCCGGCGTGAACACGTCGGACGTCGAGGTGAACATCAAGATCGCGCTGGCCACCCCCGAAAGGGACGGCGTGCTGCGGGCAGAGGACCGCGACGTCCTGCTGTCAGCCATGACCGACGAGGTGGCCGGGCTGGTCCTGCGCAACAACTACCTGCAGACTCTGGCGCTTTCTCTGGCCCAGCTGCGCGGCGGGGATGATTTCGGCTACCAGCGCCGCCTCGTCCGGCTGCTGGAGACGCAGGGCCGGCTCGACCGGACGGTGGAGTTCCTGCCGGACGAGGCGCAGCTCTCCGACCGCGCGTCCCGCGCGGAAACGCTGACCCGGCCCGAACTCGCCGTGCTGCTGGCCTACGCCAAGCTCGCCCTGCACGACGCGCTGCTGGACAGCCCGGTGCCGGACGATCCGCATCTCGCACGCGAACTCGTGCGCTACTTCCCGCAGAGCCTCGTCGAGCGCTTTCCCGATGCCATCCAGTCGCACCGCCTGCGGCGCGAGATCATCGCCACCCAGCTCGCCAATGCCATCGTCAACCGGGGCGGGCCGACCGTCATCGTGCGCATCGCCGACCAGACCGGGGCCGACGCGCCGCTCATCGCCGCCGCCTACGCGGCGACGCGCGACAGCTACGATCTGATGGGCTTCAACGCCGCGATCGACGCGCTGGACGGCAAGGTGGCGGGAGCCGTCCAGCTCGGCCTCTACCGGCAGGTCCAGGACCTGATGCTCTCGCGCACGGTCTGGTTCATCCGCAACGTCGATCTCGCGCGCGAGACCATCGACTCGGTCGTGGCCCGCTACCGCACGGGCATTGCCGAGGTGGAGGCCAGCATGAACGCGGCGCTCGACCCGTCCCAGCGCGAGCGGGCCGGCAAGCGCGCCGCGGAGCTGATGGAGCAGGGTGTGCCGGAGCAACTGGCCGTGCGCGTCGCCCTGCTGCTGGCGCTCGAATCAGCGACCGACATCGTCTTCATCGCGACGCGCAGCGAGCGGCCCATCGCGATGGTCGCGGCCAACCATTTCGCCGTCGCCAAGCGCTTCCGCCTCGCAGACATCGTCCTTGCGGCCCGCGAGGTCGCCGTTTCCGACTACTACGACCGGCTGGCGCTCGACCGCGCGGTGTCCACGATTGCCGCCGCGCACCGGGCCCTGACCACCGAGGTGTCGCGCCGGGCGGACGTGACCGGGGCCGCAGCCGTCGATGCGTGGGCGGTCGAGCGCGGCCCCGATGTCGAGCGCCTGTCCGCGACGGTCGAGGCCATCGCCGGATCAGGGCTCACACTGTCCAAGGCGACCGTCGCCGCCAGCCTGCTGGCGGACCTCGCGAGGGTTTGACCGGAGCGCGGGTCTTCAGACCCGCACTTCCACGCCTTTCAGAAAAGCGCGTCTGAAGACGCGCGGTCCGGGCCTACCCCAACGCCTTTTCCATCAACCGCGACAGCCGGCGGCCAAAGTCGGCTGCGTCGGCTGGGGCGAGGCCCTCGGCGGCCCGGGCCTGGGCGAGAAGCAGGTGCGCCGCGTCCTCCACGATCTCGCGGTCGCCTCCGGCCTGGTAGCGCTCCGCCAGCCGCGTCACGAGGGCGTGGCGGGGATTGACCTCCAGGACCGGCTTGGCGGCTTCCTTGAGGCGCCCGTGCGAGGCGAGCAGGCGCTCCAGGCCTCGGTCAGGACCGTGCTCGCCCGCGACCAGGCACGCAGGGCTTTCCGCCAGCCGGTCAGACGCACGCACGTCCTCGACCGCGTCCGAGAGTGTCTGCTTGGCGAAGGCGAGCAGCGTCGCAACGGCCGGCTTGACCTCGGCTGAGTGTTGCTCCTGGCCTTCCGCCAGCGGCACCGAGGTGATGTCGGCAGCTCCCTGGGTAACGGACCGGAACGGCTTGCCCTCGAAGCCCAGCGCCGTCTGCACCCAGAAGGCGTCGACAGGGTCGGAGAGCAAAAGCACCTCGATTCCGCGGGCCCGGAAGCCTTCCAGGTGCGGGCTCCTGGCCAACCGCTCGCGGTCGTCGCCGACGAGATACCAGATGGCGGTCTGGTTGGGCCGCAGATCGGCAACGTACTCGGCAAGCGAGCGGCGGCCTTCGGGATGGGTGGAGCTGGAGAAGCGCGCGATCTTGTAGAGGGCGTCGCGCCGCTCGAAATCCTCGTAGAGCCCCTCCTTCATCACCGGGCCGAACGTATCCCAGATCTTGCCCCAGGCTTCCGCGTCCTTCTCGGCGAGCTTCTCGAACTCCGAGACCATACGGTTCGCGAACGCCTTTCGGATGGCGGCCAGGATCGGGCTTTCCTGGATCGTTTCGCGCGACAGGTTCAGCGGCAGGTCGGCGCTGTCGACGACACCGCAGACGAAGCGAAGCCAAGCGGGAAGAAGATCGATGTCGTCGGCGATGAACATGCGCCGGACGTAGAGCTTCATGCGGCCCTTGCGCAGCGGATCGAACAGGGCGAGCGGCTGCGTGGAGGGTACGAAGGCGAGGACGGAGTATTCCTGCCGGCCCTCGGCCCGGTAGTGGACGGTGAGCGCCGGGGCATCGAACTGGCCGGAGACGGACTGGTAGAAGGAGCGGTAGTCCTCCTCGGTTACGTCCGACTTGCGCTTCGTCCAGATGGCCGTGCCGTCGGCGAGGCGGCGCGGCTCGTCTCCAGGCTTCTCGACGAGGTCGACCGGCACGGGCACCGCGCTGGAATGCTCGCGCACGATCTGCTCGACGCGAAAGGCCTTGCCGTAATCCTCGTTGCCCTCGGCGAGGTGCAGCAGCACGCGGGTACCCCTGGCGGGGATCTCGGCCTCATCCGCCGGCTCGATCGTGTAGCTGCCCTGGCCGTCCGACGACCAGTGCCAGCCGTCCTGCGTTCCGGCGCGGCGCGTGAAGACGTCGACCTTCGAGGCCACCATGAAGGCCGAGTAGAAGCCGACGCCGAACTGCCCGATGAGGCGGGAGCCGTCGCCCTGCTCGCCCAGCGCGTCCATGAAGGCGCGCGTTCCCGAGCGCGCAATGGTGCCGAGGGCTTCCGCGAGATCCTCCCGCGTCATGCCGATGCCGTTGTCCTCGACCGCCAGCGTTTTGGCATCGGGATCGAGCAGGATGCGGATGGCGAGTTCACCACCGCCCTGCATCAACTCCTCGTCCTGCAAAGCGAGGGTGCGGAGCTTCTCGCAGGCATCGGCGCCGTTGGCGATGAGCTCGCGCAGGAAGATGTCGCGGTCCGAATAGACAGAATGGACCATCAGGTGGAGAAGGCGGGACACGTCCGCCTCGAAGGGGCGCTGCTCCATGGCAGCCGCCGTCGTCGTCTCTGATGTCACGGTGTCGCCTCATGAGCTGATGCTGCCGCCGGCAGCGCCGGCGGTGCGGCACGGATATCGCTGCCCGCGGCGTGGAATTCAAGCTCTCCTGCGCGCAAGGAAAAAGGGCCGGCTTGCGCCGGCCCTCAGGGACAGGGAACTGAATACTGAGGTTGGGTCCGGTCCACCAGGCCAGAGGGGCTGGGGGGCTGATAAATCCGGCAAGGCGAACCGGACCCGAGGCAACGATTGGAAGATCGCTGCCCAGTGGGGCGGGTGCACGGCCCGGCGGGGGCAAAATCGTGGCGGGTTTCACGGCCACGTGAGATCACTGCGCGGCTGCTGTGCGACCCGCCTGTACAGCGTCGGTCAGAGACGGCGTCCGGCCCCGCCCTCGGTTTCAATGCCCGGCGGATCGTGCCACAGTGCCTCCATGACAGGTTGATGTCGCAGCGGAGGCGCGATGAGCGACGGCGAGATCGCAGAGCCCGAGCGGGGAGCCCAGCCCCGCGATCCCGCAACGGGATCCATGGCAGCAGGGCTTCCCGCGCAGGTGACCTTCAGCAGGGACGAGTTGCGGTCGATCTTCGGCCTCTATGGCCGGAAAGTCGCCGCCGGGGAATGGCGGGACTACGCCATCGACTTCCGCCGGGAACAGGCCGTCTTCTCGGTCTTCCGCCGGACGGCCGAGTTCCCGCTCTACAGCATCGAGAAAAATCCGAAGATGGCGCGCCGCCAGGGTGCCTACTCGGTCGTTGCGGCCGGAGGTTTCATCCTCAAGCGCGGCCACGACCTCGCGCAGGTGCTGCGGGTGCTGGAACGCCCCGTGAAGCTGGTCGAGGCGTAGGCCCGGACCGCGGGTCTCCAGACCCGCTTCTACATCCGGGCGAACTGCGCGTCTGAAGACGCGCGCTCCTGAACAGAAGCGGCGTGTCTCTTGCCGTGAGATCCAACGAAAAAGGCCCCGGTGTGAGCCGGGGCCTTCCGCGTTTCGTGCCGCCAGAGCGTCAGTTGCTGTTACGCTGGCCGACGATCGAGAGCAGGAACTGGAACATGTTGATGAAGTCCAGGTACAGCGTCAGCGCGCCCATGATGGAAGCCTTGCCCATCATCGTCGCGTCGCCGGCGACGTAGTCGTACTGCTCCTTCAGGCGCTGCGTATCCCAGGCGGTCAGGCCGGCGAAGATCAGCACGCCGAGGACGCTGATGCCGAACTGGAAGGCTGAGCTGCCGATGAAGATGTTCACCACGCTCGCCAGCAGCAGGCCCCACACGCCCATCACCAGGAACGAGCCCATCGCCGACAGGCTGCGCTTGGTGGTGTAGCCGTAGAGCGAGAGGCCGCCGAACGCCGCGGCCGTGATGAACAGCGTCTGCACGATGCTGCCCAGCTTAAAGGCCACGAAGATCCACGACATGGACAGGCCCATCACCGCCGCGAAGGCGACGAAGGTCCCGAGCAGCGCGGTCTGGCTCATGCGCTCGAAGCGCCAAGAGAGCACGAAGACAAAGGCCAGCGGAGCGAGCATGATGACCCACTTGAGCGGGCTCATCCACAGCGCCTGGCCGAGCGGGGTCAGATAGCGTCCCGCGCCGATGGCGACCTCGCCGCCCGCGCTCGTCGTGGCCACCATGAAGGTGCCCCACGCCACGAGCGCCGACACGGCTAGCGCCAGCGTCATATAGTTGTAGATGCCGAGCATATAGGCCCGCAGGCCCTGGTCGTACTCGGCAGCCCCTGTCCGGGCTACGCCCGGCGACAGGGTGTAGGCGTTGCGATCATAGTTCGACATCTCATCCTCTCGACGAGCGGATCCGTTTCCCTCCCACCGGTGTATGCCCGGCAGTTGCGGTCAATATGTGTTGGCCTTGTCGAAGCTACAAGGGTCTTCCCGTCGCATCCTTGAGAAATTCCGAGTCGAGCGGTTTTGCCCGCCCAATCAGACAGTTCAAATCAGTGCACTCCAGAGTAGAAGCCGAATTTCTACTTACTGATCGCGTAGATACGATGCGGGCTTCTGCCCGAGAATCCGCCAGGTTCCGAAGAGACCAAGGAGCAACGTCACGCAGATCGCGCCGATCGCCGACATGATCCCGCCTGTTACCTGCCAGTCGAAGTCGAGCTTCATCAGCCGGGTAAGGATCCAGGCGGCGGCGGCTGATCCGGCAACTGTGCCGAAGAGGGCCGTGACTGCACCGAGCATCCCGTACTCCAGGAGAAACGCACCGAGCAGCCGCTTGCGCGTGGCACCCAGCGTCTTCAGGACAACGGCGTCGTAGACGCGCGCCCGGTGCCCCGCCGCGAGCGCCCCGGCCAGCACCAGCACGCTGGACAGCAGGGCGACGGCGCTGGCGCCCCGGATCGCCGTCGCGAGCTGGCCGACCACCTCGTTGACGGCATCGAGCGCGTCCTTGACGCGGACAGTGGTGACGTTCGGGAATTCCTTCGCCGAGGCCGAAACGACCGCGGCCTCCTGTTCCGGGGTCGCTCCGCCGGGGAAGGTAACGGTCGAGAGGTCGGTGTGGGGCGCGCCCGCGAAGGCGGAGGGCGAGAACACCATGACGAAGTTGATGCCGAGCGACTGCCATTCGACGCGGCGCAGATTGGCGATTTTCGCCGTCAGGTTCCGGCCCAGCACGTTGACGGTGAGGCTGTCGCCGATGCCGAGGCCGAGCCCCTTGGCGATCTCTGCATCGACGGAGACGAGGGGAGTGCCCTTGTAGTCGGCTGCCCACCATTCGCCGGCCGTGAGCTTGGAGCCGGCGGGGAGGGTGGCCGAATAGGTGATGCCGCGGTCGCCTTCCAGCACCCAGGCGGCGTTCTCCTCCGCCTTCACCTGTTCTGCGGGAACGCCCTTCACCGAAACGACCCGGCCGCGCATCATCGGCACGCGCTCCAGCGTGGCTGCAGGAGCGGCGGCGCGCAGCATCGTATCGAAGCGGTCGACCTGGCCGCTGGGAACGTCGAGGAAGAAGAAGCTCGGCGCCTTCTGCGGGAGCGAGCGCATCAGCTGGGCGCGGACCGAGGCGTCGATCACCGCGATGGTAACGAGCAGCGTCACACCCAGCCCCAGCGAGAGGACCAGCGACGGCGTCAGAGCGCCCGGCCGGTGGATGTTGGCGAGCGCCAGGCGGAACTCGGTCCGCTTCGGCCGGGGAAGCCGGCGCGCGCCGGCCATGATGGCAGCCGCGACGCCGCGCAGGAGCGCGAAGGCAATCGCCGTGCCGATGACGGCCGCCGTGGCGATGCGCGCATCGTAGGCGAGCAGGATGGCCGTCGCTGCCAGCGCGAGGACGGCCAGCGACACCATGATGACGTAACGCGGCCGCGGGCGCCTGATCTCGGGATCGACCTGGTCCCGGAAGAGCGCGGAGACTGGCACGTCATGGACCCGCCCCAGCGGCCAGAGCGAAAAGGCGAGCGCCGTCAGCAGCCCGTACACCGCGCCGAGGCCGAGTTCGCGCAGGTAGAGATGAGGCTCTAGCGGGATCGGCAGCAGATTGCCGACCACCCCGGCCAGGACGAAGGGCAGCGCCGCACCGATCGCGAGCCCGATCACGATTCCGAGCCCGGCGAGAACCGCGATCTCGGCGAGCGCGATCACGAACACCGCGCCGCCGGAGGCGCCCAGCGCTTTCAGCGTGGCGAGGCTCGCCGTGCGCCGCTCGACATAGGCGGACACCGCATTGGCGACACCGACGCCGCCCACGACGAGGGCGGCGAGCCCGACGAGCGTCAGGAACTGCGTGAAGCGCTCGATGTTGCGCTGGAACTGGGGCGCGGCGTTCACCCGCGACCGCACCTCGAAGCCCGACTCCGGGAAGCGGGACTTCAGGTCGCTCTCGAATCGCGTGAGGGTGGCGTCGTCAGCCGCGCCCTGCGGCAGGACGACGCGGTAGCTCCAGCGCACGAGGCTGCCGGGCTGCAGCAGCCCTGTCGCGCGCAGTGCGTCCTGGGAGATAATGACGCGCGGGCCGAAATTGATGCCGGCGGCGATCTTGTCCGGCTCGGTGACGATGACCGACCTGAGCTCGAACGTGGCCGAGCCGACCGTGACGCGGTCGCCCAGCTTGAGATCCAGCCGCGAGAGAAGGGCCCGGTCGACGGCGGCGCCGAAGACAGCGGCTCCATCCTGCTCCGACCGGCGAAGCGCCTCCTCTTTCGGGAGTGGCGGGTCGAGCACCAGCGTTCCCACCCGGGGGTAGCCGGGATCGACGGCCTTCGGCTCGATGAGGGCGGTGCGTCCGTCAGTCGTGCGCACCATGGCGCGCATGGTGGCGACGCTGGCGAGGTCGCCCTGCGACCCGAGCCAGGCCAGCTCGTCGGGGGTGGCTTCGCGCTGCAGCAGGCTGGCCGCCACGTCTCCGCCGAGGATGAGGCGGCCCTGCGAGGCGAGACCGTCGCCCAGCGAGCGCGCCACGGATCCGACGCCGCTGATTGCGGCAACGCCGAGCGCGATGCAGGCGAGGAACACGCCAAAGCCGGAGAGTCCGGCGCGCAGGTTTCGTAGCGTCATGCGCCAGATGATGGCGGCGCGGCCCGGGGCCTGCGCCTCGCCGGCTGCTCCTGCCGGCGCCTTGGTGTCTGAGATCAGAGCCATGCGTCAGGCCGTCGCTTCGAGCGCACGCAGGTCGCCGTCGACCTTGCCGGACCGCAGGACGATAGTGCGGTCGCAGCGCCGGGCGAGGCCGGGATCGTGGGTGACGAGGATCAGCGTTGTGCCGCGGTCGCGCTTCATCGCGAAGAGCAGGTCGACGATCTGCGCCCCGGTCCCCTCGTCGAGATTGCCGGTGGGTTCGTCGGCCACGACGATGGCGGGCCCGGGAGCCATGGCGCGGGCGAGCGCGACACGTTGCTGCTCGCCTCCCGAAAGCTGCGCCGGGTAATGGTTGAGGCGATGGCCGAGGCCGACGGCGCGCAACTCGGCCTCTGAGCGGGCGAAGGCCTCGGCGTGACCTGCCAGTTCGAGCGGCACCGCCACGTTCTCGAGCGCCGTCATGGTCGGCAACAGGTGGAAGGACTGGAACACGATGCCGATGCGCCGCCCCCTGAAACGAGCGAGGTCATCCTCGTCCATGCGGCCGAGGTCCTCGCCGTCGATCCGCACGGTGCCCGAGTCCGGCCGCTCCAGGCCGGCCATCGTCATCAGCAGGGTAGACTTGCCGGACCCCGACGGCCCGACGAGCCCGACCGCCTCGCCGCGGTTCACCGTGAGGCTGATACCGCGCAGGATGTGCACGCGCGCCGCGCCCCGGCCGAGGCTGAGATCGATGTCCGCGAGCTCGATCGCCTTGACCGGGCCGCCCTGAATGCCGATGTCCGCTGTCATGATGGTTCTTGTCGCCCGCTTCCACCGACCCTGCCGCGATGGCCGGTCTTCAGCCCGCAAGTCGTCTGCCCGCAAGGCCGCGGACGTCTTGGGCCACTATGTCCTTGGCCAATATGGTGAGCCCTCCCGCCACGTCCAGCGATCCCGGCCTGTCCTGGCCCGGGCCGTGGATGCGGCGTGGACACTTCTCGGGATCGTGATCGCGATGGCCGGCGCCCTTGCCATGCCCGTTGCCGCTGCCGCGGCGGAGCCGCTCAGGGTCGTCGCGCTCGGCGACAGCCTCACCGCCGGGTACATGCTGCCGAACGGCGCCGCCTTTCCCGACAAGCTGCAGAAGGCGCTGCAGGGCAGGGGTCTCAACGTGGAGATCACGAATGCAGGGGTCTCCGGCGACACGGCGCAGCAGGGGCTCGACAGGCTCGACTGGTCGGTGGCGGACGACACGGATGCCGTGATCGTCGAGCTCGGGGCCAACGATGCCCTGCGCGGCATCGACCCTGCCGCGACGCGGGCTGCCCTCGACGGCATCGTCACGCGCCTGAAGGAGCGCGGCATTGCCGTGATGCTGGCCGGCATGCTGGCGCCGCGCAACATGGGGCCGGACTACGCCAAGGCTTTCGATGCCATCTATCCCGACCTCGCGGCCAGGCACGGCGTCGTCCTCTACCCGTTCTTCATGTACGGGGTCATCGAGGATCCCCGGCTCAAGCTCCAGGACGGCATGCATCCCACCGCGGAGGGTGTCGACGTGATCGTGAAGCGCATCTTGCCCACCGTCGAGGCATTCCTTGCAGGGGTGAAGCCCGCCCGGCCGGTGCAGTAGCGGGCGCAACCAGCCTCCGTGTCGAAGGTTGATGAGGTCTGCTAGGTTCCAGAAACCATGGCGAAGGGAGAACCGCCCAGGCCGGGTTGAGAATCGGGAGATCCGGCCCCATGCTTGCATCGTGGCTCGCCGGTCGTGGTTTCGTAGTGGAATCAGGCCATCGTTGAAGCCCCGGACGCGCTCTCGCGTCCCTACTGACGGAGGGAGGCCATGCCCCGCCTCTTCACCGGGCTCGAAGTCCCACCCGAAATCGCCGAACAGCTATCCATGATCAGGGGAGGTCTAGTCGGGGCACGCTGGATCGACAGCGAGAACTATCACGTCACCCTGCGCTTCATGGGCGATATCGACTATGGAAGCGCCCGGGATATTTCCGCCCTGCTGGGCTACATCCGCCGCAGCCCGCTCACCCTCACCATCGATGGTCTCGACATCTTCGGGGGTGACAAGCCGCGTGCGCTCGTCGCCCGCATCGCGCCGACCCAACCCCTGATCGAACTGCAGGCAGACCACGAAAGGCTGATGCGCAGGGCCGGGTTGCCGCCCGAACGGCGCAAGTTCACGCCGCACGTGACGCTGGCCCGCTTGCGCGACACGTCGCCCTGGGACGCGGCGGACTTCCTGTCCTCCCGCGCCCGGGCCGGCTCGAAGAGCTTCACGGCCGACCGGTTCGTGCTGTTCTCGTCGAGGGCCTCGGTCGGCGGCGGGCCCTATGTGGTCGAGGCGGCCTACCCGCTGCAGCGGCAGGGCTTTACCGCAGCCGCCGGAGCGCCATCTTCTCCGTGAGGGATGGGAGTGCTGCATGGCAACGAAGCTGACCGATGGGGAGCGCGCCGCAGCGCTGGCGCGTGTACCCGAGTGGAAGACCGCGGAGGGACGCGACGCCATCACCCGGCGCTTTATCTTTGCAGACTTCAATGCCGCATTCGGGTTCATGACCCGTGCCGCGCTCGTGGCCGAGAAGCTGGACCATCATCCGGAGTGGTCCAATGTCTATCGCACCGTCGATGTGACGCTGACGACCCACGATGCCAACGGCCTCACCGAACTCGACATCAGGCTCGCCGAGGCCATGGACCGCTTCGCAGGTTGAGTTGGAACCGCATTCACGCCGGGATCTTGTGAAAGAACGATCCAGCGACCACTTGATGCGCGGGCCGTCCGATGGACGGTTCACGGAGGATGGCATGTCCGCTTCGCACGACGATACCGACGACCTGTTCCGCCGCCGCTTCAGCGAGGCGGAGATGTCCGCCATGCGCCGCGCGGCGAAGGACGAGGCAGGGGTTCTTTCGGAAGCCATGGGCATGCTGCGCCGCCTGGGCCGGAAGCTCCCCTTCGCCGAGGATGCGCTCGCGGCCTTCTACTGCGCCACCGATCCGCAGACCGACAAGCGCGTCAAGCTGGTGCTTGTCGGGGCGCTGGCCTATTTCGTGATGCCCTTCGACGTCATCCCCGACGTGCTGCCGTTGCTCGGCTTCACCGACGACGCGGCCGTGATCGCGACGGCGCTCTCGGCCGTCAGCCGCGCGATGAAGCCCGAGCACCGCGAGCGCGCGAAGCAGAAGCTCGACGAAGCGTAAACAGAGCGAGGGTCGCCGGTAGGGGTTCTCAGCCCCTCGGCCTGACGAGGATCTTGCCGACGGCCCGGCGTCCCTCGAGGTCACGCAACGCGTCGGCCACTCCCTCCAGGCCGACTACCTTCGAGGAGAGGGCGCTGATGCGCCCCTCCTTCGCCCAGGCGAAGAGCTGTTCGACATTGGCGGCGTTGGCCGCCGGCTCACGGTCGGTGAACGACCCCCAGAACACACCCAGGATGTCGCAGCCCTTCAGCAGCACGAGGTTGAGTGGGATCTTGGGGATGCCGCCGCCGGCAAAGCCGACGACGAGGTAGCGTCCCTTCCAGCCCAGCGAGCGCAGGGCGGGCTCGGCGAGGTCGCCGCCGACGGGATCGTAGACGACGTCGATGCCCTTGCTGCCGCCCAGACGCTTCAGCGCCGCCTTGAGGTCTTCGCGGGTGTAGTCGACCAATTCCGCCGCGCCATGCGCGCGGGCCGTCTCCAGCTTTTCGGCGGTCGAGGCGCAGGCAATGACCCGGGCGCCCATGACCGTGCCGATCTCGACGGCCGAAAGGCCGGCGCCGCCTGCGGCCCCGAGCACGGCGAGCGTCTCTCCCGGCTGCAGCCGGGCGCGATCCCGCAGGGCGTGGAGGGAGGTGCCGTAGGTCACCATCAGGCCGGCCGCCTGCTCGTCCGCAAGGCCCTCGGGGACACGGGCGAGCTTCGCCACCGGGATGGCCACCTTCTCCCGGCATCCGCCCCAGCCCACCCAGGCGGCGACCCGAGCCCCGAGCCAGGACGGTTCAACTCCCGCACCGAGGGCAGAGACCCGGCCGGACAGCTCCGCGCCCGGCGAAAACGGCAATTCCGGCGTGAACTGGTAGCGGTTGCGGACCGTCAGCGTGTCCATGAAGTTCAGCGCGGCAAATGCCACGTCGACGACCACCTCGCCTGACCCTGGCGCGGGCTCCGGAACATCGCGGACGGCGAGTGCATCAGGGCCGTCGAAGCTGGAACACAGGAGCGCGCGCATGGCTCAGCCCGCCTCGACCACGCCGCCAGCCTCGAGCTGGCGTCTCAGCCGCGTGAAGGCCAGCCGGATGCGGCTTTTCACCGTCCCGAGCGGAAGCCCCAGCTTTTCCGCGATCTCGCTGTGCGACAGCCCGTCGAAGAAGGCGAGGCGCACCAGCTCGAGCTGCTCGGCCGGCAGGGATTCCATGGCCCCGCGCAGAACTTCCTCGCGCTGCTGCAGATCGATGGCCTTGTCCGTCTGCGGGTCGTCGGCGATGTCGAAGGCCGGTTCGAGCGGATCGAGGTAGTCGACCCTGTCACGCCTCGCCGCATCGATGCGCCGGTTGCGGGCGATGCGGTATAGCCAGGTAGGCACCGAGGACTTGGCGGGGTCGAACTGGCCGGCCTTGCGCCAGAGCGTCACCATGACTTCCTGGGTGAGCTCCTCGGCCATTGATGATTCTGTGCCGAGACGCAACAGGTAGGCATTGAGTCGTGGAGCGAAATGATCGAACAGGCGGGCAAACGCATCCCGGTCGCGACGCTGCGCAACCGCTGCCACGAGCGCCGCCAGTTCCTGATGGGTGACCAACGCGTGTCCCTTGCAAATCCCACGATCTGGGCCGTGACCGCGTCCCCCCGCCACCTCCGGCCCTGGCGCTTGACCTTTTGCCGGCGCCGCCGCTCCATGTTGACACGATCCGCAGCTTCGCGGAACCCCGTCCCCCGCCTGCCTTGATTCCTTCACTTCCAGCGGGAAAGGTTCGCCCGGGCGCGCGCGCCGCGGTAGCGCTCCTGTTCGAGCGGAGTAACATGACCTCCATGATTCGCTGCCTTTACACCCGTTCCCGGGCCGCCCTCGCCGTGTGCCTCGTCTCCGCCGGCATGGCGACTGCGCCAGCCATGGCCCAGACTGCGGCACCGGCCAAGCCCCAGGGCGCCAAACCACAACCCGCCAAGCCGGCCACGGCCGCCAAGCCGAAGCCTGCATCGACAGGTGGGGCTCCCGCGGCGGCTCCCGTCCAGGTTGCATCGTTCCAGGACTGGGGCGTCTACACGTCCGATACCGCGAAGGGGAAGGTCTGCTACGCGCTGGCCCAGCCCAAGGACCGCCTTCCGAAGTCGCTCAACCGTGACCCCGGCTATCTCTTCGTCTCTTCGCGCCCGACCGAGGGCGTGCGCAACGAGGTGAGCCTCGTCCTCGGCTTCGCGCTCAAGGATGGTGGGGAGGGCTCGGCAGCGGTCGGCAACACCGGCTTCGCGCTGGTGACGAAGGGCAACGCCGCGTGGATGAAAAACGCGGCGGAAGACGCCACCTTCGTCGACGCGCTGCGCAAGGGCCAGGGTCTCACCGTGAAGGTCACCTCGAAGCGCGGCAACGAGAGCACGGACCGCTACAGCCTCTCGGGCGCCGCCCAGGCCCTCGACCGCGTCAAGAAGGAATGCCCCTGATCGCAGGTCGGTCTCGGCCGAAGGGAAACGCCATCCAGCGATCGGCAAGTCTCGCCCCTGTCATCCCCGGCGCGCCGCAGGCGCGGGAAGGGGATCCAGCGGCTTCCTTGCAGGCTGAAACGTGGTGAGCGGCGGGCATTTGGCCCCTGGATCCCCTTCCCCTCCGCCGCTTCGCGGCTCCGGCCGGGGATGACAAGGTTGGCGCTGCGATCGTCGCCGGCTTGGATTTGGCTCTGTCCCTGTCATCCCCGGCGCGCCGCAGGCGCGGGAAGGGGATCCAGCGGCTTCCTTGCAGGCTGAAACGTGGTGAGCGGCGGGCATTTGGCCCCTGGATCCCCTTCCCCTCCGCCGCTTCGCGGCTCCGGCCGGGGATGACAAGGTTGGCGCTGCGATCGTCGCCGGCTTGGATTTGGCTCTGTCCCTGTCATCCCCGGCGCGCCGCAGGCGCGGGAAGGGGATCCAGCGGCTTCCTTGCAGGCTGAAACGTGGTGAGCGGCGGGCATTTGGCCCCTGGATCCCCTTCCCCTCCGCCGCTTCGCGGCTCCGGCCGGGGATGACAAGGTTGGCGCTGCGATCGTCGCCGGCTTGGATTTGGCTCTGTCCCTGTCATCCCCGGCGCGCCGCAGGCGCGGGAAGGGGATCCAGCGGCTTCCTTGCAGGCTGAATCGTGGTGAGCGGCGAAAGAACTGGCCGCTGGATCCCCTTCCCCTCCGCCGCTTTGCGGCTGCGGCCGGGGATGACAAGGTTGGAGTGGAGGTGGGCTTGGCGCTTGCAGGGCCGCCACAGAGGCGCCACGTGAGGGGTCCATAGGCGCGGGCCGGCTTTTCTGCTAGGAGCCGGGCCGCAACAGGACCACTCCCGACATGGCCGCCTCGCTCGACACCGCCACGACCCAACCCATGCCCGCCGCCGCTCCGGCCGCCGGCGGGGATGCCCGGTTGCCGTCTCTCGTCGGCCTCACCCGGTCCGGCCTGTCCGAGGCGCTGGCCGGGATCGGCGTGCCGCAGCGCGACCTGCGGATGCGGGTCGGCCAGCTGTGGCAGTGGATCTATTTCCGCGGGGTGCGCGACTTCGACGCCATGACCAATGTCGGCAAGGGTTTGCGGGCCGAGCTGGCACGGCACTTCACGCTCGCCCGGCCCGAGATCGTGTCGGAGCAGGTCTCCGTCGACGGCACCCGGAAGTGGCTTCTGCGCATGCCTCCGACAGGCCCGCACGATCGCGGCGCCGAGGTGGAGGCAGTTTACATTCCCGAGGCGGACCGGGGGACGCTGTGCGTGTCCTCCCAGGTCGGCTGCACGCTCACCTGCACGTTCTGCCACACCGGCACGCAGCGCCTCGTCCGCAATCTCACCGCTGCCGAAATCGTGGCCCAGCTCGTCGTCGCCCGTGACCGGCTGGGCGACTGGCCGGGGGCCGCACGCCCCACGGACGGTCTGGTGCCCGATGCAGAGCGCGCCGTCTCCAACATCGTCTTCATGGGGATGGGCGAGCCGCTCTACAATTTCGAGGGCGTCCGCGACGCCGTCGAGGTGATCTCGGACGGGGAAGGGCTGTCGCTGTCGCGCCGGCGCATTACGCTCTCCACATCCGGCGTCGTGCCGATGATCGGGCGGGCCGGCGACGAAATCGGCACGATGCTCGCCATCTCGCTGCACGCCACCCGCGACGACCTGCGCGACGAGCTCGTGCCGCTCAACAAGAAGTACCCGATCCGCGACCTGCTCGAGGCCTGCCGCGGCTACCCCGGCCTGTCGAACGCGCGCCGGATCACCTTCGAGTACGTGATGCTGAAGGGCGTCAACGACAGTCTCGCCGAGGCCCGCGACCTCGTGCGCCTGCTGAAGGGCATCCCGGCCAAGATCAACCTGATCCCGTTCAATCCCTGGCCCGGTACGCGCTACGAATGCTCGGACTGGGAGCAGATCGAGGATTTCTCGGAGGTCGTGTTCCGCGCCGGCTATGCCTCTCCCGTCCGCACCCCGCGCGGTCGCGACATCCTGGCGGCGTGCGGCCAGCTGAAGAGCGAGACGGAGAAGCTGCGCGCCCGCGCCAGGCTCATGCTGGAGAGCGGCATCGGCGCCGAGGGACTGTTCGTCGCCGGCGAAGCGGACTGACTGCGGCCACAAGGACTTGGGGGCTGCCGGCGCTTCCTCCGGGCGGCCGATTGCACGTCCGTTGCGCATGCGCTAAAGCCCGTGGGACTTCGTGCCGCTTCAGGGAGCACCCATGGCCGACCACCACGCCGCATCCTCCGCCGGTCACCCCGACATGGACTATGCGGAGCACGAGCGCACCTATCGCGGCTTCACCACGTTCGCCAAGTGGGGCACGATCGTCGTGTGCGTGATCGTCGCCGGCATGTACATCTTCCTGGTCTGACGCGGCTTTTTCCTCCTCGGTCCTGACGGCGCGCCGGGGCGGCGCGCCGGGTCTCCACCGGAGTGCCCACGATGCGCATTGCCGTCATCACCGAAACCGATCCGCTCGAGTCGCGCGTCGCCGCGACCCCGGAGACCGTGAAGAAGATCATCGGGCTGGGCGGCACGGTGGCCGTGCAATCCGGCGCCGGCATCCGCTCGGGCATCACGGACGCCGACTACCAGGCCGCGGGCGCCGAGATCGCCGCCACGGCCAAGGCTGCCATCGCCGGGGCCGACGTGATCCTCAAGGTGCGCCGTCCCGCTCCCGCCGAACTCAAGGGGGTGAAGAAGGGCGCGCTGGTGATCGCCATCCTCGACCCCTATGGCAACGAGGCGGCGTTGCAGGCGCTGGCCGAGGCCGGCGTCTCCTCCTTCGCCATGGAGCTGATGCCGCGCATCACGCGCGCCCAGGTGATGGACGTGCTGTCCTCGCAGGCCAACCTCGCCGGCTATCGCGCCGTCGTCGACGCGGCGGCGGAGTATGGCCGCGCCTTCCCGATGATGATGACGGCGGCAGGCACCGTGCCGGCGGCTCGCGTCTTCATCATGGGTGTCGGCGTCGCCGGCCTGCAGGCCATCGCGACGGCCCGCCGCATGGGAGCGGTCGTGACCGCGACCGACGTCCGCCCGGCGACGAAAGAGCAGGTCGAGTCGCTCGGCGCCAAGTTCGTCGCCGTCGAGGACGAAGAGTTCAAGCAGGCCGAGACGGCCGGCGGCTACGCCAAGGAGATGTCGAAGGACTACCAGGCCAAGCAGTCGGCGCTGGTGGCCTCGCACATCGCCAAGCAGGACATCGTCATCACGACGGCTCTCATTCCCGGCCGCCCGGCGCCGCGCCTCGTCACCGAGGAGATGGTGGCCTCGATGCGGCCAGGCTCGGTGCTCATCGATCTCGCCATCGAGCGCGGCGGCAATGTCGCGGGCGCAAGGCCGGGCGAGATCGTGACGACGCCAAACGGCGTGAAGATCGTCGGGCACCTCAACGTGCCCGGGCGCCTCGCGGCGACCTCGTCCAGCCTCTACGCCAAGAACCTCTTCGCCTTCCTCGAGACGCTGGTCGACAAGGCCTCCAAGAGCCTCGCGGTGAAGTGGGACGACGAGCTGGTCAAGGCGACCAACATCACGCGCGACGGCGCAATCGTACATCCGAATTTCCAGCCCAAGGTGGCCGAGCCGGCGGCCTGAGCCGCGGCTTCGAGGGGGAGGTCAGCATGGCAAACGAGTCACCGCAGGACCTGCTCGAGAAAGCGCAGGCCGCGGCGCGCATCGCCCGGGAGGCCGCCGACGCGGCCCAGGCGAATGCCGACCAGCTCGCACACGCGGTCGGGGCGGCGGCCCATGCCGCGACCGGCGGCGGAATCGATCCCTTCGTCTTCCAGCTCGCCATCTTCGTGCTGGCCGTCTTCGTCGGCTACTTCGTGGTCTGGGCGGTGACGCCGGCGCTGCACACGCCGCTGATGTCTGTGACCAACGCCATCTCCTCCGTGATCGTCGTGGGCGCGCTGCTCTCGGTCGGCGTCAGCGCCGAGGGGGCCATGAGCGACGGGCCGGTCTGGGCACGCCTCTTCGGCTTCATCGCCCTGATCCTGGCGAGCGTGAACATCTTCGGCGGCTTCCTCGTCACCCAGCGCATGCTGGCGATGTACAAGAAGAAGGGCTGAGGACGATGAGCATCAACCTCGCCGCCCTCCTCTACGTCGCCGCCGGCGTCCTCTTCATCCTGGCCCTGCGCGGATTGTCGTCCCCCGCCAGCAGCCGCAGGGGAAACCTGTTCGGCATGGCGGGCATGGCCATCGCCATCCTGACCACTTTGGCGCTGGCGCCTCCTGCGGGCGGCCTCGGCTGGCTGCTGGTCGTCGCGGGCATCGCCATCGGCGGCGGCATCGGCGCGGTCGTGGCGCGGCGCATCGCGATGACGGCGATGCCGCAGCTCGTCGCCTTCTTCCACTCGCTGGTCGGCCTTGCCGCGGTGCTGGTGGCGGCCGGCGCGCTCTACGCCCCGCAGGCCTTCGGCATCGGCTCGCCGGGCGCCATCCACGGCGCCAGCCTCATCGAGATGTCGCTCGGCGTCGCCATCGGCGCCATCACCTTCACCGGCTCGGTCATCGCGTTCCTGAAGCTCGACGGGCGGATGAGCGGCAAGCCGATCCTGCTGCCGCAGCGCCACGTCATCAACATCGCGCTGGCGGTGCTCCTGGTCGGCCTGATCGTCGCCTTCGTCCAGACGGAGAGCCACGCCGTCTTCTGGCTGCTGACGCTCGCCGCCTTCCTGCTCGGCGTGCTCATCATCGTCCCGATCGGCGGCGCGGACATGCCGGTCGTCGTGTCGATGCTGAACTCCTATTCCGGCTGGGCTGCCGCGGGCATCGGCTTCACCCTCGGCAACATGGCGCTGATCATCACCGGCGCCCTGGTCGGCTCGTCGGGCGCCATCCTCTCCTACATCATGTGCAAGGGGATGAACCGGTCCTTCATCTCCGTGATCCTGGGCGGCTTCGGCGGCGAGACGGCTGCCGCCGGTGCGGGGGCCAAGGAAACAAGGCCGGTCAAGCAGGGCTCGGCCGACGACGCAGCCTTCATGATGAAGAACGCCTCCAAGGTCATCATCGTGCCGGGCTACGGCATGGCCGTGGCGCAGGCCCAGCACGCGCTGCGGGAGATGGCAGACAACCTGAAAAAGGAAGGCGTCGAGGTGAAGTACGCCATCCACCCCGTCGCGGGCCGCATGCCCGGCCACATGAACGTGCTGCTGGCCGAGGCAAACGTTCCCTATGACGAGGTCTTCGAGCTGGAGGACATCAACTCGGAGTTCGCGCAGGCGGACGTCGCGTTCGTCATCGGCGCCAACGACGTGACCAACCCGGCAGCCAAGACCGATCCCACCTCGCCGATTTTCGGCATGCCGATCCTCGACGTGGAGAAAGCCAAGACGGTTCTCTTCATCAAGCGCGGCATGGGCTCCGGCTATGCCGGCGTGGAGAACGAGCTGTTCTTCAAGGACAACACGCTGATGCTCTTCGCCGACGCCAAGAAGATGGTCGAGGACATCAACAAGGCCATGGCGCACTGAGCCTGCGCTTCACAGATCCGTCACGACGGCCGGCCATCGTGCCGGCCGTTTTATTTCGGGGCGAAGGCAAGACGATGGGACATCGCGAGGAGCAGGCACACTTGCCCCGCCTGCTGGTCCGCGCCATGCGCGAGGCCGACCGCGATGCTGTCGCGCAGCTGCTGCTGGAGATCAACCGCGTCGAGAACGACTTCACGCAAGACCGGCACATCGCTCTCGAGGCAGGCCGGGATTGCCTCATCGCCAATGAGGCCCATATCGCCGAGGCTGGAGGGACAGTGCTGGTCGCGGAGGATGCTGGCCGGGTCGTGGGTATCCTGGTCTTGGCATTCGGCATGGCCGACGCCTTCGTCAGGCCCGACCTGCGGCCCTGTGCGATTGTCCTGGATCTCTGCGTCGATCAGGCGTCCCGAGGCAGGGGAATTGGAAAGCTGTTACTGGCCGAGGCGGAGCGGATCGCCCGCGAGGACGGCCGATCGGCCCTGCTCGTGGGCGCGGTAGCCGGCAACGAGAGGGCGATCGCTCTCTATGAAGCCACTGGTTTTCGTCGCCAGGCGATCGAGTTCCGCAAGCCGCTTCGGACTTTTGACCAGTGACCATCGCGCGTGGACGCATCGTGACGCTGCTCCTTCTCCTCGCCATCCTGCTCTATGCCGGCGTCGCGGTGTTCCTCTACGTCATGCAGCGGCCGATGATGTATCCGGCCTTCGGGGGCAGGACGGCACCGTCGAAGGCAGGCCTTTCCGGCGTCGAGGAGGTTGTGCTGCCCACGCCGGACGGCGAGACGCTGGTGGCATGGTGGAAGCCACCTGCGCCCGGCGCCAGGACCATCCTTTTCCTGCACGGCAATGCCGGCAACCTCGCGATGCGGGCCGATCGGATCCGCCTGCTGACAGCCGACGGCACGGGGCTGCTGCTGCTCGCCTATCGCGGCTATTCGGGCTCGACGGGGTCGCCGACAGAGGAGGGGCTCGCGACCGACGCCCGCACCGCCTTCGACTGGCTGGCCCGGCGCGTCGATCCGGCTGGGATCGTGCTCCTAGGGGAGTCTCTCGGTTCGGGCGTGGCGGTGAGGCTGGCGCAGGAGCGGCCAGTCGCGGGCGTCATCCTCGATGCGCCCTATACTTCCACGGCCGACGTCGCGCGCAGGCTCTACTGGTGGCTACCGGTCGGCCTTCTGATGAAGGACCAGTACCCGTCCATCGATCGCATCGCGGGCGTCCGCGCGCCCATTCTCGTCCTGCACGGCGACGGGGATGGCGTCATCCCCTTCGCCCTCGGCGAGCGCCTCTACGCTGCGGCGAACGAACCCAAGAGCTTCCTGCGCATCGCCGGCGGCAACCACACCGGCAACATCGAGCGGCCGGAAGGGCTGGCCGAGGTGCGGCGGTTCATCGATGGGCTTAAGGCCGGCAAACCCCTGCCTGCGGGCACGCCGGCGTCGCCGTAGGGGACTGCGGAACTCCGGATAGCCCGGATTGATGGCTGGTCGAGGCTGCTTCGATCGATCTGGCGCCGAAACTCAGAACCAGCCGCGGCCACCGCCACCGACGCGCGCGAGACCTTCCTTTGCGGCGCGGTTGCCCTGCTCGAGGGTCAACGCGTGACTGTAGGACTCGGACGCTTTCTGCTTGTCCCCGAGCTTTTCGTAGGCCTCGCCGCGGCCGACCCACGCGTCGACATTGCGGTTGTCGACGTTCAGCGCGGCGTTGAAATCCTCGATGGCCTTTTCAGGCTGGCCCAGCGCCAGCAGGCTCTGGGCCCGTCCGAGATAGGGCGCCCCTGCGAAGGGATCGCGGTCGATCGCGGCATCGAAATCGTTGACCGCTTTCTGATGGTTGCCCTGGCGCTGATAGATGAGGCCGCGGGCATGGTAGGGCTGTGCCGACTCAGGGCTCAGCCGGATCGCCTGCGTCAGGTCGGCGAAGGCCTGATCGAAATTGCCCTGCGCGCGCTCGAGGTTGGCCCGGCCGAGATAGGCGGGGCCGTAGTTCATGTCGGCCTGGATGGCGCGATTGAAGTCGCCGGCCGCCTGCTCGTTCTTGCCGATCTGGCGGAAGGCGAGCGCACGGTTGGTGTAGGCGGCCGCGTAGTTCGGGTTCAGCTGGATCGCCTTGGTGAAATCGGCGATGGCATCGCTGTAGCGGGCGGTGCGGGCATAGGCGGCGCCGCGGGTATTGTAGGCGTTGGGATCGTTCGGGTTGCGCGAGATCACGTCGCTCAGCGACTCGATGTTGACCTGCTGGGCGCCCGACTTGTCGTCGACCACCTCGGCCACATTGGCGGCCGGCCGGCCCACCGTTTCGCAAGCTGCTGCGGCGAGGCATACCCCGGCCACGAGAAGAAGCCGTGCCGACAGGCGGGAAGGGCCGGAGCGGAGGAGGACGTGTCGGAGCGCGTTCGCCATCGTGGTCATGGTCCCGTTCTCACCCGGCACATGGCCGATTCTGTGCTGTCCCGGTCATTGGCGCGATCACCGCAACGCCACGCCGCAAAAGCATGGCGCCCTGCGACCTTTCGGCCGGGGCGCCTGTCGGTCTGGGCCGGATGCGCGGGCCTGTCGGCCCGCCCGGGCGATCAGCGTGCGGCGACCTTCGGCTTGGGAGCCGGCAGCAGGCCTTCGCGCTGGGCACGCTTGCGGGCCAGCTTGCGGGCGCGGCGAACGGCCTCGGCCTTCTCGCGGGCACGCTTCTCGGAGGGCTTCTCGTAATGACCGCGGAGCTTCATTTCGCGGAAGATGCCCTCGCGCTGCATCTTCTTCTTCAGCGCCTTGAGAGCCTGGTCGACATTGTTGTCACGAACGAGAACCTGCACGCGATGCCTTCCCCGTGTCTTGATGGGAATTGAATGGTTCGGGTCGAGGATCGCAGGCGACCCGGGACCAGGATGCGGTGAACTAGCAGAATCGACCGGCCTTGTCCATGCGCGAATTGTTGGCAAACGCTGGCGGTGCTGCCGAATTTTGAGGCGCAGACTGGAGGCCGGCAGTGCCGGTTCAGGTGCTCACGCGCGTGACATGCCCCATCTTGCGTCCGGGCCTGTGCTCGCCTTTGCCGTAGTCGTGCAGATGCGCGCCGCGCTCCGACAGAATAGCGGGCCCGCGCTCGATTGCGGCGCCGATCAGGTTCTCCATCTCGATCGCACCGAGCCTCTTCGGCGAGCCGAGTGGCCAGCCGGCCACGGCCCGCACGTGCTGCTCGAACTGGGAGGCCTCGGCGCCCTCGATGGTCCAGTGCCCGGAATTGTGCACGCGCGGCGCGATCTCATTGACGAGGACGCGCTCGCGCCCGCCGTCGGCCACCACGAAGAACTCGACGGCGAGGACGCCGACATAGTCGAGCGCCGTCGCAATCCGGGCGGCGTGCTCCGCCGCGGCGTGCGCCGCCTCCGCCTCGAGCGTCGCAGGAAGCCGGGTGAAAGCCAGGATATGGTCTCGATGCTCGTTCTCGCAGACGTCGAAGGCTGCGACTGTTCCATCGGTACCGCGGGCGGCGACCACGGACACCTCCCGCACGAAAGGTACGAAGGCTTCCAGGACGCATGGGCGGCGCCCGAGCCTCTCGAAAGCGGCAGCCGGCTCGTCGCCGGGGCGAATGATCGCCTGGCCCTTGCCGTCATAGCCGAAGCGGCGTGTTTTCAGGACGGCCGGACGGCCGAGCTCCGCCAGCGCCCTCTCCAGTGACGCCTCGTTATCGACCGCCCGATAGGCGGCGAGCGGCAGGCCGATGCCGGCGACGAAGTCCTTCTCGCTCAGCCGGTCCTGCGTCACGGCGAGGGCGCGGGGTCCCGGCAGCACCGGCCGCCGCGCGGCCAGGAAAGCGGCGGTGGCGGCCGGCACGTTCTCGAACTCGTAGGTGATCACCGCAACCTGGGAGGCGAAGGCGGCGAGCGCATCCTCGTCCTCGTAGGCCGCGATAGTTCGCGCGGCACACACGTCAAACGCGCAACTTTCGGCTTCGGGCGCGTAGACATGGCAGCGCAGTCCGAGCGGCGCCGCGGCGAGGGCGATCATGCGCGCAAGCTGGCCGCCGCCGAGAATCCCGATGGTGTCGCCGGGGCGCAGCATCTCACGCCTCGCCGGACGGCTGCTCGGCGACGGACGCCGTCTGCCTCTCCCGGTAGGCGTCAATGCGGGCGGCCAGCGCCGTGTCGTTGAGGGCGAGAACAGCCGCCGCCAGCAGGGCTGCATTAACCGCGCCCGCGCGGCCGATGGCCAGCGTTCCAACGGGGATGCCGGCCGGCATTTGTACAATGGACAGAAGGCTGTCCTGGCCGGAAAGGGCTTTCGATTCGACCGGAACACCCAGCACCGGCAGGGGGGTCATCGCCGCCGTCATCCCGGGCAGGTGGGCGGCCCCGCCGGCGCCTGCGATCACCACCTTGAAGCCGGCGTCCCGCGCGCCCTTGGCGAAGGCGACGAGCCTGTCCGGCGTGCGGTGCGCCGAGACGATCCGGGCCTCGTAACCGACCTCCAGAGCGTCCAGCGTCTCGCACGAATGGCGCATGGTGGCCCAGTCGGATTGGCTGCCCATGATCACAGCCACCGGCTTTTTACCACCCATTGTATACCCTCGGTTGAGACTGCTACGCGAGCGCAGTGGAAATTCGGAGGCGCGGAGTATAGTTGGAGGCATAGGGGGCGCAAGCTCCCGTCAAGTCTCCGGATCTGACGCAATTGAGCGACGACGTGCTGCATCCCTTCGAAACACTGCATGGGTCGGATGACGACCTGAGGCGGGAACTCGCCCTCGCCAAGGCCCGGATCCGGGAGCTCGAGCAACTCGCCCATGTGGACGAGCTGACCGGCGTGCTGAACCGCCGTGGCTTCATGCGCGAGTTACGGCGAGCCGCCTCCTACAGTGCCCGCTATGGTGCCCCGGTGGCGCTGGCCATCATCGACCTCGACGATTTCAAGCGCACCAACGACACGCACGGCCATGCCGCGGGCGACGAGGTGCTGCGGGCGGTGGGACGCCTGCTCACCGAGCGCGTGCGCGCCTCCGACATCGTCGGCCGAATCGGCGGCGACGAGTTCGCCGTCATCCTCTGGCACGTCGGCGACGAGGCGGCCGCTGACAAGATCGACGACGTCGAGCAGCAGATCGAGGCGACGACGATCCCGTTCCATGGGCTGTCGCTGCGCGCCAAGCTGAGCGCGGGCGTCACGGCGCTGCGGCCGGGGCGGAGCATCGAGGCCTCGCTGGAGGCGGCCGACCACGTGCTCTATGCCGCCAAGGCCCGCAAGGCGGGCTCCTTCATGCAATGATGTCGGGCGTGACCTGGTCGGAGAGCGCCCGGATGCGGTCCTTGAGCGCCAGCTTGCGCTTTTTCAGGCGCTGGATCTGCAGCTGATCGGCCGCCGTCATGCCTTCGAGCGCGTTGATGGCGGCGTCGAGGTCGCGGTGTTCGGTGCGAAGGCGGTTCAGTTCGGCGAGTATGGCGCCGTCGTCCTGGTCACTGGTCGTATCGGGCATGGAAGCTGCGTTCAGGGCTCCGCCTCGGCCACCGGCGCGAGTTTCCACGTTCTAGCACAGCGGTCCGTCAGGCGTAACCGGTCAGGCTTACGTCCAATCGGTCCGAAGCTGTCGACCTCATTTTTGCCGTTCCGATAGTTTCCCATTTCCCCTGTGGGAGGGCTGTGTCACACTGCTGTTGCAGTAAGCCCAGGGAGGTTTTGCATGGCATTGCAGTCCCATCTTGCTGAACTCGAGCGCCGCCACAGGGCACTCGAGCGTGAGATCGAGCAGGAGCAGACTCATCCTGCGGGAAGCGACCTGAAGTTGGTCGAATTGAAGCGTAAGAAGCTTCTTCTAAAGGACGAAATCGAACGTTTGCGGCACAGTGCGTCACCGAGCGTGACAGTGCACTGAAGGACTGTTCAGACCGCGTGACGGCGCCTGAACGCGCCGCAGGTCAGTGCGTTTCGCCGCCGCGACCCCTCCCGGTCGCGGCGGCCTTGTTTCTGGGGTGGATGGGCGTTCGCACCCTGGGTGCCGGCTCTACGCTTCGCGCGCCAACTCGCGCAGGACGAACTTCTGGATCTTGCCGGTCGAGGTCTTCGGCAACTCCGTGAACACGATGTGACGCGGGCACTTGAAGCCCGCGAGGTTCTGCCTGCACCAGGCGATCAGCTCGTCTGCAGTGGCCGTCTTCCCCGGCTTCAGCTCGATGAACGCGCACGGCGTTTCGCCCCATTTCTCGTCGGGCTTGGCGACGACGGCCGCGGCCTGCACCGCCGGGTGCTTGAACAGCGCGTCCTCCACCTCGATCGACGAAATGTTCTCGCCGCCCGAGATGATGATGTCCTTCGACCGGTCCTTCAGCTGGATGTAGCCGTCGGGGTGCTTGACCCCGAGATCGCCGGAGTGGAACCAGCCGCCGGCGAAGGCTTCTGCGGTGGCCTTGGGGTTCTTCAGGTAGCCCTTCATCACGATGTTGCCGCGGAACATCACCTCGCCCATGGTCTGACCGTCCGCCGGAACTGGCGTCATGGTGGCGGGGTCGAAGACGTCCAGCCCGTCGAGAGCGAGATAGCGCACACCCTGGCGCGCCTTCTTCGCGGCCTGCGCCGCCGGCTCCAGCGCGTCCCAGTCCAGGTGCCAGTCGTTGACGACGGCGGGGCCGTAGGTCTCCGTCAGCCCGTAGAGGTGCGTGACGTTGAAGCCCGCCGCCTTCATGCCGGCGAGCACGGCCTCCGGTGGCGGCGCGGCCGCCGTGAAGAACTCCACGACGTGGGGCAGGGGGCGCTTCTCCGCATCGGGTGCGTTGAGCAGCGTCGACATGACGATGGGCGCGCCGCAGAGATGAGTGACCCTGTGCTCGGCGATGGCGTCGTACATCGCCCTGGCACGGACCTGCCGCAGGCAGACATGCGTGCCGACCGCGGCGGAGATGGACCACGGGAAGCACCAGCCGTTGCAGTGGAACATGGGCAGTGTCCACAGGTAGACGGGATGCTTGGCCATGCCGCAGGTAAGCACGTTGCCCTGCGCCAGCAGCGCGGCGCCGCGATGGTGGTAGACAACGCCTTTCGGGTTTCCGGTGGTCCCGGAGGTGTAGTTGAGCGAGATCGCGTCCCACTCGTCCGAGGGGAAAGCGCGGCGGTAGCCGTCGTCGCCGGCGGCGACGAAGTCCTCGTACTCGATTTCGCCGATGCGCTCGCCCCCACCCCGGTATTCGGGATCGTCGTAGTTCACGACGAGAGGCCGGACCGTGCAGAGCTCCAGCGCGGCCTTCATCGTGCCCGAGAACTCGAGGTCGACGATGACGATCTTCGCCTCGCCGTGGTCGAGGGAGAAGGCGATGATGGCGGGATCGAGCCGTGTGTTCAGCGTGTTCAGCACGCCCCCGGTCATGGGGACGCCGTAGTGGCACTCCAGCATGGCCGGCGTGTTGGCGAGCAGGACCGCGACGGTGTCCCCGCGGCCGATCCCGCGCTTCGCCAGAGCCGACGCCAGCCGGCGAGAGCGCGCGTGGAAGTCGCGATAGGTGCGCCTCAAGATGCCATGCACGATGGCGACATGGTCCGGGAACACGTCGGCCGCGTGCTCGAGGAAGGTCAGCGGCGTCAGCGGCTGATAGTTGGCCGGGTTCTTGTCGAGACCGGTCTCGTAAGGGTTCGCCATGGCGTGCCTCCCTGTTCTTTGTGTCGACGGTAAGCAGGCGCATGCGGGCCGGCAATGGGACGGAAGGAGGGTGGGCGATCGCGCATGCCCCGTCTTGCACTTTCGGCTGGTATCGACCTTCGCCGTCTTGCCTGCATCGCGACGCGTGAGCGATGCCGGCCTGACTACACGCGAGGTGCACCCGGCGGTTCGTGGGCGGGTGCAGGAATCCGTGCTGCTGTGGGCGCGCCGGCCGGACTGACTGCTCCGGCTCTCCCGTCCCAAGGCGATCCGGAGCCCGCCATGCGCTTCACCCTCATCCTGTGTGCCGCTGTGCTGGCGGTATCGACATCCGCACACGCGGCGACGCCTGACGCGACGCCCGCCCCAGCCGTGTCCAAGGCCGCCCCGCTCCGCACGCCATGCTCCGGCAAGAAGGGCGGGGTCGACCGCTGCGAGAACGGCAAGTTCATCTGCAAGGACGGCACGACCAGCGCCTCCAAAAAGGTCTGCACTCCTGCCGACAAGAAGGACGGCTGAGGCCGCTTCCAGGCCCCGCCCGCGTCATGGCGAGCGGAGCGTAGCGAACCAAGCCTGTCTTCCCTGATGGCACAGTCCCCTGGGTGCTTCGTCGCCGCGCTCTACGCAACGGCGGAATTCCACCGCCTGCCTACGCCGTCCCGGCGCGCAGCGCCGCGGCTCCGCCAAAGCAGCCGGTGACGAGCGAGAACAGGCTCAGTCCGCACAGCACCAGGAACGGCGTCAGGAACGGCACCGTCCCGCCGGTGGCTGCCTGTGCGGCGGAGACGCCGAAGATCAGCACGGGGATCATCAGGGGCAGGACGAGGATCGACATCACGAGGCCGCCGCGGCGCAGGCTCGCCGTCAGCGCCGCCCCGATGGCGCCGATGAAGGTGAGGGCGGGCGTGCCCGCAAGGAGCGTCGCCGCCATCGAGAACTGCGCCTCCGGCGACAGCGCGAGCAGCAGGCCGAAGAGGGGCGCGGCGATGGCCAGCGGCAGGCCCGTGACCAGCCAGTGCGCAAACCCCTTCACGAGCACGACCAGCTCCAGCGGCGTCTCGCCCATGAGGATGAGGTCGAGGGAGCCGTCCTCCTGGTCGGCCTGGAACAGACGGTCGAGACCAAGCAGTGTCGCCAGCGCCGCGGCGACCCAGAGGATGGCCGGTCCGATGCGCGAGAGAAGGTTGAGGTCGGGACCGATGGCGAAGGGCACCACCGTGACCAGCATCAGGAAGAAGACGAGACCCATGGTCCCGCCGCCGCCGATGCGCGCCGCGAGCCTGAGTTCCCGGACGAGAAGCGCCCGCAGCGGATGCGTCACGCCGCGCCCCCCAGGCGAAGCTCCGTCTGGCCGGGCAAGCCGAGCGGCACATGCGTGGCGGCGACGACGATGCCGCCCGCCTCGAGGTGCGACCGGGCGAGCGCCGCGAAGCGGGCCTGCGAGGCCGCGTCCAGTGCCGAGGTCGGCTCGTCCAGCAGCCATACCGGACGGGAGGAGACCAGCAGCCGGGCCAGAGCGAGCCGCCGGCGCTGCCCGGCGGAAAGCCATGCACAGGGAAACTCGGCGGCATGGCCGATCCCCACCTCGTCCAGCGCCTGCGCGGGAGCCATGGCAGGACGCCCGAGCATGGCCTGCCAGAAGGCGAGGCTCTCGGCTGCGGTCAGGGCAGGCTTCAGCGCGTCGCGGTGGCCGACATAGTGGGCCTCCTCCGGCAAGGTGCGCTCCCCTGTCGCGCCCTCGATGCGCAGCGATCCGCCCGCCGGTTCCACGAGACCGGCCAGCATCATGAGGAGGCTCGATTTTCCTGCTCCGTTGCGTCCGGTGAGGACCAGGGCGGTCCCTTGAGCGACGGAGAAGGAAAGTCCGGAGAAGATGGCGCGTCCCGCGCGTTGGCACGCAACTTGTTCCGCGACGAGGCGCATCGGGATGAAATCCGGGAAGGGCCGGGATGACGACTTTCGTCCGTGTAGCGGCTTCGCCGGAAATTATCTATAAGCCGCACGGCTGCGCCGAGCGCTTCATCCAGCGCGGGGACCCGGGCACTCCCGGGGCGGCGCTCGATCCCAGTGCATCCTGGCCGATGCGCCGCAACCCCGAGAGGATTTCGTCGTGACGATCTCTGTCGACAGCTTCAAGGCCCGCCAGAAGCTCAAAGTCGGTGACCGCACCTACGCCTACTACTCGCTGACCGAAGCCGCGAGGAACGGCCTCGCCGGCGTCGAGAAGCTGCCCTTCTCGCTCCGCGTGCTGCTGGAGAACCTGCTGCGCTTCGAGGACGGGCGCACGGTGACCAAGGACGACGTGGCATCCGTGGTGGACTGGCTGAACACGCGCGGCAAGGCCGAGCGCGAGATCGCCTTCCGCCCCGCGCGCGTGCTGATGCAGGACTTCACCGGCGTTCCCGCGGTGGTCGACCTCGCGGCCATGCGCGACGCCATGGAGAAGCTCGGCGGCGACCCGAACAAGATCAACCCGCTGGTCCCGGTCGACCTCGTCATCGACCATTCCGTCATCGTCGACGAGTTCGGGACCCCGCAGGCGCTGTCGCAGAACGTCGAGCTCGAATACGAGCGCAACGGCGAGCGCTACGACTTCCTGCGCTGGGGCCAGAAGGCGTTCGAGAATTTCCGGGTGGTTCCGCCCGGCACGGGCATCTGCCACCAGGTCAACCTCGAGTATCTCGCCCAGACCGTCTGGACGCGGACGGAGGACGGCGAGGAGGTCGCCTATCCCGACACGCTCGTCGGCACCGATTCCCACACCACGATGGTCAACGGCCTCGCCGTTCTCGGATGGGGCGTCGGCGGCATCGAGGCCGAGGCGGCCATGCTGGGCCAGCCCATCTCCATGCTCATCCCCGAGGTGATCGGCTTCAAGCTGACGGGCAAGGCGCGCGAGGGCGTCACCGCCACAGACGTCGTGCTCACCGTCACGCAGATGCTGCGCAAGAAAGGCGTGGTCGGCAAGTTCGTCGAGTTCTACGGTCCTGGCCTCGCCTCCATGACGCTGGCAGACCGGGCAACCATCGCCAACATGGCTCCCGAATACGGCGCCACCTGTGGCTTCTTCCCCATCGACGAGGAGACGCTGGACTATCTGCGCACCTCCGGCCGGGAGGAGAACCGCATCGCGCTTGTCGAGGCCTACGCCCGCGCCCAGGGGCTGTTCCGGTCGAGCGAGACACCCGACCCGGTGTTCACCGATACGCTCGAGCTCGAACTCGGCTCCGTCGAGCCCTCCCTTGCCGGCCCCAAGCGCCCGCAGGATCGCGTCCTGCTGACTGAGGCGAAGCCGGGCTTCGCGGCCAATCTGGAAAGCGAGTTCAAGAAGGGCGCGGCCGACCTGCCGAAGCGCTACAAGGTGGCCGATCGCAACTACGACGTCGGACATGGGGACGTGGTAATCGCGGCGATCACGTCGTGCACGAACACATCCAATCCCAGCGTCATGATCGCGGCCGGCCTGCTGGCCCAGAAGGCGGCGGCGAAGGGCCTCACCTCGAAGCCGTGGGTGAAGACCTCGCTGGCGCCGGGCTCGCAGGTCGTCGCCGAGTACCTCAAGGTCGCAGGCCTGCAGGAGCCGCTCGACAAGCTCGGCTTCAACGTGGTCGGCTTCGGCTGCACCACGTGCATCGGAAACTCCGGCCCGCTGGCGCCGGAACTGTCGAAGACCATCAACGACAATGACCTCGTCGTCGCTGCCGTGCTGTCGGGCAACCGCAACTTCGAAGGCCGCGTCAACCCTGACGTGCGCGCGAACTACCTCGCGTCGCCGCCGCTCGTCGTCGCCTACGCCATCGCCGGCTCGCTGCAGGTCGACCTCGCCAAGGATCCGATCGGCAAGGACCGTGACGGCAACCCCGTCTACCTGAAGGACATCTGGCCGACGTCGAAGGAGGTCGAGGAGACGATCCGCAAGGCGGTCACCCGGTCGCTCTTCACGACCAAATATGCCGACGTGTTCAAGGGCGACGAGCACTGGCAGAAGATCAAGGTCGAGGGCGGACTGACCTATGCCTGGAACTCCTCCTCGACCTACGTGCAGAACCCGCCCTATTTCGAGGGCATGGGCAAGACGCCGAAGCCGGTGAAGGACATCGAGGGCGCGCGCATCCTCGGCCTGTTCCTCGACTCGATCACGACCGACCACATCTCGCCGGCCGGTTCGATCAAGGCTGCGTCTCCGGCGGGGCGGTACCTGATGGAGCACGGTGTCCAACCGGCCGACTTCAACCAGTACGGCACGAGGCGCGGCAACCACGAGATCATGATGCGGGGCACCTTCGCCAATATCCGCATTAAGAACCAGATGGTGCCGGGCGTCGAAGGCGGCGTGACCATCCACTATCCCTCGGGCGAGCAGATGCCGATCTACGACGCCGCGATGCGTTACCAGCAGGAACAGGTGCCGCTGGTGGTGTTCGCCGGCAAGGAGTACGGCACCGGTTCGTCGCGGGACTGGGCCGCGAAGGGCACCAACCTGCTGGGCGTCAGGGCGGTGATCGCGCAGTCTTTCGAGCGCATCCACCGGTCAAACCTCGTCGGCATGGGCGTTGTCCCGCTCGTCTTTGAGGAGGGCACGTCCTGGCAGACGCTGGGGCTGAAGGGCGACGAGACGGTCACCATCAAGGGGCTCTCCGGTGAACTGAAGCCGCGTCAGATGCTGACCGCGGAGATCACCTTCGCGGACGGGACGAAGAAGTCGGTGCCGCTGGTCTGCCGCATCGATACGCTCGACGAGATGGAGTACTTCCGCAACGGAGGCATCCTCCACTACGTCCTGCGCGGTCTCGCCGCCTGACGCGGCGCTCCAGGCGAGGCCAGGGCTTCGCGCCTTGAGCTTCGCGTTGGCGGCTTCCTACATCACGGTCGTGTGAAAATGGCCGTCGGCACAGCCGGCGGCCACTTTTTTGTGCACTTGTCAACCGGACGTGAGTTGTGGTGAGCCGCCCGGCGCCTATGGTCGGCGCCTTCTTCTGACAGATCGAGTCCATGAGCTTCATTCGCCGTTCCGGACTGACCGTCCTTCTCCTCGCAGTTGCGGGCGGTGCCTGCGCGGGCGAGGCTCCCAAGGTCGTCGTCGAACTCTTCACCAGCCAGGGCTGCTCGTCCTGCCCCCCCGCCGACGAGCTGCTCGCCAACCTAGCGTCGCACGAGGACGTCGTCGCCCTGTCGCTGCCTGTCGACTACTGGGATTATCTCGGATGGAAGGACACGCTGGCCGAGCGGATGTTCACCACACGGCAAAAAGGCTATGGCGAAGTCAGGGGCGACCGGCACGTCTATACGCCGCAGGCGGTGGTCAACGGCCTGCGCCACGCCGTGGGCTCCGATGGCGCCGCCGTGCAGGAGGCGGCCGACAAGGTGCGTGCCGACGGCCACTTCGTCGCCCTCGCAGCCGATGAGCATGGGCCAACCATCAGGATTCATGTTCCCGAAGGCGTTGCGCCGGCGGCTGGAGCCACCGTGTACTTCCTGCCGCTGCGCAAGCGCTCGGAGGTGGCGATCGGCCGTGGTGAGAACGGCGGTCGCAAGGCCACCTACGTCAACGTCGTGCGCGACATCGTCCCGCTCGGGGTGTGGAACGGAGCCGCCCAGACCTTTGAGATCCCCGCGTCCACCGCCCGCACCCGGGACGCGGACGCGTTCGTGGCGATCCTGCAGGAAGGCACGCGGGAGAAGCCGGGAGCCATTCTGGGAGCCGTCAAAGGCCCCGGGGTTTAGCGGCCTTTTCGCGCGGAAGGTCAGGCCTGATCCCTATCGGCCCTCTGCCGCGGTGCGCCCTAAAGCTCGATGACCCTGTTTGGGAGTTCGTCCCGGTCGTCCTCGGCGCGTGGTGCGGTTGCGGCGAGGTCGGCGGAGATGCTGTCTACGGCGGCAATGAGCCCATCGGCGGTGCGGCCCTGGTGGAGGGCGTCGGTGAGCGCGACGATCGCCTTCTTCCAGGTTTCCTGCGGCAGCGCGGCCTCTATTCCTCCGTCCGGCATCACGCAGGCATAGCGCTCGGCGACGGCCACGAAGACGAGCACTCCGGTTCGGCCGTGCGTGCCACCCAGCCCGCGCACCATGAACTGCTCCGCGGCGGCCTGGTGGGCCCGTTGGCGCGCGACGTGGCGCGGGACGAGCCGCATCCGGACGGGCACTGGCCGCATCAGCAGCCAGAGCCCCACGAACACCAGAAGCTGCGCGGCGTGGATCCACTGCACGGGCCAGTCGGTGAACATGGCCAGCGGCCACGGCACCGTGAGCGCCACGAGCGCGGCCCACAGCAGCGGCACCACGTTCCACTCGTCCGCCTGCCGCATGACGACACAGACGAACTCCGCGGACGTGCGCTGCTCGGCCCGGCCCACCGCCTCCTCGATGCGGGCGCGATCGGCGGCCGGGATGACCGATCTCATGCCGGACCAGGCCATCACCAGCTCCCCGAGGCGCCGCCGCCGCCGGATGATCCTCCGCCCCCCGAGAAGCCGCCACCCGAGGAGAACCCGCCGCCCCCGCCCGACCAGCCACCGCCGCCCCAGTTGCCGCCACCGCTCGGGATCACGATCCAGTTGCCGCGAGACGTCCGGTAGGGCCGGTTGCCGCCCGACTGGCGCTGGCGGAATGCGAGGTAGAGGATGAAGGCGAAGATCAGGATGTTCAGGATCAGCACGGCATAGCCGGCATCGCTGCCTTGCGGCTCGGGGCGCAGCTTGGCCCGACGCTGCCATTCCTCGTCGCCGGTCAGCACGGACTCGATGGCGTCCACCGCCTGGTCGATGCCGCCTGCGAAGTCGCCCGCCTTGAAGCGCGGCGCCATCGCTGTGGTGATGATGACGTTGGACAGCGCGTCGGTCAGCTGGCCCTCGAGCCCATAGCCGACCTCGATGCGTACCTTGCGCTCATTGGGTGCGACGAGCAGGAGAACGCCGTTGTTGGTCTTCGCCTGGCCCAGCTTCCAGGCGCGGAACAGCTGGTTGGCATAGTCCTCGATGCTGGTGCCCTGCAGCGAAGGCACGGTGGCCACGACGATCTGGTCGGAGGTCTTGGCGTCATAGCCGGCGAGCTTGTCCTCCAGCGCGTTTTTCTTACCGGGCGGAATGATGTTTGCGGCATCGACCACGCGCCCGGTGAGCTCCGGGAACGTCAGGGTAGCCCAGGCGGGTACGAGCAAGGCAAGGACCAGGAGAAGGCCGGGCCAGAACTGGAGGCTCGCCTTCTTCATGCGGAGGGCATCCCTGCTCTCCGCTTCGCGAAGGCCGGGACGACCGGCTCGAAATCACCGTCTCGGCGGCGCATGCTCAGAACTGCACCTTGGGTGCGGCCTGGTTCTCCGGGGCCGTGGAGAACGTCTCCATGGGCTTGGCCGAGGGATAGAAGATCGCCGCGATCCAGCGTCCCGGAATGGTGCGCAGCTCGGTGTTGTAGTTCTGGACGGCGCCGATGTAGTCGCGCCGCGCTACTGCGATGCGGTTCTCGGTGCCTTCGAGCTGCGACTGGAGCGCCAGGAAGTTCTGGTTTGACTTCAGGTCCGGATAGGCCTCGCTGACTGCAATCAGCCGTCCCAGCGCGCCCGAGAGCTGGTTCTGCGCGTCCTGGAATTCCTTGAACTTGGCGGGATCGGTGATCGTCGAGGCGTCCACCTTCACCGAGGTGGCCTTGGCGCGGGCCTCGACCACCTTCGTCAGCGTGTCCTGCTCCTGCCTGGCGTAGCCCTTCACCGTCTCGACGAGGTTCGGGATCAGGTCGGCACGGCGCTGGTACTGGTTCTGGACCTCGCTCCAGGCCGCCTTCGCCTGCTCTTCGTAGGTCGGAACGTTGTTGATGCCGCAGGACGCCAGGAAAAGCCCCGCCGCCATCACAACAGCCACCGCCCTCAGCCGCGCCAAAACGCCCATCGCCCATGCCCTCCCGCCATCCGTCTCGCCCGCAGTCTAGCGAACTTTGTGACGGACGTAATCGCGCAGGCTGTGCTTCCGGTTCCCTCTCGTATCAGTTGAGGAGCGGGGACCAGGCCGGGTCGGATCCGTAGGAGGGTGTCGGCACGGGAACCTCGACGCGGCCGGTCGTATCGACCATGAACACCTTGGCGCCGCCGCTGCCGCCCGCGTCGCGGAAGAACATCAGGTAGCGGCCGTTCGGAGCCCAGGTCGGGCCCTCGTTGTGGAAGCCTTCGGTCAGGATCCGTTCGCCCGAGCCGTCGGGCTTCATGATGCCGATCGCGAAGGTGCCCGCCTTCTGCTTGGTGAAGGCGATGTAGTCGCCCTTCGGCGACCAGACAGGGGTGGAGTAGCGGCCCTCGCCGAAGGAGATGCGCTTCGCCGGACCGCCGCTTGCCGGCATCACGTAGACCTGCTGCGTGCCGCCGCGGTCGGATTCGAAGACGATCTGCGATCCGTCGGGCGAGTAGGAGGGCGACGTGTCGATGGCGTTGGTGTCGGTCAGGCGCGTCGTCGCGCGCGAGCGCAGGTCCATCGCAAACAGGTTGGACGACGAGCCCTGGGCGAGGCTCATGATGATCTTCTGCCCGTCGGGAGAAAACCGCGGCGAAAACGTCATGCCCGGGAAATTTCCGACGACTTCGCGCTGCCCGGTCTCGATGTTGAGCAGGTAGACGCGTGGATCGCCTGCGCCAAAGGACATGTAGGTGACCTCCTGGCTCGAGGGCGAGAAGCGCGGCGTCACCACGAGATCGTCGCCGCGTGTCAGGTAGCGCACGTTTGCGCCGTCCTGGTCCATGATGGCGAGGCGCTTCTTGCGGTTGTCCTTGGGGCCAGTCTCGTCGACGTAGACGACGCGCGTGTCGAAGAAGCCCTTGTCGCCGGTAATGCGGCTGTAGATCGCGTCGGCGATGATATGAGCGACCCGGCGCCAGTTGTTGGGATCGGTGAAGTACTGCTGGCCGGTGAGTTGCTGGCCGGCGACGACGTCCCACAGCCTGAACTCGGCCTTGAGCCGCCCGGAGGCGTCGCGGCTGATGCGTCCGGTGACGAGCGCCTGGGCGTTGATCGCCTTCCAGGACTCGAAGTCCGGTGCGCTGTCCATGCTGGAGACCTTCTCGATGAAGGCCTTCTTGTCGACGGGCAGGAACAGGCCCGAGCGCTTCAGGTCGTTGCTGATCACGCCGGAGATCTGCTGCCCCAGCGCCGGATCGGCGCCGCCGAAATCCGTGATGGCGATCGGCATCGGCTGGAAGTTGCCGCGGTCGACGGTGATGCTGAGTTCGGCGCGGGCGGGGACTGTCGCCGCAGCCGCCATGGCGGCGAGGCAGGCGAAAGTCAGGCGGCAGACGTCGCGGAAGCGCATGGCGTCAGGTTCCGATCGTCGGGGGAAAGGGCTCTTGGCGGAGCGTCATGGCGGGTGCTTTCGGCAAAACCATGTCAGCCCAGCACTTCGGCGGGATTGAATTCGACACCCCAGTTCTTCCAGTCGTTGGCAGCCGGGAGATACTGGGCCGGGATCTTGTAAGGCGCGCAACGGCGTACGGCCCGCACGGCGCTTTCGGCAACGGCGCGGAAGGCCGGGTCGCTCGACGCGCGCGCGACGGCGGGCTCGCTGCCAAGCGTGCCGTCCTTGTTGACCTGCACGATCACCTTGAAGCGATCCATGCCGGCAGCGCCCGGAGGCGGGTTCCAGCATGCCATGATCTGCTCTCGCAGCAGGGCTGCGAGCGCGTCGCGCTGGCTCGGAGACAGCTTCTGGCCGGTCGCGCTGGGCGCTCCGAGAGACGCGGTGCGGCTCACCTCCGAACCGGCGGAGGCCTGCTGGGCAGGCTTTTCCTTGGAGGTCAGTAGCTTCTCGATCGCTGCCGGATCGAACTTGGCGTCCGGATTGGCTGGCTTCGGCGGAGCCGGCTTGGCCTGCGCCTCCGCGGCGAGCTGGGCGAGCTTGCGTGCCTCGTCCGCTTTTCTCGCGTCGGCCGCCTTCTTGGCTTCTTCTGCCTTCCTGGCCTCGGCGAGCTTCTTGGCTTCCTCGGCCTTTCGCGCTTCCTCGATCTTGCGGGCCTCCTCGGCCTTGCGTTCTTCCTCGGCCTTCTTCGCGTCGGCGACGCGCCTGGCCTCGGCGGCTGCAGCCTCCGCCTTTGCCTTTGCCTCAGCCTTCGCCTTGGCGAGGGCCTCGGCAGCCTCAGCCTCGGCGATCTGCTTCTCCAGCGCGTCGGCGCGGGCCTTTTCCTCCGCCTTGGCCTGCGCCTCGGCCCGGGACTTGGCCTCTTTCGCGGCGGCGGCCTGCGCGGCGGCCTCGGCCGCCTTTCGCTGCTCCTCCTTCGCCTGCTCTTCCTGAGCCTTTGCAAGTTCCTGCGCAGCGGTGTCGTCCGCCCGCTTCGGGGGTACTGGCACGTCCTCGGCCGTGGGGTCGGGCGGCGTCTCCGGCCGGGCGACGGGCGTCGGCACGTCGCGCTTCATGTCGAGCGTCTCAGGCTTTTCCAGTTGGGTGTTCGCCTTGACGACCGCCTGGGGCTCGGGCGGCTGCTGCTTGCCGTTCTTCTGGCCCTTTGTGATCTCGGAGAACTCGCTGGCCGACACCACCTCGACCGGGACCGCCTCGGTCACGTCCTGGAAGGCTTCCGTCTGCGAAAAGGCCACCAGCGTCGCCACGAGGAGCGCGACGTGCACGCCCGCCGAAACGGCGAGACCGGGCTGGTTCCTGTCGAAGGGGAGCTTCACCGGGCCATCCCGCGCAGTGTCAGGGCTTCTGGTCCGGCTCGGTGACGAGCGCGACCTTGCGGTAGCCTGCGGCTGTGACGACCGCCATCACCTCGGCCACCTTGCCGTAGGCGATCGTCTTGTCGCCGCGCACGTAGATGCGCTCGTCCTGCCCCGTCTTGGCGATCGCCTGCAGCTTTGGGACGATTTCATCCAGCGTGATCGGCGTTTCCATCAGATAGATGTTGCCGTCCGCCTTCACCGACAGCGTGAGCGGCTGCTTGTCGATGTTGAGCGCCGCGGCCTTTGTCTGGGGGAGATCGAGCGGCACGCCCACCGTCAGGAGCGGCGCGGCGACCATGAAGATGATCAGGAGCACGAGCATGACGTCGATGAACGGCGTCATATTGATTTCGGCGATGGGGCGCTGCTTGCGGCCGCTGCGCCGGCGGCGCCCGCCCTTTCCGCCCCCTGCTGCGACTGACATGGCCATGGTCGTTCTCCCTGCCGGCGATCAGGCCGCGATCCGCTCGTCGATCTGGCGTGACAGGATGGCGGAGAACTCGTCCGCGAAGGTCTCCAGGCGGCCCTGCTGCTTGGCGGCCTCCGCCTGCAGCTTGTTGTAGGCGATGACGGCCGGGATGGCGGCGAAGAGACCGATGGCGGTGGCGAACAGGGCCTCGGCGATGCCGGGGGCGACGACGGCGAGCGAGGTGTTCTTCGACGCGGCAATGGCCTGGAACGATGTCATGATGCCCCACACCGTACCGAACAAGCCGATGAACGGCGCGGAGGAGCCGATCGTGGCCAACACGAGCAGCTTCGACTCCAATCGTTCGGCCTCGCGCTGGATGGTGACGTCGAGCACCTTGTCGATGCGCTGCGACAGGCCCGCGACGGCGCGGCTCGACCCCTCGAAGGAGCGCTTCCACTCCCGCATGGCGGCCACGAAGACGGCCGCCATGGCGCTCGTCTGGCGCTCCGACAGCATCCGGTAGAGCTCTTCCAGCGACTGGCCGGACCAGAACACCTCCTCGAAGCGGTCCATGGCCTTGCGCGTGCGGGAATACAGCAGCGTCTTGTCGATGATGATGGCCCAGCACCACACAGATGCCGCAAGCAGGCCGAGCATGACGACCTTCACGACGATGTGGGCGTGCCAGAACATCGCCCACAGAGAGATCTCGGCGCCGGGCGCCGCAAGGCCCTGCGTGACCACTTCGGTCGCGTTCATCGCTCGATCCTTTCGTCACCGGGGCGCCGGCCGCCCCTGACTGTCGCCCCTCTGGGCCAGCTGCGCCGAAACCCGACGGCGTTTCCCACCGCAATGCACACGGGACACCAGGCAATCGCCCGTCAGTCACGCCTGAATCCGGCGAAACAAGGGCGCACCGCGTCCGCGCGCATCCGCTCGGGTACCACCTTCCGAGTTAAGGCCCCGTCAGGGTTAATGCAGGGTTACGACGATGCGGTTTCGCCACGCGGGGCGGGCATTGCACCCGCCAGTGCGATCCTCAATGCCTCGGGAAGGCGGCCCGGCCGCCCTTCGCGTATGCCGGCGACGAGCACTTCCGCCGTCAGCAGAAGGTCGCTGTCGCGCAGAATCCGTTGCGTGAGCAGCATCGAGGCGCCTTTCAGCTCGCTGGCCGTGGTCTCGACGGTCACCACGTCGTCCATGCGGGCCGGCCTGAGCCAGTCCACGGTCATCCGCCGTACCACGAAGGCAAACCCGGTCTCGCGGTGCACCGCTGCCTGATCAACCCCGAGGGAGCGGATGAACTCCGTGCGCCCACGCTCGAGAAAACGCAGGTAGGACGCGTGGTAGACGACACCGGAGAAATCGGTGTCCTCGTAGTACACGCGGATCGGGAGGCGGTGGCTGGTCACGAGTGGAATTCAGCATCCACATCCATGCGCCCGTCAATGACGCGGAGGATGAGAACGCGCCCAACTTCAGCTTGGTAGAAGACCACGAGAAAACCGGCGATCCGGGCTCGCAATCCTGGCATCAGATCGTGGCGAGGGACGCCGGACGCCGGGAACTCGGAGAGTTGCCTGAACAATCTGTCGATCTGCATCGCCATCTTGTCGGCCGCACGGCGATTTCTGATGCCGAGATATCGATAGTGTCTCAGAAGGTCTTGGTTGGCCGCGGCCGTCCTCACGACCTTCATCACTCGCCCGGCAGCTGCGAGCGAGCCTCCCGGAGAAACGCATCAATGTCCCACTCTGCCACCCGCCTGGCCGCGACGTCGGCCTGACCCTCGGCGATGAGCTCGCGCATGACGCGCAGCTTCTCGGCCTGGTCCTCGAGAAACTCGACCGCCCGTTCACGCATGTCGTCCGGCAAGGCGCCGAGAGCCGCGATAGCGCGTTCGTCGAGGGTTTTCATGCCGCTTACAGTAGCAGGACCGGCAACTGCACGCGAGAGCTGTGGTGTGGCGGCGGCAATCGAAGTGGTCATGGCGCTGGCTCTGAAACAGGATCAAACAATGGTGCCCACGATACCAGCCGCTTAGGCGAACGCCAAACAAAGCTCGGGCCGCGTCACTCCTCCTCGCCGCCGAACAGCCCGAACTGCGCCGGGCCCTGCTGGGGCTCCGCGAGGCCGAGATGGCGGAAGGCCTGCGGCGTGAGAAGCCGCCCGCGCGGCGTGCGCTGCAGGAAGCCCTGCTGCAGCAGGTAGGGCTCGATGATGTCCTCTATGGCGTCGCGCGGTTCGGACAGGGCCGCCGCGATGGTCTCGATCCCGACCGGGCCACCGCCGAAATTGACGGCGACGAGTTCGAGGTAGCGCCGGTCCATGACGTCAAGGCCGATGGAGTCGACGTCGAGGAAGCGCAGCGCCCGGTCAGCCGCGGCGCGGTCGACGGTGTCGACATTGTCGACGATGGCGAAGTCGCGGACACGCCGCAGCAGCCGCCCCGCGATGCGGGGCGTACCGCGGGCACGACGGGCGATCTCGTTGGCGCCGTCCGGCGACATGGGCAGGCCCAGGACGCGCGCGCCGCGCGAGACGATCAGCTCGAGTTCGTCGACCGTGTAGAAGTTCAGCCGGATCGGGATGCCGAAGCGGTCGCGCAGCGGCGTGGTCAGCAGGCCGGCGCGGGTCGTGGCTCCGACGAGGGTGAACTTGGCGAGGTCGATCTTGACGGAGCGTGCCGCCGGACCCTCGCCGATGATGAGGTCGAGCTGGTAGTCCTCCATCGCCGGGTAAAGGATTTCCTCGACCGCCGGGTTCAGGCGGTGGATCTCGTCGATGAAGAGGACGTCGCGCTCCTCGAGGTTCGTGAGCTGCGCTGCGAGATCACCCGCCTTGGCGATCACCGGGCCGGATGTCGAGCGAAAGTTCACGCCGAGTTCGCGCGCGACAATCTGTGCCAGCGTCGTCTTGCCGAGCCCTGGCGGCCCCACGAACAGCACGTGGTCGAGCGCCTCGCGCCGCGCCTTGGCCGCCTCGATAAAAACCTTCAGGTTCTTGCGAGCCGCCGCCTGACCGACGAAGTCGTCGAGCACCAGTGGACGAATGGAGGTCTCCAGGTCGTCCTCGCGCTTCTCGGGCGTGACGAGGCGGCGGGGTGGATTACTCATGGCCGGCACCCGGTCGAAGCTCGCCGTTCGTGGGCAGCCAGGTCGCTCAAGCCGCCCGCCAGGCGACATCCATCTGGCCGGCCTGACGGGACCTCACGGCACGGGGCACTGGTCCTCACCGCGCCATCTCCTTCAATCCCAGCCGGATGAGCTGCGGCGTCTCCACGCCTTCGCCTGCCGCCCTGAATGCGGCGGCAATGGCCGCAGCTGCCTGGGCCTGCGGATAACCGAGATTGACGAGGGCGGAAACGGCGTCCGCGACGGGCTTGGGCTGTGCGCCGCCCTCCGCGCCGGCCGCGAGGCCGGCGAGCGCCGGCTCGAAGCCGGCGAGGCCGGGCGCCCTGTCCTTCAGTTCCGACACGATGCGCGCGGCGAGCTTGGGGCCGACGCCGGGGGAGCGCGCCACCATGGCCTTGTCCTGCGTGCCGATGGCGGTGGCGAGGCCGCCGGGATCCAGCGCGGAGAGGATGCCAAGCGCCACCTTGGCGCCCACGCCCTGCACCGTCTGCAGCAGGCGGAACCACTCGCGTTCCGCGTCGGAGCGGAAGCCGTAGAGACGGATCATGTCCTCCCGGACATAGGTCTCGATGGACAGAACCGCCGCCTCGCCCGTGCGCAGCGTCGAGAGCGTGCGGGCCGAGCAGTGCACGACGTAGCCGACGCCGTGCACGTCGACGACCGCGTAGTCCTCGCCGAAGCTGTCGACTGTGCCCTTCAGCTTGCCGATCACGATGGCTTCACCCGCTCTGCGACGAGCGCCGCCATCGCTGCAGCGTCCGGCGTCTCTTCGGCCGAGAGCCCATCCAGCACGCCGGCCTGGTCGGCGGCGGGACGGTTCTGGCTGACCTTCCACTTGCCTTCGATCGAGGCGATCTCGATCTCGATGCCGACGATGCCCTTGACCTGCGAGGCCAGGAAGTCGGCGGGTGCGTCGTCGACGGCCCACGGATGGGCACGGCTGCGCTCGTGTCCGTCCGTGAGCGCCCGGATCTGCCGGTGCAGCCAGTCGGCGTCCTCGATCGCCAGCGCCCGGCCGCGCACCTGCACCATCGCGTAGTTCCAGGTCGGCACCACTTTCCCCGTCTGGCGCTTGGTCGCGTACCAGGACGGCGTGACGTAGTGCTCCGCGCCCTGGAACACGACCAGCGCGTCGGTGCCCTCGATGCACTCGCGCCATTGCGGGTTGGCGCGCGCGAGGTGGCAGCGCAGGGTCCCGAGGGGACCTGTGCCGGCGTCGAGCTGGAACGGGGCTCCGTTGGCCATCAGGCCGCCGGGACCCGACGTGACGAGGAGCGCGAAGGGATGGGCCCGCATCAGCGCGTGCTGGCGCTCGCGGTCCTCCTCGCGAAAGTGGGGCGGCTGGTACATGGCGTCACTCCAGCACGGTCACCGCGCCCGCGCCAGTATCGCTGCCTCGAGCGCGCGCGAGCCGCGGTGTTGGGCATGCGTGAGCGCGACGGCGAGGGCGTCTGCGGCATCGGCCGTCCTGGGGTCGGCCTTGGGCAGGAGCACGCGAACCATCATATGAATCTGCGCCTTCTCGGCATGGCCCGCGCCGACGATCGTCTTCTTGACAAGGTTGGGCGCATACTCCGCCACGCTCAGGCCGGCTTGCGCGGGCACCAGCATGGCGATGCCGCGGGCATGGCCCAGCTTCAGCGTCGCGCGGGCGTCCTTGTTGACGAAGGTCTCCTCGACGGCCACCTCGTCGGGAGCGTGAAGTTCAAGCACCGCCGTCAGGCCGACATGCAGCTGATGCAGCCGGTCGGCGAGGTCGGCCGTTCCGTCGGAGTGCACCGAGCCGCAGGCGACGAAGGAGAGGCGCGTTCCCAATGCCTCCACGACGCCCCAGCCCGTGTTGCGCAGGCCAGGGTCGATGCCGAGGATCCGAATCGGAGCGGGCGACGCCATGGGCAGCGCCATAGCGCGTTCGCCGGCGGAACGGAACAGGTACGTGGGCCGCGTGCCTTCCTGATGGCGCGGCGCTTCTCCCCTCACCCTACCCTCTCCCCGGTGGGGAGAGGGTGGCGCTTGCGCTTTGTGTAGGGCTCGAGGACAGGCGAAGGCCCGACTACCGGCTACTCTCCCATCCTCGCCACGAGGGCGTCGGAGAATTCCGCGTTGGAATAGACGTTCTGCACGTCGTCATTGTCGTCCAGCGCGTCCATGAGCCTGAGGATCTTTTCCCCGGCCTCGTCGTCCACGGCGATGTTGTTCTGGGCCCGCCAAACGAGGGCGGCCTTGCGAGGCTCGCCGAACTTCGCTTCCAGCGCCTTCTGCACGTCGCGTAGCGACTCCATCGTCGTGACGATCTCGTGGCCGTCCTCCGAGGAGGACACGTCGTCGGCGCCTGACTCGATGGCCGCTTCCATGACGGCGTCCTCGCCGGCGACCTTGGCGTCGAACTCGATGACACCGACGCGATCGAACATGAACGACACGGCCCCGGTCTCCGCCAGGCTGCCGCCGGCCTTGGTGAAATAGGAGCGCACCTCGCTCGCCGTGCGGTTCCGGTTGTCGGTGAGGGCCTCGACGATGACGGCCACGCCACCGGGGGCGTATCCCTCGTAGCGGATCTCCTCGTAGTTCTCCGCGTCACCGCCGGCTGCCTTCTTGATGGCGCGCTCGACATTGTCCTTCGGCATGTTCTCCGCGCGGGCGGCCTGGATCGCGGCGCGAAGGCGCGCGTTCATGCCGGGATCGGGAAGGCCGAGCTTCGCGGCAACCGTGATTTCGCGCGCCAGCTTGGAGAACAGCTTGGACCGCATGGCATCCTGCCGGCCCTTCCGGTGCATGATGTTCTTGAACTGTGAATGGCCGGCCATGGGCTCCTCGCGGCTGTCGGGGAGGTCGCGATCGGGGCGCGCGCCCATCCCCGCTGAATGCGGAACGGCGCGCTATATACGTCGCAGGCGTTGCGAGATCAAAGGGGAACGCCCGGCGCTACTCCCAGAAGCGCGGCGCGGCCGGCTCCAGCCTCGGCCCGAGACGGACCGGCGAGATGGCGGTGGCCAGCCCCGTCCGGTCGTCGATGTCGACTGCCACGCCACACAGCGTGCCCTCGCCGGCCGCGGCCTCGAGCCTTGCCCCCGGCGTTTTCTGCAGGAAGCGCCGGACAGGCTCCTCCTTGGACATGCCGAGAACTGAATCGTAGTCGCCGCACATACCGGCGTCGGACAGGTAGGCGGTTCCGCCGGGCAGGATCTGGTGGTCCGCCGTCGGCACGTGCGTGTGCGTTCCGACGACGAGGGAAGCGCGCCCGTCCAGGAAATGCGCCATGGCCTGCTTTTCGCTGGTCGCCTCGGCATGGACGTCGATGACGGCGGCATCGCACGCCGTCCCCAGCGGGCAGTCCCTCAGCGCCGCCTCGACGGCCGCGAAGGGGTCGTCCAGCGCGTCGAGGAAGATGCGGCCCATGACGTTGACGACGAGAACCCGGGCGCCGTTGCGCGCTTCCACCACGGTGGCGCCGCGGCCGGGCGTTCCGGGTGGATAATTGGCGGGCCGCAGAAGGCGGGGCTGGCGCTCGATGAAGACCAGCGCCTCGCGCTGGTCGAAAGAATGGTTTCCGAGCGTCACGGCATCGGCGCCGGCTTCCAGCAACTCGTCGCAGATGGTTTCGGTGATGCCGAAGCCGCCGGCAGCGTTCTCGCCGTTCACGACGACGCAGTCGAGCAGCCACTCCTGGCGCAGCCTCGGCAGCATCTGCATCACGGCATTCCGGCCGGGCCGGCCGACGACATCGCCGAGGAAGAGAAGGCGCATTCGCTGGCTCCGCTCACGCCCCGCCGGGGCGGATGGTCTCGCGTTCGGTCACAATCGCGTCGAGGACCCGGTCGTGCCATTCGTCGGGCACCGCTTCTACCTCCTGCACGGAGAATGCAACCCCGATGGTGACGGGCGGCTCTCCGGCCTCGGAGAAGCCGGCGATCGCCCGGTCGTAAAAGCCCGCGCCATAGCCGATGCGGTGGCGGCGGCGGTCGAATGCCGCCAGCGGCACCAGCATCACGCGCGGCCGCAGCAGGGGCGCGTCCGGGCCGGGTTCGCTGAGGCCGAACCCGCCTGAGACGAGCGCGTCCCCCTCGGCATAACGGCGGAACGACAGCACCGGCTTTTCGACACGGGGAAGAGCGAGTGTGCGGCCACGTGCTGCGAGGGATTTCATCAGGGGCCGCGGATCGAACTCGCTCCGGATCGGCCAGAAGGCGGAGACGGGCCCCTCGGGCCAGGCCGGTTCGAGGTCGAGGACGCGGGCGGCAAGCTCCTCGCCGAGACGTATCCGTTCGGCGGGCGGGAGGGCATCGCGGCGGGCGAGGGCGTCGCGGCGCAGGGCCGCCTTGTCGGCAGGGGACATCATGACGAGAAGCGCGGAGCCACGATGGCCGTGGGAGCATCGATCCCGGGACACCTACAGCGTAGGTGGGCGCCGTTTGACCAAGTCCACGGACAAGGCCAGGTACAGCTCCCGTTCGGATCGATAAGGGCCCGGGGATTCATTGTCCTCACAAACCCCGCAGCCCCGCGAAACCGAATCTAGGGTGTCGGAGGCCGGAAGGCCAGCCCCGTCCGTCACAAGGGCCATGCGCGTGGCGGGATGCCGCCACTCACCCCTGGGGTGCCGGCGCCAGTTCGCGGGCGACGGCCTCGATGCGGCCCGCGGCATCCGAGATCGCATCGGCGATCTCGCTCTCGGTTCGGCCCAGTGAAGCTTCGAGCAGCTGCCGCTCATCCTCCAGCCTCGCCAGGCGCTGCTCGAGCCCGGCCAGGCGCGAGCGCATCTCGTCGCGCTCGTCGAGGAAGGTGATGGCTGCCATCACGGTCAGGCGGCTGTCGCCGATCTCGCCAAATGCCTTGCGCATGTCGCCGATCTTGGCATCGAGCTCGACGCCGAGGCTGCGCAGATGATCTTCCTGCCCATCGTCGCAGGCGATCCGGTAGATCTTGTCGTTGATGGTGACGGTCACCTGACCCAATGCTCGCTCCTCCCCGTCCGCGCCGTCTCAGGCCCGTCCTTCGAAGCCGTCGATCACCGAGCGTACCGATCCGATGGCGGAGTCGATGCGGCGGGCCAGCTCGGTCGTCGTCGAGTCCAGGCGGTTGGCCCGCGCCAGCGCGCCATCCAGCTCGAGTGCGAGCCGGGCCCGGTCGTCCTGCATGAGCGCAAGTTCGGTCTCGAGCGTGTTCTTGGACCGGTCGGTCTCGGCTCGCCTGGCCGCCACGGCTTCCAGCAGGCTGAGAGACGCCCGCAACCGGGCCAGCGCCGCTTCGATCGCCGTGGGCGGCGACAGGGACATGGCCAACTCCGTGCCTCGGCACGCCGGGTGGTCCGGCGCTTCGCTGCGCCGACCATAGAGAGGCCTCCGGCGCGGTGCAACGCCGGGCAGTGCCGGCGCCGGCCACCCGCCAGGGGAGGCCCGCTGTCATTGACAGGCAGGGGTGAGGTGTTATCTCTCCGGCGCTTTCCCCGCGCGAGACCTGACGATGCACGACCAGCATGTCCCCATGGCGAATGCCATTCGTTCCCTCGCGATGGACGGAGTTGAGAAGGCCAAGTCGGGCCATCCCGGCCTGCCCATGGGCGCCGCGGATTTCGCGACGGTCCTCTACAGCCGCTTCCTGAAGTTCGATCCGGCCGACCCGCATTGGCCCGACCGTGACCGCTTCATCCTGTCGGCCGGCCATGGCTCGATGCTGCTCTATTCCATCCTCGCGCTGACCGGCACGGCCGGCTTCTCGTTCGAGGACCTGAAGAACTTTCGCCAGCTGGGGTCAAAGACGCCCGGCCATCCCGAATACGGGCACACTCCCGGCGTCGAGACGACCACGGGTCCGCTCGGGCAGGGCATTGCAACGGCCGTCGGCTTCGCCATTGCGGAGCGCCTGATGGCGGCGCAGTTCGGCAAGGAGCTCGTCGATCACCGCACCTATGTCATCTGCTCCGACGGCGACCTGATGGAGGGGATTTCGCAGGAGGCGATCGCTCTGGCCGGGCATCTCCGGCTGAGCAAGATGATCGTGCTGTGGGACGACAACGGAATTTCCATCGACGGGCCGCTGGCGCTGTCCGACAGCGTGGACCAGGTCGAGCGCTTCAAGTCGGCCGGATGGGCGGCGACGCGCGTTGACGGTCACGATCCCCAGTCGATCGTGGCAGCCCTCGAGGCAGCGCAGAAGTCAGACCGGCCAACCATGATCGCCTGCAAGACGATCATTGGCTTCGGTGCACCGAAGAAGGCCGGCACCTCCAAGGCCCACGGCGAACCTCTCGGCGCCGAGGAACTCGCGGCCGCCAAGGCTGCGCTGAACGTCTCGCCCGAGCCCTTCTCCGTGTCGAAGGCTGCGCTGGAGGGCTGGAAGATCGCCGCCGACCGCAGCAAGCCTGCCCATCAGGCCTGGCGCGAGCGCCTCGCTGCGAGCGATCCGGCCAAGCGGGCGGAGTTCGAGCGCCGGGTCAAGGGCGAGCTTCCCGCCGGCTTCACCGCCGCGGTGGACGGGCTGAAGGCGAAGCTCGTGGCGGAGCCGCCCACTCTCGCGACACGCAAGTCTTCGGAGCTGGCGCTGGAAACCATCACGGTCGCCGTGCCGGAGCTGATCCTGGGGTCTGCCGACCTGACGCCGTCCAACAACACCAAGACGAAGGTCACCAATCCGGTGATGCCCGGCGACTTCTCGGGCCGCTACATCCACTACGGCATCCGCGAGCACGGCATGGCCGCAGCCATGAACGGCATGGCGCTGCACGGGGGCGTGATCCCTTCCGGCGCGACCTTCATGGTGTTCACCGACTATTGCCGGCCTGCAATCCGTCTCGCTGCCCTGATGGGCGTGCGTTCCATTTTCGTGATGACGCACGACTCGATCGGGTTGGGCGAGGACGGGCCCACGCATCAGCCCGTCGAGCACCTCGCGGCGCTGCGTGCGATTCCGAACCTGAACGTCTTCCGACCCGGCGATGCCGTCGAGGCGCTGGAGTGCTGGCAGCTCGCTCTCGAGCACAGGGGCACGCCGAGCATCCTGGCGCTCACCCGCCAGAACCTGCTGCCTTTCCGCAAGGCGGCGTCGAACGGCAATCTCTCAGCAGGCGGCGCCTATGAGGCGGCACCGGCCGAAGGGGGCGCCGCAAAGGTGAGCATCTTTGCCAGCGGCTCGGAAGTCGAGATCGCCTTTGCCGCGCGTGCGTTGCTGGCCGAGCGGGGCATCCCGGCGCGGGTCGTGTCGGTTCCCTGCATGGAGCTCTTCGCAGCCCAGCCGGAGGCCACCCGCAAGGCCGTCATCGGCGATGCGCCCGTACGCATCGCGGTCGAGGCGGGCCTGCGGATGGGGTGGGACTCGATCATCGGGTCCGACGGTCATTTCGTCGGCATGACCGGCTTCGGCGCCAGCGCCCCCTACAAGGAACTCTACGCGCATTTCGGCATCACGGCGGAAGCCGTTGCCGACCACGCTGCCAAGGCGCTCTGAAGCGCCGTCACGCGACACGCCGCACGGCATCGAACCGGCGCGGCCGACCAGAACGAAGGAGCTTCCCATGCCCGTCCGCGTCGCCATCAACGGCTTCGGCCGCATCGGCCGCAACATCCTGCGCGCCATCGTCGAGTCCGGCCGCAACGACATCGAGGTCGTGACCGTCAACGACCTCGGCCCGGTCGAGACCAATGCCCATCTCCTACGCTACGACAGCGTCCATGGCCGCTTCCCGCATGCCGTGAAGGTCGAGGGTGACACCATCGACGTGGGGCGTGGCCCGATCAAGGTGACGGCGGTCAAGGACCCGGCGACGCTGCCCCACAAGGAACTCGGCGTCGACATCGCGCTGGAGTGCACGGGCATCTTCACGGCCCGCGACAAGGCCGCCGCCCACCTCACCGCCGGCGCCAAGCGCGTCATCGTCTCGGCCCCGGCCGAAGGCGCCGACATGACCGTCGTCTTCGGGGTGAACCACGACAAGCTGACGAAGGAACACCTCGTCATCTCCAACGCGTCGTGCACCACGAACTGCCTCGCGCCGGTCGCGAAGGTGCTGAACGAGGCCGTCGGCATCGAGCGCGGCATGATGACGACGATCCACTCCTACACGGGCGACCAGCCGACGCTCGACACCATGCACAAGGATCTCTACCGCGGCCGCGCCGCCGCGCTGTCGATGATCCCCACCTCGACCGGTGCTGCCAAGGCGGTCGGCCTCGTGCTGCCCGAGCTGAACGGCAAGCTCGATGGCTTCGCCCTGCGCGTGCCGACGCCCAACGTCTCCGTCGTGGACCTGAAGTTCATCGCCAAGCGCTCCACCTCGAAGGAGGAGATCAACGCGGCGATCAAGGCCGCGGCCGACGGACCGCTCAAGGGCATCCTCGGCTACACGACCGACAAGAACGTCTCGATCGACTTCAACCACGACCCGCACTCGTCCATCTTCCACATGGACCAGACCAAGGTCATGGACGGCACGCTGGTGTCGGTCCTGTCCTGGTACGACAATGAATGGGGCTTCTCCAACCGCATGGCCGACACGGCCGTGGCGCTGGGCAAGCTGATCTGACCAGTTCCTGTCCTGACGGGGGGCGTTGCTCCGCCTCCCGTCTCAGCGTCCCGCTTGTGCTATGGTCGAGGCATTGCTTTGATCATTTGCCGAGGACGCCATGCTTGAACAGCGCGTGACCAAGCTCGAGGAGGACATGGGCCGCATCACAGCCGTGCTCGAGCGCCTCGAGCCCAAGATCAACGAGATTCTCCTGACGGGGGCCAAGCAGGTCGACCTGCACCGGACCCAGGTGGACGTTGCCGAGTTGAAGGGCCGGATGACGGCGCTGGACGAAAAGCTGTCGGGGCGGATGACGGCAATCGAGGAGAAGCTGACGGCAAAGATCACCATCGTCGAGGAAAGGCTCGGCGGCCGGCTCTCTGGCGTCGAAGGCCGGATGAGCGGCCTCGAGGCGCGCGTGGCGGCGCTCCCCTCGGTCTACCTCCAGCTCGGCCTCATCTTCACCACCTGGGGCATCGGCTCCGGAATCGTGTTCTCCATCGCAAAGTTCGCCCGATGACCACCTTCCGCACCCTCGACACCGCAGACGTCTCCGGCAAGCGCGTTCTGGTCCGCGTCGATCTCAACGTTCCCATGGAGGACGGCAGGATCAGCGACGCCACGCGCATCGAGAGGGTGCTGCCGACGATCCGCGAGATCGCGGACAAGGGCGGAAAGGTGATCCTGCTCGCGCATTTCGGCCGTCCGAAGGGTCCGGACCCGAAAGAGTCGCTGCGGCCGGTGGCCGAGGAACTCGCCCGCCATCTCGGCCGGCCGGTCGGCTTTGCCGAGGACTGCATCGGGCCTGCGGCGAAGGCTGCCGTGGATGCCATGAAGCCGGGTGACGTGGTCTGCCTGGAGAACACGCGCTTTCACAAGGCGGAAGAGAAGAACGAGCCGGATTTCGTCAAGGCGCTCGCCGAGAATGGCGACATCTGGGTGAACGACGCCTTCTCGGCCGCGCACCGCGCGCACGCCACGACGGAAGGTCTCGGCCACGTGCTGCCCGCCTATGCCGGCCGGACCATGCAGGCCGAGGTGGAAGCGCTGTCGAAGGCGCTGGAGACGCCCAGGAAGCCGGTTCTCGCCGTTGTCGGCGGCGCCAAGGTGTCCACCAAGCTGGACCTGCTGGGCAATCTCGTCAGAAAGGTCGACATCCTCGTCATCGGCGGCGGCATGGCCAATACCTTCCTCGCGGCGCAGGGCAAGGCCATCGGCAAGTCGCTTGCCGAGCGTGACCTCGTTGGAACGGCGACCGAGATCCTCACCAAGGCGAAGGACGCGGGCTGCGAGATCGTGCTGCCGGTGGATGCCGTCGTGGCCTCCGAGTTCAAGGCGAACGCGCCCTCGAAGGTCGTCGGCGTCGATGCCGTCGGCCCGGACGACATGATCCTCGACATCGGGCCGAAATCGGTCGCGGCCGTCGGCGAGCACCTGAAGCGTGCGAAGACACTGGTCTGGAACGGGCCGTTCGGCGCCTTCGAACTGACGCCTTTCGACGCCGGAACCACCGCGGTTGCAAAGCAGGCTGCGGCGCTGACGAAATCCGGCGCCCTGCTCAGCGTGGCCGGAGGAGGAGACACTGTCTCCGCGCTGAACCATGCGGGCGTCGCCGACGACTTCAGCTATGTCTCGACTGCCGGAGGCGCGTTCCTGGAATGGCTCGAAGGCAAGCCGCTGCCGGGCGTCGAGGTGCTTCGGGTGCGCTGACGGGCTGGGCCGGCCCATGGAGCAGGCTGTAACTCCCCCTGAACGCACGGGCGAAATTCGGAATGCCCACCGACGTAAGCCCCGCGCTCGGTCTGCGGATCTCGAGCAAGGCCTGCGTGGAACCCGGCGCGCGGTTACGCTTTGCCTTGATGATGATTTCGCGCGCCGGAAAAATGCTCTAGTGAGAGCCGTCCGTCAGGCCCCCGACCGCGCCAAGGAGATCCATCGATGGCACGCATCACCCTCAGGCAGCTCCTCGACCATGCGGCGGAGCACGGCTACGGAGTCCCTGCTTTCAACATCAACAACATGGAGCAGGCGCTGGCGATCATGACGGCGGCCGACGCCGTCGACGCGCCCGTCATTCTCCAGGCGTCGCGCGGCGCGCGGCAATACGCCAACGACATCATGCTCAAGCACATGATGGACGCCGTCACCGAGATCTATCCCAACATCCCCGTCTGCGTGCATCTCGACCACGGCAACAACCCGGCCACCTGCATGACCGCCATCCAGGCGGGATTCACGTCCGTCATGATGGACGGCTCGCTGAAGGAGGACGGGAAGACACCGGGTGACTGGGAGTACAATGTTGGCGTCACCCGCACCGTCACGACGATGGCCCATCTCGGCGGCATCTCCGTCGAGGGCGAGCTCGGCGTGCTCGGCTCTCTCGAGACCGGCATGGGCGACAAGGAGGACGGCCACGGCGCCGAGGGCAAGCTGTCGCACGACCAGCTGCTGACCAACCCGCAGGAGGCCGTCGAATTCGTGCGCGCCACCAAGGTCGACGCCCTCGCCATCGCCATGGGCACCTCGCACGGCGCGTACAAGTTCTCGCGCAAGCCCGACGGTGCCATCCTCGCGATGCACGTCATCGAGGAGATCCACCGCCTCCTGCCCAACATGCACCTGGTGATGCACGGCTCCTCTTCGGTGCCGCAGGACCTTCAGGACATCATCAACGAGTTCGGCGGGACAATGCCGCAGACCTGGGGCGTTCCGGTCGAGGAGATCCAGCGCGGCATCAAGCACGGTGTCCGCAAGATCAACATCGACACGGACAACCGCATGGCCATGACCGGCCAGATCCGCAAGGTGCTGACGCAGAACCCGTCCGAGTTCGACCCGCGCAAGTATCTCAAGCCGGCCATGGACGCCATGACCAAGCTGTGCAGGCAGCGCTTCGAGGAGTTCGGCACGGCCGGCAAGGCCTCGAAGATCGGCCGCGTGCTGCCCACCGCCGAGATGGCGAAGCTCTACGCCGCCGGCAAGCTCGATCCCACCTTCGGCGCGTCCGCGAAGGCGGCGGAATAGCGCAACTCCGCACGCTCGTCCGTTTACCTCTTGTCCCCGGGTCCTGCCCGGGGACATGGTCCTTGCGATGACAGTTCCCATGATCCAGCCCGCACGCCTCGTGCTCGTCACGCCGACGGTGGACGACCCTGCCGCATGGCCGGGCCCGCTGACCGACATGCTTGCCGCTGCCGTGGCGGCAGGTCCTGTCGACGCGGTGATCCTGCGTCTGCCCGCGCTCGACGAGCGGAGCCTGCTCAAGGCGGTGAAGCCGGTCATCGCGGCCGTGCAAGAGGGTAACGCGGCCCTGCTGCTGGAAGACGCCGTTTCGATCGTCGTGCGCTCCGGTGCCGACGGGGTCCACCTCACCGGTCCCGCCGGGCCGGCGGATGCGCTGGACCTGCTCAAGCGGCAGGACCGCATCGTCGGCGTCGGCGGCCTCGGTGCACGCCACGACGCCATGGAAGCTGCCGAGACCGGCGTCGACTACGTGCTCTTCGGCGAGCCGCGCCGCGACGGTTCGGTTCCGCCGCTCCCCGGTGTACTGGAACGTGCGCAATGGTGGGCGGAGCTGTTCCAGGTTCCCTGCGTCGGGTTTGCGCCCACGCTCGAGGCGGTCGGACCGATGGCGGAGACCGGCTGCGAGTTCGTTGCGATCGGTGACGCGGCCTTCTCCCATCCCGGTGGCGCAGCGGACGCCGTGCGGATGGCGCTGGCGGCCATCACGTCCGCCCCCTTGCCCCAGCGCTGAGCATGTCGCGCTGCATCGTACCGCTCCTCGCCGCGCTCCTGCTCGCCGTGGTGCCGGCCGCTGCGCAGGATGCCGCGACCCCTCCGTCACCATCCGCCCCGGAGAGCCAGCCTTCCCCGCCAGCCGAGGCAACACCGGCCGTGCCGGCGCAGGAAACACCCGAAACGCCGCAAGCTCGGCCGGAGTCACCACCCCCCGACATCGCTTTCGGTGCCTACCAGCGCGGCATGTTCCTCACTGCGTTCAAGGAGGCGACCAAGCGGCTGGAGTCGAACACCGACGACACCGCTGCCATGGCCCTACTGGCCGAGCTCTATACGCGGGGGCTGGGCGTCAACCAGGACTGGGAGAAGGCGGCGAGCTGGTACAAGCTGGCCGCGCAGCGCGGAAACAAGCGGGCCGCCTATGACTACGCCATGCTGCTCATGCAGGGCACGGGCGTAAAGAAGGATCCCGACGAGGCGCGGCGTCTCCTCGAACAGGCGTCGGAGACGGTGCCGCAGGCGGCGTATTCTCTGGGTCTCCTGCTTCTGTCGGAGAACAGCAAGGAGGGCGACCAGCGCGCCGTGACGCTGTTCCGTCGTGCCGTGGGTGGCATGGAGGGCGATGCCGAGTACGCCCTTGCCGTCCTCTATCGGCAGGGCCGCGGCGTGCAGCGCGATCCCAGCCAGGCGGCGGTCTGGATGGCGCGGTCCGCGGCTGCCCGCAATCCGGCGGCCGAACTCGAATACGGCATCATGCTGTTCAACGGCGAGGGCGTCGAGCGGGACGAAAAGCTCGCGGCGCGCTATTTCCGGCGCGCGGCCGAGAAAGGCAACGCGCTTGCGCAGAACCGGCTCGCCCGGCTCTACGCGGCCGGCCGCGGCCTCGACCAGAACGCCCTGGAGGCCGCGAAGTGGCACATCCTCGCCCGCTCGAAGGGGGTTCGCGACGAATGGCTCGACCAGGTCGTCCGTGACCTGACCGATGCCGACCGGCTCAAGGCCGAGGCGTTGGCCCGGGCCTGGGCGGAAAAATAGGACGGCCGAGCCGCGGCTTGACGCACGCGCGCGCATGATGTCCAACGGCCCCGCTCAGGGGGACCGCGCGCGACCATGGCCAAGATCAGCGGAAACGACATCAAGCCCGGCATCGCCATCGAGCACGATGGCAGCCTGTGGGTCGCAGTGAAGACCGAGAAGGTGAAGCCCGGCAAGGGCCCGGCCTACAACCAGGTGGAACTCAAGAACCTGATCGACGGCCGCAAGCTCAACAACCGGTTCGGCTCCGACGACCGGGTGGAAGAGGCGAGCCTCGAATTCCGCGAGTTCCAGTTCCTCTACCGCGAGGGCGACAAGCTCGTCTTCATGAACAGCGAGACGTTCGAACAGATCGAGCTCGACGAGGACTTCGTCGGCGAGCGCGTCGCCTTCCTGCAGGACGGCATGACCGTGACGCTGCGGCTGCACGGCGATCGCCCGATCAGCGTGCGGCTGCCCGACCAGGTCGTCCTGACCGTCACGGAGGCTGACCCCGTTGTGAAGGGGCAGACGGCCGCGTCGTCCTACAAGCCCGCGCGGCTGGAAAACGGCCTGCGCATCCTCGTGCCGCCTTTTCTCGAAAGTGGCGTGCGCATCGTCGTGGATACCAACGAGATCACCTATGTGCGCAGGGCTGACTGACGGCGCGCTGCGCCAGTCTTCCCGCGCCCGGAGACACACATGATCCGCTCCCCGCTGATGACCGTGATGGTCGATGCCGTGATGAAGGCCGCCAAGGGCCTGCGCCGCGACTTTGGCGAAGTCGAGAACCTGCAAGTCTCGCGCAAGGGGCCTGCCGACTTCGTCACCATCGCCGACAAGAAGGCCGAGAAGACGCTGCGCGAGGCGCTGGAGAAGGCGCGGCCCGACTACGGCTTCGTCATGGAGGAAAGCGGTGTCGTCGAGGGCAGGGATCCCGCCCACCGCTGGCACGTCGATCCGCTCGACGGCACTCTGAATTTCATGCACGGGCTGCCGCACTATTCCATCTCGGTCGGGCTGGAACGCGACGGCATGCCGGTGGCGGGCGTCATCTACGATCCCGTGAAGGACGAGCTCTTCATCTCGGAGCGCGGCAAGGGCGCGTTCCTCAACAACAAGCGCATGCGCGTGTCGGGCCGCGAGGACATGCTGGACATGGTGATCGGCACGGGCATCCCGTCCATCGCCGTGCAGGATCATCCAACCTATCTCGCCCAGCTCGCAGCCGTGATGATCAACAGCGCCGGCGTGCGCCGTTCGGGCTCCGCTGCCCTCGATCTCGCCTATGTCGCCAGCGGCCGCTTCGACGGCTTCTGGGAAAAGGGCCTGAAAAGCTGGGACTACGTCGCTGGAACGCTGATGATCCGCGAATCCGGCGGCTTCGTCACGAACTATGGTGGCGGCGAAAAGATTGTCGGCGGAGACGAGATCGTGGCGGGGAACGAGACCGTGCACCGCAACCTTTTGAAGCTGCTGAAGCAGCCCATGTCGAGATGACCGTGCGTTCCGGCGAATTTCGCGTCCGCGCGCTTGATTGAAGTCTGAGGTGCGGCGAACATGCCGGCACTGGCCAAGCGAGGCTCCGCCGTGATTCCCGCAGTACAGCAGCGTCTTTCGTCGCCCCGGGTCTACCTGCTCCGCATGGGCGTGTTTGTCGTTCTGGCGGGGTTCGTGGCTCTCATCCTCTACCGCGAGATCGTCAAGGCGTTCCAATCCAACCCGGCCCTGAACGGCCTGATCATCGGCGTGATGCTCATCGGCGTGATCCTCGCCTTCCGGCAGGTCATCCGCCTCTTCCGCGAGATCCGCTGGGTGAACGGCTTCCGCATGTCGGAAGACGGCACCCTTCCGAAGCATCCTCCGGTGCTGCTGCTGCCGATGGCGACGATCCTCGCCAACCAGGGCCTACGCACCGGCGTGAGCACGGCGACGCTCCGGGCGGTGCTGGATTCTGTCGGCATGCGCCTCGACGAGGCCCGCGACATCGGCCGCTATCTGACCGGGCTGCTCGTCTTCCTCGGCCTGCTCGGCACCTTCTGGGGCCTCCTGACGACCATCTCCTCAGTGGGCGACGTGATCGGCAGCATGAAGGGTGGCACGGACGCCGCAATCATGTTCGAGGAGCTGAAGCAGGGCCTCGTGCGGCCGCTGGCCGGCATGGGCACGTCGTTCTCCGCGTCGCTCTTCGGCCTTGCCGGCTCTCTGGTGCTCGGCTTCCTCGACCTCCAGGCGGGGCAGGCCCAGAACAGGTTCTACAACGAGCTCGAGGACTGGCTGGCGACGACCGTGAGCGAGCCGATGGCCGACACGGCGTCCCCGGTGGCGCTCACCGCGGACCTGCGCGTCGCGCTCGACCGGCTGGCTGCCAGCGTCAGCGAGGGCGCCGGCAACCGTGGCAACACGACGGCGCTCGCCAACCTCGCCGTCGGCATCCAGGCGCTCGTGGAGCACATGCGGGGAGAGCAGCAGCTGATCCGCGACTGGGTGGAGGCGCAGGCCTCGCGCGAGGCGGAGATGAAGAAGCTCCTGGAGCGCCTCGCCGCCGCGACGGAGCGGACCTGACATGTCCGCACGGCTCAGGAAGGGTGCAAGGCCGGTCGACTACTGGCCCGGCTATGTCGACGCGCTCTCGACCTTGCTGCTCGCCATCATCTTCCTGCTGACGATCTTCATGCTGGCGCAGTTCTTCCTGAGCCAGCAGGCGACCGACAAGGATACGGCGCTGACGAAGCTGAACCGGCAGATCTCCGAACTCACGGACCTGCTGGCGCTCGAGAAGGTCAATCGCAAGACGCTCGAGGACAACATCGCCCTGCTGGGCGACACGCTGAAGGCCACAGAGGCCGAGCGCGACAGGCTGAAGGGCCAGGTCGACACCAACGTGGCCAGCGCCGCCTCGGCCGGCACCCAGGCCGACGCGCTCGGCAAGGAACTCGACGCGCAGAAGCAGGTGTCTGCCCGGGCGCTGAATCAGGTCGAAATCCTGAACCAGCAGATCTCGGCGCTGCGGCGCCAACTCGCGGCACTCGAGGATGCTCTCGCGGCCTCCGAGTCACGCGACCGGGAATCGCAGGCGCGTATCGCCGACCTCGGCTCCCGCCTCAACGTCGCGCTCGCGCAGAAAGTGCAGGAGCTGAACCGCTTCCGGTCCGAGTTCTTCGGCCGGCTGCGGCAGCTGCTCGGCAATCGCAGCGACATCCGCGTGGTCGGCGACCGCTTTGTGTTCCAGTCGGAGGTGTTCTTCGACGTGGGCCAGTCGGGCGTCAATCCGGCCGGTCAGGCCGAGCTGGACAAGCTGGCCGCGGCCCTTGTCGAGCTGGACAAGCAGATACCGCCGGACATCCCGTGGATTTTGCGTGTCGACGGCCATACCGACAAGAAGCCCTTGTCCGGAACGGGGCAGTACAAGACCAACTGGGAATTGTCGGCCAGCCGCGCGATCGCTGTCGTGCAGTACCTGATCTCCAAGGGCGTCTCGCCCCAGCGCCTCGTCGCTGCTGCCTTCGGCGAGTTCCAGCCGCTGGAAACGGGCGACAGCGACGAGGCCTTGCGCCGCAACCGGCGCATCGAGCTGAAGCTCACCGAACGCTGACGGAAAGCCGGCGCTCCGCGGCCGGCTCGACCGCTACTCCGCCGCGCGGTCCGCGCCGAGGGCGGCTGCACCGGCCTCGAACTGGAGGCGGGCGAGGCGCTCGTAGAGGCCGCCGCCCTGGACGAGTTCGGCGTGCGTGCCTTCCTCGACGATGCGGCCGGCATCCATCACGAGTATGCGGTCCGCCTTGAGGATGGTGGCGAGGCGGTGCGCGATGACGATGGTCGTGCGCCCCTCCATCAGCCGGTCGAGGGCAGCCTGGACCAGCGTCTCGTTCTCTGCGTCGAGGGCGGAGGTGGCTTCGTCGAGCAGCAGGATAGGGGAGTCGCGAAGGATGGCGCGCGCAATCGCGATGCGCTGGCGCTGGCCCCCTGAGAGCGTCACCCCACGCTCGCCGACGCGGGTTGCATATCCCTCCGGCAGCGCGCGGATGAAGCCGTCGGCCGCGGCGAGGCGGGCGGCGTCCTCGATCGCCGCATCCGTCGCGCCGGGGCTGCCGTAGCGAATGTTCTCAGCGATGGTGGCGCCGAACACCACGGAGTCCTGTGGCACGAACGACATGCGCTGGCGCAGCGCGGCCGGATCGAGCTCACGGATCGGGATGTCGTCGACGACGACGCGGCCCTCCTGCGGGTCGTAGAAGCGCAGCAGCAGCTGGACCACGGTGCTCTTGCCCGCACCCGACGGCCCGACGATGGCGACCCGTTCTCCTCGCCCGACCCGGAAGGTGAGCCGGTCGACGACGGGAGTGTCCGCGCGCGTCGGATAGGCAAAGGTGACGTTCTCGAACGCCACGGTGGCAAGCGGCGGCTCCGGCAGTGTGCGGGGATGGGCGGGCGCCTTGATCTTCGGCTCCACCGAGAGGATTTCGGCGATCCGGCCCGCGGCCCCTGCGGCTGAGCTGACCTCGCTCCAGACCTGGGAGAGCTCGCCGAGAGCCCCGGCGGCGAAGACGGCGTAGAGCACGAACTGAGACAGCCGGCCGGCCGTCATGGTGCCCGCCAGCACGTCCTGGGCGCCGTACCAGAGCACGGCGACGACGCTGGCGAAGATGAGGAAGATCGCCACCGCGGTGAGCACCGAGCGTGCCCCGGTGGCGACCCGCGCGGCGTCGAAGGCTTCCTCTGCGGCGCTGCCGAAGCGGGCCAGCGTCGGGCCCTCGGCGGTGAAGGCCTGCATCACCCGCGTCGCGCCGGTCGCCTCCGTCGCATAGGCCGAGGCATCGGCCAGCCGGTCCTGCGCGAGGCGGGAGCGGCGGCGCACCGAGCGCCCGGAGGCGACGAGGGGCAGGACGATGATCGGAATGGCGAGCAGCACGAGGCCGGAGAGCCGCGGGCTCGTGAACACCATCATGCCGACGGCGCCCAGGAAGAGTACGAAGTTGCGCAGGGCCACCGACGCGCTGGCGCCGAAGGCGGACTTGATCTGCGTCGTATCGGCGGTGAGCCGCGAGACGATCTCGCCCGACTTCACCGTGTCATAGAAGGCGGGATCCAGCCTGGTCAGGTGCTGGAACACGGCGATGCGTACGTCCGCCACCACCCGCTCACCCAGTGTCATGACGAGGTAGTAGCGGCCCGCACTGGCAACGGCGAGAACGGCGACGACGCCGATCATCATGCCGAAATAGCTGTCGATCAGCTGGGCGCCCTCGGGCGAAAAGCCGAAGTCCACCATGCGGCGGACAGCGAGCGGCACCGCCAGCGTGGCGGCGGAGGCAACCAGCAGCGCGAAGAGGGCGAGTGCTATCCGCCCCCGATAGCGCATCGCAAAGGGCAGCAGGGGAAGCAGGGAGCGCAGCGAGCTGCGGTCGGCGTCGTCCTGCCCGGCGCCCGACGCGCGCCGCGCAGCGCGGCTCCTGCGCCCGCTGCGGCCACCTTCCAGGGTCTGCGTGTCTGTCATTTCTCGTCCGGTCCTGCTCGAGCTGCCCCAGTGTGCCTTGTGTGGTTCGCTCCGCTGCGCTATAGGGGCGCCGACATTTTCTTCCCGGCTCCTATAGACGAAAACGGGGCGCTGCGGCGACCGGAGGACTACTCATGAAGGCGGATATCCATCCCGACTACCACACGATCAAGGTCGTGATGACCGATGGCACCGAGTTCCATACCCGCTCGACGTGGGGCAAGGAAGGCGATGTCATGCAGCTCGACATCGACTCGAAGTCGCACCCGGCCTGGACCGGCGGCCAGCAGCAGCTGATGGACCGCGGCGGCCGTCTTTCGCGCTTCAACAACAAGTTCGGCGGCTTCGGCCTCTCCAAGAAGTGATCCGGCCCGCTGCGGCGGGCTGCATCAACAAAAAACCCCGCCGCGGCGGGGTTTTTCGTTTGGGCGTGGGCGTCAGCTGCCGAACGCGGATTCAAGCAGCCGGCGCTGCATCGCGACGGGGTTCGCTGCGACGGGTGGCTGCTCGACGCCTTCCATCAGCTGGTCGAGGTGGATGATGCGGGCCTGCAGGCGCAGCGACTGGGCGACGAGGTCGCGCAGTTGCTCGGGCAGGGCATCCATCACGTCGTTGCTGGAGGACGGGTTCTGCTGGCTGAGCTTCACCTTCTCCTTCTGGTTGCGCGCCTGCGTCACGGAGAGCTCACCCTCCGCCACGGCACGCTGCAGGAGCAGCCATGAGGCGAGCTGCATCAGGCGCGTCGTAAGCCGCATGCTTTCGCTGGCATAGGCGAGCGCCAGCATGCGGGGCAGACCGCGGGAGTCCTCCCGGCCGGGTCCGTCGAGATAGGCCGCCGTCGTCTCCACGAGGGACATGCCTTCGCGGAAAAGGGCCCGGAACGCATCCGACATCACGAAAGACTCGGCGAAGGACACGGTCGCTTCGTCGCTACGCTGCTGCTGCTGCATGTCACTCATCGCCACTACAAAACCTCCAGCCGCCGGCGGGGAGCTTGTGCTCCGGGCCGGTAGCTCCGGTCACGCAGCAAACCTAGCGCCAGTGGAGCGGGGTGCGCGCGTGCAACGTTTTGTTAACGTTAATCGTGGTGGAAAGCGGGCGTAAGAGCCAGTGGCGAGTCGACGCGGCAGCAGGGCCTGCGGAAGGCCATTCCGTGCCAGATCCCGACGAATTCGGAGACAAACGCCCGGTACACGCCAAAAAAGAGCCGCCCGGGGGCGGCTCGGAAAGGTGGTAAACAGGGAGGCGTCAAACAGAGTGGACAGGAGCCACTCGCAATCCAGACGATTCTGGACGACCTGTTCATAATCCCGAAAGATTAACGCATCCTTACCCGGCCCGGCACAGAACGGGACGGTTCCAGAAATCGGTCAAGAATGCTGTCCCTCTACGGCACAGTCGAGGCCGACGCCGCGTATGGCCGCGCCGGTCTGCCGAACCGTCAGCTTTTGAAGAACCCGTCCGCCAGTTTCCGGCTGTCGAGCTTGGCCGACTTCGCCTGCCGCAGCCTCTCCACTTCGGCCTCGAGCTGGACGATGCGGTCTTCGAGTTCCTCGACCGAGAGCAGGCTGAGATCCTGGCCGAGCTCATGGATGATCTTCTTCTTGCGGGGCAGGTCCTCGCCGAACGGATCGAGCATGGCGTGCGTCTCCGTGTTCCTGTATCGCCGTCTTCATCACCATCCACGATAGGCGAAGCGGGCGGACCCTCAAGCCTCGGCGTCGCCTTCGACCGGATAGTCGGGCACGAAGGACAGACGAAGGAGACGCCTATGTCGGGCACGATCCCCTCCAGCATGACGGTCGTCGGCATCTCGTCTCCGGGCGGGCCGGAGGTTCTCGTTCCGGAAGTCCGGCCCGTGCCGGCGCCCGGCCCGGGCGAGGTGCTGGTCCGCGTCGCGGCGGCGGGCGTCAACCGTCCCGACGTGATGCAGAGGCAGGGCATGTATCCTCCGCCGCCCGGCGCGTCGGACATACCCGGGCTCGAAATCTCCGGCGAAGTGGTCGCCGCGGGCTCGGGAGCCACGCGCTGGAAGATCGGCGACATGGTCTGTGCGCTCGTCGCCGGTGGCGGATACGCCGAGTACTGCGTCGTTCACGAGAGCAACGCCCTGCCGGTGCCGCCGGGCATCGGCCTGCCGGAAGCGGCGGCGCTGCCGGAAACAAGCTTTACGGTCTGGACGAACGTCTTCCAGCGCGGGCGGCTGAAGCAGGGCGAGACGTTTCTCGTCCATGGTGGCACGTCGGGCATCGGCACGACCGCCATCCAGCTCGCCAAGGCGTTCGGGGCCACTGTCCTCACCACCGCGGGGTCGCCGGACAAATGCGAGGCGGCGCGCCGGCTCGGGGCGGACGTTGCCATTGACTACAAGGCCGAGGACTTCGTCGCTGCCGTGAAGACCGCCACGGGCGGGCGCGGCGCCGACCTGATCCTCGACATGGTGGGCGGTGACTATATCGGCCGCAACTACGAGGCCGCCGCAATGGACGGCCGCATCGTGCAGATCGCCTTCCAGGGATCGCCGACCGCCACGGTCGACTTCCGCCGCATCATGCTGAAGCGCCTCACCCACACGGGATCAACGCTGCGCAGCCGATCCGTGCCGGAAAAGGCTGAGATCGCCAGGGCGCTGGAGGAGAATGTCTGGCCGCTCGTCAGCCAGGGCCGCTACCGGCCGGTGATGCACGCGACCTTTCCGTTGCGCGAGGCAGCGGCCGCGCACGCGCTGATGGAGACCAGCTCGCATATCGGCAAGATCGTGCTGACGACGGGCACGTGAGCCGCATTGCATCGGGGCGCGCGGCGGCCTATATGTCGCGCCATCCCCGTCATGTCTGAGACGCCGGGGCTCCGGCCGGAGGCCCGGTCGGAGCGTGAGAGGGCTTGCCCGGCGTCGCGAGCCCGCAGAGGAGACCGTCATGAGCACAGGGCCGCTGATGCCCAAGGCCACCGCCGTCTGGCTGGTCGACAATACCTCGCTCTCGTTCGAGCAGATCGCGGACTTCTGCAAGCTCCACCCCCTCGAGGTGAAGGGCATCGCCGACGGCGAGGTCGCGGCGGGCATCAAGGGTCTCGACCCCGTGGTGGCGGGCCAGCTCACGCGCGAGGAGATCGCCAAGGCGGAGAAGGATCCTGCCCACCGGATGAAGCTCGCCGTCTCCAGCGTCCGGATCCCGGAGCAGAAGCGCAAGAAGGGGCCGCGCTACACGCCCCTGTCGCGCCGCCAGGACAGGCCCAACGCCATCCTCTGGCTGCTGCGCAATCACGGTGAGCTCAAGGACGCGCAGATCATGCGCCTCGTCGGCACGACGAAGTCGACGATCCAGCAAATCCGCGACCGCACGCACTGGAACGCGGCCACGCTGTCGCCGCTCGATCCGGTGACGCTCGGCCTGTGCTCGCAGATCGATCTCGACTTCGAAGTGGCGCGCGCCGCCAAGGACCGGCCGCCCGTGCCCGAGGAGAGCGGCCAGACGCTGCTGCCGGCCGAGATCACGACCGCCAAGGAGCCGCCCTCCACACCGTTCGGGTCTTTCACCGACCAGCAGCGCGAGGAGCCGGAGGAGATCGACGTCAACACCGTCTTCGCGAAGTTGAAGCAGCTGAAGACCAGCGAGTAGCCGGACAGGACCGCCGGCGACGGGCTTTGGTCCCGCTCCTGCGTGAGTCTTGCTTGCAACGCAGACCGCTAAGGGGGCTCCGGCCCCCTTTTCCATGCCCGCCTGCCCCATTTCAGCCATTCATTGCTCATTAACCATCCCGGCAATTGCTCGCATGCAACGCTTTCCGGAAACGTCCGGGAAAGGTTGACGGAACCTTCGCTTAACCAAGCAAAGCCTATCGCTCGTGACCAGAACATGCTGACAAGGAGTTCTTCGATGACCGCTTCGTTCCGGGTCGCGCACGCGGCGACGTCGGCCAAGCTCGCCCTGGCTTTCGTGGCCGCCCTCGGCCTCGCCGCCTGCTCGTCCAACAAGGCTGCGACGGACGGCGCCGGTGGCACGGGCGCCTATGGCGCTGGCGCGGCGAGCCCGGGCTCGGCCCAGGACTTCGTGGTGAATGTCGGCGACCGCGTTTTCTTCGAGACCGATTCGACGGACCTGACCCCGACGGCCACCGGCACGCTGGACAAGCAGGCGCAATGGCTGTCGCAGTATCCGCGCTACGCCATCACCGTCGAAGGGCACGCCGACGAGCGCGGCACCCGCGAGTACAACTTCGCACTCGGCGCGCGGCGCGCCCAGACGACCCGTGACTACCTCGTCTCGCGCGGCGTCAATGCGGGGCGGATCAAGACGATTTCCTACGGCAAGGAGCGTCCGGTGGCGGTGTGCGACGACATCTCGTGCTGGTCGCAGAACCGTCGCGCCGTCACGGTGCTCGGCGGCGGCGCGGGTTCCTGATCCGCGAACTCGCCAGCCATCTGGTGCGAACAAGGGCGGGCCCGCGGGCTCGCCCTTTCTGTTTGGGCCACGGTTCCGTTCCCGACACATTTTGGCCTGTGGAACGGCTCATGCTAGACCCGTTCCGAACGGACAACACGCCAAGCCCCGAGATATGCAGAGCACCTTTCGCCCCGCGCAGCGGCTCGCCTTCATCCTCCTCGTCCTCGCCATGCCCGTCTTCGCTGCCCGGCCGGTTGCCGCGCAGGATGCGTCGGAGCTCCTCGTCAGGGTCAACCGGCTCGAGACGCAGGTGCGCCAGCTGCAGGGATCCATCGAGGAACTGCAGTTCCAGAACCGCAAGCTCGAGGACCAGCTGCGAAAGTTCCAGGAGGACGTCGAGTATCGCTTCCAGGAGCGCTCGGGCGGCAGCAAGCCTCCGGCCGCCGCCGCTCCGGCCGCTCCCGGCCAGCCAGGCACCGCACAGAAGCCGCAGAAGAAGAGCGACGCCTTCGACCCGCAGGCCCAGCCCGACGCACCCGGCGCCCCGCGCAGCCTGGGAAGCACGGCCGAGTTGCCGAGGGGTGCCATCCCCGGCGCTGCCGACCAGACCGGCCGGATCATCGAGGATGGTGACGGCCCCATCGTACTCGACCCGGCTCCGGGCGAAGGGCCGCTCGATCTCTCGCGCATGAACCGCAACGCGGTTCCCGTCGCGCCGCTCTCGCCGTCGGCAGCCATCGTGCCTCCCCGGCAGGCGCCGGCGCAGGGATCCCAGGTGGCGGTTGCCGGCACCGGCAATCCGCGCGACCAGTACGACCTCGCCTACGGCCTCGTCCTGCAGCGCCAGTACGAGCAGGCGGAGATGGCGTTCCGTCAGTTCCTGCAGACCAACCCGCGCGACAAGCTGGTGCCGAACGCCACCTACTGGCTCGGCGAGACGTATTTCCGCCGCAACCGCTATCCCGACGCAGTCGAGCAGTACCTGAAGATCTACAAGACCTTCGGCACCTCGAAGGTGGCGCCCGACAGTATGCTCCGGCTCGCGCTCTCGTTGCGCGGCATGGGCCAGCCCGACCAGGCCTGCGCCACGCTGGCCGAGATCGGGCGGAAATATCCGGACGCGACGACCGAGGTGCGCAGTTCGGTCGAACGCGAGCAGAAGCGCGGCAACTGCTGAGCGCCGTGACCGCCGAGGCTGAACCGCCTCCTGTCAGCCCGGATGAGGCGCGGAGCCTGTTTCACGGACTGGAGGAGGCGAGGGGGCTTTTGCTGGCCGTCTCCGGCGGACCCGATTCGATGGCGTTGCTGGCGCTCGCCGCCGCATGGGCCGGCGAAGCGGGCCGGGATCAACCGCGTCCCCCGCTGTTTGCTGCGACCGTTGATCATGGGCTGCGCCCCGAGGCACAAGAAGAAGGGGCCCTGGTGGCCCGGGAGGCCGGCCGGCTCGGCGTTTCTCACAGCGCACTGACCTGGGAAGGGCTGAAGCCTCGGACCGGTCTGCAGGACGCGGCCCGGGACGCGCGCTACGCCCTTCTCGCAGAGGAGGCCTCCCGACGGGGTGCCACGCACGTCGTCACGGCTCACCACGCCGACGACCAGGCCGAAACCGTCATCATGCGCCTTGTGCGGGGAAGCGGGCTCGACGGCCTCGCCGGGATGGCACCCGAGCGTCCGCTGCATGGCGTGATGCTCGTCCGCCCGTTCCTCCAGATCTCGAAGGCGCGCCTGATCGCCACGGCCACCGCCGCGGGGATGCCTTTCGTGGTCGATCCCAGCAACAGCGATCCGCGGTTTGGACGAACGCAGGCAAGGCGGCTCGCCGCCGTGCTCGCGGCGGAAGGTCTCACCTCCCGCCGCCTTGTCACCCTTGCGAAAAGGGCTGCGCGGGCCGAAGCAGCGCTCGACGCCGTCGCGATGCAAGCGTTTTTGGCTGCCTCCGCCGAGGATGCCGACGTGCTGCTGCTGTCCGCCGATGTGTTCCGGCAGCCCGACGAGGTCCTCTTGCGCGTGCTCATGGCTGCGATCCGGCGTACAAACGCGGCAAATGCCGCTCCCCTGCGGCTGGAGCGGGCCGAAGCTCTCCTGGCGGAAATCAGGCTCTCCGCGGGGGAGGGGAGGGCCCTTCGCCGAACCCTCGGCGGCTGCGTGGTGGCGCTGGACGGCCTTGGTCGCGTCACGATCGCGCGCGAAGCTGCGCGCAGCAGAGGCTTGGCGTTGTTCACACGCCGCAAACGCCGTACGGATAAGGTATGAGTGCCGCAACCTGCGGCACGACCCCGCGTTCCCTTGGCAAGGGTGCGTCGCGGACCTAGATTAAGATCATGCAACCGTCCCGTCCTCGCGGCGTCGCGATCCCGGGCCTGACCAAGGCGATCGATCGGTAATGAACCCGAACGTCCGCAACTTCGCCCTCTGGGTGATCATTTTCCTGCTCGTCCTGGCCCTGGTGACGCTGTTCCAGAACCCCGGCCAGCGCAGCGCGTCCTATGAGGTGAACTACAGCCAGTTCCTCAGCGACGTGGACGCCGGGCGGGTGACGAACGTCGTCATCGCCGGGCCTGAGATCCACGGCACGCTGACCGACGGGCGACAGTTCCAGACCTACGCGCCCAACGACCCCAGCCTCGTGCAGAAGCTGGCGGAGAAGAACGTCAACTTCTCGGCCAAGCCGCAGCAGGAGAGCCTTCCCTGGTTCCTGGCGCTGCTCGTGAACTGGATGCCGCTCATCGTCTTCATTGCCGCCTGGATCTTCCTGTCCCGGCAGATGCAGGGTGCCAGCGGCAAGGCGATGGGCTTCGGCAAGTCGAAGGCCAAGCTCCTCACGGAGGCGCATGGACGCGTCACCTTCGAGGACGTCGCTGGCGTCGAGGAGGCGAAGGAGGACCTGCAGGAGATCGTGGAGTTTCTCCGCGATCCGCAGAAGTTCCAGCGTCTCGGTGGCCGTATCCCGCGCGGCGTGCTGCTCGTCGGGCCGCCCGGCACCGGCAAGACGCTGCTCGCCCGCGCCATCGCCGGCGAGGCGAACGTGCCGTTCTTCACCATCTCGGGCTCGGACTTCGTCGAGATGTTCGTCGGCGTCGGTGCGAGCCGCGTGCGCGACATGTTCGAGCAGGCCAAGAAGAACGCGCCCTGCATCATTTTCATCGACGAGATCGACGCCGTCGGCCGCCACCGCGGTGCCGGCCTAGGCGGCGGTAACGACGAGCGCGAACAGACGCTGAACCAGCTGCTCGTCGAGATGGACGGCTTCGAGGCGAACGAGGGCATCATCCTCATCGCCGCGACCAACCGGCCCGACGTGCTCGACCCCGCGCTACTGCGCCCCGGCCGTTTCGACCGCCAGATCGTCGTGCCCAACCCGGACGTCATCGGCCGCGAGCGCATTCTGCGCGTCCATGTCCGCAAGGTGCCGCTGGCTCCCGACGTCGACCTGAAGACGGTCGCCCGCGGCACGCCAGGCTTCTCCGGCGCGGACCTGATGAACCTCGTCAACGAGGCGGCCTTGCTGGCGGCCCGCCGCGGCAAGCGCATCGTCACCATGGCCGAGTTCGAGGACGCCAAGGACAAGGTGATGATGGGCGCGGAACGGCGCACCCTGGTGATGAGCGAGGAGGAGAAGCGCCTTACCGCCTATCACGAGGCTGGCCACGCCATCCTCGCCTTCAACGTCAAGGCCACGGATCCGGTGCACAAGGCGACGATCATTCCGCGCGGCCGTGCGCTCGGAATGGTCATGCAGCTGCCCGAACGCGACAAGCTGTCGATGAGCTACGAGCAGATGACCTCGCGCCTTGCCATCATGATGGGCGGCCGCGTCGCGGAAGAGATCATCTTCGGCCACGAGAAGGTGACGTCAGGCGCCGCGTCCGACATCGAGCAGGCCACCCGCCTCGCCCGCATGATGGTGACGCGCTGGGGCTTCTCGAGTGAGCTCGGGACCGTTGCCTACGGCGAGAACCAGGACGAGGTGTTCCTCGGCATGTCGGTCTCCCGGCAGCAGAACATCTCGGAGGCCACGGCGCAGAAGATCGACGCCGAGGTCCGCCGGCTGGTCGAGGAGGGCTACATCGAGGCGCAGCAGGTCCTCACGGCCAAGCGCGAGGACCTCGAGAAGCTCGCGGCGGGCCTGCTGGAGTACGAGACGCTCTCCGGCGACGAGATCCGCGATCTCTTGAACGGCAAGCCTCCGATCCGGGACCTTCCCGACGACCCGCCGAGCCGCGGTGCTCCCGTCGTGCCGACGGCCGGAAAGGGCCGGCCCAGGCAGGAGCCGGATGCAGGCGGCATGGAACCGCAGCCGCAAACCTGACAGGCTGACCACCGAACAGACGAAGGCCCTCCCGGCAATGCCGGCGAGGGCCTTCTCTTTTCAGGCTGCGGTTTGTGTGCCGGTTGCGAAATGTGAAGCTTTTTGGTCAAACACTGTACGAGCAGGATCAATGAACGGGACCGGTGCCGTGCGCCGCCGCTCAGCTCCACGGGACCTCTGACGCATGACACGCAAATATTTCGGCACCGACGGAATCCGCGGCAAGGCCAACGGCGTGATCACGCCCGACCTTGCGCTCAGGGTCGGCCAGGCTGCCGGACTGCTCTTCCAGCGCGGCGAGGGGCCTCACCGTGTGGTGATTGGCAAGGATACCCGGCTGTCCGGCTACATGATCGAGAACGCGCTGGTGGCGGGCTTCACCTCGGTCGGGATGAACACGCTGATCCTGGGGCCGATGCCAACGCCGGCCGTCGCCATGCTGACACGGTCCCTGCGCGCCGACCTCGGCGTGATGATCTCGGCTTCGCATAATCCGTTCGAGGATAACGGTATCAAGCTCTTCGGTCCGGATGGCTTCAAGCTGTCCGACGAGACCGAACGTGAGATCGAGGCCCTGATCGACGGCGACCTCGGTGCCCGCCTGGCCGGACCTGCCGGTATCGGTCGCGCCCGCCGTGTCGAGGGCGTTCATGCCCGCTATGTCGAGTTCGCCAAGCGGACCCTGCCTCGCCATCTCGACCTCAACGGCCTGCGGATCGTGGTCGACTGTGCCAATGGCGCGGCGTACCGCGTCGCTCCCGAGGCGCTCTGGGAGTTGGGCGCCGAGGTCGTGTCGATGGGCGTCGAGCCCGACGGCTTCAACATCAACCGCGACGTCGGTTCGACGGCAACGGACGCCATCGCGGCCAGGGTGCGCGAGTTGCGGGCCGACATCGGCATTGCCCTCGACGGTGACGCGGACCGGGTTGTCATCATCGACGAGAAAGGCCGTCGCGTGGACGGGGACCAGCTGATGGCGGTCGTTGCCCGCAGCTGGCGCGACGACGGGCGGTTGACGCGTCCGGGCGTGGTCGCCACCGTCATGTCCAACCTCGGGCTGGAGCGGTATCTGGACGGGCTTGGCCTGTCTCTCGCGCGTACGGCCGTCGGGGATCGCTACGTACTGGAGCACATGCGCGAGCACGGCTTCAACCTCGGCGGCGAGCAGTCCGGCCATATCATCCTGTCCGACTACACGACGACGGGAGACGGCCTCGTCGCCGCGCTGCAGGTGCTCGCTGTGGTGAAGGCACTTGACCGGCCCGTGAGCGAGGTGTGCCACTGCTTCGACCCGCTGCCGCAGGTTCTCAAGAACATCCGTTTCCGCCGTGGCAAGCCCCTGGAGGACGACGGGGTGGTGACGGCGATCGAGTCCTCGCGGCAGCGCCTGGGAGCCAATGGGCGGCTCGTGATCAGGCCCTCGGGCACCGAGCCGGTGATCCGCGTCATGGCGGAGGGCGACGATCCCGCGGTGGTCGAGAAGGCGGTGGACGACGTCATCGAGGCCCTGTCCAAGGTCGCGGCCTGATCTCAGTTGCGCTCATAAGACCGGTGCTGAGGCGGTGCCGGATCCGGCAGCAGACGGCCCGCTCTGTCATTGATCGTTAGGGTTAATCGCTCCTTTACTCGCTCTTGGCACCATTCCTCCCGTTGCGTGCGGCCGCCCTCGGGCCGGGCGTAGATCGGGGTGATGTCCATGCGTGCCGACCGTCTCGTCCTGGGAGCCGCTCTCGCTGCTGTCTTGTCCGGTCCGGTCCTGGCCGCCGACCCCGCCGCCAAGGTCCCGGTGCAACAGACCTCGCCGGCAGAGGCGGAGTTCGCGGGCTGGTACCTTCGCGGTGATACCGGTGTTGCGATAGGCCGTCTCGGCGGTGTCTCCTCGTCGTTCGATGACGGTTTCGCGGTGCCTGGATTCTCCCGGGACGGCAACAGCCTCGGACGGGCCGCGATCATCGGCGCGGGCGTCGGCTACCAGTTCAACGCCTGGTTCAGGGCCGACCTGACAGGCGAATGGCGCAGCGACCAGAACTATCGCGCGAGCGCGAGCTGGGACGATCCGGCCTGTCCGGGAGGGCGCTGCGCGGACCATTATTCCGGCAAGCTGCAGACCAACGGCCTGTTCCTGGCGAATGCCTATCTGGACCTCGGCACCTGGAGCGGCATCACGCCTTATGTAGGCGGCGGTCTCGGGGCCGCCCATACCCGCTTCGGGGCGCTGACCGACGATGGCGAGGATCCCTTCGGCGCGCGCTACGGGATCTCTCCGGCCCGCTCCGACTGGTCTTTCGCATGGGCGCTGATGGCCGGCGCCGACATCGCCGTGTCGCCCAATGTCAGCATCGACGTTGGCTACCGCTACGCGAACCTCGGCGGGGTGCGCTCCGGTCCGATTGCCTGCGACGCTCCATCGGTTTGCGGAGACGAAGTGCAGCATGCCGAGCTGTCGTCCCACGACGTCAGGATCGGCCTGCGCTGGAAGTTCGGCGTGCCGATTGCTTCCGCCGAGGCTCCCCCGGCGATCCCAAAGGTGGTCAAGCCCTGAGCAGGTCATCGTCACCCGGCCGGTGATTTACGATCGCGCTGGATTGTCGCCAATCAGACGGCTTTTTCGTTTGACGCGACCCCCGCGCTCACCTAACTCGGTCGGCGGGACACTCCGCCCCAACGCGGAGCGCCCATCTGCAAGGATGGATGACATGGCAAGCACGATGCCCGGCCGCAGGCCGGAGACTCCGCATTTTTCGTCCGGCCCCTGCGCCAAGCGCCCCGGCTGGACTCCCCAGGCCCTCTCTGACGCGCCGCTCGGGCGCAGCCATCGCGCCAAGGTCGGCAAGGCGAAGCTGAAGCTCGCCATCGACCTCACGCGCGAGGTGCTGCAGGTTCCCGCCGACTACCGCATCGCCATCGTGCCGGCCTCCGACACCGGCGCCGTCGAAATGGCGATGTGGTCGCTGCTCGGCGCGCGCGGCGTCGACCTGCTGGCCTGGGAGAGCTTCGGCGAGGGGTGGGTCACCGACGCCGTCAAGCAGCTCAAGCTGAAGGACGCGCGCGTCATCAAGGGCGGCTACGGCGAGCTCCCCGACCTCACGCAGGTCAATTTCGACAACGACGTCGTCTTCACCTGGAACGGCACGACCTCCGGCGTCCGCGTTCCCGACGCGGACTGGATCCCGGCCGACCGCAAGGGCCTGACGATCTGCGATGCCACTTCGGCGGCGTTCGCCCAGCGGCTCGACTGGCCGAAGCTCGACGTGGTCACCTACTCCTGGCAGAAGGTTCTGGGGGGCGAGGCTGCCCATGGCATGCTGATCCTGTCGCCCCGGGCCGCCGAACGCCTGACGTCCTATTCTCCGCCGTGGCCGCTGCCGAAGATCTTCCGCATGACCTCGGGCGGCAAGCTCACCGAGGGCCTCTTCCAGGGCGAGACGATCAACACGCCCTCCATGCTGTGTGTCGAAGACTACATCGACGCCCTGCGCTGGGCTCAGTCCGTCGGTGGGCTCGAAGGCCTGATCGCGCGGGCCGACGCCAATGCCGGCGCCATCGCCGAATTCGTGTCGCGCCGGGACTGGATCGGCTTCCTGGCCCGTGACCCGGCGACGCGCTCCAACACGAGCGTCTGCCTCGTTGTCGAGGACGCCGCCGTCAAGGCTCTCCCCGCCGACCAGCAGGCGGCCTTCGCCAAGGCAATCGTCGACCTGCTCGAGAAGAACGGCGCAGGCTACGATCTCGGCGCCTACCGCGACGCACCCCCCGGGCTTCGGATCTGGTGCGGAGCCACTGTCGAGACCTCGGACGTCACGGCCCTGCTCGACTGGCTCGACTGGGCCTATGCCGAGTGCAAGGCCGGCCTGAGCAAGGCCGCCTGAGACCGACGCGGCAGGGACGAGCGCTGTTGCGCTCCTCCCTGCATGCCCCGGCGCTGCCGCATGGCGTGCGGCCGCCATGTCGCCCTTTTCCGCTTCAGACGCGCCAACGCGCGCGCCGCTCCGACCAGGAGCGCCACGAGGACACTTCCATGGCCCCTCGCGTTCTCATTTCCGACCAGCTCAGCGATGCCGCCATCGGCATCTTCAAGGAGCGCGGCGTCGACGTCGATTTCCGTCCCGGTCTCGACAAGGACGAACTCGCCCGGATCATCGGCGAGTATGACGGCCTCGCCATCCGCTCCGCCACGAAGGTCACCGCCAAGCTCCTGGAGTCCGCCACGCGGCTGAAGGTGGTGGGCCGTGCCGGCATCGGCGTCGACAATGTCGACATCCCCGCCGCCACGGCGCGCGGCGTGATCGTGATGAACACGCCCTTCGGCAACTCGATCACCACCGCCGAGCACGCCATCGCCATGATGTTCGCGCTGGCCCGGCAGATCCCCGCCGCTGACGCCTCGACTCAAGCCGGCAAGTGGGAGAAGAACCGCTTCATGGGCGTCGAGATCACCGGGAAGGTGCTCGGGCTCATCGGATGCGGAAATATCGGCTCCATTGTCGCGGACCGGGCCATCGGGCTGCGCCTGCGCGTCCTCGCCTATGATCCCTTCCTGTCGCCGGAGCGCGCGCTCGACCTGGGCGTCGAAAAGGTCGAGCTCGACGACCTGCTGGCGCGGGCGGACATCATCTCCCTGCATACGCCGATGACGGCGCAGACGAAGAAGATCCTGTCGCGCGAGGCGCTGGCCAGGACCCGCAAGGGCGTGCGCATCGTCAACTGTGCCCGCGGCGGCCTTGTCGACGAGGAGGCGCTGCGGGATGCAATCGTGTCCGGCCATGTGGCTGGCGCAGCGTTCGACGTGTTCTCGGTCGAGCCGGCCAAGGAGAACCCGCTCTTCGGCCTGCCCAACGTGGTCTGCACCCCGCATCTCGGCGCGTCCACCAGCGAGGCGCAGGAGAACGTGGCGCTGCAGGTGGCCGAGCAGATGTCCGACTACCTGATCCGCGGAGCCATCTCGAACGCCATTAATTTCCCGTCGATCACCGCGGAGGAGGCGCCGAAGCTGCGCCCCTTCATTGCGCTTGCCGAGAAACTCGGCTCCTTCGCCGGCCAGCTGACCGAGAGCGGCATCAAGGAAGTGCGCATCACCTATGAGGGCAGCGTCGCGGGACTGAAGATCAAGGCGCTCACCGCGTCCGCGATTGCGGGTCTGTTGAGACCCCTGCTTCAGGACGTCAACGTGGTGTCCGCGCCCGTCGTCGCCAAGGAGCGCGGCATCGTGGTGGAGGAGACCACCCGCGCGGCGGAGGGCGACTACGAATCCCTGATGACCCTGAGCGTCATCACGGAGCGGCAGGAGCGATCCGTTTCGGGAACCGTCTTCCACGACGGAAAGCCGCGCATCGTGGCGATCAAGGGCATCAAGGTGGATGCGGAGTTCGCGCCATCGATGATCTACGTCACCAACGACGACAAGCCGGGCTTCATCGGCCGCTTCGCCAGTCTCCTGGGTGATGCAGGCGTCAACATCGCCACTTTCGCCCTCGGGCGGGACGCTCAGGGCGGCTCGGCCATCGCGCTGGTCGAGATCGACGGCGACCTGCCGCGCACGGTGTTCAATGCGGTGCAGACGATCCCGGGCGTCAGGCAGGCCAAGCCGCTCCACTTCTAGCCGGCGGGTTTTTCCGGGACCGGCTTCCCGGCTGGCGCAGGCCGTTGTATCGCATCCGTCGGCGCGCCTTGCGCCGGCGCGGATCGGAGGGAGCCTTGGCGGCGCGATTTCTGGTGATCGAGGGCAATGTCGCCGCCGCGCGGGAGCGTCACCGCGCGTCCTTCGGCATGACTCCCTCGCAGTCCTACGCGGCGGTGCTGCAGTATCTCCGGCCAGGGATCGCCTGCGACGTCGCCTTCCCCGCAGACGTCGAAGCGGAGCTCCCTTCTGAATCGGCGCTGGCCGGATATGCCGGCGTGGTGCTGACGGGATCGGCGCTGCACGCCTATCACGACATGCCGGAGGTCACACGCCAGATCGCGCTGATGGGCCGGCTGTTTGCCGCGGGGGTCCCGGTCTTCGGATCGTGCTGGGGCCTGCAGATCGCCGCGGCTGCCGCCGGTGGCGTGGTGGCGCCGAACCCGCTGGGACGCGAGGTCGGCATCGCGCGCGGCATCACCAGGACGGTCGCGGGACGCGGTCATCCGATGCTGGCCGGCCGCGCGGCCGCGTGGGACGCGCCTGCGATCCACCTCGACGTCGTCGTACAGCTGCCGCCTGACTGCGACGTGCTGGCCACCAATGCCGCGACCGATGTCCAGGCTCTCGAGATCCGCCACGCGGATGGCGTGTTCTGGGGCGTTCAGTACCATCCAGAGTTCAGTCTCGCCGAGCTCGCCGTGATCTTGCGCCGCTATCGCGAACCGCTGCTGGCCGACCGGTTCTTCCTGAGCGAGGACGAGCATGCCCGCTTTGTCGATGAGTTCGCCATGCTGGGCGACGACCCGACGCGCAAGGACCTGGCCTGGCGCTATGGAATCGGGAACGACCTTCTCGTCCCAGAGATGCGGCTGACGGAAATTGCGAACTTCATGAAGCGCGTGCTGGACTAAGGGCCTGTGGGGCAACCGAATACAACTGGAAGTAGAAAAACGTAAACTTTACGATTTCACCAGTCCTGTTGCTCTCGACCTGTACAAGTACAGCCCTGCCGGGGCATAATCGGCTGATTTTTGATTGCCGTTCCTTTTCTCATTTTTGATTGATCGCGATGACCGAAGCTTCGACACAGGCGCGACCGGCGCCCGTCTCCGCGAATGGCGAAACGCTCGTGATCGAGCGCCCCGCGCCCGGTGCGATTGTGGTCGCACAGGTCGACGGGGCCCACCGGCTCGCGATGAAGTTCGCCCTCGCGGACGCCAAGATCGAGCTGCTCGACGTCCAATCCTCTGCCTACAATGCAGAGCGCAACCTGATCCTCAACAAGTATGAGGCACGCAGGGCGACCTACGGGATCCTGCACTCGCTCGGCCGGTTCATTCCGGCGGCGGTTGCATCCGTTCAGCAGCGGGACGAGCGGCAGCGTCCGCGCGCGCCTGCATCCACGACGACAGTATCATCACCCCAATGACGATGCCGCCATAGGCGTAGAGCCCGGGCGCCACCACGACGCTCCCGATCCCGACGCCCTTGATCGCGGTGATGGCCACCGCGACCAGCATGACGTCCAGCATCGAGAATTTGCCGACCTTCGCCAGCAATGCGATGCGCCGGCCCGAACGCTCGGCGGGCAGCCAGTACCAGGCGTGGATCAGGCCCGTGATCTTGGCGACCGGCGCCAGGATGCCGAATGCGACCACCACCGCGCACAGCACCGGATCGGTCGCCGACAGGGCGCGGACAACGCCGACGACGGAGACCTCGTCTCCGAAGACGTAGAAGAGCTCCGTCCGGAACAGCGGCAGTGTCCACGTTACCGGCAGGGCCGCGAGCGCGAGCACGAGCAGCGGTCCGACCAGCCTCGCCCAGCCCGTCTGCCGCGCGCCGAGGCTCGACCGACCGGCACGACCCAATCCACATCTCTCGGTTGTAGGAGTCTTTCTTAGCAATTGTCCGGCACCATCATGTCCGAGTTCACATTCGCCCAGTCCTGGCGCTCACATCGCGCAGGCCGGCGGGTGTCCGCGGGACAACCTGTCCCATCGTGGAGACTTCGGGCATGCATGGCGTATCTCGCTTCAGCTCCATCCGGGCGAAGTTCGGCGTAGCCTTCCTCACGGCGTTTCTCGTGCTGGTCGGCATCGGTCTCGTCGTCGAGCGCAATGCCGAACGTCTCAGCGGTGCCCTCGACGAGGTGCGGCTCAACGGGTCGGCCCTTCGGCAGCACACCCTTGCCGACATGTATCATGACGCCCTTCGCGGGGACGTCTACGCGATCCTGCACGACGCCGCGCAGTCGAAACCGGTGGATGACTCGATCAAGACACTCGTCGAGGATTCGGCATCGTTCAACGAGCACATCGACGCGCTGCAGAAGATCGATCTTTCCGACGCGACCAAGCGCGCAATCGACGAAGTCAGGCCGCGGCTCGACGCCTACATCGCCCAGGCTCGCACGATCGCCGAGAAGGCCAAGACGGATCCCGCCGCTGCGGAAGCCGAACTCGGGTCGTTCCTGGCTCGCTTCTCTGAGCTCGAGACGGCGTTGGACAAGCTCGGTAACTTCATCGAGCAGTCTTCGGTGGATGTCGAGCAGGAGGCACTTGCCGGCAAGCAGGCTGCCACGCTGCAACTCGCCTGTGCCGCGGTCGTGGTCCTGCTTCTTCTCATTGCCGGCTTCTTCTGGGTGGGCCGCCACATCGCGACGCCGATCCGTCTGCTCTCCGAAGCCGTGCTGCGCATCAAGGACGGCCGCGAACTCGCCGTGCCCGGCGCCGACCGGATGGACGAGATCGGCGAGGTCGCCCGCAATGTCCATCACATCGGCAGCCTCGGCCGTGACAACGCCCTGACCGTCGCCGCCATGAATGGCTCCGACACCATGCTGATGATCACCGATCCCGACGAGAAGATCGCTTTCATCAGCTCGACGCTCGTCGAGCTCCTTATGAAGCTCGAGCCGGTGTTCCGGCAGACGCGGGATGACTTCTCCGTCAGCAGCATGCAAGGCCAGCATCTCGACTACTACCGCTCCAATCCGGCTTTGAAGCGGGAGCTTGTCATGGACGATGGCAAGCATCGCAAGGTGCGCTACGAAATCGGCGGCCAGACGCTGACGGTCGACATGGCCTACATCTACGACCACAGCGGAACCAAGATCGGCCATACGCTGCTGTGGCGCGACATCACGGCGGAGCTCGCCGGCCAGGCCGAAGTGGAGCACATCGTCCGGGCTGCGAAGGACGGCGACTTCTCCGGCCGCATCGCGCTCGAGGGCAAGCAGGGCTTCGTTCGCGACATGGCGGACGGCCTGAACAGCCTTGCCACGCTGGTTGAGAGCGCTGTCGACGATTGCGCGAGTGTCATGCAGTCCGTTGCCGGAGGGGACCTCACGCACAAAGTGGAGACCAACTACCAGGGCTCGCTGGGGCGCCTCGCGACCAGTATCAACGAGACGATCGAGCGACTTTCCGACACGATCGAGACTCTCAAGGCCACGGCCTCCGACGTCGCGGCTTCGGCGCAGGAGATCACGTCCGGCGCGAACGATCTTTCCAACCGGACCGAGCAGCAGGCCTCCTCGCTGGAGGAAACCGCTGCTACGACCGAGCAACTGGCTGCCTCGGTGAAGGCCTCTGCGCAGTCGTCCCGGCAAGCCGTCCAGCTCGCCGGGGAGTCCCGGCAGGTGGCGCAGAGCGGCGGTGCCATCGTCCAGGACGCCGTCGGCGCGATGAGCCGCATCGAGAACGCTTCGAAGAAGATCTCGGATATCACCAGCGTGATCGACGAGATTGCCTTCCAGACGAACCTGCTCGCCCTCAATGCGGCAGTGGAGGCGGCGCGCGCTGGCGAAGCAGGCAAGGGCTTCGCAGTTGTCGCATCCGAGGTGCGCACCCTGGCGCAGCGGTCCTCCGAGGCTGCCAAGGAGATCACCGGGCTCATCGCCGCTTCGGCCACGGAGGTCGACCAGGGCGTCAGCCTCGTCCGTTCCGCTGGCGAGGCGCTGGGCAAGATCGTCAGCGCCTCCGACCGGGTCTCGAATACGATCGAGGAAATCGCCTCGGCCAGCAACGAGCAGGCGAACGGCATCGACGAGATGAGCCAGGCCGTCGCCCACATGGACGAGATGACCCAGCAGAATGCGGCGCTGGCCGAGGAGAGCGCGGCTTCGGCGACGTCTCTCTCGGAGAAGGTCGGCCGCCTGGACGACCTGATCGCCAGCTTCCGGACGAGCGGTTCGTCGGCACATGGAATGGCCGGCAAGTCTCGCTCGCGCAGGGTTGCCTGACAGCCTCGACCGGCCGGCCACAGGTCCGCCGCATTGACTGTGTGACGTCGGGTGACGCGAGGCGGCGCCCGGCGTTCCCGCTTTACGCTGTGGCCCCGAGCCGCTAACACTCCGGCGCAAGCCCCGGGGGATCCGACTTGCGGATCGACCGGGGCTTTTCATCGACGGGGATGCGAAAGTGCCGCCCTGTCCGGAGAGCGAGACATGGCCAACGTCGTGGTTGTGGGCGCCCAGTGGGGCGACGAGGGCAAGGGCAAGCTCGTGGACTGGCTGTCCGAGCAGGCCGACACGGTGGTTCGCTTCCAGGGCGGGCACAATGCCGGGCACACGCTCGTGATCGGCTCCAACGTCTACAAACTCTCGCTCCTCCCCTCGGGTGTGGTGCGCCCCGGCAAGCTCGCCGTGATCGGCAATGGCGTGGTGCTGGACCCGCATGCCCTCGCCGCGGAAGTCGAGCGGCTGCAGGGGCAGGGGGTCGCGATTTCCCGAGAGAACCTCCGCGTCGCAGACAATGCCGCACTGATCCTTTCCGTGCATCGCGAACTCGATGCCCAGCGCGAATCGGGCAATGCCGGAACCAAGATCGGGACGACCAAGCGCGGCATCGGGCCCGCATACGAGGACAAGGTCGGCCGCCGGGCCGTGCGCCTGATGGATCTGGCGGATCTGCCCAGCCTCCCGGACAAGATTGAACGCCTGCTCGCGCATCACAATGCGCTGCGCCGCGGCATGGGCCTGGAGGAGTTCCAGCCGCAGGCGATCTACGACGAGCTTGCTTCGGTCGCGCCGAAGGTGCTGCCCTACATGGACACCGTCTGGAAGCTGATGGACGAGGAGCGCCGGGCCGGGAAGCGCATCCTGTTCGAGGGCGCTCAGGGCGCCCTGCTCGATGTCGACTTCGGCACCTATCCTTTCGTCACCTCGTCCAACACGGTTGCCGGCCAGGCCGCCACGGGCTGCGGACTCGGCCCGCGCGCCATCGGCTATGTGCTGGGGATCGCCAAGGCCTACACGACGCGCGTGGGCGAGGGACCTTTCCCGACCGAGCAGCAGAACGAGATCGGTGACAAGATCGGCGAACGCGGGCGCGAGTTCGGCACCGTGACGGGCCGCAAGCGCCGCTGCGGCTGGTTCGACGCCGTTCTGGTGCGCCAGACCGTCCGGACCTCCGGCATTGACGGCATTGCGCTGACCAAGCTCGATATCCTCGATGGTTTCGACGAGATCAAGGTGTGCGTGCGCTACAGGCTGGACGGTCAGGAGGTCGACCACCTGCCGGCGAGCCAGGGCGCGCAGGCGCGCGTCGAGCCGATTTACGAGACGATCGAGGGGTGGCAAGGCACCACGGCCGGAGCGCGGTCATGGGCAGACCTGCCGGCACAGGCCATCAAGTATGTCCGGCGCATCGAGGAATTGATCGGAGCGCCGGTCGCGCTGGTCTCGACGAGCCCGGAGCGCGAGGACACCATCCTGGTGCAGAACCCCTTCGAGGCCTGACATCGCGGGCTTGACCCTGGCTGCCCGGCGGGTGAAGGAAACGCAATGGCCGACTATTACCCGCTGATCTCCCGAGCGGTGTCGAACATGGGGTCGAGCACGCCGGAACAGCGGCGAGCCCTCTATGAACGTGCGACCAACGCCCTCGTCGGCCAGCTCCGCAACGCGGATCCGCCAGTGTCCGAGGAGGAGATCGAGCGCGAGAGAAAAGCGCTCGAGGAGGCGATCCGCCGTGTCGAGACCGACGCCAATGGCGGGGTAGACCGCGAGGTTTTCGCCGGCATGCTCGAGAACGCGGTGGCCGAGGCCGTCGCGGAGCAGAGGCCGCCCCCACTGGAGGCCCGTGCAGAGCCGGCTGCCGGAAATGATCAACCCGAGCAAGAGCAGCCGCGCGCCGAGGCATCCCAGCCCGCACCGGAAAGACTTCGCCCGCAAGCCCCGCGCCCGCAGGTGAGGGAACGCAGCTGGGTGAGAGGGACCGTGATCCTCGGTGCGCTCGCCATCGTGGTCGCACTGATCGGCGTGCCCGCCTACATGCTCAGGCATCAGCCTGCCGACTTTGCTCCGCGGCCCGACGCGGCAGGCCAGCCCGCGGAACCGGACCGGAAGATCCAGGACAGGCTCGCCGGCGACGGCGGCGCGGCGGCACCGGCGGACGGTCAGACTGCCGCTGCCCAGCCCGCGCCTGCGGCGCCATCCGAACCTGCTCCGGCTGCTCCGGCTCCCGACCAGCAGCCTGCCGCGCCAGCGCAGCAACCCGCGGCTGCGAACCAGCCTGTTCCCGTGCTGCAGCGCGCGATCCTCGTTGAGGAGCCGAACGAGGGCAGCAAGGACCTGAAGCAGACCGTTGGCCGCGTGTTGTGGCGGCTCGACAGCGTGCCGGGCGGCGTCGGCGAGCCACTCGACGCGGCCGTCAGGGCCGACGTGGATCTGTCGGATGCCGGCCTGAAGGCGGAGATTCTGATCCGCCGCAATCGCGACGCGGCGCTTCCCGCCTCGCACACGATCGAGACGAAGTTCCTCGCGACCGACAAGGCCACGAACGGCAAGGTCCGCGATGTCGGCGTCCCGGAGATGCGTCAGGAAGAAGCGACGCGCGGAACGCCGCTGGCCGGCATCGCCGTGCCGGTGACGGAGAACCTGTTCCTGACCGGCCTGTCCAATCTGCCGGCGGATGTTCAGCGCAACCTGGAGAGCCTGCGCACGCGCAACTGGTTCATGCTGCCTCTGCGCTTCGCCAATGGCCGTCGCGCGGTGCTTCTGTTTGAAAAGGGCGGCCCCGGCGACAGGACAGTCACCGACGCCCTGCAGGCCTGGCAGCAGGGCTAGCGGATCAGCGTGCTTCGAGGGCCAGCGGCCCGGCTTCCCGCCGGGCCATGGCCTCGCGAACGGCCTTCTGCACCTTCTCGAAGGCCCGCACCTCGATTTGGCGGACGCGCTCGCGCGAGACGCCGAACTCGCTGGAGAGGTCCTCCAGCGTCATCGGATCCTCCGCCAGGCGGCGCGCCTCGAAGATGCGGCGTTCGCGGTCATTGAGAACGCTCAGCGCGTCGCGCAGGGCGACGTGGCGGTTGTCCGCCTCTTCCTGCTGAACGAGCAGGCTCTCCTGGCTGGCGCTGTCGTCGGCAAGCCAGTCCTGCCATTCACCTTCGCCCTCGCCATCCCCGCGCAGGGGCGCATTCAGCGAAGCGTCGCCGCCGAGGCGGCGGTTCATCTCCACCACCTCCTGCTCGTGTACGCCCAGCTTGGTGGCGATGGCCTTGACCTGGTCCGGCCGGAGGTCGCCCTCGTCCAGAGCGGAAATCTGGCTCTTCGCCTTGCGCAGGTTGAAGAAAAGCTTCTTCTGGTTCGCGGTGGTGCCCATCTTCACCAGCGACCACGAGCGCAGGATGTACTCCTGGATCGAGGCCTTGATCCACCACATCGCGTAGGTGGCGAGGCGGAAACCCTTGTCGGGCTCGAAGCGCTTGACGGCCTGCATCAGGCCGACATTGCCTTCTGAAACGATTTCGCCGATGGGCAGGCCATAGCCGCGATAGCCCATGGCGATCTTGGCCACGAGCCGCAGATGCGACGTGACGAGTCGGTGCGCGGCCTCCGGGTCGTCATGCTCGCGCCAACTCTTGGCGAGCATGTACTCTTCCTCGGGCTGCAGCATCGGGAACTTGCGGATCTCGTCGAGATACCGCGAAAGGCCGCCTTCAGCGGCGACGATCGGTAAGGCGGCTCGCGCCATTCTGTCCTCCTCAAGGGTCCCTCGCAGGAGCAGACCCGCATGCGGCCGCACGAAGCCGACCGCACCACACTCGATATCATCAGTTGGACCTTGGCCGAAAGAGGGCGGGTCAACGCCCTTTGGGGCACATGGTTTCTCGGGATGGCTCGATATCTACGGCGCCGGACCGGCCGCGGATCACCCGCGCGGGGCCCTCAGCGCGGCCAGGAGCGCCTCGATATCTGCCGGCAGAGGGCTCTCGAATCGCAGGGTCTCGCCCGTCAGGGGATGCTCGAAACCGAGCACCGCGGCGTGGAGGGCCTGCCGGGGGAAAGCGTCGGCAGCCTCCCGGGCCACCGGGTCCAGCCGCGCCGCCTTGGTGCGGAATCCGGAGCCATAGACCCCGTCTCCGAGCAGGGGATGGCCGAGATGGGCCATGTGCACCCGGATCTGGTGCGTGCGACCCGTCTCCAGGCGGCAGGTGACGAGGCTCGCCGCCGGCGTGCCATCTGCCCCGGCGAAAGTTTCCTCTACCGTATAGTGGGTTATCGCCTCACGTCCGCGGCCGCGTGGAACGACGGCCATGCGGTCGCGGTGCCGGCTCGACCGGTCGAGGGGTGCGTCGACCGTGCCGTGACGCCGGTCCAGAACACCCCAGACGATGGCGCGGTACGCCCTCTCGAGCGGGCCGGAGCGGCCGTGGTCGGCAAACTGGGCGGCAAGTCCCTTGTGGGCCTTGTCGGTCTTCGCCACGACGAGCAGGCCGCTCGTGTCCTTGTCGAGCCGGTGCACGATGCCGGGCCGCTTCACGCCTCCGATACCCGACAGGCTCTCGCCGCAATGGGCGATGAGCGCGTTGACGAGCGTGCCGCTCTCGTGTCCGGCGGCGGGGTGGACGACCAGCCCGACGGGCTTTTCGATGACGATCAGTTGATCGTCCTCGTAGACGACCGTGAGTGGAATATCCTCGCCGCGCGGGGCAGGGTCTTCCGCCGGCGGGACCTCGAGGGTCACGACGCTCCCCGGTTCCAGCCGTTTGCCGGGATCGCGCTCGGAGGTTCCGGCCAGAGAGACTGCGCCATCGAGAACGAGCGCCTTGAGCCGCGTACGCGACAGATCAGGCACGTGCCTGGCCAGGAAGCGATCGAGCCTTTCGCCCTTCTCGGCGTCCTCGACCGTCAGGGAGAGCCTGTCGCTCGCGCTGCCGGTCATGTCCTCGCCCACTGCCGCTACTCCACTCCGGGCCGCTGCAGCCCGCCGGCGTGTGTGGGCCGCAGCCCCCGCCCCGTCAAGCGGTCGCAGCGCTCCTTAGCCCTCCAGTGGCCGTCGCCGATTTCCCCGAAGCAGGGCTTGAAGCGCCGCCGCCCCCCCGCTATAGGAGGGCCAGCAGCGCATGGCGCCGCTCCGCTCCCATCGTCTAGCGGTCTAGGACGTCGCCCTCTCACGGCGAAAACAGGGGTTCGAGTCCCCTTGGGAGCGCCAAAGCGCCTTTTCCCCTGCAATCTCAACGATGTTTTCAGGATGCCGCCTGAAGTTTGCCTGAGACAGACGCGCTGAGTGACTGTTTCGTGAAGCGGCCCTATCTCCGGTTGCGGGTCTGCCAGACGATGCAGCATATCCGCCAACGGACCAGGATTGGGCTACGCTTGCACGCAGGGTTCCGCGGATTTGCCCTGAGGCCCTCTCGGCCACGCCAAGAGCGTGATATATTTTACATCTTTTGCAAATTATATCTGGTCAAGCCTGGTTCTTGATGCTAGTCAGCCGCTGCGCCCGCAGGCTTGGCCTCGGCCGTTTCCTTTCAGATGACGCTGCGGCCCAGCCGGCGTGCGGGATTCCATCATGCTGCACGACTCTCGCCTGGAACTGCGCGGCACGCAGCTCTTTTCCCTGCTCGGCGACTCCGCCCTCGATCGCCTTCATTCCGCATCGCTGATCCAGACCTTTCCCCGAGAGGTCATCCTCTTCGAGCAGGCAACGATCCCGGGCTTCCTCTACACCCTCATCGAAGGCGCCGTCGAGTTCACCGGGTCGCATGGCCGCCAGCGCCACACGACGAAGGTCGCCGACGGCGGTTGCTCGTTCTCGCTGGCCTCGGTCGTCAGCGGCGAGCCGGTCCTGAACTCGGCGCGCACGGTGCGGCGTTCCCGCATCGCCATGACGCCGGCACCGCTGGTGCGCCAGATGATCGAGGAGGATCCGGATTTTGCCCGGCTCCTGCTGCGCAAGCTCGCGGCGCTGAGCCAGGGCCTGATGCGCGAGTTGCACAGCCAGAAGCTGAGGACGTCCTGCGAGCGGCTGGCGCGATGGCTGCTGGCGCGCACCGAGGACCGCGACGGCCTGCAGGAGTTCCGCATCGACCTGTCCCGCCAGCAGCTGGCGAACGTGCTCAGCACATCGCCGGAGAGCCTGTCGCGCTCCATCGGCGCCCTCGAAAGGGTCGGCGTCGTGTTCGAGCGCAACACCGTCCGGGTGACCTGCCGCACCCGGCTGCAGGACGCCGCGGCCCCTTCCTCCATCATGGACTGAGGCGGCAAGCGGGGCTCCCCGCCTGCCCCTTGCGCTTTGACGGCGCCGAGCCGAGGGCGCCGGCGAGGTCCGTCGCTCAATTCGCGAGACGCCAGAGCCGCCGGGCGTTGGTCGAAAGCAGCTTCGCCCGTTCCACGGCGGACGTGCCGGAGAGCAGCGCGTGCGTGGCGGCGACCCAGGCCGACAGCGTGCCTCCGAGCGTGCAGACGGGCCAGTCGCTGCCCCACACCACACGGTCCCAGCCGAAGCTCGAAATGGCGTGCTCGACGTAGGGACGCAGGTCGTCGAGCGTCCAGGTGGCGGGGTCACCGTAGGCCATGACTCCGGAGATCTTGACGGCGACGTTCGGCCGCCGCGCGAGGTCGGCGACGTGCTCGCGCCAGGGGTGGAGACCGCCGCCAGCAATGTCTGGCACACCGCAATGGTCGAGCACGAACTGCACGTCCGGGGCGGCGTCCGCGAGGGCAATGGCGAGCGGCAACTGGCGCGCGGCGACGCAGATGTCGAAGGGCCGGCCGGTCCCGCCGAGGCGGGTGATGTTGGCGCGAAAGATCGCGCTCTCCGAAAGACCGTCCGGCTGGGTGTGGAGCACGCGCCGGAACCCCCGGATGACGGGGTCTTCCAGCTGTTCGGCCATCCTCGCGGGGAAGTCTTCCGCCTCCGGCCGGCAGGCGGCAATCGCGCCACGCAGGAGGCTGCCGGGGCGTGAGCCCATCTCGGCGACAAACAGCGATTCCGCGTCGATATCGGCCGGATCGACGTCCACCTCCATGTGCAGGACGTCGGTGATGCCGCAGCGGGCGGCCTCGGCCGCGTAGGTCGCGTAGAGGAAGTCCGCGTCGAGGGCAGGGATACCGGAGAGCCAGGGATAGCTCAGCCGTGACCTGTCGATGACGTGGAGGTGGGTATCCACGATGCTCATCCCGGCCTCCCTCCCGTGCGTTTCGCTGACGACGTTCCCACGAATGTGCGCAGGGTTCAAAGGGGGCTTTGGTCTTCCAGGCTGACCGGTGCCGGCACGCCGCCCATGGCGACCGCAAGCGTTGCCGCGGTGTCGCACAGCATCCTCACCGTGCTGGTCATGTCCGGAGCCTCTGCGCGGTTGAGTCGGCCGAGATAGGGGCAGGTGAGAGCCGCGACCGCGTGGCCGTCCGGGCCGGGCACCGGGGCCGAAAGGTTGTAGATCCCCGCCGTCTGCTGGCTGGGCATGATCTCGTAGCCACGCTCGCGGATTTCGGCGAGGCGCGGCGCCAGTTCGGCGAGCCGGCTGGCCCCGTCGCCCGCCTCGTCCTGCTCGGCTACCATCATAGCCCGCTCTTCGGGCGTGCGGAACGCCAGCAGGACATGGCCGGAACCCGTGTTGAAGAGACTGACGCGGGCGCCGACGCGGATCGCAATGCCCCAGTAGCCGGGCGCGTCCATCTGGGCGATGACGTAGACGCCGGCCCGGTCGTAGACGGCCAGGTGGTTGGCCTGCATGGAGCGTGCGGCGAGGCTCCGCATCAGCGGCGCGGCCTGCGAGACGAGCCTGCGCACCGGCCTGTGCAGATGCGCGAGCCCGAACAGCTTCAGTGTCAGCTCATAGCGGTCGCTGTCGTTTCGCGAGACGTAGCCGCGCCGCACGAGCCGGTCCAGCATGCGGTAGATCTCGTTGGGCGTGCGCCCGAGAGCCTTGGCGATCTCGACTTGCGTGAATGCGCCATCCTCGGCCGCGAGCAGCTCCAGGATGTCCAGTCCCTTGTCGAGCGCGGGGGCGCGGTAGCGATCGGTCTCGTCGGCGTCGCCCATGGCGCGGCTCCTCGCCCCTGCCATTGACTTGCAGCGGCAAACATTCAAGGCTGAATGAAGCACTCGCCGGTGGATCGGGCAAGATGCGAGGCGCAGCCGCGGCGCTCGCCTCGCCAGGCCGCAGCGGCACAGGGGCGATCCTTCCCGAGAAAAGCGGAAGGTCAGGGGAGGACAAGGGCTATGGCACGGATCGAAAAGGTCGAACTGCGCATGGTCGACCTGCCGCCCAAGGTGAAGCGGACCGATGCCATCCAGAGCTTCGTCAGCCAGGAAACGCCGATCGTCACCATCACGGACTCGGATGGCGCCACCGGGACAGGATACAGCTATACGATCGGCACCGGCGGTTCGTCCGTCATGCGCCTGCTTTCCGACCATCTCGCGCCGAGGCTGATCGGGCAGGATGCCGACCGGATCGAGGCGATCTGGCACGACCTCGAATTCGCCACCCACGCCACCACCATCGGCGCCATCAGCGCGCTGGCCCTCGCTGCGGTCGACACCGCGCTGTGGGACCTCCAATGCAAGCGCCAATCGCTGCCGCTGTGGATCCACGCCGGCGGGGCGAAGGATCGCTGCCCGCTCTACACCACGGAGGGTGGCTGGCTGCACATCCCTGCCGAGGCACTCGTGGAGGACGCGCTCCAGGCGAAGGCAAAAGGCTTCGCGGGGTCGAAGGTGAAGATCGGCCGGCCGCATGTGTCGGAAGACCGGGCCCGGCTCGCGGCGGTTCGCAAGGCGGTCGGCGACGGCTTCGAGATCATGACGGACGCCAACCAGGCCTTCTCGCTGGACGAAGCGCTGCGACGTGCCGACAGGCTGCGCGAACTCGACCTCGCCTGGATCGAGGAACCCATGCCGGCCGACGACATCGACGGCCATGTGCGGCTGTCGGCCTCGACCGGCACGCCGATCGCGATCGGGGAGTCGCTTTATTCGATCCGCCACTTCCGGGAGTACATGGCGCGGGGCGGCTGCCGCATCGTGCAGGTGGACGTGGCGCGCATCGGTGGCATCACGCCCTGGCTGAAAGTGGCGCATGCCGCCGAGGCCTTCGACATGCCGGTGTGCCCGCACTTCCTGATGGAGCTGCATGTCAGCCTGACCTGCGCCGTGCCCAACGGGAAATACGTCGAGTACATCCCGCAGCTCGACGACCTCACCACCAAGGGCATGGCAGTCGAGAACGGCATGGCAGTCGCTCCTTCCGAGCCCGGCATCGGCATCGCGTGGGACTGGGATGCCGTGAAGGCCCGCAGCGTCGCGGAGTTCACGCAGGTGATCACCGAGCGCCGGCCGGGATGAGCTTCGATCCCGCAGACCTCGCGCAGGACTGGCCGGCGCCATCCCGGCCACGGCCCATCGTCGTCTTCGGCGCAGGCTCGATCGTCGGCGACGCCCATCTCCCGGCCTATCGCAAGGCCGGCTACCCCGTTGCCGGCATCTACGATCCCGACCTGCAAAAGGCCGCGCAGCTGGCCTCAGCTTGGAACGTCCAGGCCTTTTCGTCCTCGCAGGAGGCCGCGGCCGTTCAGGGCGCCATCTTCGACCTCGCAACACCGCCGGCCCAGCATTGGGCCGTCCTCAGCGCCTTGCCCGGGGGGTCGGTCGCGCTGATCCAGAAGCCGATGGGCAGCGATCTCGACGAGGCCACCGCCATCCTCACCGTCTGCCGGGAGAGAAACCTGACGGCGGCGGTGAACTTCCAGCTGCGCTTCGCGCCGATGATGCTCGCGCTTCGCGACGCAATCGGCCGGGGGCTTCTGGGCGAGGTCGTGGACTTCGACGCCTGGCTGGCGCTGTCGACGCCGTGGGAGCTGTGGCCCTTCCTGAAGGGCCTGCCGCGCGTGGAGATCGCGCTGCACTCCATCCATTACCTCGACTTCGTGCGAGGCCTGCTGGGCGATCCGGCCGGCGTCCACGCCAAGACGATGGGCCACCCCGGCCACGACGTCGCCCAGACGCGGACCAGTGCCATCCTCGATTATGGCGACAGGGTGCGTTGCTCGCTGTCCATCAATCACGACCACGCGTTCGGCCGCCGCTTCCAGGCCTGCGAGTTCCGCATCTGCGGCACGAAGGGCGCTGCCTATCTCAAGCTCGGCGTCAACCTGGACTATCCGCGCGGAGAACCGGACGAGCTCTGGCTTCATCCGGACGGAGGCGATGGATGGATCCAGGTCCCGCTACGGGGCGCCTGGTTCCCCGATGCGTTCGTCGGCAGGATGGCGAACCTCCAGCGCTACGCTGCAGGTGAGGATGCCGACCTCGTGTCGTCGGTCGATGACGCATGGACGACCATGGCGCTCGTCGAGGCGGCCTACAGGTCCAGCGCCTCGCCCGCCACACCGCTCGCCAGCAGACCCTGAGGCACCATGCTCCAGCCGATCGCCTTCGAGGAGTATGAGCTCGGGCATGTGCGCGAGACGTTCGGGCGCACCATCACCGAAACCGACTTCGTCGTTCATGCCGGGCACACCGGCGACTTCTTTCCGCATCACATGGATGCGGAGTTTGCCAAGACACTGCCCTTTGGCCAGCGCGTCGCGCACGGCACGATGGTCTTTGCCATCGGCGTGGGCCTGACGGCCAGCCTCGTCAATCCGCTCGCCTTCTCCTACGGCTATGACCGCCTGCGGTTCGTGAAGCCGGTGTTCATCGGGGACACCATCCGATCCAGGGTGACGATCGCCGTGAAGGAGGACGATCCCAAGCGCCCAGGGCACGGCCGGGTGGTGGAGCGTCTCGACGTCGTCAACCAGCGCGGCGAGACCGTGCTCGTCGCCGACCACATCCTCATTGTCGAGCGGAAGGCCGGCACCAGCGGAGAGACCCCGACATGAGCATTGCGCTGAAGGGCATGACCTGGAGCCACCCCCGCGGCTACCTGCCCCTTGAAGCTGCCGCGGCGGAATGGAAAGCGCGCACGGGCGTCGCCGTGAGCTGGGACAAGCGCTCGCTGCAGGACTTCGAGTCGTTTCCCGTGGAGCTGCTGGCGCGGGAGTACGACCTCATCATCATCGATCATCCCCATGTCGGGCAGATCACCGCGGAAAATTGCCTGACGCCGCTCGACGTGCCCGGGCGGGAGACGGAGCGGGACGAACTCGCCCGGCACAGCGTCGGCCGTTCCTATCCGAGCTACACCTGGGAAGGCCGCCAGTGGGCCTTTCCGGTGGACGCGGCGACGCAGGTCCAGGCCTATCGCCCGGACCGGCTGGGCGGACCCCTGGAACGCTGGAGCGAGGTCGTCGCCCTGGCGCGGCGTGGCCGGGTCCTGATCCCGCTTCGCCCTCCGCACTCGCTGATGATTTTCTACTCTCTGGCCGCCAACCTCGGCGACCCCTGCGCCGTAAGTGGCGCGGACCTGATCAGCGCGGAAACCGGCGCCCGCGTCTGGGACCTCATGCGCGAGATCGCCGCCCTCGTGCCCGATACATGCTATGGCATGGACCCCATTGCCGCGTCGGAGGAGATGGCGCGGACGGAGGCCGCCATCGATTGCGTGCCGCTGATGTATGGCTATGTCAGCTACGCCGCGGATGGCTTCCGTCCAGCCCGGCTCGCCTTCGCCGACATTCCGTCTGCCGGGACGTCGGGTCCCGTGGGCGCCACGCTCGGCGGGACAGGGCTGGCCGTGTCGGTGTTCTCGCCGCATCGGGAAGCCGCCATCGACTTCACCTATTGGGTGGCCTCGGCGGAGGTTCAGAAGGGACTCTATGCCGCCTCCGGCGGCCAGCCCGGCCACGGGTTGGCGTGGGAAGACGAGGCGGTGAACCGTCCCGTGCACGGCTTCTACCGTGACACACGGCGCACGCTCGAGGCGTCCTACGTGCGTCCGCGGCACAACGGAGCCATGGCTTTCCAGGGCGCTGCCGCTCACGCGGTGGTCGAGGGCTTGCGGGAAGGCCTGCACGCTACGGCGATGCTGGCGCGGCTGAACGGCCTCTTTGCGCAGAGTGGCGCTCCCGATCGCGCATAGCGGAACTCTGCCCTGCGTGTCGTCCCCCCGGATCCTTAACCGTGTTCCGCCACGCGCCTTGAGCGCAGCCGAATAAAATATCAACTTGAATCAAGTTGGATCGACCCGTCGGGCCCAACATGTCAGTGGAGGTTCGGGATGACGGGAGTACGTGGGCTGCTGGTCGGTGTTCTGCCGGCCGCGGCGATGTGGGTCGGCCTTTGGGCAGGCGTTTCGCTGGTCATCCGCCACATGCACTGATGCACGGGCGGCACAGGGCTTGCTTTTAAGCCGGGGCCAGTGCTGAAGGTCAATGAACTTTAACGTTCACGTGGCTTGATGCGCTAAACACCGGCCCATGAGCGCACCGATGCAGCAGCCCGGCTATCCCGATACTCACCCTCTGACACTGTTCGAGGCACTTTCCGTCGTCACCTTCGGCGGAATTGTGCTCGTATCCGTCAGTATGGCCGTCTGGGCCCTGGTGACCTAAGGCGGCGGCAGCGCTTGTGCTGCCTTGACCTGACCCGGCAGTTCCTGCGATTGCCCCGCGGCGGAATGGAACGTTCCGGCTCCGAACACGGTTGAACCCGGCGCAAACCGAATCCACCTGCCGGAGGACTGCCGTGAACAACGTCATTTATATCGTCGGGCTCATCGTCGTCGTGCTCGCCGTCCTGTCTTTCTTCGGACTGCGCTAAGCGTCACGACCCGTTTGAAACGAAGAAGGCGGCGTCCCGGTGGGCGCCGCCTTCTTCGTTTGGCCTGACTGGATGAGAAATCTGCCGGACGAGGTTACTGGAACAGTCGCAGCACGGCCTGGTCGGCCTGGTTGGCGAGCGATAGCGCAGTCTGTGACAGCTGCTGGCGTGTTTGAAGGGCCAGCAGGTTGGCGGCCTCCTCGTTCGCGTCGGCGTTGACGAGGTTGTCGGCCCCCGTCTTCAGCGTGTTGACGATGGACTTCGAGAAGTCCTGCCGGTTCTGGATGATGGACAGGCTGGAGGCGAACTCTGTCTGGTCGCTGCGCACCGTGCCCAGCGCCGTCTTGAGCGCTGCCACCTGTCCGGTGAAGTCGGTCAGCGTGGAGCCCGTGGCGGCAACCTGCTGGACTCCGCTGAAGCTGGCAGCCGAAACCGTCCGCGAGGTCACGGTCTGGAAGGAGGTTCCGTCCTCGTTGAAGTTCACGGTGAGGTCGTTGCCGGCCTGAAGAAGGTTCACACCGTTGAAGCCGGCATCCTGCGCAAACTGGTCGATCGAGGTCAGCAGATCGTTGTATTGCTTGGCATAGCTGTCGAGCTCGGGCTGGGTCAGGCCGCTGACCACGGTGCTGGTGGCGCTGCCGGTCCCCAGCAGGCCGGTGACCGCCGCACTCGTCGTGTTGGTGACCGTGATCGCCCCAGACACGGCGTTCGACGCGTTCAGCACGAAGACGCCGCCCTGGATGGAGGCGCTGTAGACACCCCCGCTCGCCGAGTTGATCTGCGACACCAGGTCGGTGACCGTCTTGCCCGCCACCGTCCCGACATTGACCTGAAAGGTCGCTCCCGTCGTGGCGTTGGTGAAGGTCAGATTGTCGTTGTCCGCAAAGCCGAGCGAGCCCAGCGTCGTCGCCGAGGTGAGCGTGGTCCCGGCTCCCGTCACCTGGTTTTTCGAACCCGACGAGTCCGCCTTCATCTTGTCGATCAGCCCCTGCGCCGACTGCAGGGCCTTGTAGATGCTATCCAGCGCCTTGCTCGCGGCCTGGATGGTGCTGACGGCGTTGTTCATCCCGTCGAGCAGCGTGTTCAACTGCGTGGCGCGATCGTTCAGGCCCTGGGCCACGAAGTAACTGGTGGGGTTGTCGAGGGCACTGTTCACCTTTTTTCCGGTGGCCAGGCGTCCCTGCGTCGTGGTCATCAGATCAGAGGTCTGCTGCAGCGCCAGCAGGTTGGTGCGGACGCGCGAAGAAATGGTGATATCGGCCATGCTCAAAGCCTTCGAGATCGGAAACGCCCGCGGCGTAACACAACTGGAAGTTAGAAGAACATGGTTACCGATATCTTAAGTTGAAACGAAGCTGGCAGGATGTTGTTGACCATAGCTGCGCCCAGCCGGTCGCTCGCGGTCTTTTTCGCTTTGTTTCAGATGCTTCCGGCTTCCGCGGCGAGGGAAGCGGCGGCGTCCGCGAAAGCCTCGACGAAGCCGTCCGCCTGTTCAGGCGAAAGGCAGGGACTCACCAACACCATGTTGTGGAACGGTGTCACCAGATAGCCCCGGTTGAGCAGAGCAAGGTGCAGTGCTGCCTCGATGGCGTGCGAAGCGGCCGCCCGGGCATCGACAGCGTTCCGCAATGGTTGCCTGCGAAGCACGATCTCGAGCCGGGCGCCGACACGTGTGACGTGCCACGGCAGGCCGATCTCCCGGATGGAGGCTTCCAGCCCAGCCGCGATCCGCTCTGCCCCGGCCGTCATCCGGCCATAGGCGTCGTGCGTCATCACCTCTTCTAGGCACGCCCGAAGACATGCAAGCTGAAGTGCGCTGCCTGACAGGGTCGTCCCGATGCCGGAATGCCCGCCGGGAGAGGCCGCCCTGACTGTATCGAGGCGGGCTGCGATATCGGCGGTGAATCCCCACACCGCCGCGGGTACGCCGCCCGCCACCGCCTTGCCCGCGACGAAGATGTCCGGCTCCAGGCCATGCACGGCGCAGTAGCCGCCGAGGCCTGAGGAAAGCGTGTGTGTCTCGTCGATCAGCAGCAGCGTACCGGCAGCGCGTGTCAGCCGGCGCAAGGCAGCATGAAAGCCGGGCTGCGGCTGGATCATGCTGCAGTTCGTCATCACCGGTTCCGCAATGACCACGGCCACGTCGCCGGGGGCCAGGGCGGCTTCCAGCGCATCGATGTCGTTGAAGGGGATGGACCGGGTCGTGGCGGAGAGATCGACGGCCTGGCCGAGAAGGGACGGGCGCGTCACCGTGCGTCCGTCCCTGAGATCGACGAGAGTGTCGTCCACGGCGCCGTGATAGCATCCGTCGAACACCAGCAGCACCTTCCGCCCGGTCAGGGCACGCGCCACTCTGAGAGCAAACCTGTTGGCATCGCTGGCGGTGGTTGCGACCTGCCAGAAGGGCAGGCCGAACCGCTCCGACAGCAGGCGGCCGACGATGTCGGAATCCTGCGTCGGCAGCATGGCCGAGAGGCCGCCCGCTGCGCGCGCGGCCAGCGCCGCCGCGACAGGGGCGGGGGCGTGTCCGAACATCGCCGCGCTGTCGCCGAGGCAGAGGTCGACGAGACCATGGCCGTCGATGTCCTCGAGCCGCGCGCCTTGCGCGTAGCGCAGGACCATGGGGAATGGCATCGGCCAATCCGTCATCCAGTGAAGGGGCACCCCGGCGTAGAAGCCGGCCGACTTGTCCTTCCCCGCGTTCCAGGCCGTCCGGCTGAGAGGCCGGCGCGCCTCATAGATCGCGGACTCTCGCGCAAGGAGTGACTTGGCAGCCATTTCCAGGGCACCGCGACCGTGTTCCACGCCCTGCGCTTCTGCGTCCTGCACCGCGAGACTCCGGTTCCCGAAAAATGTGATCACAAAATGCGGAGGCCCTGCGGGGCTGTCAATCCGGCGGCCTTCGCCGGCGTGTCGCGGCATCGTCGGACGGGCTCAAAACGCGCCGGCCCTGAACACCCCAGGCATCCGGGGGAGAAAAATTCGAGCACCTGCAATATGTTATGACGGAACGAACCGCGGATCGGGAAAAAAGTCGAACTTCGGGCTTGCGGCGAAAATCGAAATCCCCTATCTCACGGCTCGTCGCCGACGGCCTCGGGCCAACGGCGTAGACGTCTCCCGGACATGATCATTGGGGGAGCTGGCACAGGCCAGAACCCGGTGGCACGTCTGTGGCAGGCGTCGGCTCTTTGACAATTACAGAGGAAGGAAGAGAAGCGCGGACGGCTGTGTCCTTGC
>NZ_JCACDK010000016.1:0-33199 GCF_059501845.1 Alsobacter sp. | reverse complement strand
TTTCAGCGATGCGGATGCGACGGGCGGACCGCGTCAAGCGGCGCCGTTCTTCGCGAACGGACCGGCGGACCTTGCGATTTTCCTGCGGAATCGTCGTCATGGGAGTCATCTCCGAGTGCGCGCCCGGTCATGCCGGGCGGGAACGCGCCATGCGTTCCGAGGGCCGCCCGGAACCGGGCAACCGTCGCAGCGCAAAGCCGGGAGAGAAGGCGGGAGGCGGAACGGGCCGCCTCCCGGGCCGCCTCAGCTGCGGCCCGCAGCCCATGCCATGCGGCGGAGCGCCCATCGTGCCATCCGCTCGCCGCGTTCGATCCGGACCGGATCGGAAGAGCGGCGGCCCTCCCGGCGGACTGCGTTCCAGTAGAAGAAAACGGCGCGACGCTCTGCGAGAGACATGCTGCAACCTCATGCTGCGAAGCGGCCGGAACCCGGGCCGCACGGGAGGCGGCCGGAGCCGCATCAACGGAAGAGGCGGCCGGAGCGGAACCCGCAACCCGGGCCGCCACGGCCGCCACAAGAGCGGGGACCGCACGGGCCGCCGCATCAGCTGCGGCCGCAAGCGCGCGGCGAGCGAAGCTGAGGCACGCGAGAATGCGGCCGCGCGCGCTCCAGCAATGCCGGTTGGCGAGCGACAGGGCGGAAGCGAAAAGCCGCACGGCGTCGGAAGTCCGGCCAGCCGCGAGGGCCGCCCTTCCTTCCGCCATCCGTGCGACAATCGCTTGCACCGTTCCGTTCCCTCTTTCGCTCTGAGGCTAAGCCCGTACTCCGCCGGGCCGCCTCTCCTCACTGCTTCCTGTCTCTCCCTCCCTCCCCGTAAGCCCGTCCATGCCGGGCCGGGGAGAGGGCCGCCCGTCCATGCCGGGCCGCCGCGTCTCACGACGCAAAGCGAATATAGGCGCATACGCATCCGCCGACAAGTCCCTTACACAAGCATTCGTGCAGCATCCATCCGCAGTCCATGCCACGCCACAAAGCGGATTAGCAGGCACGCGCGCATGCTCACAGAACGAAAGATAGTCAAGTGTTCATGCGGCCATACCTCTATAGCAGTAGAGAGGCGTGGCACTGCCCGGCCAGCAGCCCAGAGCCCAGGCCCAAAGACCTAAAGGGATGGCCCCTCCGACTTAAAAAAACGGGCCGTAACTAGAGGACCGACGGGGGCGGTCAAACGAATACGGCCTGGGAAACAGCCGTTTGACAGGGATTGCAATTTACGGCACCGCTTCTGGCTATGCGCGAGTATGCGTCGACCAATGGACTTGGTTCCGTCGTTTAGGCGCCTGGCCCTGCCGCGGCTTCAGAGGAAGCAGCGAGACAGAGAGACCAGGGGCAGCCGACACGAAAGGGGCTATGACCAGCGGTGGGCTCGGTTCGCTGCACGGTTCTTGCGTGAAAATCCGTTGTGCCGCTGGCATCAGGCAGCGGATTGCGACGTGCTTGCCGACGTGGTGGACCACATCCTGCCATTGCGGGACTTTCCTGCCCTCCGGCTGCACAGACCGAACGTCCAAGTCCTCTGCCGTGAGTGCCACGGACTGAAGGGCAAGATGGAGGCTTACGCCCGCGAGCGCGGCGAGCTTCATCTCCTCGAGACCTGGTCGGCTGACGAGAGATCGCGCCCCAGGCAATTCCAGCGCCTCCTGGCTCACACGCATGCTGCAACCGCCTGTCCTGACGGTGCGGCCGCGCGCGCTGCCGCTGGGCCGGCTCCAGATCGTCGTGCCGTGGCGGGTGATCTTCCGCGGGACGACGTGGTCTCGGAGCCTGGGCCCGCTCGAGTACGACCTCTTCCTCCTGCTCGCAGCCCGACCGGGCCGGGTGGTGCCGCGGACTGAGATCGTCGACACGCTCTATGGCGACGACCCGAACGGCGGTCCCGACGACACGGTCACGGCGGTCGGCGCGCTCTGCCACAAATTGAACCGGAAGATCTCCTGTCTCCGGCTCATCGTCCGGCAGCAAGGCTTCTGGGCCCGGTTTATCGACGAGAGGGCGCCATGAAGGCCTTCGCCCGCGTCGCTCCCGAGGCGGTTGCCGTGTGCGGCGTGTTCGCCGGCATCTCCCTCGTCTTCTCCCTTTTCGTCTTCCTCACCTGACCCTCCCGGCCGGAGACCCTCACCATGGCTTCGCTGATCTACAACTCGTTCTGGGAGGATCTCGCTCGCGGCGCGATCGACCTGGACACCGACACCTTCAAGGTGATGCTCACCACGAGCACCTACACCGAGGACAAGGACTCGCACCTCAAGCGCTCGTCCGTGACCAACGAGGTGACGGGCACCGGCTACACCGCCGGCGGCGCCTCGACGACGGTGACGGTCACCAAGGACACGGCCAACGATCGCCTCGACGTGACGATCGGCGCGGCCTCCTGGTCGACTGCGACGATCACCGCGCGCAAGGCGGTCATCTACAAGTCCCGCGGCGGCGCTTCGTCGGCGGACGAGCTCGTGGCCGTCATCGACTTTGGTTCGGACGTGGTCTCGTCCGGCGGCACCTGGTCGCTGTCCGCCTCGACGCTGCGCGTCCAGAACTGATCCCGCCGCACTTCTCAGGAGACACCACAATGGCTTCCAGTGCGGAACTCATCGCCCTGCGCGATGCCAAGATCGCCGAGCATCAGAAGCTCGCTGCGAAGAAGGACAAGATCCGGGTCGAGATGGGCGCGGTTGCCCAGGAGATCGTCGAGATCGACCAGCAGATTCGCGAGGCCGAGGGCGCCGAGCGCGCGCTTGCTGCGTCCGGCGCTTCCGGTCAAGCCTGACGCGCCATGCCCTACATCGCGCGCACCGATGGCGGTCTGACCGTCATCGAAATCCGGCAGGGCTCGCTTGCCGACATCGCCGAGGTCGAGCGCGCCAACTGGCGCGACGTGCAGGAAGTGCGCCCCAGCGGGCGCGGCCCGGCGCTCACGGTCAACGGCGACGGCTCGCAGGTCAACCTGGTGTGGCCCGGCGGCAGTGCCGATTCCGCCTGGCAGGCGATGGAACTCAAGGCCTATGCGGCTGAGGTGAGGTGGCAGCGCGCGTCCGGCGGGCTGACCCTGCCCAACGGCGTCAGGGTCGATACCTCCGACGCCTCGCAGGACAAGATCACGGCGGCGCTGCTGATCCTTGAACGGGGGTGGGTGTCGTCGATTTCGTTCAAGGCGGTGTCCGGCTGGGCCACGCTCGACCTCGCCGCCATGACCGGCATCGCCCAGGCGGTGGCGGCCTATGTGCAGGCGTGCTTCGCCGCGGAGAAGGAGTGCCTTGACGCCATCGCGGCGGGCGCCGTGAAGAGCCGCGCTGAAGTCGACGGGTGGGACTGGCCCTGATCCATGGCGACGACTTGGGACGCCTCTAAAAAATCGTCAACGATCACACTGTCCGGTGGCAACCTCATTGCCACCGGTTCGGGTTCGCCTGACAAGTTCGTCCTGACTGTCGATGGGTCGTCGTCGGGAAAGTTCTATTTCGAGGTCGTCGCCACCACGCGCAGCAGCGGCGGGTTCGGCGTCGGCGTCGTGGCGCCGGGAGCGGGGTTCAACCTAGATACCGGCTATTTCGGCGAAAACGGCACCAACAGCATCGGCGCCTATTGGTCCGACAGTCAATGGTACTATGAGCCTGCTGGGTACACGGGCGCGCGCCAGAGTTTCGGGCAAGGGGATCACATCGGCATCGCATTTGATGCCTCGACCCGCACGATATGGTTTCGCAAGAACGGAGGAACCTGGGCCGGCTCGACGCTCAGTGCCGACCCCGCCACGGCCAGCAACGGCCAGGGCATGTCAAGTTCGGGGTCGTCGACCTATTACGCCGCAGTCGCCTGTTCGAACGGCGACGTGTGGACGGGCCAGTTTGCCTCGACATCGTGGACGTATTCGGCCCCCTCGGGTTTTTCGGAACTCGGGGCCGCTGCTGCGACGAAAGCCATCCTGTTGCCCCGCCGCGCCCTTCGCACATTCACCCGGAGATTCTGATGAGCCGCATCTATGCCGTGCCGTACACGGGCACGATCACCGCAGCGGGCACGGATACCGACCTCCTCTCGGTCCAGCCTGCCTCCAACAAGCCCATTCGCCTGCGCGGCTGGTCGATCGGCCAGATTTCCGAGGTGGGCGATGCGGCCGAAGAGGGCGTGCGCATCTCCATCATCCGCCTGCCCGCCACCTTCACGGTCGGCACCGGCGGCGGCGCGGTGACACCTGTTCCGATGAACGTGGCCGATGCCGCCTGCGGCGCCACGGTGCGCTGCAATGACACGACCGTCGCCACCACCTCGGGCACGGCGGTGTTCCTCGGCGAGCACGGATGGAACGAGCGCGGCAGCCCGTGGGAGTTTTGGTATCCGGATGCGGATTATTGCCCGGTGTGCATCAACGGCTCCGGTCTCATCGTGCGGCTTCAGACGACGCTTGCAGATGACATGACGGTCGCCATCACCTTCTATATCGAAGAGTTGTGAGTTTGAGCGGTGGCGATCTGGCTCCGGCGAGGTAGGCGCCCCCGCAAAGGCAAGAGGTTTCTGCCGCCAAGTGCGGTTGCGGCCACCGGCGGCAACGCGTCAGGTCAGGTACTCTCCGCCACCGCGTCCATCGCGACGGCTGGCGCAGCGTCTGGCGGTGCGTCGCAGGCGGGATCCACGCTTTCGGTTACGGCGAGCCTGATCGCCGGCACGGCGTCTGGGAACTCCTCGCAGGCGGGATCGACTCTCTCGGCGACCGCGTCGATCGCGACTGCTGGCGCTGCCATCGGCGGCGCTCTGGCGGCCGGGATCCTCCTAGGCGTGACCGCATCGCTGATCGGCGGCACGGCGACGGGCAACGGGTCTGCCACGGGCCAGGTGCTGTCGGCGACTGCGTCTATCCCGACCGCGGGTTCCGCGACGGGTGGTGCGTCTACCGCAGGCCAGACGCTTTCGGCCACGGCGAGCCTCATTGCGGGCTCGGCGGGCGGTGCCAGCCCAGGTAACGCTTCTGGCGCAACGCTGACGGCCACTGCCTCGCTGATCGCAGGGACGGCGACCGGCGGCGCGGCGGCTTCTGGGACCACGCTGACGGCCACGGCTTCCGTGGCAAGCTCTGGTGGCGCGACGGGTGGTGCGAGCCGGGCAGGGGCGACCCTGACAGCCACGGCCAGCGTCGCGGTCGCGGGCACGGGTACGGGCGGCGCATCGACGGCGGGTCAGACCCTGCCGGTCACGGCGAGCCTGCTTCCGGGCGGCGCGGCGGGCGCGGGAGGCGGCACGGCGGTCGGGCAGACGCTCGGCACGACGGCGTCGCTGATCCCGGGCACGGCCTCTGGTGGCGCGGCACAGGCCGGCACGACCCTGACGGCGACGGCGTCGCTGCTCGCGGGCTCGGGCACGGTCTCTGCCACGGCGACGGGCGTACTCCTCCCGGTCACGGCAAGCCTCACGGCTGGCGCGCGCTCTGGTGGTGCGTCGGTTTCCGGCGCGACGCTCCCTGTAACGGCGTCGATCCTGCCTGGTTCCGCATTCAGCGGGACGGCGGCGCCTGGCGCGACGATCACGGTCACGGCGAGCCTGATCCCGGGCGTGCGCTCGGGTGGAGCGGTAGTCTCCGGTATCGTCCAGCAAGTCGTTGCGGTGTTCCTCCAGGGCATCGCCACGGGGGATGGCTCGGCGGCCGTGCTGGGAACGCCCATCGAGCTCGTCGGACGTCGTGATGGTGTGACGGAGCTCAAAGGTCAGCGGGACGCACGGATCATCGAGTTGAAGGGGATCGTGTGATGCCGGCGACCAACCAGAACGCGCAGATGGTGGCGGGCGACAGCAAGACGCTCGCCTTCAGCTGCCTCGAGGCGGATGGATCCGCGGCGAACCTGGCGGGCTGCACGCTGCGCTGGTGGGTGGGCCGTAACCCGAAGGCCCGCGGCACCAGCGTCCTGTTGAAGAAGACCACGAGCAGCGGCATCTCATTGGCAAGCGCCAGCCGTGTGCTCGTGGCGATCGCGCCGGCGGATACGGTCAGCCTGCCGCCGGGCACCTACTATCACGAGCTCGAGGCCATCGACACGGGTGGCAACGTCGACACGCTCGCGCGCGGCTCGCTGACCATCGAGCCGACGCTCATCGTCTGAGGTTGCGTTATGGGCCGTCCTGCACTCACAGACGCTGCGAAGCTCGCCAAGGGCACATTCGATCCGCGCTATTCCGAAGAGGCGCGCGCGGAGCGTTCCGGGCAGACGGTTGTCGCGTTTCCGACTCTGCAAGAGATCCCGGAGTGCCGGTTTCCGCTGGAGCCCGGCGGTATCGGACAACAGACCTACGATCGCTTGATCCGCACGCTTCATGAGCAGGGTCGGCTGACGATGCTGACCCACATGAAAGTGGAAATCCTTGCTGCTGGGATGGAGGATCTCCGCAACAAGATGGCGAGCGGCATGCGGGTGCCGGCTGGTCTGCCTTCGCGGCTGATGACGTCGATTGCCGAGCTCGAGCGCGAAAGCGTCGACCGGGCCTTCAACGGCTCGTCGGTCAAGGGCCAGGAGAACAAGTTTCTGTCCAACGGGTTCGCCGCCCGGCGCCGCTGATGGCTCGCAAGAGGACGTTGGGCAAGACGCCCGGGACGAAGGGGCGGACGAGCCGGGCGGACTACGAGTTCTGGCCGCGGGTTCCCATCGAGGTCTCGCCGGGCGTCACCGAGGAGTTCACCGACTTCTGCGGCATCGCGCTCGACCATGCCAAGCGGCTGGTGGACGGGCTGGAGCCTGCCTGCCGGTGGGTGAAGCTGGCGGCAGAGCGATACCTGGAGATGCGCCGGATCGCGGGCACCGCGGCGGCGAGCTTCCACTGGTCGCCGGCCCATGTGGTCGACGTGTGCTCCTTCCTGGAGAAGCTGCCGCACGTCGAGGGCTCGCAGTGGACGAGGTCCGGTCCGGTCCGGCTCGAGCCTTGGCAGTGCTTCGTGGTGTCGGCGATCTACGGGTTCCGGCGCAACGGCTCGGGTGTCCGGCTGGTCCGCGACGTCCTGGTCGTCATCCCGCGCAAGAGCGGCAAGAGCCTGCTGACGGCGGGTCTCGGGCACTACGCGCTGACGTGCGAGGGTGAGGACGGCCCGTCGATCTATATCGGCGCCCGCACCGTGGATCAGGCCCGCAAGGTCTTCGATCCGATGGTGAAGATGATCAAGAAGGAGCCGCTGCTGGCGGAGGCCTTCGGTCTCAAGGATCTGACGAAGAAGATCCGCTGCTCGGCCACGCTCGGCGAGGTGCAGCTGATCACACAGGTTGCGGAGACGCAGGACGGCCACAACCCGCACATGGTCATCCTCGAGGAGCTCCATGCGCAGGAGGAGGGCCTCTTCCATGTGATGAGCTCTTCGCAGGCCGCGCGTGAGAACCCGTTGCTGTTCAAGATCACGACGGCCGGCCGTGTGGCTGCCGGGATCTGCTGGGACCAGATCAAGGCTGCGGAGAGGGTGCTGGAGGGCCTGCATCGCCAGGACGACCTCTTCGCCATCATCTACACGGTCGACAAGGACGACGACCTCTGGGTCGAGAAGACCTGGATCAAGGCCAACCCGATGTGGGGCGTCTCGGTCTCGCCTGAGAAGGTCCGGGAGGACGTCTCGAAGGCGCTGAACAACCCGAGCGCGCAGGCGGAGTTCCTCCGCACGCGCCTCAACGTTTGGTCGAATGCGGGTGCGCGGCTGGTCGAGCCGGGCAGCTGGGCGGCCTGCGTCGACCCGAAACTGGACATCGATGCCTTCCGCGGCCGCAAGGTCTGGATCGGCGTCGACCTGGCCAGCCGGCGGGACATGGCGGCGACGGTGGTGATCGTGGAGGACGGCGAGGACATCTGCGTCTTCCCGCGCTTCTACATCCCAAGCGATTGCCCTGCGCTCCTGGATCCGGATTTGACCGGCATGTATCAGGCCTGGATGAAGGCCGGGCACGTGATCGAGACCGGGCCCGGGATGATCGACTTCGACGTGATCGAGGCTGACATCCGGGAGGACGCGAAGTTCTTCGACGTCGAGGTGGTGGCCTTCGATCCCTACCAGGCGCAGCAGCTGGCTCAGAACCTGGCGAAAACGGGCATCAACGTGGTGCTCTTCGCCAACTCGGCGCGGAACATGACCGAGCCGACCGACGACTTCGTGGCGCGGGTGTCGACCGAGACGCTCCGGCACGACGGCAACCCTGTCCTCGAGTGGCACGCCATGAACGTGGTCGCCTACCGCGACCAGAAGGGCAACGTGCTGCCGAAGAAGGACGCGCCGAACTCGAAGCACAAAATCGACGGGATCCACGCCCTCGTCTTCGCGAACGGCTGCCGCCTCCAGGGCAAGAAGCCGGACAAGAAGAAAGAGCGGCTGCACGTCTACACCCAACGAGGCGTCCACGGCGCCTCCGAGCCCCAGCAGAGAGGTTGACCCCATGGCTGACATAACCGCCCTTCTTCCCGACGAGTCGGGCCTCCTTGCCGCTGCTGGCTCCACGGCGACGGCTGCCGGCGGCGACGCCGTGCCCGTCCTCAACGACGGCTCGGCCTACCTGATCGCCTTCCGCAACGGCCACACCGTCGCCATCCCGGTGACGCTGGTCGGGCAGGCTGGCACGCAGGTCATTCCCGGCTTCGGCAAGATGACCAAGCCGAACCAGTCAATCACGGTCGCGGCCAACGGCGGCTGGGGCTTCTTCAAGCTCGATAAGGACGAGCTTTCGGCGTACATGGACGCGAACGGCAAGCTCCAGTTCACCTACACTTCGCACAACGTGGCGCTGCTGATGGTGCCCATCAAGATCGTCCTCTGAGGTCGGTCCGATGAGCCGCCGCCGCAGCAGGCATAAGGTCTCGGGTGCTCCCGAGGCTTCGGTCCCCGCCCGGGCCAAGGACACCGTCATCTCGACGTGGTCCGGCCCTGGCGGCTCCTGGCAGACCCTTGCGGATCTGCTGGGCAAGTCCGGCCTGTCGCGGCCTGCGACGATGCAGGAGGCGCTGCGCAACAGCGCCTTCCTCCTCGCCTGCGATGTCATCGCCCAGGACATTGGGAAGGCCACCTTCCGGATGTTCAAGAAGGTCGATGACGACCGCCGGGAAGAGGTGAAGCCGAAGGACCACCCGATCTCTCGGATGCTGGCCCTCGACCCGAACGCCTATCACACGTGGGCGGACTTCTGGGACATGACGATCCGCTACTTCGCGGCCACCCAGAATGCCTTCGTGGCCAAGCGGATCACATACCGCGGCGACCTGCGGGCGCTGATCCCGATCATTCCGTCGCGCGTGACCACGCTCGTCTACAAGCAGACCGGCGAGCTCTTCTACGACGTGGCACGGTCGAACTCCTTCGAGGAGGCGATCCTCTCCGACTTCGGGCCGCGGCTGCGTTCGGAGCAGATGCTGCACATCCGCGGCAGGCTCCTGGACGGCGTGAACGGCTACTCGACCCTGGCTGCCGGCGCGGACTCGCTCGACGCCGCCAAGGCGATCTCTGACTACCAGCGGAACCTCTTCCAGCAGGGCGCGCGTCAGTCGGTGGCTTTCTCGCTCTCGGAGGACGCTGAGCTCTCCGAGCCTCAGTTCGCCCGGCTGCGCTCGCAGTTCCGTGAGATGCTCAACAAGGCGTTGTCGGGCGAGTCGCCGCTGGTGCTCGAGAACGGCACCACCGTGCAGACCCTGTCCATGACGGCCAAGGACAGCGAAGTCGCGGTCGCTGCCAAGAACGCCATCAGCGAGGTGTCCCGGCTCTTCCGGATGCCGCCGCACAAGCTGATGCACTTCGACGCGGTGAAGTACGAGAACATGGACGCGGCCGAGCGGACCTACGTGTCCGACAGCCTGGTCCCGACGGCCAAGCGCATCGAGGCGGCCTTCGCCCGCGCGCTCCTGACCGAGGACGAGCGGCTGGAATACTGCTTCGAGTTCGATCGCAGCGAGATGGCGGCGGTGGACGTCAAGACCCGCGCCGAGATCGCGAAGATCGGCGTCCAGGCGGGGGCCCTGACGCTGGACGAGGCCCGCCGGGAGCTCGGCGACTACGACCCGCTTCCGAACGACTCCGGCAAGGTCCGCGCGATCCCGGTCAACATCACCCTCGTCGACGAGAAGAACGATCCCGTCATGGAAGGCCAGGCCGGAGCGCCGGAAGACAACGCCGGCGGCGGCCAGAGCGCCGATCCGGGGCAGCAGCCTGCCACCCCGCCGAAGGAGCCCGCGAAGCTCCTCCTGCTCAAGAAGTGAGGCACCGATGCCCGAGCGCACCATCTCCGTCGACGAGTTCCTGTCCAAGCGCGGGTCGCCGGACGGCCGCTTCCACAAGGCGTCCAAGGCACCTGCCAGCTGGTCGGACAACAACCGGTCGGCGACGTTCACCATGTCGACGCAGCAGGAGGACCGGGACGGCGACATCGTCTTCACGGCCGGCATCGACATCACCGAGTTCATGAAGAACCCGGTGGCGCTTCCCTTCCACAAGAGCCGCGACTTCCCGATCGGCACGTGGGGCGACCTGACCAAGGGCCCGGCGCAGCTGGACGGGGTGCTGACCTTCCTGGATGCGGGCGTCGACGAGACGGCCGACAAGATGGCGGCGATGGTGAAGTCGGGCGTCATGCGCGCCTGCTCCATCGGGTTCATCCCGAAGGACATCGCGATCCGGACCATGGAAGACGGGACGCCGACCTGGTCCTACGAGATCCGGGCATGTGAATTGGTCGAGTGCTCGGTGGTGCCGATCCCGTCGAATCCTGGCGCGCTGGTGAAGTCAGCCGACGGCGACATGCGGCTGGCCAAGGAGCTCCTCGAGGAGGTGCTCGACACCTGGGCGAAGACGCCCGATGGCCTGCTGGTCCCGCGCGCCGAGTACGAGCGCACCTACAAGACGGTGGTGGAGCGCATCGCTCCGAAGACCACCGAGGAGATCGTCGAGGAGATCGTCGAGCGCCGCGAGGCCTCGCTGGTCGAGCGGATCAAGGCGGCCTTCGGCATCAAGAAGACCGAGGAGAAGTCGGTCGAGAAGGTCGAGGAGAAGGCTCCGGCCATCTCCGACGAGGAGATCGATGACCGGGCCGCCAAGGCCATGGCGAAGATCGCCGCGGTCAAGGCGCGCGCCGCCTGACAACCAATTCCCGCAAGGGATGAACCGCCCCGCGAGGGGCGAAGCCTGGGGCTCCCATGTCGGGGGCCCTTTCGCTTTAGCGCAACCCCAGCAGCATCGGAGATTAAAATGACGCTGGAGCAGCTTCGCGCTCGCCTGAAGGAACTCACCGGGGCGAGTGAGCAGATCGTGTCCAAGGCATCGGCGGAAAGCCGCCGCCTGACCGTGGAGGAGCTCGACGGCCTCGAGGCGACCGCCAAGGAGGTCGAGACCATCGAGCGCGAGATCAAGGCCCTGGAGCGCGTTGCCGTTTCCAAGGCTGCGGCCGCGGTGCCTGCCACGGCTACGCAGGAGGCGACTGTCCTGCACGCCGAGGTCAAGAAGGATCTCAAGGCCACCGAGAAGCTGGGCATCATGTGCCTCAGCCTCCTGAAGGCCAAGTCGGAAGGTGGCGGCAACGCCCTCCACTATATGGAAGAGATGGGCTACGGCGATCTCGCCAAGGAGATCTCGACCTTCCGCAAGACGCTCAACGTCTCGAACGCGGCCGCCGGCGGCATCGTTGTGCCGACGCCGGTGTCGTCCGAGCTCGTCGAGCTCCTGCGGCCGAATACGGTCTTTCTCCAGGGCGGCCCGACGCGCATCGAGATGCCGAACGGCTCCTTCAAGATGCCGCGCGCGGTCTCCGGCTCCTCCGCCTCGTACTCGTCCGAGGCCGAGCCTGCCGCCCGCACCGAGCCGACGTTCGGTTCGATCGAGATGACCGCCAAGACCCTCAAGGCGATCGTCCCGGTCACGAACGACTTCCTCAACTGGTCGCTGGCCTCTGCACAGTCGTTCGTCACGAGCGACCTGGTGGCGGCCATGTCCGAGAAGATGGACACCGCGATGTTCCGCGGTGACGGTCTCCAGGGCAACCCGCTCGGCCTGTTCAACGTGGCCGGCATCACGTCCAATCCCGCGGTCAACTCGACCACGCCGACCATCGCGAACATCGACTCCGATGCCCGCAAGTGCATGAACGGCCTGCTGCTCAACTACGTCCCGGCCAATTCGGCGAAGTGGGTCATGTCGCAGCGCTCGTTCGGCTACTTGCAGGACATTCGCGACGGCAACGGCAACCTGGCCTATCCCTCGCTCCAGGGTGCCAACCCGACGTTCAAGGGCTTCCCGGTCCTGGTCACGACCAACCTGCCGACCAACCTGGGAGGCGGCACGGACGAGACCTTCATCGCGTTCATCGGCTTCCAGCACGTCCTGTTCGGCGAGGCTGGCCCGATCACTCTGGCGTCCTCCTCGGAGGGCATGATCGAGAACGGCTCCTCGCCGATCTCGCTCTTCCAGCGTGGCATGACCGCGATCCTCGCGACTGCCCAGCACGACATCGGCCTGCGTCAGCTCAAGGCCGTTTCCGTGCTGACCGCAGTTCGCTGGTAAGCGCGCGATGCCGTCCGAAATCGGGCTCGTGCCCGTCAGGTTCTTGCGGACCTGGCGGGCATACTACACCCACGACGTGGCTGGGTTCACTGCTGAGCAGGCCCAGACCATCGTGGAGTCGGGGGCCGCCGAATACGTCGACCCTGACGACGTCCCCGCCAAGCCCGCGGGAGAAGAGCCGATCCCGGCACATGATGGCGACGGCGACCATGACGCCGCCGCTGGTGAAGACGACGCTGATGCCGATGCCGGCGATGGCGACGACGACGCCTCCGATTCCGACCAGACCGTCGAGATCCCCGACGGCTGGGAGGAGCTCCACCACACCAAGCGCAAGATGATCGCGTCGAAGATCGCGGGCCGTGCCGTCACGACCAGCGAGGAAGCGAACGAGATCATCGAGGCTGAAATCCAGCGCCGCGCGGCGGCCTGAAGGAGAACACGATGTCGATCTCTGGAAAGCGGAACGGCGGCGCCTACGCGCGCTCTGAGTACGCGGCGAACGGCTCTGCCACCGCCGCCGGTGCTGGTGACAACACCGTCGTCAACGGTGCATGGGTGTCCCGCAAGGGTGCGAGCGGCGTCTACAAGAGCGCCAAGCTGGTCATCACCTTCGACGCGGCCATCAACGCGGCGGAATCCCTCTCCTTCGCGGTGAAGCTGCGCGATGCCACCTCGTCCGGCGGTGCCGGCGCGGCTGACGTCGCGGCCACGCACATCAACCCGAACGTGGCCTACCCGGCGACGATCGTGGCTTCCGGTGCGGCAACGAAGTCGTCGATCGAGTTCGACTTCAATCTGGAGACCTGCCGCGAGTTCATCGGCTGCCAGATCACGCCGGACCTGTCGCGCTCCGCCACCGACACGGTGGTCTGGCAGGCTTCGTGGGTCTTCTTTGGCCCCGAGCGCCAGCCCGTCTCCAAGTCGCTCGTCTGAGCGGCCTTGTGAGCAAGGACCGCGGCGGGTTTCTCGTCCCCGCCGCGGTCCCCAGATCATCCGGAGAGCGCCATGGACCTTCAGGCGACCAGCACCGTCGATGACGGGCAGATCCTCAGTCTGCTCACGGTCGAGGAGCTCAAGAAGTCCAAGCGCATCTCGCACTCGATGGAAGACGACTTCCTCGAGGACTGCATTCTCACGGCTTACGCCTACTTCGACGGGATCGACGGATGGCTGCGGCGCAGCATCCTGCCGCGCACCTACGTGCTGAAGCGCGCCACGCTCCCTGAGTCCTTCGAGCTTCCGATCGGCCCGCTGGTCGCTGTCGGCAGCATCTCCGCGCTCAACAGCGCACAGACCGCCTACACGACGGTCGCGAGCACGGTCTACCTGACGGTGAATGGTCACGTGCCGACCGTCTCGCTCATCCCTGGGCAGTCCTGGCCCTCGCTCGAGGATCATCCTCAGGCGGCCCAGATCCAATTCACGGCGGGCTGGGCGCTCGCCGACGTGCCGCGTGGCGTCCGGGCGGCCATCCGCCTCCTGGCGGGCTCTCTCTACGATCACCGCGAGGCCGACTTCGAGGACCAGCGCGTCTCCTATGTGAGCCGCAAGATCGAGTACGGCATGGAGCGCTTCGCCGGCCGTTACCGGGTGCTCAACGACTCCGTGGATCCGGCCTGATGCGTGCGGGCAAGCGCAACACGCCGGTCGAGATCCTCGTCCGGATGGACACGGTCGACGCGATCGGCCAGCCATCCACCGAGTTCGTGGTGTGGCGCCAGATCTGGGCGGAGTTCACACCGCTTCGTGGTGGAGAGACCCGCGAGGGCTCCGAGGTGCTGAGCCAGCCCACCGCGAACTTCCGCTTCGACTGGTGGGATGTGATGGAGCCGGACAGCGGCGGCTCGGTCCTGACCACCGCCATGCTCTTCCGGGTCGACGGGCTCCTGTTCGACATCGACGTGATCCACGCCGATCGCAACCAGCGCTCGCAGGTCCGTTGCATCGGCGTCCAGAAGCGCCTCGGCGTCTGATGGCTGCCCGGTACGGCGTACGAGGCTCGGCGGAGCTCGCCATGGCCTTCCGGCAGGCTGCGGCATCCATCACGCCGGCGGCCAGGCGCAAGGCCCGGCAGGCCGCGCTGGAGCCGATCAAGGAAGCGGCGAAGACCTACCTCCAGCTGAATGGCTCGGTGGTGACGGGCGCGCTGATGCAGTCTCTGGCCATCGGCGAGAGCCCGGACCGGCGCGAGGCTTCGATCCTGGGTCAGACCACGGGCAAGGTGCGGGGCTACTTCCCGTCCAAGTACGCCCACCTCGTCGAATACAGCGTGCGGGCACACTGGCAGCCGCGGCGCTTCGGCGGGATCATGCATCCCGGCCATCCCGGCTACCCGTTCATGCGGCCCGCTCTCGAGGACGCCAAGGACGAGGCCGCGAAGGTCTACTTCACGATGATCGGCCAGGTGATCATGGCATCCGCTGCTCGCAGCGGCGGTGGCGGGCGGAGGCGTGCGCGATGAAGTCTTGCAGCCCTGTCCTGCGGTCGATGCTGGCCACCTACACGCCGCTGAAGGCTCTGGTCGGCAACCGGATCTACTGGCAGCAGGCGCTCCAGAACGCCGAGTACCCGCACATCGTCCTGAAGGACATCGCCAACAGTCTGACGCCGACGCTGGACAGCACCCGCGGGCCGTCCGCGCGGCGCGTGTCAATCGAGTGCAGGGCACCGACCTATCTCGTGGCCGAGAACATCGGCGAGCTCGTCCTGCAACGGCTGGAACCGTTCCGCGGCACCTACGAGTCGCTGCTCTTCACCGCGATCATCCCGGTCAGCGACGTGGCCCTGTTCGAGGACACCAGCGGCGTCCACAGCCGGGCTATCGACTTCCGCGTCCACTACTCGTGAGGCAACCCGACATGGCGAAGAAAGAGACGCCGGAGGCCGAGAAGACCTTGGCCGACGCTAAGACGCTCGCGGCACAGCCCGACGCGGTCTCGAATGACGAGTGGGGCAAGCGCGCCTCCGCTGCTGCGCTCGCCGCACCGGCCACGTCCACCCGCTGCAATCCCGACGAGTGCGAGCTCGTCTCCAAGCCCTGGGCCCGCAAGGACCATTGGGCCTGCGAGAAGTGCGGCTTTTCGACCTTCTCGAGGGATGAGGCGACCGCCCGCCGGCCGTCGCTGAACTCGTAACGCTGCCCAAGGCTTAGGAGAACCATCATGGCAAGTGTGAAGTCCATTGGCGCCGGCACCCTCCTCCAGATGGATGATGGTCTCGGCACCTACACCGCGATCGCGGAGATCGTGTCGATCGGCGAGCTCACCCGTGAGCGTCCGGAGGTCGACGCGACGAACCTGTCTTCGACCTCGCGCGAGTATGTCGCTGGTCTGACGGTGCCGCCGGAGTTCGACATCGAGTGCCACATGCTGCTGGAGAACGCGACCCACGATCATCTGACGGGTCTGACGTATCTCTTCAACAACGGCATCACCCGCAACTTCCGTCTGCGGCCTGTGAACGAGACGAAGTACCTCCAGTTCCAGGCGTTCGTGAAGGCCCACACTTACGGGCCCTTCGAGCTCGAGCAGACGAAGCGGATGAAGATCCGGTTCAAGGTGACCGGCTCCATCACGGTGGTCTGATCCAGCCATGCACAATCCCATGGCGAACGAGGTGCCCTTCCCCCTCGCGGGGGAGGGCGCTGTTCTGCGTTTCCGGACGGGCGATCTGGTCCGGCTGCGCGGCAAGTACGGGGCTCCGCTCAACGAGCCTCCGAAGTACGACGACCGCGGCCGGAGGATCGACTTCTTCTGGCAGGTCATCATCGTCGGCGTCGAAAGCCAGGATCCTGCGGTCGTCACCGACTGCTTGCGGATCGGGCTGAAGCAGGCCGACGGCAAGACGCCGCTGGAGCTCGATTGGGAAGACCTCCCATTCCCGCTGCAAGCGGCTGAGGCGGAGCTCCTCGACGCGCTGTTCCTGGCGCGCTGGGGCAAGTCCGCGTCACAGTTGGCCGAGGACATGCGCAAGGCTGCCGAGGAGGCGGCCGAGAACGCGGACCCTCTGGCGAGCCCGGAGATGGACGAGACGAGTTCGACCGACTCCTCCGGGCTGGATACCGAGCCGGCCTGAAGCCGGACGAGATGTGGGGGCTCACTCCCGCAGAGATCGCCCGGTTTGCTGAAGAGATCTTTGACTATCGCGATGATGAGCGTCTGGTCGCGGCCAACCTCATCGGATGCGGTTTCAACGACCCGAAGCAGCTGTCGAAGCTGCTGAAGGAGAAGGACGCGCGCAAGGCCGCAGCCCGGCCGGTGCAACGTGTCCAGAGTATCGCCGGCCTCGTGTCGGTCTTCCAACGTGGCGGCGCGGTAGTGGAGAGAGGCTGACATGGCAACTGTTGTCGGCGGCCTCACTGTGTATTTGGAAGATGACACCAGTCGCTTCCAATCGTCGCTCCGCAACAACGCCTCCCTCGTCGAGCAGCAGTCGCAGCGTATGACGAAGGCCCTCGGCGGGGCCGCGAAGTCCGCCGAGGAGTTGGGCCGCAAGGCCGGCAACTTCCAGCTGGACGGCTTCCGTGCCCTCGCCATCTCGGCGCTGCGCACGGAAAGCTCTCTGAAGAGGCTGGAGTTGACGGCCTTCGCGGTCGGCGCGGCTCTGGGTGGCGGCTTCCTCGGGACCGCGGCGGCCCGGACGCTGAAGGACTACGCCGACACCTACACGAACCTGACGAACCGCGTGAAGGCGGTGACGGAGGGCACGGCCGACCAGGCCAAGGCCCAGCAGGATCTCTTCCAGATCGCCCAGCGGAGCCGTTCGACCCTCGAGTCGACCTTCGCACTCTACGGGCGCATCAAGGCCACTTCGCCGGCCCTTGCGAAGGACAGCGCATCGCTGCTGCGCCTGATCGAGACCGTGCAGAAGTCGTTTGTGGTGGGCGGAGCGTCCACCCAAGAGGCACAGTCCTCTGCTCTCCAGCTGGCCCAGGCGCTTGGGTCGGGTCGCCTCCAGGGCGACGAGCTTCGCTCCATCCTCGAGAACAACATCCCTCTGGCGAGCCTCATCGCCAAGGAGTTCGGCGTGGCCCGTGGCGAGCTCAAAGGGCTCGGTTCTGAGGGTCTGCTGACCTCCGATCGTGTCATCAAGGCGATCATCAAGGGCGCCGATGACATCGACGCCGCGTTCGGGCGTACCACGCCGCGCGTCAATGACGGCTTCCAGGCGCTCAACAACGCCATCACGTTCTTCGTCGGTCGGCTGGACCAGTCGACGGGTACGACGGCCGCGATCGCCAATGGGCTGATCGCGTTGGCCGACAACTTCGACCAGGTCGGCAACGCCGCTCTGTTCGCCGCGGCGGCAATCGGTGGCGGCTTCCTCGGTCGTGGTCTCGGCGGTCTGGTGGGTGGCGGGCAGGGCAAGATCGCCGCCGGGATCCGGGAGGAGATCAACGCTCGCAAGGAAGCGGCGAAGGCGGCCCAAGATCAGTTGACGGTTGCCCGGGAGCAGGCTGCGCAGGCCCGCGAGAACTCGATTATCGCTTCGGAGGCCCGCAAGGAGTTTGAGGCGCAGCCGCGTCTCCTCCAGGCATCGAAGCAGCTTCAGGCCGCGCGCCAGGCAGCCGCCCGCGTCGTCGACGAGACCTCGCAGAAGCTGTCGAACGCCGTCGACAAGGAAGCCGCCGCACTCCTGAAGCTCAACGACGCGCAGAACGTGTCGGCCACCGCATCGACCGCTGCCGTGAAGCAGCGCTCGGCGGCGGAGCAGGCGCTGGTCAAGGCGCAGGAGGACATGCGCGCTGCCACGGAGCGGCGGCTTGCTGCGGAGCAGGCCCTCGAATCCGCTGGTGGTGGCGTCCGCCGCACGGAGCTTGCGAAGTTCTACAAGGCGCTCGCCGTCGAGGTGGACGCCAAGAACGCGCTCGAGGACGCCAAGGCGGCCGAGGTTCTCAATCGCTCGAACATCGCCGCGCTGGAGCGAGCCCAGACCATCGCCCGGTCGAAGAAGGACTTCGAGGGTGGGCAGGCTCTGTCGGCACGCATCGCTGAAGAGAAGCAGCGATCCCAGCAGCTGGTGAACGAGCGGATCCTGGCTGGCAACAAGCTGCTCCAGGCCGAGAAAGCCACGGCGGACGCGGAGGCTGGGATCCTGTCTCGTCAGGCCAGCGAGAAGGAGAAGGCCTCCATCACGGTGGCGCGCGCGGCTGCGGCCGAACAGGCAGCCCGGGAGAAGACGGTCGCTGCCACAGAGCGCCTGGCCCGGGCCGAGACGACCGTCAACGAGTCCGTGGTCAAGTCGGCGCAGCAGCGCCAGCAGCAGGTCGCCAAGCTGGAGAGCGAGGCTCTTGCTGCGCGCGTCGCTCGCGTGAAGGCCCAGGCCAATGCAGACACGGCGTCCGGGCAGCTGAAGCAGATTGATACGCAGATCCCGGTCTCGGCCAGCCAGCAGGTCGCGAAGTTCAAGGACGAGGAGGCCCGGTCGTCGACGGCCTATGCCGACGCGCTCAACAGGGAGTCGATCGCCCAGAACGCCGCCAGCGTCGCCCGCAACGCAGCACGTCCGGGCATGATCGCTCTCGGTGTGGCCGCGCGCGGGCTGATGACGGCGACGTCGAGCCTGGTGGGCTTTCTCGGTGGACCGTGGGGCGTCGCGTTCACGGCCGCCGGCGCCGCGCTGGGCATCTTCGAGGTCATGCAGCTGCGGGCGAAGCAGCGCACCGAGGACTTCAAGAAGACGCTCGAGCAGGTGCCGCTGGAGATCAAGCGGATCGAGCAGGCGCTGGCGGGTGGCGGTCTCGGTCGTGCCGGCGAGGCACAGTCCGCGGCGTTCGTGAAGCGCCTGTCGGAAGCCCGCTCTGGGCTCGCTACGAACATTCGCTCGGAGCTCAACGGCGTCATCGCGGGCTTTGGCACCGGAGCCGGCAGCCGTTCGGCGCGCCTCGTCGATGGCCGGGCGGCGGAGATGCGGGGCCTCATCGACAACCTCACCGTCCTGAAGGATGGGTCGATCGTTGCCGACGAGAAACTCCGGAAGCTGGCGGACTCGCTGGACCGGATGGCGGCCGCGGATCCCGGCTTCGCCCAGAAGACCGCGGACTTGCGCGGCTTCATCCAGCAGCTGTTCGATGCGAAGCCGGCGCTCGACGATCTCCGGGTCGCCATCGGACGCACGATCCAGGATCCGAGAGACCTGCGCAACGCCGCGTCCGAGCGCTTCATGCAGGACGCGCTGAAGAACCTCAACACGGGTTCCGACGTCAACTTCAAGGATCTCGGGCAGAACGACCCGACGATCCGGGAGCTCCGCGGCCGCGGCATGCTCCAGCGCCAGGTGGCGGAGGCCGAGGCCAACCAGACCGCGCAGAAGGTCAAGGATCTCACCCAGAAGATATTCGACGCCGTGAACGAGGGCGGCGGCTCGACGACGATGGGCGAGGCGGAGAACGCCGCACGGCAGATCATTGCTGCGCAGTCGAAACAGTACCTCGATCTCGCCGACGCGATCGACGTGACGACGACCGCGATCCAGGCGCTCCAGTCGGCTGGTGCGGGCGGGATCTCGCCTGGGCTGACGCAGTCGATCGCCGAGACCGAGATGCTGATCTCGCGTCTCAACGAGTCGGCCGGCGTGACCCTGGCGAACCTCGGCGAGCAGCTGCGCAACGCCTTCGCGGGTGCCAGCGCGGACGTGCAGCCGGCAATCCAGGCCATCATCGACCAGGTCGACCAGCTGGCGAAGCAGGGCACAGCGAGCGACGATGAGCTTCAGTCTCTCATACAGTCGCTGATCGCGCTGGGCTCGGCCAACCCGAGCCTCGCTGGTCCTATCAGCGAGATGCTGGCGCTGGCCAAGGCGGCTCTGACCGCGCGCGGCCAAGTGAACGCGCTTAACGCTGCCCTGGGTGCTGCTGGCTCGGCGGACGTCGAGAAGAAGATCCAGGACATGGTCGGTGTGCCTGAGAACTTCACGCCTGACATCGTCCAAAAGCAGGTTGCCGACCAGCTGCGCTCGGAGATCACTGGCAAGAAGACCAAGACGCAGAGTGCGCTGTCGGCCAAGAAGCGTGCGATTGAACTCCAGGACAAGACGGGCGGGCTCATCGACCTCTCGGTCGCGCAAGAGCTCGCCGGCCTCGAGCAGTCGATCAAGGCAGGCGGGGGTGGTGGCCGCCGGAAGGGCGGCGGAGGCGGCAAGGGTGGCAACACCGCCCAGAAGTTCAACGACGCACTCGGCCGCTTTATCGAGTCCGCGCAGGGCGCGTTCTTCGACCAGCAGGACAAGGACGTGCTGGAGAAGCTGGAGAGCCTGAAGGCGGCTCCGGACCTGATCAAGCGCACCCGCGAGGCGATCCAGAACGGTGGCCAGCTGCCCGACGAGGCGCTGAAGGTTCGCAACGCCCTGGAGCTCGAGGCAGCCGCCAAGGCCTATGACGGCATCATCACCAAGTACGGCACCCTGGAGCAGCTTGCGCCGCGGTTTGCGCAGCAGCAGCGCATCCTCAACATCGCTGTCCAGGAGGGCAAGATCTCGGCCGAGCAGGCCGCGACTGCCTATGGCGACTACGTGACCTCGTTCAAGCAGAACGAGTGGATCAACCAGACGGCGGACGCCTTCGGCAACTTCGTCGAGAGCGTCGCGACCGGCTCGGCCTCGATCAAGGATGCGTTCAAGAACCTGCTGAAGGATCTCCTCCGGATCGCTGTCCAGCAGCTGCTCGTGCAGCCTCTGAAGCAGCAGCTGACGAACTTCTTCTCCGGCCTCGTGGGCGGTGGTGGCGGCGGCATCTTCGGGCTCTTCACCGGCGGTGGCGGCGCAACGGTGCCTTTCACGGGCAACGTGGGCGGGCTCTTCCACGAGGGCGGCACGGTGGGCTCAGGGGGCCGGCCGATCCGGATGTCGAGCGCTTTGATCTCGAGCGCGCCGCGGTTCCACTCCGGTCTGCGGTCTGACGAGATGGCCGCTGTTCTCCAGCGCGGCGAGGAGGTGCTGTCGCGCAAGCAAAGGGCCCAGCAGATCAACATGATCAGCGGGCTGTCGGATTCAGCCGGCGGCGGAGGCGGTGTGACCGTCGTCCAGCAGAACACCTTCCAGGCCGGCAGCGACGCGGCGAACATCGCCAAGATGCTGCCGACCATGAAGCAGGTCGCGGTCCAGGCCGTGGCAGAGGCCACCGTCCGCAGGAAGCTCTGACCCATGGCAATCGTCTATCCTCTGACGGCGCCGGCCGAGTTCGCGCGGGCGCAGCGCTTCTCGCCGCGGCTCAACACCAATGCGGCGGTGTCGCCATCGATCTTCACCTTCGCGGAACAGCGCTTCCTCTGGCCCGGCCAGCGCTGGGAAGTCGACATGGACATCGCGCCGTCGCTTCGGGACAAGGGCGGCGTGGTGGAGGGCTTTATCGCCTCCCTGCGCGGGCAGTACGGCACCTTCCTCATGAGCCCGTTACACGCGCTTGTCCCGCGTGGCACGGTGAGCCTGTCGGGCGTCACCCTGGGGGCCAGCGCTACCAAGGGCGCCAGGACGCTGACGCTGGCGGGCATGGGCAACACCAAGACCCTCCTGCGAGGCGACTTCATCCAGATCGGAACCGGAGTCGACTCCCGCCTCTACATCCTCACCGAGGACATCACGTCGAACTCAGGTGGTGCGGGCACGGTGTCGATCGAGCCGGCGCTGCGGGCGAACGCCTCGTCGGGCGCGTCGGTGGTGACGAACCAGCCCAAGGGCGTCTGGCGCCTGGGCATGAACGCGATCGGTCCATCGATCTCGCCGGGCTTTGTCTACGACAGTCTCAACATCCAGTGCGTGGAGCCGCTCTGATGCCGCGTGCGGTAACGACAGCGTTCAAGAATGCCGCCAAGGCGAAGACCCTGGAGCCGCTTGCTCTTTTCGAGGGCCTCTTCGATACCGGCGCCCTGCGGCTCTGGACCGGGATCGGAGATCTCTCCTGGAACGGCTTCACATGGACAGGTGGCGCCGGCGTGATCGGTTTCGAGCCGGTCGAGGAGACGCTGGAGACGCAATCCAACGGCACGAAGATCACGCTGTCTGGTGTCGACGGTGCGATCATCTCCATGGCTCTATCGGAGCGTTATCAGGGCCGCGTGGTGAACATCTACCTGGCGCTCACGGACACATCGACGGGCGCCCTCGTGGCCAACCCTGACATCCTCTTCAGCGGCCGCGCTGACGTCATGACGATCACAGACTCGGGCCCTACGTGCTCGGTCTCGCTGGCTGTCGAGAGCCGGCTCATCGACCTGAAGCGGGCGCGCACCCGGCGCTACGAGCCGGAGGACCAGAAGCTCTACTACCCGAACGACAAGGGCTTCGACTTCGTACCGACGATGCAGGATCGCAACGTCAAGTGGACATCGAGGAACTGATGGCCAGGCTCGAAAGATGGGACATCCGTCTCGGCGATCTCCTGATGGAGACCCGCGACCTGCCGTTCGAGTGGGGCGTGCATGACTGTGTGCTCTTCTCTGGCAGGGCGGTCGAGGCGATCACGGGAGTGAACCCGGCGCACGACCTGATCGGCACGTACAGCACGCGCATCGGGGCTCTGGCGGCTCTCTCGGCCGCGGGTTACGCGAGCCTGCCGGAGGCCTTCGCTGCCCTGGTCGGGCCGTCCAAGCCGGTCGCGTTCGCTCAGCGGGGCGACCTCGTCACGTTCGGCGACTTCACATCCGCCGTGGTCGATCTCTCCGGCGAGTTCGCGCTGGGGCTGGACGAGACGCAGGGCTTCCTGCGGATCCCGGTCCTCGATGCCGATATGGCCTTCACCGTAGGCTGATCATGCGCAAGCACATGACGTTCGTCGTGGCGCTCTGCGCCGCGCTGCTGACGGCTGCTCCGGCCTACGCCGATCCCGTCTCGGGGCTGATCGCGCTGGGGGCCGCGCTGGGCAGCGCCTTGAGCGGCTCTGCCATTCTGAGCTTCGCGGTGAAGCTCGCCCTGTCGGTGGCGCTGTCCTTTGGCATGCAGCTGCTCTCGGGCAAAAAGAAGCCCAAGCCCGGCAACCAGGGCATCGAACGGCCTGGCACGAACATCTCGCAGAAGGAGAGCGTATCGCCTCGGCGGCTCGTCTACGGCAAGACCCGGCTTGGCGGCACGATCGTCTTCCTGTCCTCGCACCAGTCGAACAGCTGGCTCTACTTCACGATCGCGCTATGCGAAGGGCCCGTTGAGGACGTCGAGGGTATCTATCTCAACGACGACAGGCCGCAGTGGTCTGGCAACGACTTTTTGAACGGCGGGTATGCCGGCTTCGGCCGCGCCTACAGGCAGACCGGGATCGCCGGCACTGACGTGCCTCCCTCGTTCTTCACGACGCGCACCGACGGGCTCTGGACAGACGACCACAAGCTGCAAGGCGTTGCTGCGCTCTTCTGCGCCTTCGAGTGGGACTCGGATGGCACCTACAAGGACGGCCTGCCGAACGTGTCGGCCTTGGTTAAGGGTCTGAAGGTCTACGATCCGCGTTCGGGCCTGACCGCTTTCACGCAGAACGCGGCCCTGATCATCCGCGACTACCTGCTGCGTCCGAAGGAGCTCGGCGGCGTCGGGCTGGACACGGCCGAGATTGACGATGCGAATTTCATTGCGCAAGCGAACATCTGCGACGAGGTGGTCAACACCAACGGCGGCTCGGTCTTCCGTTACACGATCAATGGGATCATCGAGCTCGACGAAAGCACCAGCCCGGGCGACGTCCTGGACGAGATGCTGTCCGCCTGCCAGGGCCGTATAGCCTGGACCTCCGGCCAGATGCGGCTCTTCGTCGGGGCCTGGCGGGCGAGCACCTTCGAGATCACCGCCGACATGATCGTCGACGCGCCGTCGATCACCACACGGCAGTCGATGGCCAGCCAGTTTAACGCGGTGAAGGGCACGTACCGGAGCGTCGACGCGCGCTACGAGACCACCGACTTCAAGGCGATCACGTCGGCGACCTTCGAGGCTGAGGATGGCGGCGACCGGGTCTACCGGGATCTCACCTTCAACTTCGTGGTCGACAACGCGACGGCTCAGAGGCTCGCGAAGATGGAGCTCTACCGCGCGAGGGAGCCCATCGAGGTCACCCTGCCCTGCAACATGCTGGCCTATGAGGTCGCTGTCGGCGACGTCATAGGCGTCACGCTCGATCGCTACGGCTGGGACAACAAGACCTTTGAGGTCACCGGCTGGAAATGGTCCATCGACGACAAGGATCAGAGCCAGGCTCTGGGTGTGACCCTTACCCTGCGGGAGTCGTCGGCCGCGGCCTACTCATGGACGGCGACGGAAGAAGATCTGCTGGAAGCGGCTCCGGCCACGAACCTGCCCGACTGGAACAACCCTGGCGCTCCCAGCAACCTCTCGGTCCTGGAAGAGCTCTACGAGACCTCCGGATCGGCCGGCGTGAAGTCGCGGGCGACGCTGTTCTGGGATCCCTCCGCCGACGGCTTCGTCGACACCTATGAGCTTCAATACAAGCTCTCGAGCTCCTCCACCTGGCTCAACCTGCCAAACGCTACGTCAACCTCGTCGGTGCTGCCTGATCTCGCGGCCGGCACGTACAATTTCCGGGTCCGCTCGGTGAACGTTCTGAAGGCCAAGTCGGCCTATGTGCAGACGACGCAGGTCATCACCGGCCTGTCGGCGCCACCGGCGGATCCTACGGGCGTGCGTGTCGAGGTCATCGGCGGCATCGCCCGGCTCACATGGGATCGCACCGTCAGCCTCGACGTGAAGATCGGCGGCTCGGTGCTCATCAACCACACGCCGCAGACGAGCTCTATCGCATGGGCCAACTCGGTGCAGGTCGCCGACCTTCCGGGCGACGCTACCAGCGAAACCCTGCCGGCCCAGGCAGGCACCTACATCGTCCGCTTCCGGGACTCCTCGGGCGTGCTGTCCACGGGCTTCGCGACGGTCGCGGCGGACCAGTCCACCGCGGTGCCCTACGTCTCGATCGCCAGCTTGACGGAGAGCCCGACGTTCACGGGCACCAAGACGAACTGCGCTACCGACGGGACCGGGCTGAGCATCACGACCACGAGCAGCCCTGCGACCTACCTGTTCTCGACCTATCTGGACCTGGGGTCGATCCGAACGGCCCGCCTGACCACGGTCTGCGAGGTGATCTCCTTCTCCTCGTCGGACCTCTGGGATTCACGCACCGGCAACATCGATACCTGGACCGAGATCGACGGCGCGACCGGGGGTGGTATCGACGCCGTGGTCTGGGCCCGGGCTACGAACGACAACCCTGCGAGCTCTCCGACCTGGGGCGCGTGGTTCCGGATCACCGCCACCGACATCAAGGCCCGCGCCTTTCAATTCAAGCTCGAGTTCGCGGCTGACGATCCCACCTGGAACGTCCGCGTCCTCACCCTGTCTGCGAAAGCTGAGGAGCCGGCCTAGTGTCCCAGCACGACCTCGACCTCGCGAACCAGTCCGGATCCAGTTTCCGGGCAGACGCGAACTCCGCCCTCAAGGCGCTCGCCTCCATGTCCAAGGGGGCATCCCGCCCGACGGGCGTGCAGACGGGCCAGCTTTGGGTTGAGGACGACGCACCGTCCGCGGCGATCTGGACGCTCTGGATTTACGACGGCACGAACGACGTCTGCCTTGGCTACTTCAACACGACGAACGACATCTTCGTCTCTCCGGCGAAGATCCACCTTGCGACGCCGACGATCACGTCCGGCGTCATGCCGATCGGCACCGTCTATGCCGACATGCTCCAGTCGTCGGGCACGACGACGATCACCGGGCTGGGCACCGCGCCGGCTGGCACGCGGCGCGAGATCTGGCACACCGCGGCGCAGCAATACACGTACAATGCCACGAGCCTGATCACACCGGGCGCGGCGAACTACACGACAGTCGCTGGTGACGTCCTCACCTGGTACACGCCTGACGGCACCAACTGGCGCTGCATCGACCGCTACTCGATCGCCTCGGCCGTCGGCACCATCACGGGCGTCACGGCCGGCACGGGCCTTACGGGTGGCGGCACGTCGGGTGGCGTCACTCTCACGGTAGCGAACCCGATTCGAGTGCGCGCCACTTGGACCGGCTCGACCGGCGCAATCCTCTCGTCGTCGGGCATGACCTCCGTCACCCGCACCGCTGCCGGCCGCTACACGCTGGCCTTCTCGGTCACGTTCGCTGATGCGAATTGGGCTTGGGCGCATGGCGTCAACGTCGCCTCAGTCGGTGCAGCCATCTACGGCTTGGTCGTCCTTACCAAGTCGACGACGGGGGCGACGGTGGCAACCGGCGGCACGTCATCTTCGGGCGTCACCGACTGGGTGTCTTTCGACTACGCAACCACTTCATTCATGGCGGTGGGCTGATCCATGGCAAAGGTCATTGTCTATACGAACGCCGAGTTCGGGAACGTCTGTGTCTGCCGCCCGACCGGCGAGGTTCCTCTCCGCGACGTGCTGGAAAAGGACTGCCCGCCCGGCTCGGTGATCATCGAGGAAGGGCTCCTTCCTTATGACGGCGGGTACTTCATGTCCTGGCGCCTGAAGAACAACCGGGTCGTGATCGACATGCCGACCGCTCGGGAGATCCACCGGAACCGGATGCGCCATACCCGCGGGCCGCTGATGGCCGCGCTCGACATCGCGTTCATGCGCGCCTTCGAGTCCGGCAACACCGCGCTGATCAATGCGGTGAAGGCCCAGAAGGAGGCGCTGCGGGACGTCACGACGCATCCCGACATCGAGGCCGCGCAGACGATCGACGAGCTCCTGAAGGTCTGGCCCGACTGCCTGATGGACTTTAAGCCTCCGCAGGAGAAGGCGGCGTGATCACCGTCGAGAAGCTGAAGAGGCTGGCGCCGAGCGCGGCGCCCGACCTCATCCAGGCTGTCGCGGACGGTTGGCGCGAGATGGACGCGGCGGGCATCAACACGCCGCTGCGGGCGTGCCACTTCCTGGCTCAGATCTGTGTGGAGACCGGCGGCTTTCGGTCCATCGAAGAGAACCTCACCTATTCCGCTCAACGTCTCAACAAGGTGTGGCCGAAAAGGTTCCCGACGGTCGCCTCTGCCAAGCCCTACGCGAACAACCCGCAAGCGCTTGCTGCGAAGGTCTATGGCGGCCGGCTCGGGAACAAGACGCCGCAGGACGCATGGGACTACCGCGGCTCCGGTTTCATCCAGACGACTGGCAAGTCCAACTTCGCAGCAGTCGGCTATGCCGATGATCCAGACCAGCTGCGCGAGCCTGGCCCAGGCTTCTCGGCAGCGGTGGCCTACTGGAAGCAGAAGGGCCTCAGCACGCTCGCGGACCGGGACGACCTGGTCGAGATCCGCCGGCGGGTGAATGGCGGCACCCACGGGCTTGAGGATGCCCGCCGCTACCTGGCCAAGGCGAAGTCCATCTGGATGGCCGAGAGGCAGTCCCTCGGGCTCCTCGCCATGGACGACGACGCCTCAAATGAAGCCGCGGAAATTATCGACCCTGACAGCGACGACGACGCGATCGACGAGCAGGCCCTGCCCGAGCGGGAGATCCGGTCGCTCCAGGAACGGCTCCAGTCGCTGGGCTACCACGAGGTCGGCATCATCGACGGCTGCTGGGGATCGAGGACTGTCGCAGCCCTGACGGCCTTCAAGCACGACAATGGCTTGCCGATTGATGCGGAGCTCGACGATCCGACCTATCGCGCGCTGGCGACAGCACCGCCCAGGAAGATCGATCCGGTCCGAGCGAACCTGACGACGAAGGACGTCGCCAAGGAGAGCACGATCGTCAAGGCGGCGCAGCAGGGCCGGATCTGGTCGGTGGTGCAGGGCGCCTTCGCCAGCCTCGCCGCCATGGCCTACGGGATCAAGGACAACATCTCCGACGCCATAGATCACCTCGGGCCGCTCAAGACGATCCTGACGGACGTGCCGCCATGGGCATGGGCCGCCGGCGGCGTTGGCCTGGCATTCGTGATCTGGAAGGGCCAGACGAAGGTGATCCAGGAGCGCGTGCAGGGCGCTCGTGAAGGGAGGCTCATGTGACGGCCCTTCTCGCCCTGATCCCGGAGTTCGTGAAGCTCCTCACCTCCGGCCTCGGCAAGATCGTGATGATCGGCGCCGGTGTCGTCCTGGTCCTCTGGTGGGTCGACAGCAGCGCCCGTCAGCAGGAGCGGGCCAAGTGCGACACCTCGAAGCTGGAGTCGAAGATCGAGGCCCTCCAGCGGGACATTACCATCGCGCGCAACGCCGAGATCGACGCGTCCATCCGCGGAATCCAAATCGAGGCCAGGGCCTCCGGATATCAAGAAGAAGTCAGGAGGATCCAGGATGAGCTCGATCAAGCCCGCGCGCGTGCTGAAGAGGAGCCTCCGTCGCCGGAGGTGGTCCCCGCACCCGTCTCTGCCGCAGAGCCTGCACCCGTCGCGCGGAGCCCTAATGCTCGTCGCTGCGTTCTCACTCTCGACGGCCTTAACCGCCTGCAACGCATCGGGCCCCGCCCCGCTGGAGCGGAACCTGGCGCAGCGCCCGGGATGGTGGGCAAAGGTGGAGGTGCAACACAAGGTAGGCGATGACCTGGAAATCGTGGCTGCGCGGGAGCGCGCCGGCAGACAGGAAGCCAACGACAGGCTCGACGCATCGGCTCGCTGGTACGACTGCCAGCGGGATCAGTTCGCCTCGGCCGGCAAAGATCTTCCCTCCTGCTCCAGCGAAGTCCAGCCATGATCGCCGCCCTGAGAACGGAGTCGAAGATGATCGTCTTCCGCATCATGACGGGCGTCGGCGCGCACTTCGTGCCTCGCATCACCGAATGGATCATGAGCTTCGTCCTGCTGGGCTGGGGCATGGCCCTCTTGCAGGAAGGAGACATCTTCACACGGTCGCCCGTCTGGGCGGTGATGGCTGCCACGATGAGGGAAGATTCGTGGGGGTGGGCGGCTGTGATCGTATCGTTGCTCCGGGTCACTGCGCTCTTCATCAACGGCACCTTCAAGGACCACTGGTTCTCGAAGTACAGCCCGCACATCCGGGCGATCACCTCGGCCATATCCTGCCAGTTCTGGATGCAGGTCGTCGTCGGGATCGTCGCCACGGGGTACAACTCCACGGGCATCCCGGTCTATTCCGGCCTGGCCATGATCTGCGGCGTCAATGCCTTTCGTGCCGCCCGCGATGCGGGGATAGCCGATCGTGGCAAACTTTGAGCTCTCGTCAGAAACCTCGGCGATCATCACTGCTCTGGCCGTCTTTGTCGGGACGGCCATCGCTACGATCGTCGGCTACCGCAAATCGAAGACGGCGGAACCGGACGTCCAGCAGGTCATCCTGAAGCGGGCGACGGTGGCCGACTTCCAATCCTTCCACGACATGGCGACCCAGCTGAAGCGGATCGCCGACCACATCGAGACCTTCCTTGAGCGGGTAGAGGAGGACAAGCGCGTCGAGGAGCGCGCTCGTCACCTGGCCGATCGTTGGGAGAAGCACAGCCCTCCTCGAGGCTAGACCCATGATTAAGAGCCTGATCACGTGGGCCGGCGTCATCATCGCCGGCCTTCTTCTTTTCCTGCTGGCCTACACACTCGCGGCGGTCGTCGGTGCCGGCCGCGCGTTGGCCCATGACATCTACAGCGAGCTCCGCCAGCCCGGCACCGGGTTCAAGTGCTGCGGCGGGGTCGGGCCGGACGCCGACTGCGAGGCGCTCGACTTCAGCCAGATCTCCGAGCGCAACGGCTCCTTCGTGATCGACTCGAAGCGATGGGGCCGGCCAGTTCTGCTGGGCACCGGGAGGATCGTCTTCTCCGGCGTGCCGGGTGAGAAGCCGGGTACGGCAGGCCACTGGTGCGGCAAGCCGCGGACCATGGCCGGGTATGGCTGGCAGACGAGCGACGACCAGCCGGACCCGACCGTCTGGACCTTCTGCGCCTACATCGCGCCCGGAGGTGTCTGATGGCCTTCCCTGACCGCCGGGACGTCTGGCTGGCACCGAAGGACGGGACGAAGGTCTACCTCATCCTCAGCGACGCGATGGGTGAGTGGAAGAGCCTTGCGAAGATGAAGTGGAACGGAAAGGCATGGATCAGCTGCGACAGCGGCTTGCCAATCTCGTCTCTCGTACAGATCGTCGGCTGGATCCCGGCCGACCCCTAGGCCCGTGAGGGCGTTTCCTCTCCAGGAAGACTTGGCCCCGCCGGCTCGCGCTGGCGGGGCTTTTTCGATTCAGGGCATCACGTCGATGAGCTCGTACCCCGGACAATCGCGTGCCTCGGCGTCAGTGCCCCCTTCCAGGACAACTGCCGTTCCGAGGGCCAATATGGCGACGCAGGCGAGGTTACGAAGGATCAAGGCTGCTCGCCTCAACGCGCTGCTTGTGCCGCAACCTTTACACGGCAACACGTTGTCGCGACCCTCGCCAGACCTGTTTGATGTTGCGTCGGCAAGGCGGTCGAGGAAGCGCGCAACAGCCTCCTGATTGTCTACTATGTCCTCGGAGTCGTTTAAGAAAACGTTAACCAGACTAGACGTCGGAATGCAGGTCACCGGGGGCCTCACTTCCCGCATTCGCGCGGTGTGGTTGCTATGAATGCGATCTAATACCGCAGGCCTAGGCTCATGCAATAGGCATTCGCACGAATGTCGCAATTTCCTAGGCGCATATTAAAACGACGTTTTGCCCAAATCAGGGGCGCCGGCGCAAGTTCGCCCAAGCGAGGAGGGCAACCTCGTTGATCTGACGGAGCGCCTTGCCCTCGTCCTCCGTGCCCCATGCCTGGGCGGACAGCTTGGCGATCTCCTCCAGGGCCCTGGCAGCCTCCTCCACCGGCACCAGACCCTGCCGGGCCACGATGGGCCCGACGGTCTCTGCGAGGGCCCTGGCGCGCTCCTGGGCGGCCGCGCTGCCACGGACCGGGTGCATCTGCGCCTTGTCGTGGTAGACCGCCGCCCGCTGGCCCTCCGCCTCGATGTCCTTCCGACGGTCGTGCTCGTCTTCCATCACTCATCCTCCTCAAGGAACAGCCCGAAGATCTCTCCGGTCTTCACGCTGGAGTCGCCGCCGTCGGCACTCAGCAGCACCTTGCCTGCCTCGTCGACGAGCTCGATCAGCCTGATGTGGTAGACCTCGGTCGTCGACATCCCGTCGATCTTCCAGCCCTTGCGGGTCTTCTCAAGGTTGCCCACCGGCACCTTGAACTTGATCCCGAGCGCGTCGGTGAAGCGGAAGTGGTCGGGCTTGCCGCCGGTCTTATCGAACGTCGATGCGTGCGTCATGGAGTGCCTCCAATCGGTTTGAAGATGATGGCCAGAGCGACCGCCAGCCACATGATGATCAGCAGGATGATGAGGTGGGGAGGGGGGTCGTCGTCACCTACGGGACTTTCTACGGGACTCTCTGTTCCGTCGGTCGCGTTTCGTTTCCCCTCCGTGCCGTTCGGACCAGAGAGCCACTTGCGGAGCCGGTCTAGAAATCGTAGGCAGGCCCACGGAAAATGACCGTTCGGGGTATAGCGCAGCCTGGTAGCGCGGAAGTTTTGGGTACTTCAGGTCGCAGGTTCGAATCCTGCTGCCCCGACCACTCTCCGCGGGACGCCACGGGGCCCGGAAAATCGTTCGACAGGGATGACGAGGATGACAGCCCGGATCTACCGACCCGCCAAGACGGCCATGCAGTCTGGAACGGCGAAGGCGACGCGCTGGCTGCTGGAGTTCGAGCAGGAGAAGCCGCGCGAGATCGACCCCCTGATGGGCTGGACTAGCTCGGGCGACATGCGTCAACAGGTCAAGCTCTGGTTCGACACCAAGGAAGAGGCGCTGGCCTATGCCGCGCGTAACGGCATCGCCGCCAGCGTCGAGGACCCCAAGGACCCGAAGCGGCGGACCATCGCCTACTCCGACAATTTCAAGTTCAACCGCGTCCTGCCCTGGACGCATTGACGGACCCCGGTGACACGTCACCGGGGCTCCCGGCCCCGTAGCTCAGCTGGATAGAGCAGCCGCCTTCTAAGCGGCAGGTCGCAGGTTCGAGCCCTGCCGGGGTCGCCATGCGTCGTGGATTTCCGGCGGGCAGACCCCGGACGGAAAAAGACCCGGGGTCGACCCCCGGGTCTCTGTCGCGACGGCGCAGCGGATGGCGCGGCCAGCCGGCCCTCGAAAGGGACGGCTGGCCTGGAATGCGTCAGCCCCGGATGATGCGGCGATTGCCTTCCTCGTACTTGTCGATGAAGTCTTCCGTCGACTTGAGGGATTCGTTCGTCGCCTTGTCGATGGTCGCCTGATTGTTGATCATCTTGTTGATGATCGCCCGGAGCCGTTCTGCTTCGGCCTGCTGGACATCGGCCGCGTATTGCAGGTGAGCGGAGGCCATGTGGCCGATCGCGTCCGACAGCACCATTGCAGCCTGGCCCATATAGGCGATGTCCTTGTTGCCTTCGCCCGATATGTACTTCACGACGTCCTTGTCCAGGGCCATCGTCGTATAGCCGTTTTTTGCTTTCAGCTCAGCCTCGATCCGCTTGTATTCGTCCTTGAAGGAATTTTTCGGGGGTGAGCCGGGATCCGGAGCCGCAGCGCCTGCTCCGTGCCCTGGCGCGGGGACGGCGGCAGTAGCGCTACCACCGGGGGCAGGAGCCGGATCGGGAGCCCCGGCTGCGGAACCGCCGGTGCTGACCGTTGCCGTCTGGGTGGGACTGTCGCCAGAGCCGGGGACGGTCGCGCCGCCGTGACCGGTGCTCGTTCCTGCCGGCTGCTGGGTGGGCGCCGTGTTGGCCGGGGCAGTCGTCGGCGCGGCGGGCGGAGCGTTCGCT
>NZ_JCACDK010000015.1:0-39112 GCF_059501845.1 Alsobacter sp. | reverse complement strand
CGGGGTCGCGGAACAGATTGCGGGCAGGGCGGGATCGGGTCAAGCTGAGCTGAGCTGAGCCGCTAGGTGGAGGGGCCCGTGTCGGACGTCGACTTCGACGAGGTCGTGACTCTCCTGGCGCTGCGCGGGCGCGCAAGCGCTGGTTACGAGCGCGGAGGGGCGCTGCCGCCAATGACCCTCGCTCGCGCTGTACATACGGTCATGGTGGACTGGGTCGACGATCCGATCCGGCGAATGAGCGCGTCGATCCTCCGAGAAGAGGGGCGGCCCATACTGACCCTCACCCAGATCGAGAAACTGTACCAACGTCCGGACTTCCCTGACCGGTCAGAGGAGTCGCGGAAGGGGACTTGACGGCCTTGACCCGCCTCGGCCGATGTTCCACTTCCGTTCTCCAAGGGATGCCGGCCTGCTCGCCTCGAGGAATTGCCCCCCGGACAGGAGGTCGCGGCGGGGCAGGGGAGCTTCCGCATTGAAGGCCGGCCGATCGCCTGGCGCAATATCGTAGCACTGCGGGGGTGAGAGACCCTTGCTCAAGCGGCATCGTGAAAGATGATGCCGAGCGTGTGGCGACGGCCGGAGCGCACTGTGCTCACCCCGTGCCTCAGGTTCACCCGGTAGTTGCCGCGCCCGCCGCTTACCGGGCGCGTGTTTACCGCAAACACCACTCCGTCGCCTTGGCGCAGTGGCACGACGGCGCCTCGCGTCTGCATGCGTGGCCGCTGCTCGGTCAGCATGAACTCGCCCCCCTCGAAGTTCACGCCAGGCTCGGACAGCAAGATGGCCACCTGGAGCGGGAAGACATGCTCTCCGTAGAGATCCTGGTGCAGGCAGTTGTAATCCTCGGCGCCGTATTGCAGCAGGAGAGGGGTCGGCCGGGTCTGGCCGGCTTGGTGGCAGCGGTCGATGAAGGTGGCGTGATCCGGGGGGAATCGGATTTTCATGCCCAAGCGCTCATGCCACTCGTTGGCGACTGATCCCAGCCGGGCATAGAGGTCAGTTCGGAGCGCATGAACCATGTCTGGCAGCGGGTACGAGAAGTAGCGGTACTCGCCGCGACCAAACCCATGCCGGGCCATGTTGATGTGGCTGCGAAAGCCTTCGTCGCTCCCATAGAGCTCGGCAACGGCACGACACTCTTCGCTGGTGAGCAGCGTCGGCAGGATCGCCCAGCCCTTCGCATAGAGGTGGGCGGTAACCGTCGTCCAGTCGATCGTATCCAGCCGCCGAGCGGGCAAGGACATGCGCATAGGAGGCCCTCCATGATGATCTCGCAGGACCTGCACGGCCCCACCGACGAAACACCATTCCGAGCGTCGGAAAGCACTCCGCTCTTTGCGGCCGAACTTAATCTCCTGAGGAAGCGATCATCTCGCGACGTTGCAGCTCCGGTCCTTGGTACCTTCTGCGGCACGCTTAGCGCTTTGACCGGGGCAGTTCCAAGTGGCGCGAACTTGGTCGCCGAACCACGCGCCGACATTCTTCATGGCCCGTCAGCTTCGGGAAAGGCTCCGGCCCAGATCGGAAAGACATGCTGGATGCCGGCCGTCCGAGCGAGGTAGCAGTGGCCCCGCCTCCTAACTTCAACCCTCTGCCGCCCGCACAACCGCGAGCGCGAACTCCTGACGGACTTCAGAAAGGTCTGCAACCGGCAGAGGACGCCGCTGCACCCGCGCTGCCGCGGAACACCGTCAGTGGCGCAGGCTGTGCCGGCCCTGGCCGTTAGTCCAGCCTGCGCCGGCAATATCCTGTCGGGAACGAAATGGCTCGTCCAAGGTGCGAACCCGCGGACGCTGAAACCGGCAGCACGGGCGGCATCGATGGCGGGTGAATGCGAAGTTCTAAGGAGGTGAGCTCCAGCCAAACTGCAGGAAAGAACGGATGAGGACTTGGCTGAAGCCTGCAATCGCGGATCCTTTCAACTCCGCTCAATTGGACGGGTCCGCCGTTGACCCCGGCCAGAGGCGACACTACCTCTTCAAAGACCAAGCGACGCCAGCCGTCCTGACATGAAGGTCCTGCAACTGCCACTATCACGCGGAGAGACGACATGATTGCCTACTCTGTCAGCCGGCGCTCCTTTCTGGCGGCTGCCGGCCGCGTGGCCAGCACGGCTGTTCTCGCAACTCCGTTGGGCGGCGTTCTGGCTCCCGCGACTGCGGCGACCGGATTCGAACCGACACTGACGATGCCCGGTGGCGCCAACAATTACCGGCCGAAGGCTCCATTCGTCGAACGGCTGGGTTCCGGCTTTTTCGTGCGGGGAAAGGTGCTGCGCGCCGGCGACGGTGCTCCGCTGGCGGGCCAGCGCATTCAGATCTGGGCCGCCACCGTGCTCGGGGGAGAGCCCGATCCGGCCAACCACGGCAGCGTGCTGACCCGCGAAGACGGTTCATTCGAACTCGAGATGGCGCAGATCGTCCCGAACTTTGGGCAACCGCACGCCCACCTCGCCTATGACGACGGCGCCTTCAGGACGGTGTTCCTGCGTCCCGTCATGCCGAGCGCACGCGACACCTCCGTGTCCGCCGATTTCGTCCTGGCACCCGTTTGAGATCGTCGGTCCCCTGACATGATGTCGGACGGTGGTCGCCGGGTCCGGGCGCTCCTCGCTTGGACCAGTGTCGCTGCGGTCATGGTCGTGCCGGTCGCGGCCGCGGCTTTCAGTCCCTACCTCCCGTCCCGCAGCATGCCCTACATCGTGGGTGGCTTCGCAGGCATCGCAACCTTGTCGGCGCTTGTCCTGCAGCCGTTTCTGGCCGCAGGCTATCTGCCTGGCTCGGAGGGGCGAACCGGACGACGCTGGCACCAGTGGCTCGGTGCGGCGATTGTCGTGGCGGTGGCACTCCACGTCGCGGGGCTCTATCTGGCCAGCCCTCCCGATACGATCGATGCGCTCCTGCTCGTCTCGCCGACCCCATTCTCTGCCTACGGCGTCACGGCGATGTGGGGCGTCGTGGCCACTGCGCTCCTCGTGCTATTCCGGACACGCCTCGGGTTGCGCTATTCGGTCTGGCGGCTGGTCCACAACTGCCTAGCGGCGATCGTGGTGGCGGCGATCGTCATACACGCGCTCCTAATCGAAGGCGCGATGGAACCCGTCACGAAGTGGATCTTGTGCGTTGCGGTCATAGGCGCGACGGGCGTGGTTCTCTTGGAAGTGCGGATACTGCGGCCCTTTCGCACGCGGCGGGCAAGTCGGCCTTGACACACAGAACGCGCGAGGGCGGTCTGCAGCGGTTGGCGCCGCGATATCCCGGCCGCGAACCGCCGACCACTCAGGACAGGTCGTCCGCAATCTACTCATGAACGAAAGCGACCACGACGGGCGCGACGAGTTTCCGGCGGACTGCTCGGACCGGCCCGAGGTCGACAGGGCGGCCATCCACGCATGCCTCGGCGCAGACATCCTCCGGGTCTTCGGCAAGGCTCTGCGCCGACGAGCAGCGGTTGTCGAACCCTGCCGCCGGCCTCAATGCCAGCCAAGCGCGGCCTTTCGAACTGCGCTTCCGGTTTCGAGAGCGAGCCGAAGGCCTGAAGCTGGCGCGCGGCGGACCATTCGGAACGTGAACAGTTGACCCTGAGCAGACGTTCAGCAGGTCCGCAAAGCGATCAAAATGGTCGGCTCCTCCGATCAAAGCACTGGTCGGGCGGAAAGCTCAGCTGGCCGCGATTTGGTCCGGAGCATGGCTTCCAGGCGCCTTGCGCGCTCTATCGTGCTCTCGCATCTCTCCACGAGTGCCTTGCAGACCTCGTGAAACAGCTCGGGTTGCTTCGCGGCCAGGTAAGCCTTGGCTTCGTCCACATATGAGTTGTTGTTCCGTACCATGATGAGGAGAAAGAGAGCCTCCTCGGCAAGAGGTTCGTCAAACAGGCGAAGCGCACTGAGGTCGAACGTTCCCAGCCCGGTGCCGTAGAACCTGCATGTCTCGACGTTGATGGCATTGCGCCACATCAGCTCGTCCGCGTGGTTCTTGAGCTTGTCCAGCATGATTGAATAGTGGCGACCGACATTTGAGACTTCGGTGAGCAGGTGCCGGCGAGCCCGGCGGATTTCATGACGTTCGACGATCCAGTCGTTAAGTCGGGTGATCGCGAACCCGATGATCGCACCCGCGACCGCGGTGCCCAGCGTGACAGCGACACTGTTCATCTGAATGGCTCAGTTCCGAAGGTGTGCCGGACTCGGCCGACGGAGAGTAGTGCGTGACGCCTCCGTACGAGAAGCGTCCTCACGCCTCTCCACGGGTTTGCGCCTCGGAGCGCGGCTGGCGGTGCTCCCGGGAACCTGATCCGGAGGGCGAGTCGATTGGGGGATGCTGCAAGCGGAGGTTGAGTTTTTCGAGACACGGATTTCAAGCCGCATGTACGATGACGACCATCGCGATTTGCTCGTGCTCACAGGACTTTCGACATGTCGAGCCCCGTCGCCGGTGTTGAGCCTGGCCAACGACACCTGAACGGCGTCCAGACAACGGGTCGCGACTATCGCAATTTGAGCGAGCCCGTCTTTGCCATGCGCAGGACGGACAACGTCGAGATCCGCATGCGCGATGGTACCATCCTGCTCGCCGATCTGCTCGAGCCCGACGCCGATGAAGCGTTCCCGGTCCTCGTCTCGTTCTCGCCCTATCCCCGCCAGATCCAGAACGTGGGAGCTCCCCTGGGCTTCATCGAGGCAGGGGCCTCCGATTTCTTCGTCCCCCGCGGCTATGTCCACCTAATCGTCAATGCACGCGGGACTGGAGGTTCGGGCGGCACCTGGACGCTGCTCGACGGCCAGGAGCGCGACGACATCCATGACGTCGTGGAATGGGCCGCCGGTCAGCCCTGGTGTGACGGCAATGTCGGCATGCTCGGCGTCAGCTACTTCGCGATGACGCAGCTCGCCGCGGCGGTCACCAAGCCGCCCCACCTCAAGGCCATCGCTCCGCTGCTCACCACGGACGACCTCTACGAGGCCGTCTGGCACCACGGACTTCTGAACGCAGGCTTCATCTCGGCGTGGCTCCCGGCCGTCGGGATCCTTTCGCAAAAGCCGGATTCGTTCTGGCGAAGCTGGAGGATCGATCTCGTCCGCAAGGTGCTGGCCATCCCGGCGATCCATGAACGCATGCAGCACCTGAACGGCGAGGCCATCGTCACGGTGCTGAAATCGGTCATGCATGTACACTATCCGGAGCATCCGTTCGGGGAACTCTGGCGGGCGGTGGCGGTCGAGCATCCCACCCGCGACGCGTTCTGGGATGCGCGCGACACGCGGCCGCTGCTGGGGTCGGTCGACATCCCGGTGTACCTCGGCGCCGACTGGGACAATGTTCCCCTGCACCTCCCCTCGACCTTCTCGGCATGGTCGGCCCTCCGCCGCAACCCGAACGTCCGCATGGCGCTGCTGCAGCCGGGCGGCTTCTCCTGGCCATGGGAATGCCTGCACGTTGAGGTGCTGGCCTGGTACGATCACTGGTTGAAGGGCCGGGAAACCGGGATAATGGAAGGACCGCCGATCCGCTACAAGGTGCCCGGGGCGGACGATTGGCGGACCGCGTCCGACTGGCCGCCGCCGGCAGCGACACTGACGCCTTTCGCCCTGTGGGCCGATGGAAGCCTGTCCCGTGAAGATGGCGAGCCGGGCTCGCGCGACTACCTGTATCTGCCGTCCGATTCCGGCGTGCCGTCGAACGCCAACCCTTCGGACTTGCCATCCTCGCTGGCCTGGGACATGCCGCCACTCGACCGGGACCTCGAGTTCGCCGGCATGATCGAGCTCACGCTTGAGGCGAGGATGACGGCCGTCGATACCGGCTGGATCGCCGTCCTCTACGACGTGCCGCCGGACGAAGAGCCCGAGCCGATCACGGCCGGATGGCTGCGGGCCAGCCTCTCTGCCGTCGACGAGGAGCGGAGCGTTCCCGGAGCCCCTCGCGTTGAGTGCCACACGCCGCGATCCCTGCCGCGGGGCGAGTTCGTGACCTACCGCATCCCGATGGTCGCCAATGCGCGCCGCGTCGAGGCCGGCCATCGGCTGCGCCTCGTCATCGCCTCGGCTGACGAGACGCACAAGGAGCCGACGGTGCTTGGCTTCACGCATGTCGTGGTCAGGGAAGCGAGCCTGAACACGATAGCCAGCACGTCCCGGCTCTGGCTGCCCCTTCTTCCGGCTCGGGTCGAGGCCGTATGACCCGAACGAACTCGCTGATGTCGATCAGGCTCTGCAAGACAGCGCTGGTGGCCTCGCTTGCCCTGTTCTTCACCATGGTCGCTTTTGGCAACGTCACGGATTACGGGAGCAACTGGCAGTTCGTCAGCCACGTGCTGGCGATGGACACGATCTTCCCGGACTCCACATTGCGGTGGAGGGCGATCACGGACGAGCGGCTACAGACATTGGGCTATCTCGCCATCATCGCGACCGAGATCGTAACGGCTCTTGTCCTGTGGTTCGGGACCATCTGCATGCTGGCCAGCCTGCGGACAACGTCGTTTGTCGACGCCTGCACCGTCGCCGTCGTCGGTCTCACACTTGGCTTTCTGCTGTATGCGGTCGGCTTCGTCATGATCGGCGGTGAATGGTTCGCGATGTGGCAGTCGACGACATGGAACGGCGAGACGAAGGCTTTTCAGTTCCTGGCCTGGATCGTGGGCGTGCTCATCGTCGTCCTCATGCCGGAGAATGCACGCAACTGAGGGCTCACTTTCCAATCGCAGGCAACACGGGCTTTCACGGCTTCCGTCATCTCTGACCCAATAACTTGGCTGTGGGCCAGACGAGCACTCAGCGGGCTCGTGACACTGGCTCTCCTCGCGGACGCGGCTCACATCTTCTTTGCCAGAGCGGCGACCGGCTTCATGCAGAGGACCAGCTGATCGCGCCAGCGGAAGGCATCGTCGCGTGTTACGAGGCGCGGGCCGCGCTGCCCTACGAAGTCGCAGAAGTCATTGATGTGACTGATTCAGTACTTGCGGTGAGCGGCGCTCGCCGGGGGATCCGCGGGTATCCATACCTTGACGCGATCGTTGAGCGTTTTGGTTTCGCTTGCCGTGAAGGGGCATGCACTTTCAGGGCGTCAAATCTTAGGTGTGAATCGACGAGGCGTAGGTGGGGGCTTGGGTTCGGCAGCGGACGGCCGCAGCGCCAGAACCTTCAGTCGCCCCTTTGTTCGCAACGCCTTCAGTTCTCGTTCTCGATCCTGGATCGTCGCGATCACGTCTTCGCAAGGTTGCACAAAATCGACCTGCGCCCTTGCGCCGCTGCTGCCTAGCAGATTGTAATTCTAGCGAGCGTTCTTAGTATTTGTCCCTAAGTCTGCATACAGTGACCAGAAACGGGACCTAAACCTAGATTCCAGCGTACCACTCGTAACCACGATCTTCCCAAAACCCCCCGCGCCCGCGCCCTATCTGGTTGAAGCTGTCGACGATTTCGATGCGCATGATGTACTTTGCCTGCTTGTAACCAAGCTGGCGCTCAACGCGGAGCCGGAGAGGCGCGCCATTTGCGACTGGAAGATCCTGTCCGTTGAGTCCATAGGCCAGGATCGTCTGGGGATGGAAAGCGTCGATGAGATCGATGCTTTCGTAGTACTGCCCATTGCCGTCGGCAGTCTTCTCGTACTCGTCGGCGCAATGGAACACCGCAAAGCGAGCATTCGGCTTCAGGCCGGACTTCATCAACACGGCGCCGAGCGGCACCCCCGTCCACTTGCCGATGGCGCTCCATCCCTCGACGCAATCGTGCCGCGTGATCTGCGTACGGGCCGGTAGCAGCTTGAGATCCGCGAGCGACAGGTTCTGGGGCCGGTCCACCAGTCCGTCGATGGCCAGGCGCCAATCGACGAACCCGCCTTCCGCCAGCGCGTCGTAATCTTCGTCGTCCGGCTTGGACGTGCCGTTCGAGCGAAAGGTGGGCGAAAGGTCGGCCTCCGAGAACTCCCGCGCCAATCCCGTTTTCGACAAGAGCGCCCTCTGAGCGCTCATGGTCAGCTGTTCGGCGAGGTCGAGCACGTGTTGGACCGTGTCGCTCTCCACCAAGCGGTCGCATCCGCCCAAAGCCAAAGCTCCGGCACTCGCAGCCGCGCCCACGAGGAACCGGCGCCGCGGCATGATCAGGGTCATGACGGGCGCTCCTCGACGTGGATGTCGTACCGGCCCGTGATCATGGAGCGGATGTTGTTCCAGAACCCTGATGCCAGCACCATCGCGATGTGAACGATGACGAACAGAACGAGCAGGCAGGCTGTCAGAAAATGAACGGTACGCGCCGATTGACGGCCGCCGAAGAGATCCAGCAACCATGGTAAGGCGGCGTCGACCGCAGGGGACATAGTCAGGCCGGAGGCCAGCATGGCGGGCAGCAGCACCAGGACCACAACCAGGTAGGTGATCTTCTGGAGCGCGTTGTAGCGCTTCGCCTCCGCGCCTTTGGGGAAGCGCAGCCGGGAGTGGTCGACGATCTCTCGCGCGAGATGGCTCGGCTCCAACTGGTCTTTGTCGGGGACCAGGTCTTTCCGCAAGTGTCCAGCGAAGATCCCGTAGACCAGGTAGAGCAGGCCATTGATCACGAAAGCCCAGGCGAAGAAGAAGTGCCAGCGCCGTCCCGCCGAGAGATCCTGGTAGCTCGGGATTGTCAGCCATGACGGAAAGCCGCGAGCTTCCAGGTCACCCGACGAGTCGGCCGAAGCTCCCAGCACGCCGGTGGTCGGTATCGAGAGGGAGCCGATGTGAGTGACGCCCGTCAGGCCGTCGCCACGCTCGACCGCCTCGAGGCGGACGATGGCCGGATCGCTGTCGGCCCCCGCCTGGCCCCAATGAAGCATGGGATGAGCGTTGAAGATCTGAAGCCCACTCAGCAGCAGAATGGTCAGGATCAGGACGTTCGCCCAGTGAGTGACGCGCACGGTGAGCGAGTGCCGAAAGACTCTGTCGATTGTCGACGAAGGCCGAACGACCGCTTCCATGCGCGTTGCTCCGGTTCTTGGCTTCCAGTCTTCCGCATTGGTCAGCGGAGGCCGGACCGCGCGTTGCGGGCTTCAGTTCGCCTTGGGCTTCATGGCATCGTGCTTCATGGCGTCACCTTTCATCGCGTGGCCCTTCATCGCATCCTTTGAACCGCAGTCCTTCTCCATCGCGGCCATCTTCGTGGCGTCGGTTTCCATCTTCGCTTTCTTCATGCAGTCGGCCATCATCGGATCAGATTTCATGGCGTGCGTTTTCTTCATGGCGTCCTGGGCGTAAGCGGATCCAATGGCCAGTGAAGCGATGAAGGTCGAAAGTAGAAACGTCCGAGAGAACTGGGTCATGACGGAGCCTTCGTGTGTGAGCGAGCCTTGAGGCACTCGCTACGGTTGAAAACCTGAGCACGATTGCTCCGGTTTCTGCTTGTCGTCGTCTGGTACGGATGCTTTCAGGCGACGCAAGTGCGGGAAGATGTCGCCCTAGTCGGTTGCGGCCGACAGGATGGGCCCGCCCCGCGGCAACTGGACGAGAACCGCGGTTCGCTGCCCGGCAGGCGCCGGCGGGACCGGAAACGTCGCGGCCGTGCCGGTCCACGAGCCGAGACGGACGAGATCGCGGACGACATGGCCGTGGGGGAGCGTGCGCCCGCCATTCTCACCCCGCCTGACGGGAACCTCGATCACCGAGGGATCGTAGCGCACGAGCCAGATGTCGGCCGGCTCGGGAGCGGCGGCGCTGGCAATTCGGACGGATGGCGCGGTCAGGGTGATGTCGGGCCCGTTCGCCGGCCGGCTCTTCGCGATCACCTCGCTCGTCTCGGCAAGGTCGTTGCCGATGACGTCGGCGTTCCCGTTGACCACGATCTGCGGCGTGAACGGTCCCGATCGGCCGAGGCGCGGTTCGTACCTCGCTTGCCTGTCGGTGTAGTCGGGTCGCGCGAAGATGTCCTTCCACCCCAAATAGTCCCAGTAGGTGACGCCGAAGCTCAGCGCCAGCACGCCCGGTCTCTTGCTCAGCGTGATCAGGTTGGCGTTCGCAGGGGGACAGGACGAGCAACCCTGGCTGGTGAAGAGTTCGACGACCACGAGCTTGGAGCTGGCAGCCCATGCGGCCGGCGTCGAGCACGCGGCCAGAGCCCATGCGGCACAGGCGAGAACGGCTCTCGAGGACATGGCGGTCGTCTCCCGGATTGATCGTCTAGGAGCAGTTCGGCGGGTGATGGTGAGAGGTTACGGGGAATGACGCGTTCGTGATCCATACGTCACCGCAGCACCCTCCGGACGTGAAAGCCGCCCGACACGGTAGTCGGCTCGTTTCCTTTGCAAGCCGTCGAGGAACGCCTTGACTACGGGGCTCGACGTCCGGCCGGGCAGCATGACGGCATAGAATGCCGCCACGTTCGGCGGACCGATGGGACAGGCATAGCTGAACCACCGCGAGACGATCCTAACCTACCCGACCAGCTTGCGTGCGAGTTCCGCCGGGCCCGACGCCATTGAGGTGGTTGCCTGGCTTTAGCGCTGGAGCGAGTCGTTGACGCAGCTCTGCGTGCCTTTCGCATCGGTTCCGATCACGCGATCGTCGAGATGGTCCGGCCCGGGACCGACTGTTCGGCGCGGACCGGCACGAACTCTGTTTTGACCCGGGCATCGTCGATGAAATTTGCAAGCGGGGAGGTCTGCCCAAATTCGACGGAGAACCAGATCACCGGACGTCCCCGCTGCACGGCCGAGGACTCCAGCCCGGTGGTGTAGGCGAAGTGAACACTCTTGTCGGAGGTGTTCGGGACGCCGACTGACCGGTCGCCGAACGTGCGGGTTAGTTCTCCCGGCGCCTCTAGCTCACGCTTGGTCTGAGACTTCCGGCCTTGCAGCAGGAAATCCGACGCGGCAACGCGAGGCTATGCCTGCTGCGACTAATCTCGCCCTGCTCTTTTCCCGCAGCCCAAGCTACGCATCGGGCCGGTCGACTTGAGTCAGCAACTCCCCTGCTGTTGTTTCGCCATGGTGTCCCGGCGCCTGCTGGGCCGGCCATTTCAAACAGCTTCTGGAAACGGCGCTGGACTGATGCTTGGGAGCTGACGAGTTGGGCGAGCCCACGGTCGCAGCTCAGAATGTCAGCTTGCGGCGTAGGCGGTCATGACTGCTCTTGCGCGCAGCCGACCAGTCGAAACGCGAACCATCGACCCTGAGCAGACATTGATGACGTCCGACACCATGCGTGCACATCAGCATCGATACGAAGCCAGAACGACTCGGGCTGCTCGCGATTGAAGAGATGTTGCGGAAGTCAGCACAGTCTGGATCGACGAATGAGTGATCCTCATTTCACTGACACCTCACGCAGCCTTGCTCCTGCAGCATGCGGCTACGGGAGGGGCTGCAGGGAACCATGGGCCACCACGGGACCTGTCGGTGCTCCTGTTGGCGATCCGCCCGGGGGCTCGAGTGAAATAGCGAGCGCGCCTCCGGACGCGAAGCGTGCGCTGATGTTGCTCGCGACCGGTACATCAACGCGGCGCGCGGGATCGACAAGGCCGAGCGACACAGGCGCGGCATCGGCCGGCACGAACCAGAGCTGCGGGACGTGAGGGCCGGCGACCGGCCCGCCCATGGGAGCGAGGCTCAGGGCTCCACGGCTGGGGTCGAACACCACCGTGAAGAGGGGACTTGACCCATCCGGGCCGAGGGTCGCCACAAAGGGGCGCTGGTGTAAAGCGGATCGGATGTCGTACGGCCCGACAATCGCGACGACAGCGGCCGCCGCGAGCGCGGATGCAGCGATGGCCATGGTGCGCCATGCCACGACGGACCGTCGCACGGCCGCAGCCGAACCGAGCCTGCTGGACGGAAAGGACTCGATCCGGCGCGAGATGCCGTCCCACACGTGAGCGCCAGGCGTCGCCGCAGGCACGAGATCGTAGAGGGGCGCGAGTCTCTCACCCCAGCGAACGACCGCGGGGTCGTCGAGGTCGCCGGCGCGGCGGGCCAGCAGGCCGATGGCGCGTTCGCCCGCCGTCGCGTCAGGGTCGTCGGGATAGGCGGGATCCTGGTCCGTCATGGCTCGAGGCATTCCCTCAACTTGATAAGCGACCTGCGGATCCAACTCTTCATTGTTCCGAGGGGCACGCCATGACGCCGCGCCAATATCTGATACGTATCGCCGTGCAAAAAGGCTTCAGAAATGGCGATGCGCATGCGCTTCTCCAGCGTTTGAAGGCACCCGTATAGTCTTTCGCGCTCCTGATCGTCTTCGAGCGTGTCGAGCGGACTCGGACCGTCGTGCGGCGCCGCTTCCAGCATTTCATCCGACAGCACTTCTCCCCACCCCTGAAGTGCTCGCCGACGATCGACCGCCCTGTTGCGGGCTACCGTGGCGAGCCACGCGATCGGGCTGCCACGCGCGGGATCATAACGGTCCGCCTTTTCCCAGATCGCAACGAAGACGTCCTGCAGGACCTCCTCGGCCTCGGCTCGGTTCGACAGCACCGCCAACACGATGCCAAACAGCTTTGGGGACGTCGCTTCGTAGAGCCGCTGAAGAGCTTGGCGCTCGCCGGCCGCGACGCTGCTCATCAGGCGTATCAGGGCGGCGCGAGCTTCAAGATCCGCAGACTGCCTGGGTTTCATGAAGCTCCGCCCGGTCTCGACGATCATAAACGTTGAAGGCCCGGGAAAAGCTCCCCTTTCCTCGACCCGGCGGCGGGCAAAAAGTAATTTGGACGCTCCGCATCCGGCGGCAATTTCGATCCGTTCCTTCATGGCGTCAGCCGTTTCTTGACAGGCCAAACGCCGCCGATGGCCCGTTTTCGCTGCGGCAGGAAGGCGCGCGCTCGCCGAGCCGCTTGGTTGGCAGGCAGAGAACAAGCCGAAAGCCAGGATCAAGCTCAGTACAGCTTTGGCTATAGCTAGACGAGAGCCAACGGTTTTTTATCGTACAGAGTACAATATCGTTAAAAATGTTTGAGGTACTTGCATCTTCCGTTCGGCAGCTCCCGTAACTGCCAATGACGACCGCCCAGACCGGAGCTCGTCCGACAAAGGAGACTCAAACGCCATGTCGAATAACAGCATCACCACACATGACGACGCCGCCAGCGCCATGACGCAGGCCATCAAGACCATCGGCTTTGCGCACGAGGGCGCAGCCGGATCGACCAGCCTGAATTTCGGCGTGGCGGCAGCCACCCATCAGGATGCGCAGTCCAGCTCGACGGCGGTCAACACTTCCGACGTGGGCGCCGGATCGTCGAACGGCGCCGTTGACGCGGGCACGATGGACTCGGGATCGTCGGGCGGTTCGGGCCAAAATTCGTTTGTCACCCATGACGATGCATCGAGCTACACCCAGTCGCTGATGAAGGTGCTGAGCTTCACCCACGAGGGCGCGGCTGGATCGACGAGTCTCACCTTCGGGTCGGCACAGCAGACGCACTACGAGGCGCAGTCTAGCGACACGTCGGCGATGTTCGGCGACGGCCTCCTCAGCGGCTGGGGTTCCGGGTCCGGTGGGAGCTCGACGGACACGTCGACCGAGGGTTCGGGCGGGAACGCCTTCTCGACCAGCGACCACGCTGTCAGCTTCGACAGCGAGCTGATGAAGGCTATCGGCTTCACCCACGAGGGCGCCGCCGGATCGACGAGCCTGGGCTTCCAGTCGGGTTCGGCGACGCACTGGGACAGCCAGTCCAGCTCGACCTCGGCCATGTTCGACGACTTGTTCGGACAGGGTCTCTGGAGCGGCGGCGACATGCATTCGGACACCGCGCACAGCCTGATCGGCTGAATCTGCGTCCGCCCGCGGCCACGCCGCGGGCGGACGTCCCGTCCTCGCAGCGAGATCAGCCATGACCGACACGATCGCAGCCCGGGGTGCCGCAGGCCGTGAGACTCGTGACAGCCTGCCATGGGTCGCCCTGCGAAGCTGCGGGTCGTACATGATGGCAGCGGCAGTCTTCAGCGGCGGCATCAACCTGCTTTACCTCGCTACGCCCTTGTACCTGCTGCAAGTCTACAATCGCGTTTTGCCGAGCCGGAGCGGAGCAACGCTGGCTTTGCTCAGCATCGGCCTCGTGGTCGCGCTCGGGGCAATGGCGATACTCGATGCGATCCGCGCCCGGATCCTGATCCGGGCGGGAACACGCTTCGACGTGTCGCTTTCCGCGCGAATTCTCGCGCATCTCATGCAGCGGCGGGTGGATGGGAAGCTGCGACACTCGGAGGCGCTGCGGGATCTCGACCTCGTCCGCCACGCCATGTCAGGGGTCGCGGCGCAAACGGTTTTCGACATCCCCTGGACGCCCGTCTACCTCGCCCTTCTGTTTTCGCTCCACCCAACGCTTGGCTGGATGGCGCTGTCGGCCGCGCTGCTTCTCCTCGCGCTGGCGGCCCTTGCCGACCGGCTGTCACGTCCGGCTCTAGCGAACGCATCCGACGCGCATTCGAGAAGCTATCGCCACGCCGACGAGATGCTTCGCCATGCCGATCCGGTGCTTGCGATGGGCATGCAGGCAGGCCTAGGCGACCGGTGGTACCGCGACCGCGCGCTGATGCTCGCGCAAAGTGAGCTCGCCGGCGAGCGGAACGCCAGCTTCGCGGCGGCGATCCGCTTTCTCCGGCTGCTTTTACAGTCGGGAATGCTGGGCGCCGGCGCATGGCTCGTCATCCGCCAGGAGATCAGCCCTGCCTCGATCTTTGTCGCCATGGTGCTGATGGGGCGCGCCGTCGCGCCAGTCGAGCAGGTCGTTTCGGCGGGGCGGCAGATTGCTGCAGCGCGCGTTGCTTGGGGGCGGCTGACCAGCCTGCTCGCAGGCGCTTCGGCCATTGCGCGTCGCACGCGCTTGCCGAAGGCGAATGGCGCCGTCCGTATGGAGGGCGTCGAATTCGCCCCTGTGGGCGCCCCCGCGGTGATCCGCGGCGTTTCGCTTGAGCTCGCAGCGGGCGAGGCGCTCGGCATTGTCGGGCCAAGCGCGGCCGGAAAGTCGACGCTGGTGAGGCTGATGACCGGCGCGCTCGCCCCCACGGGAGGCCGCATCAGCCTCAATGGCGCGGACATCAGGCACTGGGACCGCGCCGAACTCGGCCAGAACATCGGCTACCTCCCGCAGGACGTCGGACTCTTCGCGGGCACCGCTCGCGACAACATCGCGCGTTTTGGCGCCGCGTCGGACGAGGAGATCGTTCTCGCCGCCCGACGTGCCGATGTGCACGACATGGTTCTCGACCTACCCCAGGGCTACGAGACACTCATCGGCGACGGTGGCGTGCCGCTCTCGGGAGGACAAAGGCAGCGTCTCGGGCTCGCCCGGGCCCTCTTGGGCCGGCCGCGCCTTCTCGTCCTCGACGAGCCGAACGCGAACCTCGACGGCGATGGCGAGACGGCGCTCAAGGCCGCGCTGGCCGATATGAAGGCGGATGGAGCCACGATCGTCATCGTCGCGCACCGACCGGGAATTGTCGAAATCTGCGACCGGATGCTCCTGCTGCAAGACGGCGCCGCACTGATGCAGGGACCTCGCGCCGAGGTTCTCGACGCTGTGCGCCGCCAGTTCGTGCGCGCCGTCGATCCTTCCCGTCCCGATGCTCATGCGAGGTCGTCATGAGTGACTGGGCCAGGGAACTGACGGACGAGGGACGCGGTCGCTTCGACGAGGCTCTTGCCGGCAGGCGGGCTGACCGCGACGGCGGGGCGAGAGGGCTCGTGATGGCCGGCGGTGCGGTTCTCCTCGTTTTCTTCGGGCTGATTGGCGGCTGGGCGGCCCTGTCGCCTCTGGACAGCGCGGTCGTCGCCGAAGGCGCCTTTGAAGCGGCCGGCAATCGCAAGGTGTTGCAGCATCGGGACGGAGGGGTGGTTCGCAGTATCGAAGCCCGCGACGGCGACAAGGTGCAGGCGGGTCAGGTCCTCGTCGAGCTCGACGACACCTCGGCGCAGGCCCTCGTCTCTGCCCTGTCCGCGCAGGCGGATTCGCTCGCCATCCTCCGCGCGCGCCTGGTCGCCGAGCGTGACGATGCGCCCGATCTTGTAGAACCTCCCGGCTTGACAGCGACCAAAGGCGTGGCGGGCGCGAACCCGCTGCTGGTGACCCAGCGCGCTGCTTTGCTTGAACGGCGCCGCCAGATGGAGGGAGAAAGGTCGATCCTGGCGCGTGTCGCGGCCCAGCAGGGCGACCAGGCTCAAGGTCTGGCCAGCCAAGTCCGGGGCGTCGAGGCGCAGCTTGCCTCGGTTCGTGACGAGACCGAAGCCACACGCCGGCTGTTCGCATCCGGCTACGCCACGCGCACCCGGCTCGCCGGGCTGGAGCGCACCCTGGCGTCACTGGATGGCGATCGTGGCCGCCTGAGGGCCCAGATCGCCAGCATTGAGGGATCGATCGCTGAGACCGGCCTCCGGCAGGCGCAGCTGCGCCGCGATCGCCTGTCGGAAGTGGCCGAACAACTCCGCCAGGTCGAGCAGCAAGCGGCCGAACTGGCACCACGGCTCATCGCCGCACGCGACACGCTGGATCGCGCCATCATGCGGGCCCCGGCGTCTGGGGTGATCTACGGCCTCAACGTCTTCACGGTCGGCGGCGTGATCGCGCCCGGCCAAAAGGTGCTGGAGATCGTTCCGGACGAGGACAGGGCGGATCTCGTCATCCGCGTCGCCGCAGCCGACGCAGAGCGCGTCAAGGCGGGGCAGCAGGTCGATGTAGTGCTGACGGGCGTGCCAGTCTCCCGGCGTCCGCTCGTTACCGGGCATGTCGGCGTCCTGTCTGCCGACCGCATCGAGGAACCGCGCACCGGGGCCGCCTACTACGAGGCGCGGGTCAAAGTGGACTCCATTCGCCGGGGCCCCGGGACCGGCGCCTCTGGAGACATTGTCCGGATCGGCCCGGGCATGCCGGGCGAAGCGATCATCTCGAGCGGGTCGCGGACGGTGCTGGAGTACCTGCTCGGCCCGCTTGGCGACCAGGTTCGCCGCGCCATGCGGGAGGAGTAACATGTCGCAGCCGGAGTCCGCCCGCCCGCCCGCCGACGCTGCGCCGCAGCCGTCCGACCTGTCAGGAGACGCTCCGCTCCGCTTCGGCCCGCGCCAGCGCCGCAGGCCTGAGTCCGAGACGATCGCGCCTCGCGCCGGGTCCGGTAGGGTGACCGAAGGCAAACCGGTAGTCATCGTCGTGCCGGTGCCGCCGCAGTACCGCTCCAACCGTCGCGGCAAAGCCTGGCGGTTCTCCGCTTGGGCGCTCATAGGCCTTGGGGTCCCCGCCGCCGCGACAATTGCGCTGTCGGTTGCGATGCATTCGCTCGGGCCGGATGGTCCGGCTCCGGCGAACCCGATGGATTCGACGCAGGCTCCTCCAGCCGTCGCCGCGACTGGCGCCCGACGTCAAGCGATCATTGAATCCCACAACGTGGCCATGGCGGCGCCTGACGCGCCGCCGGCCGACGCGCCGGTTTCACCGCCCGTTCCGGCGCCGATCGTCACACCGGCGGAGCCCGATCCCGTTTCGCGTGCCGTGCCGGCCGCATCAGCGGAGCCTGCCGCGGTCGCTCATTTGGACTCCACGGGGCCGGCATTGCCGTATCCCGCTACGCCGGCCGACAGCCAGCCCACGGAGCCCCCGCCCGAGGCGGCCGGCGGATCGGCGCGGCCCGCGACGCTCGCCGAGGCCTTCTTGATCGATGCGCGGTTTGCGCAAGGCGTTTTTCCACTCCGCCCGCCCACCATCCCGATCCACATCTTCCCGGCGGTACCCTTCCTGATCGTGCAGCCCCCCGCGCCGGTCGCCTCTGTCGATGCGAACAGGGTCGCGGAGCTCGAGAGGGAGCGCGAGGCGCTGGCGCGCGAGTTGGATCGCGTTCGTCTCGAGCGGGCCGAGAAGGTCGTGCCGGCGCAGCCCGCTGCGGCAGCCACGCGCCCGGCAGAACCGGCCGCTGTCCCTGCCGGGCCGAGCGAGCGCGGGCTGACCTCCCTTCCCGCCAGCGCGCCGGCGCGGGTGCTGGTGCGCTACGCCCGCGGCAGCGTCTCGGCCCGCCGGCGCGCCGAAACAGTGGTTGCAATGTTAGCCGCCAAGGGAATCGAGGTCGTTGACCTGCGCGACAGCGCCGCCGTGGTTCGCCCGGTGCTCACTTACTCCTACGCACCTGACGAAAAGCTGGCGCGAGACGCGGGCGCTCTCGCCGGCGTCGATGTCGTGCGGCGCCCGCCGCCCAAGATCGGCCTTCTGCCAAGGCCTGGAACCATGGAACTCGGGCTTACCGGCCCGTGAGTGAAGGAGAGATGACCATGACCAGCAGACTGCTCTTCGCCGGGCTTGCCGCCCTTCTCGCCGGAAGCGCCGCCGCGCAGGACGCGACCACCCAGGACGCGACCACCCCAAATGGCGCGGCGCCGGCAGCGGCAGCCTCGCCTGCGCCACTCGTCGTCTATTTCGAGACGGGCAGCAGCGCGATCCGCGATTCGGACGTCGCCGTGCTCGACCGGGCGTCGCGCGCCTACAATGAGGGCAAGCCAATCGTGATGATCCTGACTGGAAGCGCCGACCGCACCGGGCGGCCCGGCCTGAACCTCGAGCTGTCGCAGCGGCGCGCGTCGGCTGTACTTAAGGGGCTGCTGGACCGCGGAATTCCGGCCGACCGCTTCCAGGTGCTCGCCAAGGGCGAGACGGATCTTCCGGTACCGACGGACCAGGGCGTCGAGGAGCGGCAAAATCGCCGGGTCGAGATCACGTGGCGCTGAAAGAACCGCGCTCCCCTCGAAGTTTATCGGCGAGCACGAGCGGTGGGGCGATCTGCAGGCGATATGTGCTGGCGTGCCTGGCGGCGACGTGTGCGGGCCTCCTGCGACCCGCGACCGTCTCCGCCGAGGAGCAGCGGACGAACGTCACCGCGCCTGGAGAAGGCTGGTTCCAGCAGGCGCTCGCGCTCGATATCGGCGTCGACGGTCCCCGCGACGCCGCCGGGGCTTACGGACTGATGCTTCGGGCGGCGGAAGCAGGCCATCCGCAAGCCGCTTTCAACGTCGCCGCAATGCTGGACAATGGGCGGGGCGCGCCCCCCGACGCGGCGCAGGCCGAAATCTGGTACGCCCGCGCGGCCGCCCGCGGGAATGTGCGTGCTGCCTACAATCTCGGCCTGATCTATGCAGGGGGAAGCGGCGCTGCGGCCAATGGAGACCTGTCCCGCGCCTGGTTTGTCGCATCCGGTCTGCCGGCTGCACGCGATCGCCTCGCGCAACCGGCGCCCTCGGGCCCTCGCTCGACCCGGCTCGTATCGCCACGACCACTCTTTCCGACCAGTGGGACTACCCTCGACGGAGACGCGAGAACGGTCGAACTAGTCTGGACATGCGAGGAGGAGCCTGAGCCGGTCAGCTTCTTCGTGGAGGTCAGGGTACTCGACGAGACGGGCTCGCGCGAAGCGTGGACGGGCTTCACCGATGTGAGCTCCACCAGCCTGTCCATCCCCGCCGATGCGGAACATTTCGCCTGGCGGGTGAGTGCGGTCGCCAGAAGTGCGGCCAGCTACGCGAGTTCCGGTTGGACGGTTGCTGCGATAGGGGCACGGGCGTACATGGCCGAAGCGCGGAGAGGCGGGGAGCAGCGCTAGTCGGCCGAACCGCTGCTCCCCGTTCTCGCGATGTGCTGGCCGACGTCAGCTTTCGGCGGGTTGGGTCGTGACTGCTCTTGGCGCGAGGTGGACCTGCACGAACTAGCACTCTTGACCCAAGGCGGACCCTGAGGACGACAGCTCTCGGCATCATGCTCCGCCCCTGTCATGGCTCATGGCGGGAGCCGGTCGGTCCTGACCTGAAGCCCGCTCCGGTGGTCCAGGCCGGAGCGGGTCATCGGCGGCTAGTGGTAGAAGTAGGGATCGAGAACCCGAACCTCGGTGATGCTGTCGACCGGGAGGTTGTTGCGGCGGGCTGCGCTGCGGACCGCTTCGGGCGAAGGTGCGTCATAGACGCAGAACGTCTTCGTCTTGTCCGGCGAGACAAAGGACTGGATCCAGGTCACGCCGCCCTCGGCGTTCTGCCCGATGACGCCCGAGCACGCCTGTGCTCCTGCCGAGTCAGCCGGAATTTTCAGCCCTTCCGGGAACGTTCTTTCAACCATGTAGCGCGGCATCGTCGTCTCCTTCGTCGGCCACCCCAGCGGTGCAACTGCGGCGAGGATGCCGATCTCGAGGACCGCCGGCATCGGGAGAATGCCCCATGCGGCCTGGTCAGGTTCCCCATGCGTGCGGACGGCGATAGCGTGTAGGTATCCTTTACTTGTGGTCGCGAGGGCACGCGGGTGCTTCTGGAACGGGCCGTCCAGATCGAGCAGCTGGCACGCAGCTTCAACGCGGCGGACCAGGGCCGAGGGCGCGTGTCGGCGGTACTCGGCGAAGCAGGCGTGGGCAAGACCAGCCTCGTCGAGGCCTTCGCCCGCGATGTCGCGGTCAGGGCAAGGGTTTTGCGTGGCGCCTGCGAGGATCTCTCGATCTCGGAGCCGCTCGGCCCGCTGCGCGATCTCGCTCGAGGAGCAGGTTGGTCGCTGCCGCGAGATCTTCAGGATGTGTCGTCGCTGGACCTTTTCCTCGAGGCTCTCCGCGTTTTCTCGAACTCCGAGCATGCGACGGTGGTGGCGGTCGAGGATCTCCACTGGGCCGACGACGCCACGCTTGACTGGATCCGCTTCCTCGGCCGCCGCATAACCAAGACCCGGATCCTCCTTGTCCTGACCGCGCGAAACGACACGGCCGACGCGCAGAAGCGTATCAGGCGGGTGCTGGCCGATATCCCGGCCGATGCGCTAGTGAGGATCGAGGTTCCGCTTCTGAGCCTTGATGCCGTGGCGCAATTGACCCGAGCGACGCCGCTCGACGCGCGGACGCTCCACAAAGCCACCGCAGGCAATGCCTTCTTCGTCTCCGAAGCGATCCTCTCCGGGGGACTGGAGACAACGCCCGCCGGCATCCAGGATTCGGTGCTTCTGCGGGCCGACCAGCTCGGGCCGGATGCTCGCGCCGCCCTCGACCTGGTTTCCATCTTCCCCGCTCAAGTTGAGGCGTCTCTGGTTTCGGATCTGATCGGGGAAGAGGCCGCGCATCCTGTGCGGCAATGCGTCGACGCAGGGCTGCTGGTCGAGGCTGGCACGTCTCTCAGGTTCCGACACGAGGTCGCGCGCCGGGTCGTCGAAAGATCCTTGGGACACGGACACCGGAAGGAGCTTCATCGGCAAGTGCTAGCCTCGCTTAGTGCGCGAGACGACGTACCGGTTGCCAACGTGGTACATCACGCGCGCGCGGCCGAGGATTTCGAGCTGCTCCGCGCGATGGCACCGGCTGCCGCTGAATCAGCGTCCAGGATCGGAGCCCACCGGGAGGCCGCATCCATCCTGGCCGCGGCCCTCGACAGCCCAGGCTCCGAGACCTTGCCCGATCGAGCTCACCTGCTGATGAGGCTCGCCATAGAACTTCATCTCATGGGCCGTATCGCGGACGCCATGGGCCGCCTCTCCGAGGCGCTCCGGCTGTTCGAAGCGGCTGGAGATCACGTCGGCGCCGGGAACGGACTGCGCTGGATGTCGCGTCTGAGCTACTTCGCAGGGGATCGCGTTGCTGCGGAGCGGCATGGCACAGCGGCTCTCGTAAGGCTCCAGGGAGAGCGGGACAGCCCCGAACTCGCCATGGCCCATTCTAACCTGTCGCAGCTTGCTATGCTGGCGGACGACGTCGCGCCGGCGCTGGAGCACGGTCGAACGGCCGCCGACCTGGCCCGACGCTTGGATCGCCCCGACATCCTCAGCCACGCCCTCAACAACATGGGCGCGGCAAGGCAGTGGACGGACGAGGCAGCTGCGTGGCGGGACCTCGCGGAGTCTCTCGACCTCGCGCGACGGAATGACCTGCAGGAACACGCAGCGCGCGCCTACACCAATATGGCGTGCATGCTCGTCCATCGCCGACAACACGACCAAGCGTGTCACCTTCTGAAGGAAGGGATCGGCTACTGCATGGACCGCGACCTCGACACCTGGCGCGACTACATGAGGTCCTGGCAGGCAGAAGTCCTGCTGCGGATAGGTCATTGGGACGAGGCCGCCGTCATCGCCCAGCAGGTTCTCGGCAATCCCGAGGCAACGCCGCTGGCGCGCTTTCCCGCTTGCGTGGCACTCGCCCGGCTCCGGGCCCGGAGAGGCGATCCGGCAGGAGATCTTTTCGGCGAGATCGAAGGTTATCTTGTCAGGGGCAGGGAGCTGCAGAGGCTGGCTCCCTACGCGGTGCTTCAGGCCGAAAGGGCCTGGATGACCGCCGACGGCACTGACGAAGCCATCACGTTGCTGCAGGAGGCTCTGGCGCTCATGCCGAACACGTCGATTTACCAGGACGTGCCGCTGTGGCTCTCACTCCTGTCGGACCGCGATACGCAGGCCGCCCGCTTCGGGGAGGCCTTCCCGCCGGCAGAGGACATGCCCTTCGAGAGGGCCGTTGTCCTGTCGCTTGGGTCCGACTCCCAAAGAGCGATGGCCGCAACCATCCTGAAGGCGCTGCAAGCCAATGGTGCGCTGCGGCGATTGCAGGCGGGCGGCGCAGTTGCACGCACCCCGCGCTCAAGCCAGGAACCCCGGGTCACCGCCAGGGGCGAAGCGCTCACCCCGAGGGAAATGGACATCCTGGTGCAACTCGATCGCGGGCTCAGCAACAAGGCCATCGCCCGCGCGCTGGGCATCTCTCCAAAGACTGTCGACCACCATGTTTCCGCGGTGATTGGAAAGCTGGATGCAACCTCGCGATTGCACGCAGCCGCCCTGGCCCGCCAACGGGGGCTTCTCGCGGGACAGCACTGAGACGCTCGTCTGGCCTCGGGCGACGCGAACTCGTGACCCGTTGCCGTTATTCAGCTGGTCCGGTTCCCGGGAACTGCTCCGTACCGATACGCCACCGTGAATGGCCAAAACCGCCGCCCGATGAGGATGCATGCAGCCGACGGGTTTAGCGGTAATGCAGGTTTGTAGGTTTTCCATCACCCCGATTGTCAATTGCCGCGCGAAGCAGGTCGAACGGGATGCCGCTTTCTACTATCCTTGCCGTTGCGGATCGCTGAACGATGCTCCGCCGGGGGGAAGACACATCATGGCGCCGGCCTTCCGTATCCTTGCCATCGTCGTCGGTCTCTTCGCTGCCTTTCCGGCCGGCGCTGCAGCGCCGGAGCGGGTTGCCGGCTACCGGCAGATCGAGATCCAAGATCCCGCCAATCCCGCGCGGGTGCTTGGTGTCGCGGTGTTCTATCCGGCGCGCAAAAGCGAAGCCGCTGACCCGGTGCCGACACCCTTCTTCACGGGTTTGGCTTATTTCGCGGGAGCCGAGCCCGAAGCCGGGCGTCATCCGCTTGTTCTGTTCTCGCACGGGCGCGGGAGCAATCCTCTCTACTACGCCTGGATAACTCAGTTGCTCGCGCTGAACGGCTACGTCGTCGCGGCGCCGTGGCACTACAAGGCGAACACGTTCGATGCTTCGATCGCCTATCTCGCGAACAAGCTGTGGCAGAGACCGAAGGATCTAAGCATGGTGGTGGACGCCCTTCTCGCCAGCGCCGATTTCGAACCGCTCGTCGATCGCGAACGGATCGGAGTCGCCGGTCATTCCCAAGGAGGCTTCACAGCCCTTTGGCTCGGTGGAGCGCGGGTCGATCCAAAGCGCTATGCGGCATTCCAGCAGGGATGGGCGAGGCGTCCTGACGTTCCTGCCCACCTTCGAGCGGAACTGACCATAGACCCGGCTCCCGCTCTGGGCGTTCACGATCCTCGAATCCGCGCGGCCTATGCCATGGCTCCGGGTATCATCCAGGCGTTTGGGATGACGGAAAGCGGTCTCGGCGCGATGACCATTCCGGTGCACATCAGCGTGGGCGCCGCAGATACCCAAACCCCGCCCGGGCCGAATGGCGCGTTTGCCGCCGCCCATATACCGGGAGCAGAGCTGACCATCATCCCGGGAGATGTAGACCACGAGATATTCGTGAACGAGTGTGATCAGGACGGGCGCGACGAGTTTCCGGAGGCTTGCCAGGATCGTCCCGGAGTCGACAGGCCGGCCATCCACGCGCGCATTGGCGAAGAGATCCTGCGCTTCTTCGGCACGGCGCTCCGCTAACGCACTCCCATGTCGGACGCTGCCCTTGGCTCCTATCGTTCACCCTGCGCGCCCGGTTCAGCAGCGAGCCGGAAACCCGGATCGTGCGCCAAAGAAAACTAAACCTCAGGTGGCGCGAGGTCTGAATTCGGCAGCAAGTCAAACTTCACCTGATGGCGCGGGGCGGACCATTCGGAACGTGAACAGTTGACCCAATGCAGCCTTTGCCGCACCCCTCGGCAGACGTCGGTAGTAGACCAACAGCGGACCTCATTGCGCTCAGAGCGAAAGCCGGTAGCCGATTCCCGGCTCTGTGAGGATCAGAACGGGATCGTTCGGGTCGCTTTCGAGCTTGGCGCGGAGCTGGCCCACATAGACGCGCAGGTACTGGGTGTCCTCTTCGTGGGCGGGACCCCAGACGGACTTCAGGATCTGCCTGTGCGTGACGACCTTGCCGGCATGCCGGGCGAGGAAGGCGAGGAGGTCAAACTCCCGCGGGGTCAGTCGGACGGGTGCGCCGTCGATCAAAACACGATGGGCAGGCACGTCGACCTCCAGGCCTCCGGCGCGGTAGACCGCGGTCTTTCCGCTTTCCTCCATACGGGGGCGCAGGGCCGCGCGCACCCGGGCCAGCAACTCGCCGACACCGAACGGCTTGTTGACGAAGTCGTCGGCGCCGAGATCGAGCGCCGCGATCTTCTCCGCTTCGCGATCACGGGCCGAGAGTACGATGATGGGCACCGGCGAAAATCCTCGAGCCCGGACGATGACATCCTTCCCGTCCATGTCGGGCAGACCGAGATCCAGCAGGACGATTTCCGGGACCGCGGTGGCCAACAGGTGCAGGCCCTCGGCGCCCGTGAGCGCCTGGACGGGCTCGTAACCCGAGGCGGTGAGAGCCGCCGACAGGAAGCGGTGGATGGGCAATTCGTCGTCAATGACGAGGACGCGTTGCGGCCGGCTCACGGGCGCGGATCTCCTTCGATGGGCAGGGACAAAGTGAAGCGGGCACCGTGCCCGCTGGCGACAGGGCTCGCCACGGAGAGCGTTCCTCCGTGAGCCTCCGTGATCCCGCGTGCGATGGCGAGCCCGAGCCCGGTTCCCTCACCTCCGTCGGCCGCCGGGCGGGCTCGCACGAACTTGTCGAAGATGCGCGGCAGCAGGTCCGCTGGAATGCCCGGCCCGTCGTCGGTGACGTCGATGGCAACGCGGTCCGACCCGCGCCGCAGGGCGACGACGATGGAGGCCCCGGCGCCCGCGTGCCGGACCGCATTTCCGATCAGGTTTGAAAGCGCCTGCTCCAGGAGACCTTGATCGGCGTGGACGAGTGGCAGGCCGGGCGCGGCCTCCACTGCAATTGGTTGCAGCGCGCCGCGCCGCCGGGCTGCCGCGGCCACGCGGCGTGCGAGTTCGCCCATATCGACCCAGGTTCGGTGCGGTTCGAGCGCCCCGGCTTCCACGCGGGTCATGGCGAGGAGATTACGGACCATGCCGTCCAGGTGTTCCGCCTCTTCGCGGATCTGCTGCAGCAATCCCTGCCGTGTGCTCTGGTCCATACGCTCGCCCAGTTCGGCGAGGGTGCTGGCAGCACCGAGAATGGAGGCGAGCGGCGTCCGGAAATCATGGGAGATCGAGGAGAGCAGGGTGTTGCGGACTCCCTCCGCCTCGGCCGCCGTGCGGGCGGCGGCACTCTCCTCGGCGAGAACGGTGCGCTGCAGGGCTGCCGCCGTCTGCTCGACGAGGCTGTCGAGCAAGGCACGCTCCTCGCCACCCAGCGCCTCGCCCGTTGCGAGCGCGATCCCCGCCGCGCCGATTGGTCCTTGGGTCCCCCTCAGAGGCAGGAACAGCCAGGGCACCTGCGGAAGGGTGCCGGTGCCAGAGCCCGCGGGCTCGTCATGCTCGGTGGCCCAGCGGGCGGCCGCGAGGGCGGCCTCGTCGAGCAGCTCCGGCGGCCACGCGGCGATCACGACGAGGCCCGCCGGATGGCTCTGGACCAGAACGGCGCCGCGCCCGGTCGAAGCATGAATCTCCGCGGCGGCGACCTCCGACACCGCCTCGCGTCCGGCGACGCCGGACAGGCGTCGCGTGAACTCGTAGAGCCTGCGCGTCGCCTTGACGCGCGCGGCCGAGGCCCGCGCCTGCTCGCGGGCGCGGCCCGCGACGGCCGAGGTGATAACGGCGATGACGAGGAAGACGAAGAGTGCCAGCAGCTCGTGGGGCCGGGCGACGGTGAAGGTGTACACAGGCGGGATGAAGAAGAAATTGTAGGCGAGAAACGATAGGCCGGAGGCGAACACGGCGGGCCAGACGCCAAAGAGCACGGCCGGCCCGAGCACCGCCATCAGGTAGATGATCGACACGTTCGGCAGCGCCACGACTTGGGTCAGCGCCTCGCCGACGAGCGTCGCGAGAGCCACGGCCGCGGCGGCCCAGGCGAACTCGGCGGGGCGGACGGGACCGAGCGCGAGGTCGGGCCGCCGTGGCGCCCCGCCGCTCGCGTCGTCGGTGAGCACGTGGATCGAGATGCCGCCCGCCCGGCGCACCAGCTCGTGCGGGAGGGAACGGCGGAACAGCTCGGTAAGGAGCCCGCCGTGCGATCGCCCGACGACGATCTGCGTCACGTTCTCGAAGCGTGCAAAGCGCAGGAGCGTATCGGGTATGTCCTGGCCGACCAGCGTCTTGGTCTCGGCGCCCAACGCTTCCGCGAGCTTCAGCGTCTCCGCCAGGCGGCTCTCGGCCTCGCGCCGCAGCCGCCCGCCCGCGCGCTCCACCGTGACGACGAGCAGCGGCGCACTTGCCTGGTCGGCGAGGCGCTTGGCCCGGCGCAGCACGGCCTCCGACTGGGCGTCCGGTCCGATGCAGGCGAGCAGCCGCTCTCCCGCCGGCCATGGCCCCTCGATGGCGCCTCCCTGCATGCGTTCGACGAGATCGCTGTCGACGCGCTCGGCGGCACGCCGCAGGGCGAGTTCGCGCAGGGCTGCGAGGTTCTGGGGCTTGAAGAAGTTATCGCGCGCTCGGGCCGCCGTGTCGGCGAGGTAGACCTTGCCTTCCGCGAGGCGCTTCAGCAATTCGTCCGGCGGCAAGTCGACGAGGACGATCTCGTCCGCCTCCTCGAAGACAGCGTCGGGCACCGTCTCGCGCACGCGCACGCCGGTGATGCGCAGAACGATGTCGTTGACGCTCTCGAGGTGCTGGACGTTGAGCGTCGTCCAGACATCGATCCCTGCCTCCAGCACCTCCTGCACGTCCTGCCAGCGCTTGGGGTGCCGGCTGCCGGGCGCGTTGGTATGGGCGAGCTCGTCCACGAGGAGAAGGCCGGGCCGGCGGGCCAGAGCCGCGTCGAGGTCGAACTCCTCCACCATGCGGCCATGATGCGGTGCACGCCGGCGCGGCAGGATCTCGAAGGGCTCGACCAGCCCTTCGGTGTCGCGGCGGCCATGCGTCTCGACGATGCCGGCGACGACGTCGCCGCCCTCCGCCAGCCTGGCGCGCGCTGCCTGCAGCATGGCGAAGGTCTTTCCGACACCGGGCGCGGCGCCGAAGAAAATCTTCAGCCGTCCGCCCTCTTCGCGCCTGGCGAGCGCGAGGAGGGCGTCGGGCGATGGGCGTGTGGCGTCGCCCTTCATGGCGCCGACCCCTGGTTCAGCTCCGCGGGAAGCGGGCGTCGAGGGCGAGGTTGACCGCGAGCACGTTCACCCGAGGCTCGCCGAAGATGCCGAGCTCCCGGCCTTCGACATGCCCAGCAATGAGGCCGCGGACATCGGGCTCGGCCGCTCCCCGTGCCGCCGCGATGCGCGCCGCCTGAGCCAGTGCGAAGTCCGGCGAGACGTGCGGGTCGAGCCCGCTCGCCGACGCTGTCACGGCATCGCCCGGGACAGGTCCGGCGATGCCCTTCTCCCTCAGCCGCGCGACATCGGCAGCCAGCCTGTCGGCTAGCGCCTTCGAGGTCGGGCCAAGGTTCGAGCCGGACGAGTTGGAAGCGTTGTAAGGCGCCGCCACGCTCCTGGACGGATCCTGCGGGTCCGGGCCTGAGGTCGCCGAGGGGCGCGGCCAGAGATAGGCGTCCGAGGTGAAGGCCTGCCCCACCAGCGACGAGCCCGTCACGGACCCGCTTGGGCTCACGACGAGGCTGCCCGTCGCACGGGAGGGCCAGACGGCACCGGCGATACCCGTGACCGCCAGGGGATAGATGATCCCTGTCAGGGCCGAGAACAGCACGAGAAGGACCAGGGCGGGACGAAAAAGGGACATGGTCGCCTCCTCAGGCGAGGCCCAGGCCGGCGACCACGAGGTCGACCGCCTTGATGCCGATGAAAGGCAGGACGAGACCGCCGAGCCCATAGACCAGGAGATTGCGCCGCAGCAGCGCCGCGGCCCCGAGCGGCCGGTAGGCGATGCCTTTCAGCGCCAGCGGGATCAGCGCCACGATGATCAGCGCGTTGAAGATGACCGCCGATAGAATGGCGCTTTGCGGCGTCGAAAGGCCCATGACGTTGAGCACGCCGAGTTCCGGGATCGCGGCCACGAACAGCGCGGGGATGATGGCGAAGTACTTCGCCACGTCGTTGGCGATGGAGAAGGTCGTCAGCGAACCGCGCGTCATCAGCAGCTGCTTGCCGATGCCGACGATCTCGATGAGCTTCGTCGGGTTGCTGTCGAGGTCGACCATGTTACCGGCCTCACGCGCAGCCTGCGTGCCGGACTGCATGGCCACGCCGACATCCGCCTGGGCAAGGGCCGGCGCGTCGTTGGTGCCGTCGCCGCACATGGCGACGAGCCGTCCCTCCGCCTGCGCCGCGCGGATGTAGTCGAGCTTGTCCTGCGGGGTCGCCTCGGCGATGAAGTCGTCCACCCCCGCTTCCGAGGCGATGGCCGCTGCCGTGACCGGGTTGTCGCCCGTCACCATCACCGTGCGGATGCCCATCCGGCGCAGCTCGGCGAAACGCTCCTTGATGTCGGGCTTCACCACGTCCTTGAGGTGGATGATGCCGAGCAGCCGGCCCTCGGCCGCCAGGCCCAGCGGCGTACCGCCCGAGCGGGCGATGCGGTCCACGGCGGCGGCGAAGGCCGGGTCGGGCGTCGTGACGCCGGCGAACTTCAGTACGGCGTCCACTGCGCCCTTGCGCAGACGGCCGCCCGGCCGGTCGAGGCCCGACAGCCGCGACGTGGCGGTGAACGGCACGAAGGTGGCCCCGGCCTCCGCGCCGGCGGTCATGCCGTGGCGCTCCTGCGCGAGCTGGACGATGGAGCGTCCCTCAGCCGTTTCGTCGGCGAGGCTCGCGAGAAGCGCCGCCTCAACCGCCTCGCGCTCCTGAACTCCCGCGGCAGGGATGATCTCGCTGGCCATGCGGTTGCCGAAGGTGATCGTGCCGGTCTTGTCCAGCAGCAGCGTGTCGACGTCCCCAGCGGCCTCCACCGCACGCCCGGACGTCGCGAGAACGTTGAACTTCACCAGCCTGTCCATGCCGGCGATGCCGATGGCCGACAGCAGCCCGCCGATGGTGGTGGGGATCAGCGTCACCAGAAGCGCGACGAGGACCGGCACCGGCACGTCTGTCCCCGAGTAGCGGGCGAAGCCGGTCAGCGACACGACCGCGATCAGGAACACGATGGTGAGGCCGGCCAGCAGGATGTTGAGCGCGATCTCGTTGGGCGTCTTCTGCCGCTCGGCGCCCTCGACCAGCGCGATCATGCGGTCAAGGAAAGAGGAGCCGGGACCCGAAGTGATCCGCACGACGAGCCAGTCGGAGATGACCGTCGTGCCGCCGGTGACCGCCGAGCGGTCGCCGCCGGACTCGCGGATCACAGGGGCGGACTCGCCGGTGATGGCCGCCTCGTTCACAGAGGCGACGCCGAGGATCACCTCGCCGTCGCCCGGCACGATGTCCCCGGCCTCGACGAGGACGAGGTCCCCGGGCTGCAGCTCGGGCGCGGGGACACGGGTCTGGATCTCCCGCCGCTCCGGGTCGATCAGCTTCTTGGCGACCGTGTCGGTGCGGGCGCGCCGCAACGTATCGGCCTGGGCGCGGCCCCGGCCCTCGGCGACCGCCTCGGCAAAGTTGGCGAAGACGACTGTGAACCACAGCCAGGCGGCGATCTGGGCGACGAACCCGGCCGGCTGGCCGGTGATCACGTCCCGGATCGCGATGATGGTGACGAGGGCCGCCACGACCTCGGTGACGAAGATCACCGGGTTGCGGACGAGGGAGGCGGGGTTGAGCTTGCGCAGCGCGTCGAGAACGGCCCGCCTCAGGATGGCGGGGTCAAGCAGCGACGGGTTGCGCGCGGCGGCGGTGGACATCGAAATCACCTCAGAAGGTCTTGCCAGCGAGCATCAGCACCTGCTCTGCGACAGGCCCCAGCGCCAGCGCCGGGAAGTACTGCAGCCCGCCCAGGATCAGGATCACCCCGACGAGGAGCCCCACGAAGAGCGGGCCATGTGTCGGGAACGTTCCCGTGGATTCCGCCAGCCGCGGCTTGGCGGCGAGCGAACCGGCAATGGCGAGCATCGGGACGATGTAGGCGAAGCGGCCTGCCAGCATGGCGAGGCCGAGCGTGGCGTTGTACCAGGGCGTGTTGGCCGTGAGGCCGGCGAAGGCCGAGCCGTTGTTGCCGGCCGCCGAGGAGTAGGCGTAGAGCACCTCCGACAGGCCGTGCGGCCCGGCGTTGAGGATGCCGGCCAGTCCCTGCGGGATCACCAGCGCCACGGCCGAAAAACCGAGAATGGCGGCGGGCAGGATGAGCACGGCCAGCATCGCCATCTTCATCTCGCGTGCCTCGATCTTTTTGCCGAGATATTCGGGCGTGCGCCCCACCATCAGGCCCGCGACGAAGACGGTGATAATGGCCACGACGAGGATGCCGTAGAGTCCCGAGCCGACGCCGCCCGGCAGGATCTCGCCGAGCTGGATCAACAGCAGCGGCACCAGCCCGCCGATGGGCGTGAAGCTGGCGTGCATGGCATTGACGGCGCCGCAGGACAGGCCCGTCGTAACCGCGGCAAAGAAGGCGGACAGAGCAAGCCCGAAGCGCAGCTCCTTGCCCTCCATGTTGCCCATGGCGGGGTCGATGCCGGCCTGGCGCAGCACCGGCGTGCCCGCGGCCTCGGCCCAATAGGCGACGGCGACGCCGGCGACGAGGATGATGGCCATCGCCGCCAGGATGGCGCGGGCCTGCCGCCCGTCGCCGATCAGCCGCCCGAAGGCGAAGACCAGCGCGGTTGAGACGACCAGCATCTGCCAGATCTGGAAGGCACAGGCGAGCGCAGACGGGTTCTCGAAGGGGTGCGCGGCATTCGCATTGAAAAAGCCGCCGCCATTCGTGCCCAGCATCTTGATGGCGACCTGAGAGGCCACAGGGCCCATGGCCAGCGCCTGCTTGCCGCCTTCCAGCGTGGTCGCATCCGCCGCAGCGGACAGCGTCTGGGGCGTGCCGAGCGCCACGAGCGCCAGCGCGACAACGAAGGCGAGCGGCAGCAGCACGTAGAGCGTGGCGCGGGTGACGTCGACCCAGAAGTTGCCGACAGTCGTCGCCGAGGATCGGGCGAAGCCGCGCACCAGCGCCAGCGCCAGCGCGATGCCGGTGGCGGCGGACAGGAAGTTCTGCACCGTCAGCCCGAACATCTGGCTGAGCAGGCTCATGGTGCTCTCGCCGCCATAGGACTGCCAGTTGGTGTTGGTGACGAAGCTTACCGCCGTGTTGAACGCGAGGTCCGGAGACAGGCCGTCGAAGCCCTGCGGGTTCAGCGGCAGCCCGCCCTGCAGCCGCAGGATGGCGTAGAGCAGCCCGAAGCCTGCCGCATTGAAGGCGAGCATGGCGAGCCCGTACCCGAGCCAGCCCTGCTCTGCCGCGGGATCGATCCCGGCGAGGCGGTAGAAGCCCTTCTCGACGGGGTCGAGCACGGGCGAGAGAAGAGTACGCTTGCCCGCATGGACGCGCGCCATGAAGGCGCCTAGCGGGATCGCGGCCGCCAGCACCGCCGCCAGGACGACGGCGATCTGCAGCCAGCCATTGGCCGACATGAGAAGACTCCAGGGAATGCACCGGCCCGCCCCCGGCCGGCGGGGGGATCAGAAGCGCTCCGGACGCACCAGCGCGTAGACGAGGTAGACGGCAAGGCCGGCGGCGACGAGGCCGCCCATCACGAGATCGGGCATAGCAGGCCTCAGGCGGTCGCCGCCCAGCGGGCGTAGAGCGCGAGGACGCCGAACGCGGCGAACCCCAGCGCGAGATAGAGGATGTCGGACATAAGAGCCTCCGGTTGTCGTCCGGAAGCTAGGTTGGATCGCCATCAGGGATCGATCAGGAAGACGAGCCGGCTTCGTAAGGAGATCATAAGGGCTGCCATCCGGGTCCCGGCTCGTCTCTCACGCCCGGCTCCCCATCGACCGATCACCAACTTTGGAGTCCGAAGTTGCCCGAAAGCTGTCGTTCGCCTGGAGGACAAAGGGTGTCTTCTTTTGGCGCGAAGCGGACCCGCCGAACGCGCATTCCTGACCCAATTCGGACTTTTGAAGCTTCTGCTTTCAGCCTTGGTGATGTTGGACGGTTTGCCGAAGTCTGGAGAAGGAACCGGATCTCAAACTTGATCCATCCGCAAGACGCGCCTTAGCGTGTCGCGAAACAGGCATGCCCAGGCGGATGTTCGGGACGCCTTCAGGCCGTGCGGCCACTCTCAGATGTCTGTGTCACGATCACGCCGGTGCACCGCCATTGGTTTGCTGATTTTCGGGCGGAGGTGCACCGCCTCCCGTCCGTCGCCACTCTGTCGGCGAGACGTTGCGTGCTGCCTTGAAAAAACGCGTGAAGGCGCTGATCTCTGAGTATCCCAAGACGTGTGAAATCTGGGAGATGCTCATCGTCGTGTCGACGAGAAGTTGAGCGGCCATCTCGGTTCGGGCAGCGGCCAAAAGGTCGCGGAACGTTGTCCGGCATTCCCTCAACTCGCGACTGAGCGCGTCTGGCGTCATGTTGAGGAGCGCAGCTGTCGCTTCCAGCGTGCTGGTGCCTGAAAAGACGGACGGGACGAGCGTACGCATCACGCGTTCCCGGATGTCAGGCTGAAGCCCTTCCCAGCGGGCCGAGATCATCTTGCCGAGTTGGCGACGAAGTTCCGGGTCGGCCTTGAGGCTGGGGGCCTGGAGAGACTCCCGACTGTAGGCCAACCCGAAATGCTCGCTGTTGTATCTGGCCGACGTCCGTCCGAAGGCGGCAAGATAGTCGCCCAACTCGACCGGCTCATGACGGGATAAGTGAACGAACCTGGGCGTAACGCCGCTGACCTCCTTGAAAATCGCATAGCCGAATGCCACGGCGGCTCTTGCAATATGTCGGGCTCCGGGGACATCAGGCCGGTGCGTGCGGTAACCGATCAAAAGGTCGCCGTCACCCAGGTCGAATAGGTACGGCCCGCCACCGCGGACATAGCGGGAGTGATTGGTGACAATATCGTTGATGGCTGAACCGAGTGTCGGACCACAGCTCATGTAGCTGCCCAGCACACCCAAATGGGACAGTCGAGCACTGGACCCTATCCGCAGGTCGAAGCTCTCGTTCCCCGTCGCCTCGATGCTGCGCACCACGAGCGAGGCAAATTGGTCGAACGGTAAGATGCCGTCGATGTCCGACAGAAGCCCTGGATGGACTCCAGCAGCAGTGAACACCGGGGCGGGATCGATACCTGCCTCCCGTAATAGGCGCGGAAGTTCGACCAAGACACCGATGCGCTGCATAAAACGACTCCGTGGCGATGAAACTACGGGGGGTCACTTGCTTCATGCCAGGACGTCTTTGACCTAGATTGTTAATTTGACCAGCCGCTGTCAAGCCGAGGCAGCTTGGACTCTGCGACAATGAGTTCGTCCGCCATCGCGGTTCAAGAACCCTGCCTGGGAGGCGATGCATGTACTACACTGACGACTCAATTCTTCCTGAGAACATGCAGCCGCTCATCATCACCGCGGCACCATATGGGCCGTCGTGGCTGCCGGGCGACGCCGACATTCCATTGACCTGGGACGAGCAGGAGCAGGCCGCCGTCGACTGCTACAACGCCGGCGCGACCATGCTGCATTTCCATGTTCGAGATCCCGCAACAGGAATGGGATCGACCAATTTCGACCAGTACAACTACATGCTCGGGCGAATCCGCAAGGCCGTTCCGGAGATGATTATCCAGGTCGGCGGATCGATCTCGTTTGCGCCACACACGGCCGAAGCAAAAGCGAAGTGGCTCGACTACGACACCCGCCACATGCTGACCGAACTTGATCCAAAGCCGGAATTCGTGACGATCGCTACGGGCACCACGCAATGGGACATCATGTCGATGATGTACCCCGACGATATCAAAGGAACGCATCTCGAGAACAATCCCGAGGTGCAGGCCGCCTGGGCCGGCATGTGGGTCGACGCCGGACCGGCGTTTTACCTCGAGCACCTCAAGCGCCTGCGCGCGCATGGGATCCAGCCCTACTTCGTGCCGGGGCACATCCACCAGATGGAGATCATCGAGCGGCTGATCCGGGCGGGCGTCTACATGGGCCCGCTCAACATGGCGATCGCGGGCTATGGCGGCGGCACGCTGGGCCGCAATCCATATCACTGGATGGATTTCTTGCGGCAGGTTCCACAGGGTGCCGTCAGCACGTTCTGGTCGAGCATGCGCGGGCTGATCTCGCTCTCGGCCATGGCGATCGTGCTCGGTCAGCACGTTCGCGTCGGCAACGAGGACAATCTTTGGGGAGCCGACAAGAAGCGCCGAACTTCCGTGCAGCAGGTCGAAGGCGCCGTGCGAATCTGCAGGGAGTTCGGCCGCAAGGTCGCGACCGCGAAGGAAGCCCGCGAGATCATGAAGGTCGGCGTCTGGTACAACAGCATCGGGGAGACGCTCGAGAATCTCGGCCTGCCGCCGAACCGCCGCGATGGTGAGAAGGGCTTCCTCGTTCATGAAACGGACGGCAGGAAGACCATCGCCAAGACGGGCGGTGACTCCCATCCGATGGCCTACTGCATGGTCCCGCCCGCAGCGGCAGCCGCCGCGATGGCTGCTGCCAAAATGTAATCCTGGATATCAGCGCAAAGCCGTCCGGCGTCCGGATACGAAAGGCTTTGCGCGTTCTACAAGGCCAAGAAGGCAGGACGAGATCTGCAGAAACCTGCCCGTCGTAGCGTCCGTGTTCGAGAGAAACACAACGATCCAAGGAGATGAACGATGAAGTACGTCCGTGTTGGCCTTCTCGTAGCTTGCGCCGCTCTCATTTCGCCCGTGGCGGTGTACGCCAAGTCGGGCACCCAGGGAGGCGGCGCTGGTAGTTCTGGTGGAGGCGGCAAGTCGAGCCACTCCGGTGCGAACACTAAGTGCAAGGCCGGGCAGAAGAGCACGACCAACAATCCCTGCAGCTGAGCTCCATCCATGGTCCGCCGATCTCGTCAAGGCGAGGAGCACTCCTCCTCCGCTCCTGCCGGTGGTCCGTTCCCGCAACGGGGTCCGCGGCGCTTTCGCGGACCGTCTCGGAAAGACGTAATGCCCGGAGCCCTGACGCATTTCGAGATCTACGGCGACAACCCTGAAGATCTGGCGCAGTTCTACCGCAACGTCCTCGGCTGGACGGTCGAACGGGCCCCGGGCATCGACTACTGGCGCGTGCAGACGGGATCACAGGCGGGAGGCGTCGCTTACCCACCGGCCTTCGCCCACAGGGGCTGGATGAACTTCGTCGAGGTGGACTCCGTGGAGGCGGCCTTGGACGCGGCGCTGGCTGCGGGCGGCGCAGTCCTGAAGCAGCGTTCGGCAGTTCCAAAGACGGCCTGGCACGCCGTCGTCGCGGACCCGGCGGGGAACGCTTTCGTGGTGTGGGAACCGGATCCGCTCGCCATGCCGTTGCCGGAGCCGGATTGAAATCAAACCCGGATCGAGATGGAGGTCCAGGAGATGGAACAGGCGTCATCCAAACACGCGGCGTCAGACGGCCCCTGGGGAACGGACCTCGATCAGCTGGAAAGCTGGGATCCGAAATGGGCGGCCGCGTGCAAGGCGATGGCCGCCATCCCCTGGCGGAGTGGCGTGCTTCCCGCAAAGCTCGTCGAACTCATCAGCGTCGCCATCAACATCGCCTGCACCAATCTCAACGCCGAGGGGACACGGCGTCATATCCGCAACGCTCTGGACGCCGGTGCGACGCGCGACGAGATCCTGTTCGTCATCAAGTGCGCGACCGTGATGGCCGTTCACTCCTGCAGCCTGGGCGCCCCCATCCTGCTGGAGGAGGCCAAGGCACAGGGAGCCGCGACCACGCCTCCGGAACCCTTTCCCACACCGGCTTGTGACGCGATGAAGTCGATCGGCCAATGGAACACGGCCTGGGATCCGTTTCTCGCGCTCGATCCGCACTGGACGGATGCCTTCATGGCCACGGGAGCCGGCATCTACCGGGACCACGTGTTGCCGGCGAAGGACATCGAGTTGATCAGCATCGCCTTCGACGCATCCTATACGCACATGTACGCGCCCGGAACGCGGCGCCACATCCAGAATGCGTTGAAGGCCGGGGCGACGCCCCAAGAGATCTTCTCCGTCCTGCAGATCTGCGTGTCGCAAGGCCTGCAGGCCTGCCACCTTGGTGTCCCGATCCTTGCCGAGGAACTCGCCCGCCGGGAGACGCCGTGAAAGTTCCAACCCGTCCGTGGAGTGATCAGGGGCCACCGATGAGCCACCAATCCCCCGCCGAAACCGGGACGCACCAGAGCCTGGTGGACAAGGCCAAGCACGAGATCATCCGGTTCTTTATGCTGTTCCTGTACTTGTGGATCATGTCGCTGCTGTTTCAGCTGCATCAATACGTGGTCCTGACCGCCCATCAGATCCAGTTCCAGAACTGGGGCTTCGGCTTCCTGAATGCCCTTGTGCTCGCCAAGGTCATGGTTGTGGCGGATAGCTTCCGGCTGTTCCCGTCGCTTCGGGAGAGGCCGTTGTTCGTGCCCATCCTGCTCAGGTCGGCGGCCTTCGCCATCCTGTTCATCGCCGTCGACGTACTGGAGAAGGTGATCGTCGGGATGCTGCGGGGTGCCACGGCCGAAGGGAGCCTTCCCGTCTACGGAGCCGGCGGCTTCGGCGGGGCCGTGGTTGTCGGCCTGATTACGGGCTTCGCTCTGGTGCCCTACTTCGCCTTCGAGGAACTGGATCTTGCGCTCGGCCGGGGCCGGCTGCGCAGCCTGCTTCTGGCGTCACGGGAGAGAGCGCAGGGGAACACCGCACCGTCATAGTCTTCCGAGTGGCCACGCTGGGCGGAGGTGTCAGAGGGTTCGCCGGCGCCCACCGGCTCGGGATCGCGCGTGTGCACGTTCGTGCCTTTTCGAAGTGGCAGTAAGCGAACTTTCGCCGGGCTCTGGTCCGCCAACGGCGGGATCAAGGCACGCAGCCCGCTCTCCTGTCTGCCGTGCGCGGCCGACTGTCCGCCTCGGGATGGAAACTAGAGGTCGGAAATCGGCGCATTGCGGAAGCGGGCGAAGCGACAAGACTGCCCGCTTCTTCGTCGGCTAGATCACCAGACCGGGATGCCTGCGCAGGACAGGTCGTAGCAGAGCCTGTCCCACCACGAGAGCTTGCCCTTCTTGGCGAGCTTCTCCTGGAGAACCATCCGGGAGTAGCTGCGGTTGATGGCTCCGGAGCATTCGCTCATTGGCGTGTGCTGGATGGCCTTCGACACCCGATTGCCCACGACCTTGCCGTAGCGCTTGGAGATGACCGGGATCTCGAGCGCCAGGATCTTCTCGCGGGCGACGAAGAAGGGCTCGCCCTCCTCGACGCCGGCCTCGATCCTGGCCCATAAGCGCTCGTACTCCAGAGCGGCGCACTGAGCGATGGACGGATCCTCGATGTAGCGGTTTCCGAACTTCGGCATCGCTCAATCCTCCGGCGCGCCGGCAATCGGGTTGCCGGGCTTTATCTTGTAGACCTGGGCGTAGTTCAGGCACCACTTCTCTCGGGCCTCGGTCGAGTCCTGGGCTCCGATCTGGGCGAGCCACTCATTGTACTTGCCCGGGATGATCTCGATGCACTGCGGAGGGCCGACGTCGTTCTCGGTCACCGCCTCGCGCCACCGCGCCACCAACATACGGTGCATTGAGTTGAAGGGCAGCCGTCCGGCCATCGCAGGCTCGAAGTCGCGGTAGGTGCCATCGTTCGGATAGACCACGAAGACCGGCGGGACGGGCTTTGCGATGGCCTCATCCAGAAGCTCATCGAACTCGTGGCAGAGCTTCACCAGCACGTCGCGGTGGTTCTCGTAGAGGGTCCACTTTCGACCGCGCTCCAGCTGTTCAAAGATGTCGGCGCGGCCGTTCAGCTTCAGCAGCTGGGCAAGCTCATGCCGGTCGAGACCGATCCTGATCCGCATGGCGCGCAGATCGTTCGGGGTTACATCGCTTGGCTGGTCGTTCATGACGTTCTCCTCGTTGGCCCTGCCACCCAGGGCGACGCGGTCATTATTTCACATCTCCTTTCCGTTGGGCCGGCTTGGAAGCTGCGCAGTAGTGGTCTGTGAGGCATTGGCATTTGAGGTCGCCTTTGTCGGACCGAAGGGGTTCGGGGCAAGGATCGTGTCAAATGTTGCGACCGACGCTCATAGGGATTGCTCCGACCGTCTTCGCGACCAGCGTTTGGACCCACAAGAGTATTCCGTAGATTGCATCGCCGGTGGTGAAGGTGCCGTACGTGCGGGCGGCCGGAATGACCGCCATCAGGGCGAAGGCCGCCTGACATGCGGCTGCAGCGAAAGCGACGGCGGTCAGGGCTTGTAGAAGGGATTTCATAGTGAGGCTCCTGTGTTGGCCCAGTCATGCCGGGCGGGAAACTCGAAATACGGGATAGGGGAGGGCGGCCAAAGCAGGTCACCTTTGCGTGCGGCCCGGAAAGGCGCCGGAGCGCCCCTCCCGTCCGGCCCGTCACGCGTCCGGGTCTAAGTCCATAACCTCCCCGAACTGGACCGGCCGCTGCTTGCCAATTTCCGTTTTGGCCCAAAGCACGGGACAATGCGGCTCCGGCCCAAAGTCGGAGCAATCCATGT
>NZ_JCACDK010000014.1:0-452974 GCF_059501845.1 Alsobacter sp. | reverse complement strand
CCGTCGCCGACACGTCCAGCCGCACCCCCGCCCCAAGCGCCAGGGCCTCCTTCAGCCCGCCATGCAAGGACACGACGTCCCCCCGGCCAGGCTGCTCCGCCACGACAAGCTCAACCACACCCAAGTCCTCCGTCTTGAGTACACGTTAGAGTGGACAGCTTAATAAATGATGGGACGGCGGGACAAAGCCGGGAAAGTAGTCGTCCGGACTGGCACAGCAATGGTGGCTCGGGTACAAGCTTCGGGATTCATCTGCGAGTAGTAATTGGGAAGGTCGAGTTGTAGAGGTCGCCTTCCCCGCAGGAAGATGCCGTGGCCCGCGGGCCTGCGGCCGCGCCCACGCTCGCGTGTCATGGTGAACGGCCGGTCAACGCGCTGCCGGCGCATCACTCGAGGATGACGTCGTCTTCCTTGCCGCCCTTGGCGATGATGATCTCGCCCTTCTCCGCGAGGCCCTTGGCAATGGCGATGATGCGCTGTTGCGCCTCGTCCACCTCCTTGAGCCGGATCGGTCCGAGCCCGGCCATTTCGTCCGAGAACACGGCGGCGGCGCGCTGGGTCATCTTGGAGGTGAAGAAGTCCCGGATGACAGCCGAAGTCCCCTTCAGCGCACGCGCCAGGTCTGTCTTGTCGACGTTGCGGATCAGCGTCTGCGCGGAGTTCGCATCGAGGCGCGTAATGTCCTCGAAGGTGAACATCAGGGCGCGGATCTTCTCAGCCGACTTGTAGGCCGCAGACTCCAGCGACTCCATGAACTTCTGCTCGTTCTGGCGATCGAGGGAGTTGAAAATCTCGGCCAGCAGGTCGTGCGCGTCCCGCCGCGAGGTCTGCGACAGGTTGGCGATGAAGTTGGTGCGCAGGCTCTCCTCGACCTGGTCCAGCGCGTCCTTCGACACGGTGTCGAGCTGCAGCATACGCAGCATCACGTCGGTGGCGAAGTCGTCCGGCAGCAAGGTGAGCACGCGTGCCGCGTGGTCCGAGCGGATCTTGGACAGGATCAGCGACACGGTCTGCGGATGCTCGGTCTTCAGGTAGTTGGCGAGCAGGTTGTCCTGCACGTTGGAGAGGCGCTGCCAGATCGTGCGCCCGGCCGGACCGCGGATCTCCTCCATGATGGGATCGACGCGATCGCGCGGCAGGAGCTTGAGCAGCAGCTCCTGCGTGCGGTCGAAGTCACCGACCACCGTGAGGCGGTTCGACTGATTGGCGAGATCCGCGAGAACCTGCTCGACCACCCTGGCGTTCACCGTGCCCAGGGTCGACATGGCGAGCGTGACCTTGCGCAGCTCGTCATCGTCGAGCGACGTCCAGAGCGGAGAGCCGAAATCCTCGCCCAGCACGAGCAGGAGGATGGCAGCTCTCTCTGGCCCTGAAAGGTCTACAGCCCGTTTCTCTTCAGCCTCAGCCATGGGTTTCCGGACGCGGCTAGCACAGCGTCAAGTTGTGCTTCACTCATGGTTACCAAAGGGTTACGGGAAGCCGCCCCGGCGATGAAGCTGCACCTGGGCCAGACAAAAGGGGAGCCCGGAAGCTCCCCCCTGTCGGTTGCCGGACGGCTTCGAGCGAACTCAGAACTCTTCCCAGTCGGCCGGCACGGCCGCAGCCGCCGTGGCCGCCTTGCGGGGCGCGGGGGCGGACGGCCGGGCCGCGGTCCGAACGGGGGGCTTGCGAACCGGCTTCACGGCGGGCTTCGGTGCCGCGGCCACCGGCTTTTTGACACCCGAGCCGCCGAAGGCCGCCTCGGCCAGCGACCGGAGCCGGGCCGGCTCGGTGGGCGTGGGCATCGGCATGGCGACCTGAACGCCGCGGCCCTGCTTGGTGCGGAACGCAGCGACCAGGGCATTGAGCCTCTGGATCTGCTGGGCGAGGGAGGACGCGGAGGCGGCGCTTTGCTCGGCCAGGGCCGCGTTCTGCTGCGTCATCTCGTCCATGTGGGCGACGGCCTGGCTCATCTCGTCGATGCCGTTGGCCTGCTCTCCCGCCGCGGCGGAGATCTCGGCGACGGTCGAGGAGACCTTCGCCGACGCCGAGACGATCTTTTCCAGCGCCTCGCCGGCTTCGCGGACGAGCCGCACGCCCTGCGACACCTCGGTGTTGGACGAGTCGATCAGGCCCGAAATGTCCTTGGCCGCGACGCTCGAGCGCTGCGCCAGCGTGCGCACCTCGGAAGCGACCACCGCGAAGCCCTTGCCGGCCTCGCCTGCCCGTGCCGCCTCGACGGCCGCGTTGAGGGCGAGGAGGTTGGTCTGGAAGGCGATGTCGTCGATGATCGAGGTGATATCCGAGATCTTCTTGCTCGCTTCCTCGATGCGCGACATGGCGTTGACCGCGTCTCGGGCAATGCTGCCGCCGCTTTCGGCCACCTGAATCGCTTCCTGCGACAGGTTGACCGCCTCGCGGGACGCGCCCGCCGAGGCCTTCACGGAAGCCGCGAGCTGCTCTGTCGTCGCAGCGGTCTGCTCCAGCGAGGACGCCTGCTCCTCGGTCCGGCGCGACAGGTCGTCGGCGCCCGAGTTGATCTGCTGTGCCGCCGAGCCGACATCGACGGATGTGTGCTGGATCGTCAGCACGGTTTCCGACAGTTTCTCGACCGTGTCGTTCAGCGCGTCGCGAAGCTCGCTCAGCCGGCCGGAATAGTTGCCGTCGACGGTCTGCGTGAGATCCCCTGCGGCGACTGCGCGCAGCACGGTGGCGAATTCGGTGATAGCGCTGTCCATCGCCGCGTTGATGGCGTTGACGCCGTCGACGAGCGTCCCGAGCGGCCCCAGCTCGGCCGCGCGCTCCGCGCGGTGATGGAAGTCACCACGCTTGGCAGCCTCGACGGCCGCACCGACCGTGCCGATAAGCCTTTCCTGCGTTTCGGTCCGCTCCTTCTCGACCTGGCGCGCAAGGCGTTCCCGCTCGGCTTCCGCAGCCTCCTTGTCGGCAAGGGCCGTGTTGACGGTGCGCGCCAGCAGGTCGGACGCCGCGAGTGCCCGGGAGAAGCTCACCGCGAGCCAAACGAGCGCGCCGGTCTCGACCACGACGATGACGGCGTGCAGAACCACGCGGGAGAAATCGGTCCCCTCCGGGAATACGGCGAGGGGGTAGACGAAGTTAAGGACCAGATGGTGGACGGCGATGACGGCGGCGGCCAGGATCACCGAGCTCCAGCACAGCCACCCCGCGGCAATGGCGAGCGCGGCGAAGAAGGCCATGTGCACGTCGATCTGCATCACGGTGCCCTGGGCCGCCACCAGCATCAGGGCGACCTGCCCCGCGAGCGCGATCGACGAGCTCCAGCGCGTGAACTCGCCGGTCGGGCTGGCACGCCACGCCAGGGTCGGCACCGCCGCGAAGATGACCGCGGCGAGCGTGACGAAGAGAGCGGAGTGGTCCAGCAGAACGGCGGTCGCGGCGCAGACGGGCACCAGTGCCCAGACGAGCGCCATCATTCCCTTGCCGAATTGCAGGCGAATCTTGGTCAGGGAGTCCGTGGGCATCGGGGTTCCGTCGGGTTTGAAAGGGTGTGATCTACAGACTTGGCGTCGCGATACCGTGGGGAAGTCTGGAAGCACGGCGGGAGGCAGGCTCGCAGGCGTTGAGTGCAGCGGCGTCGAGTACGAGCCAGGCACCCGATAACTGCAGGCGCGACGCGAAGCCGGCCTGTTCGGAAAGCGCCACGGTGACGCGGCCACCTTCCATCTTCAGCAATTCGCCACCCGCTCTCGCCACCGCTTCGGCGGCGGCACCACCGTCCGCCACCCTGTGCAGGATGGCGACCGGCTGTCCCGGGCGGGGCGCCAGCATGGCGGCCGCCGGAAGGGCTCCGGCCGCGAGCAGGAAGGCCGCGGCCCCCAGCGCGCTTGCGGCGCTCATGCGGCGCGGGCAGTGGTTTCCATCACGATGGCCGGGAGGTCGAGGAGGGCGACGACTTCGTTGCCCTTGACCACCAGGCCCTTGAGGAGGTCGCCGCCGTCATTGGCCACGTCCGGCGCAGCGCGCAGGGAAGCCGAGTCGACGTCGACGATGTCGGAAACGGCATCGGCGAGAATGCCGACATAGCGCTCGCCGAGATCGACCACGATCACGACGCTGGAGCGCGACAGTTCGGTCGTGCCGAGGCCGAGGCGACGGCGCAGGTCGTAGACGGCGATGATGGCGCCGCGCAGGTTGATCACGCCCAGCACATGGCTGGCAGAGTTCGGCAGCGGGGTCGTCGGCTGCCAGCCCTTGATCTCGCGCACGGCGCTCACATCGATCCCGAAGCTGCGGCCATCCACGCGGAACGTCACGATCTGGAGCACTTCGCCCGCGGCAAGAAGTCCGCCGCTCTCTCCGGAAGCATTGGTCAGCGACACGTTCGATCTCCTAGGATGTCGTCCCGGTCCCCGTCCGGGCACACGGCAGGGTTCCACTCCAGCCAAAGCTACGACCTAAACGTGAATCAATCGCTGCCACGCCTTTGGTTCTATTCTGCGGGCCAGAGTCTCCGTGCTAGACCCGCAAGCATAGGAACGTGACCCCGCCCAGATGACGCGAAAGGCCGTGCCTTGAAGACCTACTGCTTCGAGGATCTGTCCGTCGGGATGCGCGATACGCTCATGCGGACGGTGATGGAAACGACCGTGACGCTGTTCGCGGAAGTCTCCGGCGACGACAACCCCTTACACCTCGATGAGGATTTTGCAGCCGGGACGCGTTTCGGCCAGCGCATCGCGCACGGCATGTTCACGGCAAGCCTGATCTCGGCGCTGATCGGAACGAGGCTGCCCGGCCCGGGCGCCGTCTACCTGTCTCAGACGCTGCGCTTCCTCGCGCCCGTCAGGATCGGCGACGTCGTCGCAGCGGTGGTCGAGGTGGCGGAAATGGTGGAGAAGGGCAGCCGCGTGCGGCTCGATTGCCATTGCCTCGTCGACGGTAAGCCCGTGCTGGAAGGCGAGGCCTGGGTGATGGCGCCACGCCGGCGGGCGTGACGCGCAGTCTTGACCCGCCGGGTGCGCCGCGCCAGTTTGCGCCCGCTTCCCGGCCCAGGCCCGGAGGCTCAGAGGCCGCATCCGCTCATGACGCTCCCGCAGGACATGCCGAACCGCCAGCGCCCGTTCCTGGCCGTGGACGGGGACCGACCGCTCCCTCCGGAACTCTCGGGCGCAGTAGCCGCGATCGGCAACTTCGACGGACTGCACCTCGGCCATCGCGCCGTCATCGAGCAGGCCGAAGCGATGGCGCGGCCGGCCGGCCGCCCCGCCGTTCTGCTCACTTTCGAGCCGCATCCGCGCGCCTTCTTCCGGCCGCAGGAGCCCGTGTTCCGCCTCACGCCGCTGCCGCTGAAGCTGGCCATCGCACGCAGGCTCGGGCTGGACGGCGCCATCGTCATGGCGTTCGGCCCGGCGCTGGCCGCCACCGGCGCTGCGGATTTCGTCGGCGACGTGCTGGCCGGCCGGCTCGGACTGGCGGGGGTCGCCGTGGGCCATGATTTCCACTTCGGACGCGGACGCGAGGGCTCGCCGTCTTTCATCGCCGAGCGCGGCGCCGCGCTCGGCCTTGACGTCAGCGTCGTCTTGCCATTGCAGGTGGCGGGACATGCCGTTTCGTCCTCCGCGGTCCGGGCAGCGCTGGCGGCGGGGGACGTGGAGGAGGCCGCGAGGCTCCTGGGCTACCGCTGGATCGCCCGCGCCGAGGTGGTGCACGGCGACAAGCGAGGGCGGACGCTCGGATATCCGACGGCGAACATGCAGCTCGATGCGGCCTGCGGGCTGAAGCACGGCATCTACGCCGTGCGGGTTTCCCTCGACGGCACCGTCCATGACGCCGTCGCGAGCTATGGCCGCCGGCCGACCTTCGACGACGGCGCCCCGCTGCTGGAGGTCTTTCTGTTCGGCTTCACCGGCGACCTCTATGGCCGCGTGCTGGACGTCGAGTTCTGCGCCCGCATCCGAGGCGAGGAGAAATTCGACTCTGTCGAGGCGCTCATCGCGCGGATGGACCAGGACAGCCGTGAGGCGCGGGCCGCGCTGTCGCGGGGTGACGTCGTGCCGGCGCCGAGCCTGCTGCCCTTGCCCGAGGTCGAACTGCCGCCACGGGCGGCGTCCGTGTGAGCTTGCCATGACGGGCGCCCGCCGCATCACGGCCATCGGCTTCGACGCCGACGACACGCTCTGGCAGAACGAGCAGTTCTTTCGCATCACCGAGGAGCGCTTCGCCGCGCTGCTGGCACCCCATGCCGAGGGAGCCGACATGCCGGCCCGCTTGCTGGAAGCGGAAAAGCGCAACCTCAGGCTCTACGGCTTCGGCATCAAGGGCTTCACGCTCTCGATGATCGAGACGGCGATCGAGGTGACGGGCGGTCGTGTGCCGGCTCCCGTCATCGCCGACATCCTGGAGGCCGGGCGCGAGATGCTCGCGCATCCCGTCGAGACGCTTCCGCATGTGAGGGAAACGCTGGAGGCGGTCGCCGCCGACTACCGCCTGATGATGATCACGAAGGGGGATCTTTTCGACCAGGAGCGCAAGCTGGCGCAGTCCGGGCTGGGCGGACTCTTCGACGCGATCGAGATCGTCAGCGACAAGACTCAGGCGACGTATGCGCGGGTCTTCGCGCGCCACGGGGACGGTCCGGAACGCAGCATGATGGTGGGCAACTCGCTGAAGTCCGACGTCCTGCCCGCCATTGCGAGCGGCGCGGTGGGCGTGCACGTGCCGCACCATCTCACCTGGGCCCTGGAGCATGCCAAGGAGCCGGCAAACGAGCCGCGCTTCCACAAGCTCGACCACCTCGGGCAACTCGGCGAGCTGCTCCGGCAACTGGGATGAAGAGCCGGGCTTTATTCCGGCCGCGCCCGCTGTTAGAAGCGGGGCCATGACGACGGCCCGGAGCTTGGCGACGCTGCGAATTACCGGCCCGGTCCCCGCGTGAGGCCTGCCCTCGCGGGGTCCCGGGACACTGGCGCCTGCGCCTCTTCCGCCCGATTGCCCGCCCGCCCGCCGCCCTGCGGCCGGCCCACCCGGTTCTACCGATGAACGACCACCCGACTGCCCCCGCGACGGACGCCGCCTCCGGCCGCGACTATTCGAAGACGCTGTTCCTGCCCCAGACCGGTTTCCCGATGCGTGCCGGGCTCCCCCAGCGCGAGCCCGAACTGCTGGCGCGATGGAACAGGCTCGGCCTCTACAACCGCCTGCGCGAGACCTCGGCCGGACGGCCGAAGTTCCTGCTGCATGACGGCCCGCCCTATGCCAATGGCAACGTCCACATCGGGCATGCGCTCAACAAGATCCTCAAGGACCTCGTGACGCGCTCGCAGCAGATGCTCGGGCACGATTCCAACTACGTCCCGGGCTGGGACTGCCACGGTCTGCCGATCGAGTGGAAGATCGAGGAGGAGTATCGCCGCAAGGGCCTCAACAAGGATGAGGTCGACGTCGTCGAGTTCCGGCGCGAGTGCCGCGCCTTCGCGGAGCACTGGCTTTCCGTCCAGCGCGAGGAGTTCAAGCGGCTCGGCGTGGTCGGCGACTGGGCTCACCCCTATTCGACCATGGCCTTCCCGGCCGAGGCGCAGATCGCGCGCGAACTCATGAAGTTCGCCGCGACGGGGCAACTCTACCGCGGGTCCAAGCCTGTCATGTGGTCGGTCGTCGAGCGCACGGCGCTCGCCGAAGCGGAGGTCGAGTACCACGACCACCAGTCCACCACGATCTGGGTCAAGTTCCCGGTCGACCTGCTCGACACGGCTGCCGAGGTGCAGCTTCGCGCCGCCGGCCAGTCCGATGCCGTCGAGGACCTGCAGTCTGCCTCGGTCGTGATCTGGACGACGACGCCCTGGACGATCCCGGCCAACCGCGCCATCGCATATTCGCATGCGATCTCCTATGGGCTGTACCGCGTCACGGCGGCGCCGGAAGGCAACTGGGCCAAGCCCGGCGACCTCTACATCCTCGCCGACAAGCTCGCCGCGCCGGTGATGGCGGCGGCCAAGGCCGAAACCTTCGAGCGCGTTCGCGACGTCGATCCCGCCACGATCCGCGCCTGCAGGCACCCGTTCAGGGGCCTGCCGGACAGTGGCGGCTACTATGATTTCGGCGTGCCGATGGTCGCGGCCGACTATGTGACCGACGATGCCGGCACGGGCTTCGTGCACACGGCGCCGGGTCACGGCGCCGACGACTACAACTCCTTCGTCGCCAACCGGGCGGCCTTTGCGGCCGCCGGCACGAGCGAGGTGCCGCACACGGTGGGTGCCGACGGCGCCTACTACCCGCACGTGCCGCTCTTCGCCGGCGCCCGCGTCTTCGACAACAAGGGCAAGGAGGGCGACGCCAACAGGCGGGTGATCGAAGCCCTGGTGCAGACCCGGGCCCTGATCGCCCGCGGCCGTCTGCAGCACAGCTATCCGCATTCATGGCGCTCCAAGGCGCCGCTGCTGTTTCGCAACACGCCGCAATGGTTCATCGCCATGGACCGGCCGGTGGACAGCCTCGGCGGCGAAACGCTGCGCCATGTGGCGCTGCGCGCGATCAGCCACACGCGCTGGGTGCCGGGCGTCGGCGAGAACCGTATCAACGGCATGATCGAGAACCGGCCCGACTGGGTCATCTCGCGCCAGCGCGCCTGGGGCGTGCCGATCACGGTCTTCATCTGCGAGGACGCGGCGGGCAACGTCGTCGACCTCGCGCCCGGCCCCGGCTTCGCCGGGAGCGAGGAGCTGTCGCGGCGCATCGGCGCGGCTTTTTCCGAGCAGGGCGCGGATGCATGGTTCAGCGGCGACGCGAGGCGTTTCCTGGAAGGGCTGGTCGACGACCCGTCCGAGTGGAAGCCCGTCACCGACGTGCTGGACGTGTGGTTCGACTCCGGCTCGACGCATGCCTTCACGCTGGAGGATCCCGAGCAGTTCCCCGGCCTCTCCGGTGTCCTCCGCAAGGTCGACGGCGGTCGCGACGTTGTCATGTACCTGGAGGGATCCGACCAGCATCGCGGCTGGTTCCACTCCTCGCTGCTTGAGAGTTGCGGGACCCGCGGGCGGGCGCCCTACGACGTCGTTCTCACCCACGGCTTCGTCCTCGACGAGAAGGGTGAGAAGATGTCGAAGTCGAAGGGCAACGTGACCGCCCCCCAGGACGTCATCCGCGAGAGCGGCGCCGACATCCTGCGCCTGTGGGTCGCGGCGTCAGACTCCGCCGACGATCTGCGCATCGGCCCCGAGATCCTGAAAACCTTCGTCGAGACCTACCGCAAGCTGCGCAACACGTTGCGGTGGATGCTCGGCACCCTCGCCCATTTCGAACAGGGCCACGAGGTCGCCTATGCCGACATCCCCGAGTTGGAGCGGCTGATCCTGCACCGGCTGGCGGAACTCGACGTGGCCGTGCGCGAGGCCTATGCGGAGTTCGACTACAAGAAGGTCGTGGCGCTTCTCACCGCGTTCATGACCGGCGATCTGTCCGCGTTCTACTTCGACGTGCGAAAGGACGCGCTCTACTGCGATCCGGCGTCGAGCGTGCGCCGCCGCGCGGCACTGCAGGTTATCGACGCGACGTTCCGGCGTCTCGCCGTGTGGCTCGCGCCCATCCTCGTCTTCACAGCCGACGAAGCCTGGCTGTCGCGCTATGGCGGCGACGAGGCGTCCGTGCACCTTGAGACGTTCCCGCAGACGCCCGCCTCCTGGCGCGACGACGCACTGGCGGCGAAGTGGGAGAAGGTTCGCCGGGTGCGGCGCGTCGTCACCGGCGCGCTGGAGATCGAGCGGGCCAGCAAGCGTATCGGCGCCTCGCTGGAGGCTGCGCCGGAGGTCTTCGTCGTCGACGACGCTCTCCGCGCGCTGCTCGCCACCGTCGACTTCGCGGATGTTTGCATCACCTCCGGCGTGACGTTAGCCGATGGCGAGGGGCCGGCCGAAGCCTTCCGCCTCGACGACGTGGCGGGGGTGGCCGTTGTTCCCCGGCGGGCACCCGGCATCAAATGCGCCCGCTCGTGGCGCTTCTCGACCGAAATCGGGACGGATCCGGACTATCCGGACGTGACGCCGCGCGACGCGGCGGCGTTGAGGGAGTGGGATGCGTCCCACGCGGCTTCAACCGCGGGTTAGTGGACCGGCTCCGCCGCGATCCTACTCTTGCTCCGTGGATGGAGCGGGACCGGAAATGTGCGGCGGGGCCTGCAAGATCGTGATGACCTCCCCGCACGGGCAGCAGGGGAGGCTGGCATGTCGGCCCGTCGCGAAGGTCCGTTGAAGGACCCTCCCGTACAATCGGCGGCGTCCCAACCGGGAAATTTGAAATCCGGCGGGGGCGGGAGCACATTGGACGGCATGGACGCGCGGGTCATCAGGCTGGAAGAGCGCACCGAGCTGTTCGCGAAACAGTTCGACCGCATGAACGTGCGGATGGATTCCATCGACGACAAGCTGTCGGCGCTCACCCGTGACGTGGCCAGGCTTCCGACGCGCGAGTTCCTCATCGGATCACTGATCGCGTGCTTCGCTGCCGCGCTCGGTGTGGCCGCCCTCACCTTCAACATCGCCGATTACGCCGCCAAGCAGGCTGCCCCCGAGCAGCGCCAGGCTGCCGCCGCCCCGGCCCCGCAGCCCATCGTGATCATGCTCCCCGCCAGTGGAGGGAGTACACCGCCCACAGCTGCGGCTCCTTCCGTCCCGCCCATTGCCCCGGACGCGGCGAAGCCGTAAGCAGCGCCGCATGACACCTGGCCGCCTCGGCGCGATCCTCGCCGTCGTCGTACTTGCCGTGGACCAGGCCGTGAAGGCCTGGATCCTCCATGTCGTGCGCCTCCCCGACCGTCCGCCGATCCGCGTCGGCCCGTTCTTCGACCTAGTGATGGTGTGGAACCGCGGCATCTCGTATGGCCTCTTCCAGCAGCATGAGGATTGGGGCCGCTGGGCGCTGGTGGCCCTCTCGATCGCCGCCTGCATCGGCCTGGCGCTGTGGCTGGGACGCACCAGGGTGTGGCTCAATGGGGTGGCGCTCGGCCTTCTCGTCGGCGGCGCGCTGGGCAATGCGCTCGACCGGGCTCTTTACGGGGCGGTAGCGGATTTCGTGCTGCTCTATTGGCTGCCGTTCTTCCCCTACGTCTTCAACGTGGCGGATTCGGCGATCGTTGCGGGAGTGGCCCTGCTTCTGTATGACTCCTTCTTCCTGGAGCATCGGCGCCGCGGCGAGGCCGCCGTTGGTGCGAGCGGTTCCACTTCCGAGTGAGCCGCCTCAAATCGGCCGCCTTGGCGCGGCATGCGGGGCGGCTCCCCGGACCGGATGGATTGGTTGCCATGGCATTCCACGCAGCAAGACGGCCCCTGATCGCGCTGGCACTCCTCGCAGGCGTAGTCGGTGCGGGGGCACCGGCCCGCGCTGAGGAAGGCGGCGTCTTCGACTTCGCCCTCGGCATGTTCGGGCTGGGCGGAGAAGACAAGCCCGAGATCACCTACCGCGAGCGCGCTCCGCTGGTGGTGCCGCCGAAGATCCAGGAGCTTCCTCCTCCGCAGCAGTCCGCCTCGGCCGCCAATCCGGCCTGGCCGCAGGATCCCGACGTGCTGCGCCGGAAGCAGAAAGAGGAAGAGCGCCGCCGCCCGCGCATGAGCAGCGTCGAGGCAGAGCACGCGTCCAACCGGCCGATCACGAGGGAAGAGCGCAACGCGGGCTACAGGCCCGGCGCGACCCTCGACAACAGCCGCGGCAATGATGGCCGCGACTGGCGCCTGAACGCCGATCATTACTGGAACGACCCGGCGATGATCACCGAGTTGCAGAAGCAGAATGCCGACTCCAATCTCGGTGAGACGAAGCTCGTGGCGGGCCAGGAGCCCGAGCGCCGCTATCTCACCGACCCGCCGAGCGGCTACCGCGCACCGTCGGCCAAGGCGCCCGTGGATCTCCCGCCCGAGCCGGTGAAGCGCAAGAGCAAGTTCAACGGCGAGCCGATCACGGACATCCAGTGACGGACACCAAGCGTAATGTCGCATTTGCGGATGGGCCTGTCGCAAGACGGGCCCTTTCTGCTTATGTGAGAGGCTTGGCGCTCACCGCGCCGCCGCCTTCCGGAAAGGGATCGCTTTCATGACCGTGACCGACACCGCGACACAGTCCAGCGCAGCCAGGGCCGGAGCAGACCCGGGACAAAGCGCAGGCGGCGGGCCGGCGGTGTCGCATTTCCACCTCGCCAACGGACTCGAGGTGGTGGTGATCCCGGACCACCGCACGCCGGTGGCGACCCACATGATCTGGTATCGCAACGGCTCCGCGGACGATCCGGTCGGCAAGTCGGGCATCGCGCATTTCCTCGAGCACCTGATGTTCAAGGGCACGGAGAAGCATCCGCAGGGCGAGTTCTCCAACGTCGTCGCCGAGATCGGCGGGCAGGAGAATGCCTTCACGTCCAACGACTTCACGGCCTATTTCCAGCGCGTCGCCCGCGACCATCTGGAAACCGTGATGGCGTTCGAGGCCGACCGGATGACGGGCCTCGTCCTCGACGACGCCGTCGTTGCGCCAGAGCGCGACGTGGTCCTCGAGGAGCGCCGCATGCGGACCGAGACGGACCCCGCTGCCCAGCTCGGCGAAGCCCTGGCCGCGACCCTCTACACCCACCACCCCTACGGCAAGCCGATCATCGGCTGGATGCACGAGATCGAGGATCTCGGGCGCGAGGACGCGCTCAGCTACTACCGGCGTTTCTACACGCCGGCGAACGCCATCCTCATCGTCGCCGGCGACGTGACTGCCGAGGAGGTGAAGGCGCTCGCGGAAAAGACCTATGGCGCTATCCCGGCCGCCGACGCCCCCCAGCGCCGCCGCCCGCGCGAGCCGGAGCCCAGGGCTGCCCGGCGGGTCGTGCTCGCAGACCCGAAGGTCGAGCAGCCCTCGCTGCAGCGCGCCTACCTGACGCCGTCCTACACCACGGGCCAGCCCGGCGAGGCCGAGGCTTTCGACCTCTTGTCGCAGATCCTCGGGGCCCAGTCGACGGGCCGGCTGCACCGCCGCCTCGTCATGGACCGCCGCGTCGCGGTCGCGGCCGGCGCGTGGTACCAGGGCTCGGCGCTGGACGAGACGCGCTTCATGGTGTGGGCCATGCCACACCCCGGCGTCTCGCTCGAGACGCTCGAGGCGGAGGTCGATGCGGTGATCGGCGAGATCGTCGACGGGGGCGTCGACGCGCACGAACTCGCCCGCGCGAAGACGCGGCTGATCGCCGACACGGTCTACGCGCAGGACAGCCAGGCCTCGCTCGCCCGCATCTACGGGTCCGCGCTTGCGACCGGCGGAACGGTGGCCTCGGTCGCGAGCTGGCCAGACGACATCGAGAAGGTGACGCCCGAGGATGTACGACTGGCCGCCAAGCGGCTGGATCGCCGCCGCTCCGTCACCGGCTATCTCCTCAAGGACGAGGCCGCCTGAGGGTTCGTCCCTGCATTGCGGCCCACGCCGACCGAAAGACAAAACGATGAACGCTCACGCGACCGAGAAGACGAAACACTCCGCGCGGATCCAGCGCGTCGTCTCGCCCGGCGGAATCGAGGCCTGGCTGGTCGAGGACTACACGGTCCCGCTGATCGCCCTGGAGTTCGCCGTGCGCGGCGGCGCGGCACAGGACCCGGCCGACAAGCCGGGCGTGGCGAACTTCCTGTCGGGCATGCTCGACGAGGGCGCCGGTCCCTGGGACTCGCAGAGCTTCCACGAGAGGCTCGACGAATTTGCCGTCGAGCTGCGCTTCAATGCCGACCGCGACGGGTTCACCGGCCATCTGCGCACGCTCGTCAGGCACCGTGACCAGGCCTTCGAGATGCTGGCCCTGTCGCTGGCCGAGCCGCGGCTGGACGCCGAGCCGCTCGAGCGCGTGCGGGCGCAGGTCGAGGCCGGAATCCGCCACGGCATGAACGATCCCGACACCATGGTCGGCAAGGCGTTCTTTGAACTCGCCTTCCCCGGACATCCCTATGGCCGCCCGGTGCAGGGCGCCCTGGAAAGCCTGCCGCGCATCGGCCGCGACGACCTGCTCGACTACAGGGCCCGGGTGGTCACCCGGGACACGCTGAAGATCGCCGTCGTCGGGTCCATCGACGCGGCAGCGCTCGGCCCGGAACTCGACCGCATGTTCGGGCGCCTGCCCGCGACCGGCGAGCGCACGAGCGTGCCGACGCTGGCTCCGGCCGGCGTCGGGGAACGGCGCGTCGTGCCGCTCGACATTCCGCAATCCTCGCTGCGCTTCGGCGGGCCGGGCCTCGCCCGCAACGATCCGGACTGGGTTTCGGCGATCGTCGTCAACCACGTGCTGGGCGGCGGCGTGTTCTCCTCGCGCCTCTTCCGCGAGGTGCGCGAGAAGCGCGGCCTGGCCTACTCCGTTTATTCGCAGCTCGTGCCGCTGGAGCACGGACCGCTGCACTATGGCGGCACCTCGACCAAGAACGAGAGAGCGGCGGAGTCGCTGTCGATCATCGAGGAGCAGATCCATTCCCTGGCGTCCGAGGGACCAAGCGAGGACGAGCTCGTCAAGGCACGCAAATACCTCACCGGCTCCTACGCGCTGGGCTTCGACACGTCGACCAAGATCGCCGGCCAGCTCGTGCGCATCCAGCTCGACGACCTCGGCATCGATTACCTCGAGCGTCGCAATGGGCTGGTGGAAGCCGTGACGATGGACGATGTCCGCCGCACCGCTAAACGCCTCTATGGCGAGGGCAGGCTCGCCGTCGCGGTGGTGGGCAAGCCCGACGGGCTCTGAGCCTCGCGCGACGCCTTGCCCGGTGGACGACGTTCCACCGGGGGTCGCTGCCGGCGGTTGCACCGCCTATCCTGCGCGGCAGGAGATTCGCATGGCGCTGCCCGTCCGGACCGGAGCCGACGAAGCCGCCCGCGCCCCCGGTGCGGTGCGCCGGCTCGATCCCGTCCTCGTTGACAGGATAGCGGCTGGCGAGGTCGTCGAGCGGCCGGCCTCCGCGGTGAAGGAGCTCGTCGAGAACGCCATCGATGCTGGCGCGAGCCGCATCGACGTGCGGGTCGACGGCGGCGGGCGTCACCTGATCCGCGTCGTCGACGACGGTGCCGGCATGGATGGTGCCGACCTCCATCTCGCGGTGGAGCGCCACGCCACCTCCAAGCTGCCGGACGGCGACCTCTTCGCCATCGGCACGCTGGGCTTCCGTGGAGAGGCTCTGCCCTCCATCGGCGCCGTGGCCCGCCTCTCGATCGTGACCCGGCGGCAGGGCTCGCCCCAGGCTGCTTCCATCCTCGTCGACGCCGGCCTGAAGCACGAGGTCCGCCCGGCCGCGCTGGACCGCGGCACGCGCGTCGAGGTCGCCGACCTGTTCTTCGCCACGCCGGCGCGCCTCAAATTCCTGAAGACGGACCGCAGCGAGGCGCAAGCCGTCGCAGATGTCGTGCGCCGCCTCGCCATGGCGCATCCGCGCATCCGCTTCACCCTGGAGGGGGAGGGCGCCCCCACGCTCGACTATCCGGCCGTGCAGGGAGACGACGCGACAGCCATGGCGCGCCGCCTCTCGCAGGTGCTCGGCACAGAGATGGTGGACAACAGCATCGTTATCGACGCGCTGCGCGAGGAGACCGGACTGGCCGGGCTCGCCGGCCTGCCGACGATGCACCGGCCGACCGCGGCAGGGATCCACCTCTTCGTCAACGGCCGCCCGGTGCGCGACCGGCTGCTGCTGGGCGCCGTCAAGGCCGCCTATGCCGACGTGGTGCCCTCGGGCCGCCATCCGTCGCTGGCGCTCTTCGTCTCCTGTCCGCCGCGCGGCGTTGACGTGAACGTGCATCCGGGAAAAAGCGAGGTGCGGTTCCGCGACCCCGGACTCGTCCGCGGGTTGGTCGTCGGCGCGCTCAAGGAGGCACTGTCCCGCGCCGGCCACCGTGCGTCCAACACCGTCTCTGGCCGGACGCTGGATGCGCTCCGGATCCATTCGGGAGAGGGCCCGCGCCATGGAGGATGGAGCGAGGGGCCGCGCAACGCCAACTGGGACTGGCGCAGTTCACCATCGGCACCGGATGACCACCGAGCGGGCTGGAGCGGGTTCGCGGAGCCGCCGCAGGCGGCCTTCGAAGGGATCGGGTCTCCGGCGGCCGACGTCAGGCCGGCCTTTGAGCCGCACGCGGACGCTGCCTTTTCCGATGCCGTGCCGGCCTTCGCGGACCACCCGCTCGGCGCCGCTCGGGCCCAGCTGCACGACACCTACATCGTCGCCCAGACCCCGGACGGAATCGTCATCGTCGACCAGCACGCCGCGCATGAGCGGCTGGTCTATGAGCGGCTGAAGGAGGAGAGGGCCAAGGGCGGCGTCGCGCGCCAGTTGCTGCTGATCCCAGCCGTCGTCGAGATGGATCCGGTCTCGGCCGAGCGCCTCGTCGAGAAGGCGGACCTGCTGGCCGGGCTGGGGCTCGTGGTCGAGCCGTTCGGGCCCGGCGCCGTGGCTGTCGCGGAAGTCCCCGCTGCTCTGGCGGGGGCGGATGCCGGTGCTCTCGTACGCGATCTCGCCGACAGCCTGGAAGAGTGGGGCGGCACGCTCGCCCTGGAGCAGCGCCTCGACAAGGTGCTCGCCACCTTCGCCTGCCACCATTCGGTGCGCGCCGGCCGCCGCCTTCGCCCTGAAGAGATGGACGCGCTCCTGCGCGCCATGGAGGCGACCCCCCTCTCAGGCCAGTGCAACCACGGCCGCCCTACCTATGTCGAGCTCAAGCTCTCCGACATCGAAAGGCTGTTCGGCCGAAGGTAAAACCGGACCGCGGGTCCTCAGACCCGCACTTTTTTGCAGTCAAAGCTGCGCGTCGGAAGACGTGCGGTCCGAGACACGGCAGAAGAGCACCTTCGTCTCCCCGAAGCCGCGCTCTTCCTGCAGGGTGATGCCGGCGGGAAGGGCGAGCTCGGCTTCGGCGGCTTCCTCGACGAGGATCAGCGCGCCCGGCGCCAGCCAGCCGCCCGCGAGGGCGGAGGCAAGGGCCTTCGTCGCCAGATCGCGGCCGTAGGGCGGGTCGCAGAAGACCAGTGAAAAGGGCGCGTTGGGGTGGGCACCACCGAGCCGCGTCGCGTCGCGCCGGAAGACCTTGGTGATGCCGGCGACGCCGAGCGCGTCGATGTTGGCGCGCACGAGGCCCCGTCCCTCGGACGAATCGTCCACGAACAGCGCGTAGGAGGCGCCGCGTGACAGAGCCTCCAGCCCCAGCGCGCCGGTGCCGGCGAAGAGATCGAGCACGCGCGCGCCGGTGATCGGGTCCTCATAGGCGTGCGCGAGAATGTTGAAGAGCGTCTCGCGCAGCCGGTCGGACGTCGGCCGCACGGACCAGCTCTTCGGCCCGGTCAGCGCCCGCCCCCTGAACCGCCCGCCGATGACGCGCACGGCTCAGCCTCAGTCGTCCCGGCGCGGCCGCCGGGGACCGCCGGGCCCGCGCGAGGGGCCACCGGGCCTGCCACCGCCGCCGCCCGGGCGCGATCCGCCGGGCCTGGGACCGCTCTTGGGACGGAAGGGGCGGTCGCCCGCACCTTCGCTGCGACCCTCTGGGCGGGGCGCGGACTTGCCGAAGGGGCGCTTGCCACCGCCGGGCCCACCCTCCCGGCGCGGGCCGCGCGGACGTTCGCCGGCGGCATCGCGGTCTTCACGGGGACGAAAGGTGCGCCCGGCCGGGCGCGGCCCTTCGCCTTCACGGCGAGGGGTTCTCGGCTTGTCGCCGAAGGAGCGTGCCGGACGGCCTTCGCTGCCTTCCTCCCTGCGCCGGGGCGCACGCGCGGGGCGTTCGCCGCGGTCCCCGCCATCGGACCACGTATTCCGGCTGCGGGGCGCGCGTTCGCCGCGCTCGGGCCAGCGCTCCTGCCTGTCCTCGCGAGGCGGGGCGGCGGCGGGATCGCGGGCGACCTTCTCCACGAGGACCTCGCGGCCCGCGCGGCTCTTCACCCTGCCGGCACGGATGTGCTCGCGCCCGGCACTCTCGACGCGGGCGGCCTTGGGGTCGGCGCCCCGGCGGGGCACGCGCTTGGCGGCGGGCAGCGGCTCGACGTCCTCGGCCCGCCACGTGCTGCGCACGATCTCGGTCGGATGCCGGCGTGCGGGGCGGGGACGCTCCTCGGCCTCGTCCTCGCCACGGCGCCCGCGGCTTTCACGATCCTCGCCGAAGCGGCCACGCGCCGGGCGTTCGCCTCGATCGCCCCGGTCGTCCCGGCCAAAACGCTCGCGGCGGTGCTCGATGTCGCGCTCGCGCTCGCGCGGCTCGCGCTTCTTCGGGCGGAAATCGTCCTCGTCATAGACGAAGACCGGCGACTCGAAGTCCGCCTCCGCCCGCGCGGCGAGCTCCGGCCCGAGCTGGTCGACGAGAATGCGTGTCGTCACCTCCTCGGCGGCGCCCTCCGGCAGGTCGCCGAGCTGGAAGGGACCGAAGGAGACGCGGATCAGGCGGTTCACCTGCAGGCCGAGATGCTCGAGGATCTTCTTGACCTCGCGGTTCTTGCCCTCGCGCAGCCCGATGATCAGCCAGACATTGTCGCCCTTCTCGCGGTCGATCTCCGCTTCCACCGGGCCGTAGTGCATGCCCTCGATGGTGACGCCGTCCTTCAGCGTGTCGAGCACGGCCTGGTCCACTGCGCCGAAGGCGCGCACGCGGTAGCGCCTGAGCCAGCCGGTCTCAGGCAGCTCCAGCACCCGCGAAAGCCCGCCATCATTGGTGAGCAGCAGCAGGCCCTCGGTGTTGATGTCGAGGCGCCCGACGGTCACGACGCGCGGCAGCCCGGGCGGCAGGCTTTCGAAGACGGTGGCGCGGCCCTCGGGGTCGCGCGCCGTCGTCACGATGCCGCGCGGCTTGTGGTAGAGGAACAGGCGGGTGCGCTCGCGGGTGGGCAGCGGCGTCCCGTCCACCGTCACGACGTCGGACTTCGAGACGTCCAGCGCCGGGCTGGTCAGCACCGTGCCGTTGACCGCGACGCGCCCTGCCTCGATCCAGGCTTCCGCATCCCGGCGCGAGCAAAGGCCCGCGCGGGCGATCACCTTCGCGACACGCTCGGCGAACTCCTTCCGGGCGCCTCCGGAGGCGACGCGCGGCGCAGAGCGACCGCGATCCTCGCGGCCACGGCCGGAGCGCTCGCCGTCGTCACGACGCGGCCGGAAAGGACGGTCCCCATCGTCCCGCCGCGGCCGCGGCCGGTCACCATCCTCGCGCGGCCGGAAGGTGCGCTCGCCGGTGCCCTCGCTCCGGCGCGGCCGTGGACGATCTCCGTCTTCACGCGGGCGGAAGGTACGCTCGCCGGCGCCTTCGGTCCTGCGCGGCCGTGGACGGTCGCCATCCTCGCGCGGGCGGAACGTGCGCTCGCCGGTGCCTTCGCTGCGGCGCGGCCGCGGACGGTCGCCTTCGGGGCTCCAGGATCGCTCCTTGCGCTCGCCACCCTCGCTGGTGCGGGCGCGCGCCGGCCGTTCGCCGCCTGGGCGCTTGCGCGCCGGACGTTCGCCGGCGTCATTTTCGGTACGGCCTCGATAGGGCCTGTCGCCGCCTTCGGGGCGGGGACGCTGCGGGCGCGCTGCGCCCTCGCTTCGTGCGCGGTAGGGCCGCTCGCCGGCTTCGCCCTCGGTGCGCTTGCGGAATGGACGGTCACCTGCGCCGCCGCCGGCGCGCGCGGGGCGGGGCCGGTCGCCGTCCTCGGTGCGGGCGCGGAACGGGCGATCTCCGCCGGAACGCGGGGGGCGTCCGCCGCCTGCGTCGCCGGAGCGGGGGCCGCGTGAGGGAGGCCGGCCCTTTGAGCCGCCGCCGCCTTTCGTCTTGTCTGTCATGGCGCGCTGATAGCAGAGTGCGCGCCGTGTTGCGAGGAGAGTTGCGAGGAGCGATGGCGCCGGGCCGCCTGGACGCGATGGGCCTCGCCCTGGCCGAGGCCAGGGCCGCTGCCTTGCGTGGGGAGGTGCCTGTCGGTGCCGCCGTCACGCGTGACGGCGAGGTGCTGGCCGCGGCCGGAAACCGCACGCTGGAACTCGGCGATCCCACCGCCCATGCGGAGATTCTGGCCATCCGCGCCGCCTGCACGGCCATCGGCAGCGAGCGGCTGGTCGGATGCGACCTTGCGGTCACGCTCGAGCCCTGCACCATGTGCGCGGCAGCGATATCGTTCGCCCGGATCCGGAGGCTGCACTTCGGGGCGGGAGATCCCAAGGGGGGCGCGGTGGAACACGGCGTGCGCTTCTTCTCGGCTCCCACCTGCCATCATGCGCCGGAGGTCTACGGCGGCATCGCCGAGAGCGAATCGGCCGATCTCCTCAGGAGCTTCTTCGCTGCGAAGCGGTGAGCCGTTCGACGCCTTCGATGGCGCGGCCGAGGTCCCGCTTCAGCGTATCGCGCGCCGCTTCCGCCGCATCCAGCACCGCGCGCGCCTTGAAGAAGTCGAGCGCGCTGTAGGCGCCGACGGCGGGCTGCACCAGCACGTCGGGGGTGGCGGCCCGCAGCTTCTCCCCGACGATGGCGTGCTGCATGATCTGCGCGGAGCCGATCATCGCCTCGAACGCCCCGGGGATCTTGGTCTGCTCCGGGTTGTGCCCACCGCTGACGTCGACGGCGACGACGATACGCCCCGGAGCGCAGACGAGGTCGAAGGGCAGCGGATTGACGACGCCGCCGTCGATGAAGACGCGACCATGCGCCTGTACCGGCTGAAGGAGGCCCGGGATCGCCATCGAGGCTGCAACGCCGGTCACCAGCGGTCCCTTATCGAAGATCTTCGTCTCGCGGGCGTGATAGTCGGTGGCGACCGCCGAGAACGGGATGGCGAGGTTCTCGAAGGCGTCCGGCACTGCCTCGGGCCAGAACAGGTCGAGCACCTTCTCGCCGTCCAGCATCACCGGGTTGCCGGCGAGCCCGCGCGAGAACACGTCCGCGAAGCGCCCGACGCGGGCCTGCAGCACGCGGGCCATGGCGCGGTTCTTGTCGCGCAGCACCTCGGTGACATGCGACCGGATGTCATGGCCGGACAGCCCGGCGGCATAGGCGGCACCGATGATGGCGCCCATCGACGTGCCGACGATCACGTCTGGCCGCAGCCCCAGCTCGTCCAGGACCTCGAGGGCAACGATGTGAGCCAGCCCGCGCGCCCCGCCACCGCCCAGCGCGAGTGCGATCGGTGGATGAGCGGGAGCGAGGGCGTGATGGCGGTGCGGCATGGTCACAAGATAAGCGCGAAACGGGCGCGCCGACAGGCCCGCCGTCAGCTCGGCCGCAGCCGGCGCGCGATGTCCTCCAGCACGAAGGCGAGGATCCCTGCGGCGAGGCCCCAGAACGCCGAGCCGACGCCCAGCATGGTGAAGCCGGACGCGGTCACAGCGAGCGTCAGCATGGCGGGAAAGCGATGCGACGCGTCCGACAGCGCGCCCGCCAGCGCGCCGGTGAGCGGGCTCATCAGGGCGACGCCCGCAACGGCCCGCACGAGGTCGCCCGGAAGCGCGGCGAACAGGCCGACGAGCCAGCCTCCCAGACCCGCGAAGAGGAGGTAGGTTGCCCCGTACCACGGACCGACCATCCAGCGCTTTGTCGGATCGGGATGCGTGTCGGGGCCCGTGCACAGGGCGGCGGTGATGGCGGCGAGGTTGCTGGTGTGCGCCCCGACCAGGGCCGACAGCATCGAGGCGATGCCGGTGACGGTGAGGATCGGCCGCACCGGCGCCTCGTAGCCGGCGGCCCGCAGCACGGCGAAGCCCGGCAGGTTCTGCGAGGCCATGGTCACGAGGTAGAGCGGAATTCCGACCCCCAGCAGCGCGGTCGCGTCGAACCGCGGCGCGATGAAGGTGAGGGAGGGGAGCCCCTCCCAGGGCGGAAGCGGGCCGACCAGTCCGAGCCCGGACGCCAGCGCTACTCCAGCGACGAGCGTCGCGATGACGCTGGCGACCGGGCTGAAGAGCCTGACGGCGAGGAACACTCCGATGAGCGGCAGCACGAGCAATGGCGAGTGCTGGGCGCTTTCGAACACGGCCAGCACGAAGCGCAGCAGCACGCCCGCCAGCATGGCGGAGGCGATCGAGCCGGGGATGCGGGCGACGAGGTCGCCGAGCGGCTTCACGCCGGCCGTCAGAACGAGCAGCGCGCCGGCCAGCAGGAAGGCGCCGACGGCGACGTCCATGCCCATCGGCACGGTGGACGCGGCGAGAATGGCAGCGCCCGGCGTCGACCATGCGGTGACGATCGGGATCCTCTTCCATGCGCTGAGAAGCGTGGCCGTGCCGGCCATGGCGAGGCAGAGCCCCACGACCCACGACACGGCCTGCGCATGGTCCGCCCCCGTCGCCTGTGCGGCGGCGAGGATGATGGCCAGCGTGCCGAAATAGCCGACCAGCACGGCCACGACGGCCGAGGTGACGAGGGAGGCGCGCATGAGGTGTGTCGCGGATGGAGGAGGTAGCGCCGCCGCGTCACCCGGCGAGGAAGGGCAGCAGCGCCGCGAGCGTGGCGTCAGGGTTCTCCTCGGGCAGGAAATGCCCGCTGTCAACCGAACTGCCCTCGGCTTTGGGCGCCAGTGTCGCGCGCCAGATGTCCAGCGGGCTTGCTCCCGCGGCCGGGATCCCCGCGTCGCCCCACAGGACGAGGGTCGGCGACAGGACGCGCTTGCCTGAGACCACGTCCTCGCGGTCGCGCTGCGGGTCGATGCTGGCGCCGGCCCGGTAGTCCTCGCACATGGCGTGGATCCGGTCCGGATTGTTGAAGGCCGCGCGGTAGTGGGCCAGTGCCCGGGCGTCGAACGGCTTCAGGGACTTCGGCTTGGTCCAACTCGCCAGCGTGTGCTCGAGCCAGGGGATCGGGTCGGCGGTGATCAGCCGCTCGGGCACCGGCGCGGGCTGGGCGAGGAAGGTCCAGTGGTAGACCTGCATCGCCCGCGCGGCGTTCATGTCGTCCCACATCGTCATGGTCGGAAGGATGTCGAGGAGCGCCAGCCTGTCGATGCGGCCGGGATGGTCCAGCGCGAGGCGGTAGGCCACCCGCGCGCCGCGATCATGCCCGACGCAGTGGAAACGGACATGACCGAGGGCCTCCATGACCTCCACGGCGTCACCGCCCATGTCGCGCTTGCTGTAGGCCTGCCCGCCCTCGCTCTCCGGCACGGAGGACCAGCCATAGCCGCGCAGATCGGGGACCACGACCGTGAAGCGCTGCGCCAGCGAGGGCGCCAGCCGGTGCCACATCACATGCGTCTGCGGGAAGCCGTGCAGCAGGACCAGCGGCGGCCCGCTGCCGCCGGAGCGTGCGAAAATGCGCCCGGCCTGGGTGTCGATCCAGTGGCTCTCGAAGCCGGGAAAGAGGTCGGCGAGATCGGACATGGACGTTCCCGTGCTGCATCACCCGGTGCGCACCTTATCCGCTCCGGACGCCACGTCACCCCGCCGCTTCGTCCTGCACCGCCCGCCAGCCGATGTCGCGGCGGCAGAAGCCGCCCGGCCAGTCGATCGCGTCCACCGCCTCATAGGCCCGCTTCTGCGCGGCGGCGATGGTTGAGCCCAGCGCGGTGACCGCCAGCACCCGGCCGCCATTGGCCAGCAGCGTGCCGTCCGGCGCTGTCTTCGTTCCGGCATGGAAGACGGTGACGCCCTCCATCGCCCCGGCTTTGTCCAGCCCCTTGATCTCCGTTCCCGTGCGCGGCGTGCCGGGATAGCCCTCGGCCGCCATCACGACGGTGAGCGCCGCTTCCTGCCGCCAGCCGAGTGTGCGGCCCGCCAGCTTGCCGTCCACCGTCGCTTCCAGGAGCTCGACCAGGTCGTCGAGCAGCCGGGGCATCAGCACCTCGCATTCGGGGTCGCCGAAGCGGACATTGTACTCGATGAGCTTCGGCCCCTCGGCCGTGATCATCAGCCCCGCGAAGAGGACGCCGCGAAAGGGAGTGCCCCGCGCCTTCATCGCCGCCACGGTGGGACGGACAATTTCGGCCATCACTCGCTCGGCGATCTCCGGCGTGACGACGGGGGCTGGCGAATAGGCACCCATCCCGCCCGTGTTGGGACCGGTGTCGCCGTCCCCCACGCGCTTGTGATCCTGCGCCGAGGCGAGCGGCAGGGCCGTGTCGCCGTCGACCAGGGCGAAGAAGGACGCTTCCTCGCCGAACAGGCACTCCTCGATGACGACCTCCTCGCCAGCCTTGCCGAGGCCGCCGGAGAACATCATGTCGACCGCCTCCAAGGCCTCGTCGACCGTGGCCGCGACGACGACACCCTTGCCGGCGGCAAGCCCGTCCGCCTTGACCACGATGGGCGCGCCTTGCGTACGGACGTAGTCTCTGGCCGGGCCGGGCGCCGTGAAGCGCGCGAACGCGGCGGTGGGGATGCCGGCCTCGCGGCACAGCTCCTTGGTGAAGGCCTTCGATCCCTCGAGCTGCGCCGCAGCGGCACTCGGCCCGAAGCAGCGGATGCCTGCCGCCTCCAGCGCATCGGCGAGCCCGGCCACCAGCGGCGCCTCCGGCCCGACGACGACGAGCCCGACGCCCATCAACCGGCAGAATGCGATGACGGCGTCGTGGTCGGCGACATTCACCGTGACGTTCTCGGCAACCTCCGCCGTGCCCGGATTCCCGGGTGCGACGAAGAGCGTCCCGCAGCGCGGGCTGCGGCCTATCGCGGTGGCGAGTGCGTGCTCGCGCCCGCCCGATCCGACCAGCAGGATGTTCATGCGGCGTCTCCCGTCGCGGCCTCCGCGTGTCCTAGGGGGTGCGGCACGGCGGATCAATGGCGTGCGCCCGGGGTCCACAAGCCGTGCGGGAATCCTTTATGCTGCGAAGCATGTCCGAACCCGTCGTCAGCAATGCCCCCGAATGGACCGTCTCCGAGCTCTCCGGCGCCCTGCGCCGGACGCTGGAGGACGCCTATGGCCATGTCCGCGTCCGCGCCGAGCTGGGGGGAGTGAAGATCCACTCGTCCGGACATGTCTATCTCGACCTGAAGGACGAGCGCTCCTGCCTTGCCGGGGTGATCTGGAAGGGCACGGCCGGCCGGCTGCGCTTCAAGCCAGAGATGGGGATGGAGGTGATCGCCACGGGGCGCATCACCACCTTCGCCGGGCAATCCAAGTACCAGCTGGTCATCGACACGCTGGAGCCAGCTGGCGTCGGCGCGCTGCTCGCGCAGCTGGAGGACAGGCGCAAGCGCCTCGCCGCCGAGGGTCTCTTCGCTCCCGAGCGAAAGCAGCTCCTGCCCTTCCTTCCCCGCGTCATCGGCGTCGTCACCTCGCCGACCGGCGCCGTAATCCGCGACATCATGCACAGGCTGGAGGACCGCTTTCCCCGCCACGTGCTCGTCTGGCCGGTCCGCGTGCAGGGCGAGACCTGCGCGGCGGAGGTCTCGGCGGCCATCAGGGGGTTCAACGCCCTGCCGGAGAGCGGGCCGATTCCGAGGCCGGACCTGCTGATCGTTGCCCGCGGCGGCGGTTCGCTCGAAGACCTCTGGGGCTTCAACGACGAGCTCGTGGTCCGGGCCGCCGCCGAGAGCATGATCCCGCTGATCTCGGCGGTGGGGCACGAGACCGACACGACCCTCATCGACTTCGCCGCCGACTGGAGAGCGCCGACGCCCACGGGCGCGGCCGAGAAAGCCGTGCCCGTCCGCGCCGAACTGATGGCCACGGCGGGTGACCTCGGGCGGCGGCTCATCGGAACCTTTCTGCGCGGCGTCGAGGCCCGGCGCGAGCGGATCAAGGGGCTCGCGCGCGGGCTGCCGCGCCCCGACATGCTGGTCGCCGCGCCTCGCCAGCGGCTCGACCTCGCGGCAAACAGGCTCGACCAGGCGCTCGCCACCGCGACGCGCCGCCACGCCCAGCGGCTGGCCGATCTCTCGGCGCGGCTGGCCCGGCGCTCGCCCCGCGCGCAACTCGGCGTCATGCGCGAGAGGCTGGACGGTTACGGTTCGCGGCTGCCTGCCGCCCTCGATCGGCACCTCGCACGCCAGCGCGACCGGCACGCCGTGCTGGCCGGCCGCTTCGACGCGGCTCGGCTGGCCTGGGCAAGGACGGCCGCCGTGCGCATCGAGAACAACAGGGACCGGCTCGCCCGCCTCGCCGTGCGCATCGAGCCAGCCATGCGCGCGCTGGTCCGGCTCCGGCAGGAGCGCCTGTCCGCGCAGGGCCAGCTTCTCGTCTCCTACAGCTACGAGGGCGTGCTACGGCGCGGCTTTGCGCTGGTACGCGGCCCGGACGACAAACCGCTGCGTGCCGCCGCGGACGTTGCGGCCGGCATGACCCTCGATATCCAATTCTCCGACGGCCACGTCCGGGCCGTCGCGGGGGAGGGCGCGAGGCCGAAGCCGTCCGGGAAGCCGAAGCCGGCGCCCGAAGGGCAGGGCAGCCTGTTTACCGGCTGAGCCGCCGAGAAGCCGATGACCCGTGCCGAACGCCTGCTTGCCCTCATGGACGCGCTGCGCCGGCGCCGGCGGCCCGTCACGGGCATGGTGCTGGCGCAGGAACTCGGCGTGTCCCTGCGGACGCTCTACCGTGACGTGGCCAGTCTCCAGGCGCAAGGCGTGCCGGTGGAAGGCGAGGCGGGCCTCGGATACGTGCTGCGCCCCGGGTTCTTCCTGCCGCCCATGACGCTGGGAGAGGACGAGACCGAGGCCCTGGTGCTCGGCGCCAAATGGGTCACCGGCCATTCCGACCCGCGCCTCGCGGCTGCCGCGGCCACCTTGCTCGCCCGAATCCGCGCCGTGCTGCCGCCGGACCGGGCGGATGCCATGGACACCACCGGCTTCATCGTCCCGGCGTATGAGGATCCTCCCGCGGTCGGCGCCGCGCTCACCGCTTTGCGGGAGGCGATGCGGCGCGAACGCAAGGTCAGGATCACCTATGACGACGGGGCGAAGCAAACGGAGCGCACCGTCTGGCCCGTGTCCATCGCCTTCTTCGAGCGTGCCCGCGTGCTGGCGGCGTGGTGCGAGCTGCGCGAGGGCTACCGCCACTTCCGGACGGACAGGATCGTTCGCTTCGAGGTGATGCCCGATCGGCTGCCGCGGCGCCGGGCGGCACTGCTGCGCGAATGGCGGGCGACACTGCCGTCGGGCGTCCCGGAGTGAACGCTGCTGACGGAACCTGTCAGCAGGCCCGCCGCATCGTCCTCCTCGCCGGCACCTGCCGGGCCCGCTGAGGAGGACACCATGACCGCCGCCACCGCCGCCGCCGTCCGCAATACCGTCGCTGTCTGGTTCGATATTCCCGCCGCCGATTTCGACCGCGCGGTGCGCTTCTACGAAGGCCTTTTCGGCGTCACCCTGAAGCGCGAAACGATGGGGCCCAACGTCATGGCCGTCTTCCCCTACGAGCGCGGCGTGGGGATCTCGGGCTGCATTGCCAGAGGGCCTGCCCATCGACCCGGTGACGGCGGTCCCGTCGTCTACCTCAACGCCGACGGCATGCTCGACCGCATGGTCGCCGACGTCGGGCGTCTGGGCGGTCGTCTCGCCGGCCCGCGGGTGGAACTGCCGGACGGCATGGGCGCGTTTGTCATCATCATGGACACGGAAGGGAACCGTGTTGGCCTCCACGCCGTCATGTGAGGCGCCCCGCCCGCTCCGGGCTTCACCGGAGCGGGCGCGCGGGGCTTGGATCGCACCGGCTGGTAGTTTATGAGACTGACGACACGCCGGCAGGCCCGGCAGACGGCAGGACCGAGGGTTCCATGAACCGTTTCGACCGCAGACCGGTCGCACAGGGCGAGGCCGTCCTGGAATATCTCGACGGAGAATTCCGGGTCGTGAAGCCTGGTGCCTATGTCCGCTGCGCCGTGACGCGGCAGGCCATCCCGCTCGAGGAGCTGCGCTACTGGTCCGTGGACCGGCAGGAGGCCTATGTCTCGCGCGACGCCGTTCTGGCCAGCATGGGGATCAAGGCGAAGGCCTGATCAGCCCGGCTTCCTCAGGCCTGCCAGCAGGTCGCCGAGGCGCTTCTCATCCGCGAATCGCATTGTCACCGGCAGCACGGCAATCCCCTCTGCGACGTCCGGCGCCACCGCGCGGACGCGCACCATGTCCTTTTCCGTCGTGACCGGGAGCAGCCCTGCCGCCCCGGCCTCCACCAACAGCCGGGCGATCTCGCCCGCCGCATAGGGCCGATGGTCGGGATAGGCACGAGTCTGCTCCACGAGCGCTCCGGACCGGCGCAGCGTCTCGAAGAACTTCTCCGGCCGGCCGATCCCTGCGAAGGCGAACACGCGGACGCCGGCCAGCCTTGCAGCCACCGCTGCGTCCGGCGTGAGCCATGCCCGCAGCACGGGCTTCCCTTGCCGCTCCGCGAGGCGGCCGACCTCGTCTCCGGCCTCGCCCTCGCCCACCAGGATCAGGGCGTCGACGGCCGGCCATTGCGCCGCCAGCGGAGCACGCAGCGGACCTGCGGGAAGGCAGAAGCCGTTGCCGACGCCAGTCGCAGCATCCACCACGGCAAACGACACATCCTTCCGGAGCGACGGGTTCTGGAGGCCGTCGTCCATTACCACCACGTCGCCGATTTCCGCCGCCAGTGCCGCCCCGGCCGGGCGGTCACGCGCCACGACCGCCGGGCCCGCCCGCGCGAGGAGCAAGGGCTCGTCGCCCACGTCGGCCGGGGTATGCTGGTCCGGGTTCACGCGCACGGGCCCGGCGAGACGTCCGCCATAACCGCGGGACAGGAACACGGGCCTGCGGCCCAGCTCGGCGAGCCGCATCGAGATGGCCAGCGCCGCGGGTGTCTTGCCGGCGCCGCCCGCGACGAGATTGCCAACGCAAAGCACCGGCGCGGGAGCCGCAGCGCCCTGCCGGCGCATGCGCGACCCTGCGATGGATCCGTAGATGGCGGACAGGGGAGACAGCGCCAGCGCGGCGAGGCCCGGCGTCCGCCACCAGAACTCCGGCGCGCGCATCAGGCCGCTCCGCTGCGCGGGAGCATGGTCAGCGCGCTTCCAGCTGCATTTGCATGAGGAAGGGTTCTATGGCCTGCATCGTCCGGTCGACCGCGCCGCCGAGCCCCTCGACGGTCGCCGCGGCAGCGCGCGCCATGGTGCGCACGCGATGCCCGTCCTGCAGGAGGATGCCGACGGCTGCCGCGAGCTGCTGCACGTCGGCGACGGCGATGGCGCCGCCCTGCTGGTCGAGCGCGGCGAACACGTCGGCGAAATTGTGCACATGCGGGCCGTGCAGGATCGCCGCTCCGAGCTTGGCGGGCTCGATCGGGTTCTGCCCGCCATGGGGCACCAGCGAGCCGCCCATCAGGACGACTTCGGCCAGGCGGTAGAACAGCCCCAGCTCGCCGATGGTGTCGGCGACGTAGACGTCTGTCGCGCCATCGGGGTCGAGCCCGCGCGAGCGCTGGGCCGGCGTGAGCCGGCGTTCGGTGGCCATGGCGGCGATTTCGCTGCCGCGCTGCGGATGGCGGGGCGCCAGGATGGTGAGCAGGCCCGGGAAGCGGCCCGCGAGCGCCTCGTGCACCGCCAGGGCCTGCTCGTCCTCTCCCGGATGGGTGGAGGCCGCCATCCAGACCGGCCGGTCGGCGACGAGGCCCTTCAGCGCCGAAACCCGCAGCGGGTCGGCGGGAGGGGCAGGGGCGTCGAATTTCAAATTTCCGGTGACGCCCACCCGCGACGCGCCGAGGCGGGAGAGCCGGTCCGCGTCGGCCGGCGTCTGGGCGAGGCAGAGCTGGAAGCGGCCGAGCACGGCGGCGATGCTGTAGGGCAGCTTCTGCCAGCGCCGGAAGCTGCGCTCCGACATGCGGGCATTCACCAGCACCATCGGGACGCTCCGGCGCTCGGCCTCGATGATGAGGTTGGGCCACAGCTCGCTCTCGGCGACCAGCACCAGGTCAGGCTTCCAGTGGTCGAGGAAGCGGCGGGCATAGACCGGCACGTCGACCGGCGCGAACTGATAGACGGCGCCGGCCGGGAGCCGGCGCTCGAGGAGGCGTGCTGAAGTGACGGTGCCGGAGGTGGCGAGGACGCTGAAGCCGCGCTGGATCAGCCTGTCGACCAGCGGCAGCAGCGACAGCGTCTCGCCGACGCTCGCCCCGTGCAGCCAGGCGAGGCGCCCGGGCGGGCGCGGCCGGCTGGCATCGCCGCGCCGCTCTCCCATGCGGGTGCGCTCCTCCTTGCCGCGCCGGGCACGCTCCTCCAGCAGGACGCGCGTCAGCGGGCCGAGGAGGGAAGACCCGGCACGATAGAGCCTGAGCGGCAGCGGCAGGGAGGTCACGCCACGCTCTCCACCCTGCGGGCGGCTGTGGAGCGCAGGCCGGCTCCGGGGTCGGCGGCCCCGACGAGCGCATAGGCCCGGCGATGCACCTCGTCGAGGCTCTCCTGGACCGCGACACGGGCGCGCTCGACCTCGCCCTCGTCCGCCTCCCGGGCGACGCGAATCGGCTCGCCGATGGCGACGACGCCGCGCCCGAAGGGCAGGCCGATGCTGGCCCGGTCCCAATTGTTGAGCGTGATGCGCCGGCTCGTGACCACCGCGACCGGGAAGATCGGCCGGCCCGACATGCGCGCGAGGGTGACGATCCCCGCCCCGGCGATGCGGGCCTTCTTCGGGATGTCGGCGGTCAGCGTCATGCTGTCGCCCTGCTCCAGCGCGCGCAGCATCTCGCGCAGGCCGGTGATTCCGCCGCGCCGGTGCATCTTTTGCGGCTTGCCGCCCGAGGCCCGGATCGCACGGATGCCGAAGGCGTCACAGGCGGCTGCGTTGATGCCGCCGTCGCCGTGGCGCGAGATCAGCACGGCGTAGCGGTCCTGCGGCCGCTTGCCGAGCGGAATCATGAAGTGCTGGCCGTGCCACAGCGCGCAGATGAAGGGCTTCTCGCGATCGAGCCGGTCGAAGAGGTCCGGAGGATCGGTGACGAAGCGGTTGGTCCGGCCGACCAGCCGCAGATAGGCGGCGAGCAGCCGGCCGAGGCCGGACTGCACTGGCGCGGAGCCGAGGAGACCCGTCAGCATGTCCGAGCCTGCGGGGACCGGGGGCCGTCAGACCACCGCGGTATTAGGGTCATGAAGGGGATCCGGATCGAGCAATCTGTGCAAGTGTACGATGAAATAGCGCATGTGGGCATTGTCCACGGTAGCCTGCGCTTTGGCTTTCCACGCCGAATAGGCGGTCGCATAGTTGGGATAAATCCCGACGATGTCGAGTTCCGCCAGGTTCTTGAACTCCATGTCGTCAAGCGACACGAGCTCTCCTCCGAAAACCAGATGGGGAAGTTGACGGTCCGGGCTCTTGCTCTTGCTCATTGGAGGCTCCTGAAAGCGGGGGCTCGGTAGAGGGAGGGGATCTGCGGGTCAAGTCCTGCGCCGGGGAGGGCGTCCCGGGTCCGCCCGCAGCGCGGCGACGAGCTGTCCGGACAGCCCGGGGCCGGCTGCCACGAGCGGCTCGTGCACCGTACTCGGCCGGTTGTAGCGGGGCGCCTCACCGGATTGGCCGACGAGCTCGCCCCCTGCTCCCGCAAGCACGGCGTGTGCCGCGGCGAGATCCCAGTCATTGGAAGCGCCTCCGGCGAGGCCGCCGTCCAGCACGCCCTCGGCAACCCGGACAATGCGGTAGGCGAGGGAGTGGATCTTGGGCGCCATGGTGACCGCCCCGTGCAGGGCGGCGACCGTCTCCAGCGCCGGCTTCGGCCCAGCCAGCGTCGCACCCGAAACCACGTCGCGGGAAGTGACGGAGATGGGACGCCCGTTGAGCGAGGCGCCTGCGCCCGGGAGTGCCTCGTAGAACTGCTCCCGGACCGGCGCAAAAACGAATCCTGCCACCGGCCTTCCGTCCTCGACGATCCCCACCGCCACCGTCCAGTCCGTGTCGCCCCTGGCGAAGGCGCGGGTTCCATCGATCGGGTCCACCACCCACACCCGGCTCCGCTGCAGGCGGGAGGGATGGTCCACCGTTTCCTCGGAGAGCCACCCGAAGTCCGGGGCGAGCCCCAGCAGCGCGCTGTGCAGGAAGCGGTCCACGGCGAGGTCCGCGTCCGTCACCGGCGAGCCGCCCGCCTTGAAGTGCACCTGCGCCGAGGTCTGTGAGCCCGGCCGGAAATGGGCGAGCGCCATCCGCCCCGCCTCGGCGACGCTTTCGCGGGCTGCCGCGAGAATCGCAGCGGGGATCGTTGACATTTCCGGCATGGGGTTTCCGTGGACGCCGCGATTTCTACTGCCGATGCTGCATTGCGACAAGGAAAGACTGGCCGCACGCAGGCAAGGTTCCGTCAAGGAAAACGGTCGTTAACGTGGTGGGAATGGATCGTTAACCGAAAGCCTTAAGTCAGAATGGTCCATGACACGGTATCGGAGGATGCAATCGCGAGAGTAATCGCGACTGCGGATCTGCTGCCGACAGGGACGATGACCGATGCGGAAACTGCGTTCACCCGAGCGGATCGACATCGCCGCCCCGGGATACAGGCTCAACATCATTGGCGCGGATGTCTGCACGAACGTGGACGGTCAGTGCCGCACTGAAATCTTCGGCTGCGACCGGGTGGTCCTCGCCGAGGGTCCGATCGCAGGCCGGGCCACGGTCATGCGGCATGCCCGCGGCGTCTTGCTGCGGCGTGTCAATGTGCCCGGGGACGACCGGCCGTGGTTCGAAATCGCCGTCCTGTTCGTGGACGGCAGCGAGCCCGTGGAACTCTATCGTGTCTGTGACGATGCAGCCGTGATCGCGCAGTGGCGCCGCGCCGGCCTCGACCTCGGCCTGCCGCTGCTGATCCAGGGCGAGGATGGCTCGCTCGTCGAGCCCTTCGACCAGATCGGGCATGTGCGCCTCGGGGCCCAGCACGACCGGCGGATCCGCCGCGTGCCGGCCAGCCGGCGGCCCCGTTTTCTGATGCGCCGCAAGACCGGCCGCTTGCCGGACCGCCCGATCGTCCGGCGCGAACGCGAGATCATCGCCCGCAGCTGAGCGAAAGCCTCAGGCGGCGAGCGACGACGCGGTCAGCCCCGCGAAAAGCAGCAGTCCCGCGTCCCGGTTCGACCGGAAAAGCCGAAGCGCGGCGACGCCGTCATTGGGATCGAGCCGCCAGACCTGGCTTGCGAGGTGAGCGGTAAAGGCGGCAAGTCCCGCCAGAGCCAGAGGCCCCGCTCCCGCCATCCACAGCCCGCCCAGCATCAGCACGCAGGCCAGCCCGTAGAACACGCCCACCGCCGCGCGCGTCCGTGGCCCGAATAGCAGTGCCGTGGAGCGGATGCCGGCCAGTGCGTCGTCCTCGACGTCCTGCACGGCGTAGATCGTGTCGTACCCCATGACCCACAGCACGGTGCCGGCATAGAGCAGCAGCGCCGGCGCAGCGAGGCTGCCGGTGACCGCGGCCCAGCCCATCAGCGAACCCCACGAGAAGGCCAGGCCCAGCACTGCCTGTGGCCAGGACGTGATGCGCTTCATGAAGGGATACGCAAGCACAGGGATCATCGCGGCGAAGCCGAGCCCGATGACGAACGGATCCAGCGGCCGGATGGTCAGCAGCACGAAGAGCCCAGCGAGGCACTGCAGCGCCACGAAGACAAAGGCACCCGTCACAGACACCTGTCCGGAGGCGATGGGCCTGCCGCGGGTCCGGGCGACCCGCTTGTCGAGATCGCGGTCGACGATGTCGTTGTAGGTCGAGCCGGCCCCGCGCATCGCCACCGCGCCGATGAAGAACAGGCCCAGCAGGACAGGAGAGGGCAGCCCGCCCCCGGTGAACTCTGTGGCGAGAGCTGCGGACCACCAGCAGGGAAGCAGGAGGAGCCACCACCCGATTGGCCGGTCGGCGCGTGCCAGCCTGAGAAAAGGCCGCAGGCGGGGCGGTGCGAGGCGGTCTACCCAGTTGCCGGCAGGCGCGTCCGGAACGGGTGCCCCGCCCAGACCCGCGGCATCGCTCACAGGGCGCCCGGGGGAACGCGCAACGGACCGCCGAGAACGTCGCCGGTGCCGCCCCACGGAGCCTGCTCGCGCGGCGCGTTCTGGCGCGCCTGCTGCTCCATCTTGCGGAACTGGGCTGCGGCCTGGCACGCTTGGCCCTTCGCCTTGGTCACCTGCGCATGCTGCGACTTGATCGCGCTGATCACGTTGTCGGGCACATGGCACCACGCTGCGTTGCGCTCGAGCTCGGGGATCAGCGAGGTACCGTTGGCGAAGATCCGGGTGTAGACCGAGCAAAACACGTCCGGCTTGCTCTTCTTGCCCAGCTTCTGCGCCTGTGTCACCAGCCCGGCACGAACCTGCAGCGACTTGCCGATCTTCAGGCAGTCGCTGTTTGCGTCTCCGCCCGGCGCGGCGGCTGCCCCCGCATCCTGAGCCGCGGCACCGCCGGCAACCGCAAATGCAGCAAGGGCGCCGAACAGGATCGCGCGCAGGCGAACGGGGGTCCGCGATGCGAGAGCTGATGACGAGGCGACGCGCATGACGAGGCAAATCCTGCGTTGGTTCGAGCCGTTGAATAACGTGCGTCACCCATCAGGGCAACTCGGCGGTGGTCAGTGCCCTTGAATCCGGGCGGAATTCCGGCTGCTCTGCGAACCTGATGCCGGCCGCCGCAGCCAGACTGGAGAAGCGCTTGCCTGACGTGGATTACGCCGCACACCGCCTGCATGTCCCCGACGCGCTCTCGGAAGGCGCGACGATCGAGCTGAGCCGCGAGGCCTCTCATTACCTCGCGACGGTGCTCCGCCTCACGGAGGGCGGCAGCGTGCTGCTGTTCAATGGGCGCGACGGCGAATGGCGGGTCCGCATCGCTGGGGGAAACCGCAAGGCGCTGAAGGTGGTGGCGGAGGAGCAGATCCGTCCGCAGCCTCCGGCGGGCGACCTGCACCTGCTGTTCGCGCCGTTGAAGCATGCCAGGCTCGACTATCTCGTGCAGAAGGCGGTCGAAATGGGGGCATCCTCCATCCGCCCCGTCCTGACGCGCTACACACAGGTGAGCCGCATCAACCTCGACCGCATGCGTGCGAACGTGGTCGAGGCCGCCGAGCAGTGCGGCATCCTGTCCGTTCCGCCGGTGGAGGAGGAAGTCCGCTTCGACCGGCTCCTGGAACAGTGGGACCCCGCGCGGCGCATCGTCTTCTGCGACGAGGCGGCCCCGGTGGCCGACCCTCTCTCGGCGCTGGCCGGGCTCGGGCGGGGACCGCTCGCCGTGCTGATCGGGCCGGAGGGCGGCTTTGCGCCGCAGGAGCGCGAGGCACTGCTCGCTGCTGCCTTTGCGATGCCGATCGCGCTCGGGCCGAGGATCCTGCGGGCCGACACGGCCGCGGTCGCCGCGCTCGCGCTGGTGCAGTCGGTCCTCGGCGACTGGCGGGATTGAGCCGGTCCCACATGGCTCGTTTGCATTGAAGCGACTTTGCGCAACTGCATGACTGCCTCATCGTTGCCACGATGCACGGAGGCGACTAGATGTTGCCGCTCCGCCGCCGGCGGAATGTCGTGAGCGTTGGGGACCCGCGGACGCGGCTCCTGCCCCGAGGAACCGCCGATGGCCCGAGACCAGTCCGATCCCACCCCGATCGAGAGCCACGACGAGCTGGTGTCGTGGTTCGCGGCGGGCTGCAAGCCCGCATCGCAAGCACGGCTGGGGACCGAGCACGAGAAGTTCGCCTATTACGAAAACGACCTGTCGCCTGTCGCCTATGACGGCCCCCGCGGCATCCGCGCATTGCTGGATGGCGTCGCGGCGCGCACGGGCTGGGATGCGATCGTGGAGGACGGCCGGCCGATCGGGTTGTTCGATCCCGGCGGATCCGGCGCCATCTCCCTGGAGCCCGGTGGCCAGTTCGAGCTGTCCGGCGGCCTGGTCGAGACGATCCACGAAACCGCAGACGAACTGCGCGTCCACATGGATGCGGTGAAGGCGGTGGGCGAGCAGCTCGGCATGCGCTTCTTCGGCCTCGGCCACCAGCCGCTCTGGACCCGCGCCGAAATCCCCGTGATGCCGAAGTCGCGCTACCGCATCATGTCTTCCTACATGCCGAAGGTGGGCACGCGCGGGCTCGACATGATGTTCCGCACCACGACGGTGCAGGTGAACCTCGACTTCTGCTCGGAAGCCGACATGGTGCGCAAGCTCAGGGTGTCGCTTGCCCTGCAGCCGCTGGCCACCGCGCTCTTCGCCAATTCTCCCTTCGCGGAGGGCCGTCCGACCGGATACTTCTCCACCCGTTCGGAGGTCTGGCGGCATACGGATGCGGCGCGCACCGGCATGCTGCCCTTCGCCTTCGAGGACGGGATGGGCTTCGAGCGCTATGCCGAATGGGCGCTCGACGTGCCGATGTACTTCGTCAAGCGGGGCGACGAGTATATCGACGCGTCCGGCCAGTCCTTCCGCGACCTGCTGGACGGCAAGCTTCCGGCCCTGCCGGGCGAGCGCGCGACGATCTCCGACTGGGCGAACCACCTGTCGACGATGTTCCCCGAGGTGCGGCTGAAGCGTTTCCTGGAGATGCGTGGCGCCGACTGCGGCCCCGTCCCGATGCTGAATGCGCTGCCGGCGTTCTGGGTCGGGCTGCTCTACGACCAGGGCGTGCTGGACGCCGCCTGGGACCTCGTCCACGACTGGACGGCGCATGAGCGCCAGGCCCTGCGCGACGAGGTGGCGGCGAACGGCCTCGCCACCCCGTTCCGCGGCGGCACGCTGCGCGATGTCGCCCGGCAGGTCCTGGCCCTGTCCGAAGAGGGCCTGCGCCGCCGCGCCCGCCGCAATGCGGCCGGCGAGGACGAGACCGGATACCTCGCTCCCCTGCACGAGATCGTCCAGAGCGGACGGACGACAGCCGAGGTGCTGCTGTCCCGCTACCACGGCGCCTGGGGCGAGGACGTGCGGCCGGTCTTCGAGGAATTTGCGTACTGAGCTGACACCTTCGCCGCGAGTGCCGCCCTTTCGAGGCCGGCCCTCAGGTGTAGGGGTCGGCCGCGTCCCTTAGCCCGTCGCCGAAGAAGTTGAAGGCGAGGACGACGAGGATCACCGGGATCATCGGCGCCAGCAGCCACGGATAGAGGTTCACCGCGGCGAGGTTCTGCGATTCGTTGAGCAGCACGCCCCAGCTCGTCACCGGCGGCCGCAGGCCGAGGCCGAGGAAGGACAGGGCCGTCTCGCCCAGGATCATGGACGGGATCGACAGCGTCGCGCTGGCGATCAGGTGGCTCATGAAGTTCGGCACGAGGTGTCCGCCGATGATGCGCGCCCGCGAGGCTCCCATCAGTTCGGCCGCGCGCACGAAGTCTTCCTCCCGCAGGGCGAGCAGCTTTGATCGCACGGCACGCGCTAGCCCCGGCCAGTCCAGCAGCCCGAGGATGAGCGTGATGGCGAAGAAGACCAGCACAGGGCTCCAGTTGGCCGGCAGGGCAGCCGAGAGCGCCAGCCAGAGCGGCAGTTCCGGCAGCGACCGCAGGATTTCGATCGCGCGCTGCACGGTGGCATCCACCCAGCCGCCGAGATAGCCGGCCAGCCCTCCCAGTGTCAGCCCGATGACGAAGGAGACGGCGATGCCGATGATGCCGACGGTCAGCGATATCCTTGCGCCATAGATGATGCGCGAGAACAGGTCGCGCCCCAGCTTGTCCGTTCCCACCAGGAACATCGTCCCGCCCTCCGGCGGGCAGATCAGGTGGAAGCGCGCCTGGAACAGCCCCCAGAACATGTAGGGCGAGCCCTGGCAGAAGAAGCGGATCGGCTGCGGCTGGGCCGCATCGACCACGTATTCGCGCTGGAACGTCTCCCGGTTGAAGTTGAACGTATAGGGATAGACGTAGGGCCCCACGAAGCGGCCTTCGTGGAACAGGTGCACCCGCTGCGGCGGAGCGTAGAGGTGGTCGCCGTGGCGCTGCGAGATGCCGTAAGGAGCGATCACCTCCACGAAGGGCAGGCTCGCGTAGAGCACGCCGAGGAAGATGGCGGCGACGAGAGCGATCCGGTGGCGCTTGAACTTCCACCAGATCAGCTTGATCGCCGAGGCGGAGTAGAACTTCTCCTCCGCCTTCGTCATCTCCTCGTCGCCGACAGGATTGAACGGCGCCGGGTTGACGTAGTGGCCAGGCGCCATCGGATCGTGCGTCAGGGGGGCGGGCGCAGAACTCATCGTCAGGTCCGCTTGCCGAACCGGATGCGGGGATCGATCACCGCGAGCAGCAGGTCGGAAATCAGCATGCCGACGACGGTGAGCACCGCGACGAACATCAGGATGAAGCCGGCGAGATACTGGTCCTGCTGCTTCAAGGCCTGCAGGAGCACCGGGCCGACCGTCGGCAGGCTGAGCACCAGCGAAACGAGGACCGAGCCCGAGACGAGGTGCGGCAGCAGGTTGCCGATATCCGCCACGAACGGGTTCAGGGCCATCCGGAACGGGTACTTCAGCAGGGCCGGGAGCGGTTTCAGGCCCTTGGCGCGGGCCGTCACGGTGTATTGCTTGTTCAGCTCGTCCAGCAAATTCGCCCGCATGCGGCGGATCATGGCCGCCGTGCCGGCAAGGCCGATGACGACGACGGGCGCGACGAGGTGCGCCGCGATGGAGCCCGCCTTCCCCATGGACCAGTCGGTGTTTGCGTAGGACGCATCCATCAGGCCGCCGATGGACACGCCGAACCATCGGTTCAGGTAGAAGAGCAGAATGAGCGCAAGCAGGAAGTTCGGCGTCGCGAGGCCGATATAGCCGATCAGCGTCGCCATGTAGTCGCCGATCGAGTATTGCCGGGTCGCCGAGTAGATGGCGATCGGGATCGCGACGAGGTGGATGAAGATCACCGTCGCGATGTTGACGAGGATCGTGAAGCCCAGGGCTCCGCCGACGACCTCGTTGACCGGACGCTGGTACTCGAAGGACCAGCCCCAGTCGCCCTGGATCAGGCCGGACATGCCGTTGGGCCCCGGCCACAGGCCGATCCAGGTCAGATACTGCTCCCATGCCGGGCGGTCGAGGCCGTATTGCGCGCGGAGGAACTCGGCCTTTGCGGTCGCCGAGGCGTCGCCTTGGGCGCGCAGCTCGTCGATCTGGTTGGTCAGGAAGTCGCCCGGTGGCAGCTTGATGATGATGAACACCAGCGCCGAGATGATGAGCAGGGTCATCGCCATCGTCACGAGCCTGCGCCCGAGGTAGAACGCCATGCCCATCAGGCTTTGTCCCCGAACCAGTACTCGTCGATGCGGTAGATCCCCATCAGGGAGGTGGGCTCCCAGGAGAACAGGCCTTCCTTCGGCACGTTGCGCAGCCTGCTGTTGACGACGATGGGCTGCAGCTCGCCCGAGACAGTGCCGATGGTCCAGAGATTGTCGGCATGGTTCTGGAGCATTTCGCCCCAGATCGTGGCCTGCTCCTCTTCCCCGGCCGTGCCGAGCCAGCCGCGGTAGAGCTCCATCAGGCGCTTGGCCTCCGGCAGGTCGGGTTCCTCGCCCGTCTTGCCGGCCGTCTCGAAGAACTGGCCCCATTTCGGCCAGGCGTAATTCTCCTGCCGGGCAGGAGCCAGCTCGGTCGGCGGCATCTGCGCGGTGGGGACGGCGTTGTCGAGACCGGTCGAGGCCACCATCACCGTCAGCCCGGAAAAGCTGCGCTGGCGCAGGATCGAGCGGTCCTGAGGTTTGACGAAGAGCTTGATGCCGACGTCGCGCCACATCTCTCCGATCAGCTGCAACGCGTCGACGGTGTCGGCCGCCTCGCCGTCGACCTCCACGACGATCTCGGCCGTGCGCCCGTCCGGGAGCAGCCGGAAGCCGCTGGAATCACGACCGGTGAGGCCGATCTCGTCGAGCAGGCGGTTGGCGAGGTCGGGGTCGAAGGTGCCGTTCGTGGTGCGGAAAGCGTCGTTGTAGAGCGGGCTCTGCGGCGCGACGGTGTTGTTGCCCTCGGTGCCGAGCCCGAACAGGAGCGCATTGTTCAGGATGCGCCGGTCGATGGCCGCCGACAGCGCCTTGCGCCAGCGCAGGTCGCGGTTCAGCTTGCGCCAGACGTCGTCATTCGTGTTCAGGTTGGGATAGAGCGCGTAGGCGGAGCCGCGGGCGTTCGGCCACAGCATCGTGTGGTAGTCGTGCGAGCTCTCGCCCTCCTTCAGCACCGGCGCGTCGTTCATGGTGAGGCCACGCGCGAGGATGTCGACCTCGCCGGCATTCGCCTTGGCGGCGAACAGCCCCGGCGCGGCGATCTCCACCATCACCCGGTCGATGTAGGGCAACTGCCGGCCGCTGGGATCGACCCGGTGGAAATAGGGGTTGCGCTCGAACAGGAAGCGGTTGGCCGGCGCAGCGGTGATGACCCGCCACGGCCCCAGAGTCGGATGGTCCGGGTTGGAGTTCTCATAGGGGTCGTCCAGCCGATTGTGGAGCGTCGCCCAGGACTTCATCTTCGACTTGGCGGCGAGTTGCTCCAGCTCCGCCTTGTCCCGGTACTTCTTGTGGAAGTTGCGCAGGTAGGCGGAAGGCACGAACGCCGGCAGCGGCCTCGGCTGGGCCAGAGCGGGGAGGAAGCGCGGATTTGGTCCGTCGAACGTGTAGCGGACACGCCGGTCGTCCAGCACCTCGAAGGTCGCCAGCTTGCCGTTCACCCGATAGATCTCGGGCGGCCCCGAGGGGCTCAGCTCCTTGTTGTTGGCGATGTCTTCCCAGTAGTAGCGGAAGTCCTCGGTGGTGAACGGCGAGCCGTCCGACCAGCGGTGCCCCTCGCGCAGCGTGAAGGTGAAGATGCGGTCGCCGTCGATGTCGACGGCCTCGAGAAGGTCGGGCTGCAGGCGCAGCTTCTCGTCATAGCCGATCAGGCGGGTATAGCTGTTGGCCGACATGTACCGCAGGTCGCGGGCCTTGGCCGCGAGCGTGCGCATCTCGCCGCCGTACTTGCCCTCCTGGCGACCGCGCGAGGCGAGGTCGGCGACCAGCGGCGTGCGCGGCAGGCGCTCCGCGACGGGCGGCAGCTCGCCCTTGCTCACCTTGTCGGAAAGCTCCGGCGAATCCTGGAACTGGAAGCCCGCGGCGAATGCAGCCCGTCCGCCGGCCGCGAACACAGCCAGCCCCGCCAGCACTCCCATCGCCTCGCGGCGGCTCGGTCCGGTACCGCCTCTCCGTGTCATGACGCAGCCCTCAGCGCGGGGGCGTCGGGCTCCCCCGCCATGCAGACATGGTGACCCGGCGCGACTTCCACCATCTCCGGTCGGCTCCGGCCGGGATGGAAGGTGAACGGCGCCGGCCATTCGCCGGGATCGGAAAGATTGGCGCCGCATACCGCGGGAAAGTCGAGCGGATGGTCCAGGTCGGGGGTCGGCACCGCCGCCAGCAGGGCCCTCGTGTAGGGGTGGCGCGGGTTGCGGAACAGAGCCTCTCTCGGCGCCTGCTCGACGATGACCCCCCGGCACATCACGGCGATGCTGCTCGCCATGTAGTCCACCACGGCGAGGTTGTGGGAGACGAACAAGAAGGAGAGCCCCAGCGCCGACTGCAGGTCCTTCAGCAGGTTCAGGATCTGCGCCTGGACGGAGACATCGAGTGCCGAGGTCGGCTCGTCGCAGAGGATGACGGCGGGGTTGAGCGCGAGCGCCCGGGCCAGGCCGATGCGCTGGCGTTGGCCTCCGGAGAAGGAATGCGGGTAGCGGCGCATGGAGCGCTGGTCGAGCCCGACGAGCGACAGCAGGTCCTTCACCCGCCGCAGCCGGTCCCGCTCGTCCCCGATGGAGTGGATGCGCAGGGGCTCGGCGAGGATGTCGAACACCGTCATCCGCGGGTCGAGGCTCGAAAACGGGTCCTGGAACACGAACTGCACGGCGCGGCGGTAGGCGAACAGGTCCTTGCCCTTCTGCGCGAACACGTCGCGGGGGCCGGAGCCGTCGTCGAACCGCACATGGCCCGTATCCGGTGCGATGGCGCGCATGATGATCTTGGACAGGGTCGTCTTTCCGGACCCGGATTCGCCGACGAGGCCTACGGTCGTGCCCGCCGGGATGGCGAGGCTGACGTCTGAGAGGGCGTGCACCTTCTCCGGCCCGCCCGTGAAGGCGCCGGCGCGCAGCGTGAACGTCTTCGACACGTTTGCGATTTCGAGCACGGTGCGACCGGCCGGGACCGGCGGGTGCTCGCAGTTGGCGGCCCGGGCGGCACCGGCGGGATCGATCGCGATGGCGCGCAGCGGCGTCAGGCGCTCCCCGCGCGGCATGTCGAAGCGGGGCACGGCCCGCATCAGCGCGGTCAGGTAGGCATGGCGGGGCCGTCGGAAGATTTCCTCGCGATCGCCCCGCTCCATCACCTCGCCCCGGTACATCACCACGACCTCGTCGGCCATGTTGGCGACCACGCCGAGGTCGTGCGTGATGAGGAGGACGCCCATGCCGGTCTCGGCCTGCAGGTCCTTGATGAGCGCGAGGATCTGCGCCTGCGTCGTCACGTCCAGGGCCGTTGTCGGCTCGTCCGCGATCAGCATGGCGGGCTTGCAGATCAGCGCCATCGCGATCATCGCGCGCTGCCGCATGCCGCCGGAGAGCTCGAACGGGTAGGTGCTGAGCATCCGCTTGGGATCGCGGAAGCCGACGCGGTGGAACACCGCCATGGCGGCCTCGTCCGCCTCCTTGCGGGTGACCTCGGAATGGACCAGCAGCGCCTCGGTCACCTGGTCACCGACCGTGTGCAGTGGCGACAGGGAAGTCATCGGCTCCTGGAAGATCATCGCGATGCGGCCGCCCCGGATGGCACGCATCTGCGAGCTCATCGGGTCGAGCCCGACGATGTCGGTCTTTTCGCCCGACCGGGGATCCCGGAACAGGATGGACCCTCGCGCGATCTTTCCGCGCTTGGGAAGCAGCCGCAGGATGGCGTTCGCCGTGACGGACTTGCCAGAACCGGATTCGCCGACGACGGCGAGCGTCCGGCCTGCGGCAATGTCGAAGGACACGCCCTTGACCGCTTCCACTAGTCCGGTGTCGCCATCGAAGGTGACGGCGAGGTCACGGATGCTGACGAGCGGCTCCTTCAAGGCGGTCTCCGCGTTTCCTCTCTCCACTGATAGCCCGACCAGAGGCTCGGCGGAAAGGACTTAGCGCAAGTTCGTCAACCCGGTCGTCTCAATCCGCCAATACGTCTTCGCCCGCGGCTGCCGCGAGAGCCCCCCGGGCATCGAGGGCCTGTGCACCGTCGTGGCCCGCCAGGAGGTCGAGGACGTCGCCGATGAACCGCCACGTCCAGAAATCATGGACCAGATGATGCGTCAGAATTCCGAATGGTTCCCGAGGTCGCGTTTCGATCGCCTCCGCAAGGTTGGCCAGAAGCTCTTCCTCGGCGGCGAGGCCTCGGCCTTCGTGCCACGCGACGGGATCGAGATGGGTGTTCATCTGCACGAGGCCCGGTGTGGCCGAAGCCTTGTCGTCCCTTGCAAAGGTGGACAGGGCACAAAAACCGAGGCCCGGGAGGGCAGGGACAAGCTCGCCGGCAATGCGGTTCCATGGCGGGACGAGGACAGGGAGGAACGCCTCGCCGAACACGGCCGCCAGCAGGTCCCGCCCGCGCGCCAGCTCGTCCAGCCTGGCGCCCGGGTCCTGTCCCGCCAGCTCGGCCTTCTTCGCGCCGGGCGGCGCGTGGTTGGCGTGGGACCAGCCGTGCTGGAGAACGATCACCCCGCGCCGGTCCGCCACGACCTCTGCCAGACCGGGGCGCAGGGCCGCCGGAATGACGGCGAGCGCAACCGGAACCCGCGTGCGCTCCGAAAGAGCGAGGAGCCGGTCGAGGGCAGGCGTCGGCTCGACGGCATCGTCGTCACGCCACCAGAACGGAAAGCGGGTTCCCGCCGCTGCCTGTCGGTCGAGGGCTGCAGTGATCCGCGCCCGAAGCGAGTGCCGGCGCCTCGCGGCAGACGCCTCCTTCTCGATGACGGCCACCGACCGCGCGACGCCGTCGAGCGCGGGTACTTCGCCCAGAGAGGAATCGCCGGCGGCCAGGCGGTCCGACACCGCGTAGAGAAGCGACCGAGGACTCAGCTCGCCTTCCGTTACGACGGCGGCCAGCCCGCGCGCCGCGAAGCGCTCGGCCCGCCAGCGCTGTTCCTTTTCGTCGCCGGCCTCGAACGGGACGATGACCGCGGGAACGCGGGCCCTCAGCACGTCGACGATGGTGTTGTAGCCCGCCTGGCTGGCCGAGCAGGCTGCTGCCGCCAGGAGCGAGCGGAAATCACTTCGCGCCCTCTCGACCACGGCAGACGGCGGCGCGGCGGCGCGCAGCTTCTCGAACTCGTTCTCCGGCACGCCATGCCCCACGAGGATGCGCCAGCGCCGGCCGCCGGGGTCGATCGCGGCTGCCCCCAGCGCGGCCCGGAACAGCGGCAGGCTCGCCGGGCTGCCGCCGCCGGAGACGAGGATGTCGCCACGGCCATCGTCCGCGGCCTCTGCCTCAAGTCCCTCGGCAATGTAGCCCGTGTAGGCGAGCCGTGTCGCGAGAACGGGGTTGACCGGCCAGGAGGCATCGAGCGGTGCCACCTTCGGGTCGCCATGCACCATAACCCGGTCGAACGCGCCGAGCCTTTCGAGAGCCTCTTCGGCCCGCCCGGGCGTTGAGGGGGGATTGAGAATGTCGCGGATCGAGACGAGCAGGGCCGGGCGCGGAACAGCAGCCCGTACCTCCTCGACGAGGGCCGAGAACTCCGTCGCCAGCTGCCGGCGGCCGAAGGGAAAGAGCTCGACGACGACGGCGTCCGGCCGCGTGCCGCGGAAGGCCGACATCAGATGCGCGACACGGGACGCCATCATCGCTTCGGACGCCCGTTCTCCCGTGTCGTCAAGCAGCGTACGGAAATCCACGCCGATGCAGTGCACGGGCGGCAGCTGGACGAGTTCCAGGCCTCCGAGCGGAATCGTCGGCGCCGGCCGCCCTCCCGAAACGAGAACCACGCGGTGGCCGGCCTCCACGAGGCCGCGGCCGAGCGCCGCCATGCGGGAGAGATGGCCGACACCCAGCAGGTGAGTGACTGCCAGGAGAATGGTGAGGCGGCCCTCGCTCACCTGAGAACCTCCACCGCGGGCCGGAGCAAAGCGCCGAGTTCGCGCGACAGGATCGCCGCTGCCCCGTCGACGTCGCGTTCGCCCCGCACAAAGGCCGAAGCCTGCCGTCCAAGCGTCCGCAGTCGCTCGGGATCAGACAAAAGGTCGCGCAGGGCCGCCGCGAAGGCCCTCGCACTGCCCGCCTCGACGATCCGTCCGGTCTGCCCGTCCCGAACGACATCGGGAACGCCGCCGAAGCGGCCGGCAAGTGAGGGGCATCCGCAGGCCGCCGCTTCGAGAAAGACCATTCCGAACGCTTCGTTCACCGCGGGCCAGACGAGAAGGTCCGCCGCTCCATAGGCGCGGGCCAGGTCCTCGTGCGTGCACAGGCCGAGATAGCTGACGCGGTTGCCGAACGGCGCGAACAGCGCCTCGACGTCGCCGCGTGACGCTCCGTCGCCTGCCACCACGAGCCGCCACTCCAGGTCGCTGACGTGGGCCAGAGCCTCCGCGAGAAGCCCGTAGGAGGCCAGCTTGTCGCCCGGTCGCATCATGGCGGCGGTGAGCAGCGTCACCGTGTCGCCGGGCCGCAGCGGGGAACGCGCCGGTGCCGGTGGCCACGAGGCAGCGTCGATGAAGGGCGGCAGGTCGACGAGGCGCTGACGGGGAGGCCGGGCCGCCTCCAGCGCCGGCCTGTCACGCCCGTTGACGACGAAGACGAGATCCGCCGCATCGAGCGCCGCCTCGGCCTGCGCATGGCCGCGAGCCCAGCGCCCTGACGCCTGCTTGGGTGAGCGCGAGCCCTCGACGATGCAGTAGGGAATGCCGAGGCGCCTTGCCATGGCCGGGCCGAGCACGTCGGGCGCCTTGTAGTAGACGTGGTAGGTGAACATCAGCGCCGGCCTGCGCGCGGCAGGGCGGCCCGCGATGTCCCGGGCCAGCGCCTCCGCCTCATTGAGGGCCCGCCCCTCCAGGTCGGCCGCAAGCGCGGCATCCCCGGCGCGGTCATACATGCGCAGCGTGGAGGCGACCTCCACCTCGAAGCCGGCCCGTTTCAGCGCGCTTATGAGGAGCCGGGCCATCGTCCGGTCGCCCGACGGCTCCGGATAGTCCGCGGGCTTCAGCGGCGCGTGAAAGAGGACCCGGGTCATTCTGCGGCGAGGGAGGCGGGGCGCATTCCGGGCGTGCCGGGTCCCACGCCCTCCTCGGCGAACAGGGCCAGCAGCACCGCCATGCCGGAGTCGAAGGAGAAAGCCTCCCTGACCCGCCGTTCTGCGGCTGCCCCCAGGCGAACGCGCAGGGCTGCGTCCGAGACGAGCCGGGCCAGCGCCTCCGAGAGCGATTGCGGGTCGCCGGGCGCAACGAGAAGGCCTTCCACCCCGTCGCGCACGAACTCCGGAACGCCGGCAAAGCGCGTGGAGAGGAGGGGAAGCGCCTGCGTTGAGGCTTCCATCACGACGTTCGGCAGGCCGTCGCGGTCGCCCTTGTCGCCTTCCCGGCACGGCAGGACGAATAGGTCTGCCTCGCGCATGGCGGCGAGCACCGCGTCCTGCGCCTGCCCGCCGCGCCAGGTGATGCGATCCGCGATCCCGAGCCGCTCGGCCTGCGCCCGCAGCGTCCGCCCGAGTTCGCCCGAGCCGATATGGACAAAGCGCCAGGCGAGGCTCTCGGGAAGGCGTGAGAGCGCCTCGAGGAGGTCGCCATAGCCCTTTTTCGCCACCATGCGGCCAACGGAGAGGATCACGACGGGATCCGACGCGTCGGTTCCGGTCCGGGCCGGACGGCCGGATGGCGCAGCGGGAAAGCGCGACAGGTCGAGGCCGTGATAGACGAGCCGCACCCTCTCCGGGTCGTCCTGCGGCGAAAGGCGCCGCAGTTCGGCCAACCCGGCCTTCGTGCAGGTGACGCCCCAGGACGCATCGGCGATCTTCTCGCGCTTTTCCCAGTCGGGCGTGGTCCAGATGTCCTTCGCATGGGCCGAGAAGCTGAAGCTGCGGCCGCTGAGGAGGCAGGCATAGCGGACCACCGAGCACGGCGTGTGCAGGTAGTGCACATGGACGTGCCGGATCTCCGGGTCGAGCTCCCGCGCAAAGACGAAGGCCTGCCCGAGCCGCCGCATCCGGTTCGGGGTCGGATCGCGCAGGAGGTCGCGCCAGAAGATCCGGAGGAGCCGGCCCAGCCCCGACCTTGCCAGGGCCGACGCAGCGCCGCGCAGAACGCGCAGGGGCTCCTGGTAGAGATATTCGGGGAGATAGGCGACGGGGGCCGTGATGGCACGGTTCATGGCGTGCACGGCCTTGTCGGTCGGCCGCCGCAGCGCCCAGATCTCGAAGGGGACGCCGGCATCCTGCAGCGCGAGCATCTCCTGGGCGATGAAGGTTTCCGACAGGCGCGGATATCCCTTCACCACAACGGCCATGCGCAGGGATCCGCCGCGGGCGGGAGCGCTCATTCGGCGGCGATGTCCACCGCGGCCGGCCGCCGCGCGTGGCGTGCCTGCTCAAGCCAAGGCCGGGTCATCTCGACGATGCGTGACAAGCCGTCGAGTAGTCCCGGCACGAAGGCGTGCGAGGGCGGCGGCTGGTCGCGCAACGCGGCGATGGCCCGCGCCATCTCGCGAGGGTCGTGCCGCTCCGCAGGCGCGTCGAGCCCGTCGATCTGGTGCACGAGGCCGAGGCGTTCCGCGCATTGCGCCCGGATGGCCTGCTCCAGCCGCGGCGAGCGCCGGGGCACGATGAGCGCCGGCTTGTCGAGCGACAGGATCTCGCAGAACGTGTTGTAGCCGCCCATCGCGACGATTGCGGTCGCCTTCTGCATCAGATGCTCGATCTTCGCGTCGAAGCTGATCGCGTCGACCTTGTCGAGGCGGGAGATGCGGTCGAGGAAGCGACGCCGCATCTCCTGCGGGATGAAGGGGCCGAACACGACCAGTGCCGGGAGCGGGATGCTCGCATCGGCCTCATAGGCCGAGATGACCCAGTCGAGCAGGTCGTGACCGTCGCCGCCGCCGCCGGTCGTGACGAGGACGAAAGGGCCGCGCGTGATCTTCGGATAACGCGGCAGTTGCGGCGCGTCGGGCAGTTCCCGGCGCAGATAGCCCGTGTAGACGATGCGGTCCTCGACCGCCTTGGGCAGTCCCAGCGCCTCCAGCGGCCGGTACACCTCCGGCAGGCCGTAGATCCAGATGTCGTCGTAGAACTCGGTCAGCGCCTCGGCAGCGCCCTTGCGCTCCCACTCCGGCACGAGCAAGGCCGGCTCGTCCATCACGTCGCGGATGCCGAGAACGAGGCGCGCCCCGCGCGCCTTCGCCGACCGCAGCGTCGGGATGATCTCGCCGCGAAAGCCTGTCGGCTCCTTGTCGACGATGATGAGGTCGGGATCCAGCGTCGCCGCGGTCGACGCTATGATGCTCTGGCGCAGCGCGACGGCCTCGTCGAGCCCGAGATTGAGGTTCAGGCTCGTGTAGTCGCCGTCGGGAAGCTTAACCACGCCCGGCACGCGAACGAAGTCGACCCCATTGCCGAAATCGAAGCTGCCGATGATCGGCGACCCCGAGATGATGACGACGGACGCATCGGGGTTGGCATGCACGAGAGCATTGGCGATCGCCCGTGAGCGCCGCAGATGACCCAGTCCGAAGGTGTCGTGGCTGTAAATCAGGATACGGGGCGACCGGGGGCCGCCCTGGATAGGCACCGGGGAGGGATCCGGCTTAGCGTAGAACATCACACACGGACCCCCATGCGCGCGCCTCGATCGGTCCTGCCGCCGGAGGAACAAGCGGTAGAAGCTGAAAACGACACTCGATTGACGGCCGCAAGACCGGGGCGCCACGGCCGCATGACCCAAATCCATAGACCATCGCAAATTCGTTCGGAAGCCGAATTCCGCTTTCCGCGGGCGAGACCGCCGAACCACCTCGCCGGTCGTGCAAGGCCGCATCAGGTAATCGGGTCATCGGCGGCCGGTTGCGGTGAAGGTCAAGCCGGACGCTTCAAAAAGCGGACAGTGACGTTGCGTTTCCGGGCTGTCTCGGCAGGCACCTGACCATCATCGCCGCCATCGACGATTTCCGGCGCGTATCCCGCCAGGGCCTCGAAGCAGGCGTCCGTCGCCGCAGCGATCTCGGCCAGACTCTGTCCCGCCTTGGCCAGCAAGCCGGGATGGAAGGCGACCAGCAAAGCGCGGGTGTCTTCCGGAAGGGCCCGGACAAGCGCCGGTACCAGGTCGTACTCGGCACCCTCGATGTCGATTTTCACGACGAGGCCACTCCTGTCCGGTGTGACCGCGGCGAGAAGGTCCGCCGGCAGCAGGGCAGGCACCTCGAAGACGTGGGGCGAATCCGTGACGAGCACGCTCGTCATGCTGTCGCCGGGCTTGCGGGGAGCGGCGATCCGTATTGAGCCGGGCCGGGACGACGCGGCGCCGGGCAGAATTGTGATCCGGGCCGAGAGCCCGGGGTTCGCTTCGACATTGCCACGCAGGAGTTCCAGCGCCCTTGGATCGGCCTCCACGGCCGTGACTGTGGCCCCGCAGGCGGCGGCGTAGAGGACAGTCGGGCCGACCCACGCGCCAATGTCGAGAAAAGCAACACCAGGACGGCACAGTCCGGCTATCGCGGCGAGGGTTTCACTTTCCCATGCGCCAGCCTCGGCCTTGTCCCAAAAGGTCGGCTTGTCGTCGGTGACGATGATCTCGTGCCCGGCGATCCGGACCCGGCGAGGCGTCTGAGAACCGGGCAGTGTGGACATCAGTCCTCCGCGGAATGGCCGCCGCATGACACGGGGCTCATGCCCGTGCAAGGGGCACGGCTGAAACTACTCATCACGTTCTCGCAGGGGAACCATGCCGGGGGATCACTTGCTGGAATGAGCGGTGTGGCCTCTCCTGACATTGCTTCAGAGGAGCCCGCATGGCCGACACGGCAGAAACATCCCGGGGCGCCGTGCCGGCGCTGGACCGCACTGCGCTCCTGCTCTACGCGGCGGTCGTCTTCATCTGGGGCACGAGTTGGATCGCCCTTCACCTGCAGCTCGGGACTGTCTCCCCCGAGGTGTCGGTCGTCTGGCGTTTCGGCCTCGCGTCACTCGTGATGCTGGCCTATGCCGTCCTGAGGGGCGAGAGGCTCGCCTTCGGGGTTGCCGACCATTTGCGCTTCGCCCTGCTCGGCGCACTCCTGTTCTCGAGCAATTTCCTGCTGTTCTACTATGGCGGGCTGACCGTGCCGTCCGGCCTGCTGGCCGTCGTGTTTTCGCTCGCCTCCGTCTTCAACCTCATCCTGGGCGCTGTGATCTTCCGCCAGCGCGTCGAGCCGCGTGTCGCGGCCGGCGGGGCGCTGGGCGTGCTCGGGGTGGCGGCCATGTTCGCGCCGGAACTCCAGGCGCACGGGCTGGATGCCGCCGCCCTTGCCGGGCTCGCCTATTGCGTCCTGGGAACCCTGTGCTTTTGCCTCGGCAACATGGCCGCGACCCGCGTCTACGGGGCGGGGGTGTCCATCGCATCGGCGACGGTCTGGGGCATGATCTATGGAACCGGATTCCTGGTGGCGATCGCCCTGATCCGAGGGCAGTCCTTCGCCATCCAGCTCACGCCGGTCTACCTCGCCTCGCTGCTCTACCTTTCGATCGTCGCTTCGGTGCTGGCCTTCGCCGCCTATCTCCGGCTCCTCCATTCCATCGGAGCAGCGCGCGCCGGATACACCACCGTTCTTTTCCCCGTGGTTGCGCTGGCCATCTCGACGGTTGCGGAAGGCTATGTGTGGACGGCGTCAGCCTTGGCAGGGCTGGTGCTGGTTCTCCTCGGCAATGTGCTCGTCCTGTCACGCGGCAGCCGAAAGGACGAAGCATCGCGTTAATGATGTTGATAATTGCCGTGTTTGCGAATCGTACTTTCAGCTTGCTTCAGGTCATTCGGCAGATTGCGCTGACGCAACGTTAAGACCTGAGGTGCCATCGTGTCGGCATGACGATCAGACTGTCCTTGCCTTCACTCATCCGCAGGTTCGGCCGCGACGAAAGTGGTGCGACGGCGATCGAGTATGCGCTGATCGCGTCGATCATTTCGATCGTGATCATCGGCGGCTCGGGCTCGATCCGTTCGGCGCTGCGCACGACCTTCAACACGGTCTCGGGCGCCGTCGGCAACGTCGCGGGCAGCACCTGATCTACTCGGCGGCAACTTCGCCCTCGACGGCTGTCCCCTTCAGATTATCCAGGCTCGAAACGATGTGCCCGGCCAGCGCATCGATGAGCTGCGACGTCTCGTGGCGGCTCCTCAACAGGCCGATCTTGCAGGACGGAAGCGGCGGGAATCCTTCGGACGGGCCGAGCAGGCGCATGCCCTGCCGTACCGCGCTTTCGGGGAGGACGCCAACCGCGAGGCCGGCCAGCACGGCCGCCCCCACGGCGTTGGAATTCCAGCTCGCGTAGAGGATCCGGTACGCTCGCCCCATGCGCTCCAGCCGCTCGGTGGCTGCCTGGCGCCAGTTGCAGGTCGGCCGTCCCAGCGCGAGCGGCAGGACGGCCTCCTCGTGCACGGCATGGCGCAGGGACGCGACCCAGAGCAGGCGCTCCTGCCTCACCACCTCCGCCGGGCCGCGCGTCTCGACATGGGTGATGATGGCGAGGTCCAGGTCGTTGTTCTGGACCCGGTCGACCAGCATCGGCGTCGGTTCGCAGACGACCGTCACCTCGACCTTGGGGTTGGAGCGTGAAAACCGGGCCAGGATCTCGGGAAGGTAGCGATCGGCATAGTCGTCCGGCACGCCCAGCCGCACGCGGCCGGCCAGCTCAGCGTCGGCGAAGCTGGCGACGCATTCGGAGTTGAGCCTGAGGATCCTGCGCGCATAGTCCAGCAGACGCTCCCCGTCCTCCGTCAGCTTCGACGACCGGCCGTCGCGCTCGAAGACAGGCTTTCCCAGCCTTTCCTCGAGCCTTTTCATCTGCATCGACACGGCAGACTGGGTCTTGTGGACGATGTCGGCGGCCCGGGTGAAGGACCCGGTATCGGCGATGGCGACGAAGGTCCGGAGCTGGTCGATGTCGAGCAAGGTGGCCATGGCTTGCATCCCAGGCATTCACACGCCCCGGATACTGATCTCCTTTCGTGATCCAGTCCATCACGAACATTCGTTTTTGTTATGAGACGTTCCCGCGTAGACAGAGGCTGCGGCGAAGGCTCCGTCCCCTGAGGAGCCGCCGACCGGAGGTCTCCCCATGTTCCGCCTTGCCCTGTTCGTGACACCCCGGTCCGCCGGAGCCGGTGCTCGCGTCGTCGGACGAGCGGTCGACGCCGTGGCCGCGGCATGGGAAACCCAGGTCCGCCGCTGGCAGGCGCGCGATCTTCTCGGGCTCGACGATCACATGCTCAAGGACATCGGCCTGTCGCGCGGCGACGTGCACGACGCCCTGCGCAGCCCCGCCTCCGACCCCACTTCTCTGCTGGCCGAAACGGCAAGGCGGCGCCGGGCGGCCGATTGGGCGCGGGATGCGGCCAGCCTGCTTTCGCAGCGCTAGGTGTCGTTTTCGATGTGAGGAGAGGTCAAGCTCGGTCTGACCGCGCTTGACCTGAGCTGCGAGGGGCCACGCCTCAGGCGTGGCCTGCCTCGCTCGACAGCATGGCGGGATCGATGCCGATCTTGCGCAGCGCCCGGTCATACTTCGTGTCGAAGCGCTGGTCGAACAGCAGGTCGGGATCGGGCTGGCAATGCAGCCAGCCATTCTCGTGGATCTCCGTCTCCAGCTGCCCGGCTCCCCAGCCCGCATAGCCGAGCGCCAGCACTGCCTGCCGCGGGCCGGAGCCCGTCGCCATCGCCTTGAGAATGTCCACGGTGGCCGTCAGGCAGACGCCGTCGTCAATCGGCAGCGTCGAGCGGTCGATGAAGAAGTCCGACGAGTGGAGGACGAAGCCGCGGCCAGTTTCCACCGGGCCTCCCTTCAGCACGCGCACCTTCTCGACCTGCTGCGGCAGGCGGATCTCGCTGGCGCTGGAAATGATCTCCAGCTGTTCGAGCAGGTGCGGAAACTCGATGTTCGGCGCCGGCTGGTTGATCACCAGCCCCATCGCGCCTTCCGGCGAATGCGCACACACATAGATGACCGAGCGCGAAAAGCGTGCGTCGGGCATGCTCGGCATGGCGACGAGCAATTGTCCGTCGAGAAAACCGCGCGATCCCATCTCGGACATCGTTTCCAGGGGCATGTGCAGCATGATGGTAGTCCCATTCCGGTAGGATGCCAACGCGGGCAGGGCAAACCCTGTTCCACGCCGCGTCACGACGTCGTGGCTTTATTCCGCCCTCGCGATGGGGCATGAGGGCTCCCCATGACCAAGCGCACGACAGCGGCGATGGCCGCGACACTCCTTTTCGTTGCCCTCCCCGCGCTGGCCGGCGAGCCCGGAACATCGGACTGGGCGAAGGGGAGCAGTTCGGCTGTGCGGCTGCTCGACGGCGGCCCGGGCTTCCGCAAGGGCGTCAGGGAGGCAGGCGTCGAGATCCGGCTCGACGCTGGCTTCAAGACCTACTGGCGGACGCCGGGGGAGGCGGGGGTACCGCCCCTCCTGGACTGGTCGGGATCGTCCAACGTGGCCTCGGTCGACGTGTCATGGCCCGCGCCTGTCAGGTTCGAGGAGGCGGGGCTTTTCTCCATCGGCTACGACTCCGATCTGATTGTGCCCGTGACGGTGCAGGCCAAGGATCCCGCGAAGCCGGTGGACCTCGATCTGTCCATCACCTACGCCGTGTGCTCCAAGATCTGCATTCCGGCGGACGGCAAGGTTCGCCTGCTGCTCGAGGCGCCGGCGCTGTCGACGCCCGTGGCGCAGCGCATCGCGGCGGCTCGCGACCGCGTTCCGGAGCAGGGCAAGGCCGGCATCGCATCACCGCCGGGCATCGTCGCAGTCGCTTCGGCCGGAGACGGCGAGGCACTGCTCGTCGATGCGGCAGTGCCCGCGGGCTCGACCCCGGACCTTTTCGTCGAAGGCCCGGATGGCTGGCTGTTCGGCGCTCCGGCATCCGCTGCGGCCGCCGATGGCCAGGGCCCGGATGGAACGGTGCGCTGGCGCGTGCCGGTGCTGTCCCGGCCCGACAAGGCGGCAAAGCTCGGCGGCCTTTCGGTCGTGCTGACCCTCGTCGCCGGCGAGTCGGCTGTCGAAGTTCCTGCCCAGGTGGTTGTGGCAGGCGGTCCGGGCTGAGCAGTGCGGACTCCCATTCGCGCCGGAATGCTCTAGAAACGTGAGCGGCAGCGGCGAGCGCTGTGCGTAACGTCGCGCGGACCAAAGTCCGCGCCACCTGACGGAGATCTCCATGACCATTGCAGTCGGCGACCGCCTCCCCGATGTCACTTTCCGCGTGATGGCGGCGGACGGCCCCGCGGCAAAGACCACGGCCGAGGTGTTCTCGGGAAAGAAGGTGGTTCTGTTCGCGGTGCCCGGCGCCTTCACGCCGACCTGCCACAAGAATCACCTGCCCGGCTACCTGACCCGCTTCGACGAGATCAAGGCCAAGGGCGTGGACACCATCGCCGTCACCGGCGTGAACGACGTCTTCGTCATGAACGCCTGGGCCGAATCCACCGGCGGCAAGGGCAAGATCGAGTACCTTGCCGACGGCAACGGTGATTTCGCTAAGGCGCTCGGGCTAGCGCTCGACGGCACGGGCTTCGGGCTCGGCACCCGCTCGCAGCGCTATTCCATGCTCGTCGAGGACGGGGTGGTGAAGGTGCTGAACGTCGAGGACGTTCCCTCCAAGGCGGATGTCTCCGGCGCCGACAACCTGATCAAGGACCTCTGAACCGGACCAGCGGGCCGGCGCTCAGTCCGGCCCGCCTCCCGCCCTCTTCTTGGGAGGGAGGAACGGCGCCATGCCTTCGCGCGCCAGCTCGTCGGCGCGCTCGTTCATGTCGTGCCCGGCATGACCCTTCACCCAGTGCCACTGCACCTCGTGGCGCAGGCGGGCCTCGTCCAGCCTCTGCCAGAGCTCGGCATTCTTCACCGGCTTCTTGTCGGCGGTGCGCCAGCCATTCGCCTTCCACCCGTAGAGCCAGCTGGTGATGCCCTGGCGTACGTACTGGCTGTCCGTCCACATCTCCACCGCGCAGGGCCGCTTGAGCGCTTCCAGCGCCATGATGGCGGCGGTCAGTTCCATGCGGTTGTTGGTGGTCTGCGCCTCTCCGCCCTTCATCTCCCGGCTTTTCTCGCCATGCTGGAGGATTGCGCCCCAGCCGCCGGGACCGGGATTTCCGGAGCAGGCACCATCCGTGTAGATGACAACCTTCGGCTTCGCGGCGCCGTCCGTCACAGGGACCGGCCGTAGTCAGCGGCGTCCGTGGCGCGCTGGTGGAAGCGTAGCTTCCGGTAGTACTCGAGCGGGTCCTTGGGCCGCACGAGGGCGCCCGGCGGCACGTTGAGCCAGTCGACGAGCCGCGTCAGCATGAAGCGCAGCGCCGCGCCGCGGGCCAGCACGGGCAGGCAATGGACCTCGTCAGCGGAAAGGGGGCGAAGCCGCTCGTAACCCGCGATCATGGCGCGGCCCTTCGTGCTGTTGAACGACCCGTCGGCCTCGAAGCACCAGGCGTTGAGGCACACGGCGAGGTCGTAGGCGAGAGCGTCCGTGCAGGCAAAGTAGAAATCGATCAGGCCGGACAGCTTCTGGCCCAGGAAGAAGACGTTGTCCGGAAACAGGTCCGCGTGGATGACGCCCTGCGGCAGCCCCGACGGCCACCCCGCCTCGAGACCGGCCAACGCTTCCGCCGTCGCCGTGGCGAGCCCGGGGGTGACGGTGTCTGCGCGAGCCTCGGCCGCCTCGAAGAGGGGCCGCCAGCCGCCGACCGACAGCGCGTTGGGTCGCCGGCCGGCATAGTCGCTGCCGGCGAGGTGAAGTCCGGCGAGAGCCTCCCCCACGGCTCCACAATGCGCCACGCCGGGGCGCCGCACGCCCATGCCGTCGAGGAAGGTGACGATGGCCGCCGGACGGCCGCACAGCCGCCCCAGCGCCTCTCCGGAACGCTGCCGCACCGGCAGGGGGCAGGTGATCCCCTTGGCCGAGAGGTGCTGCATCAGCCCGATGAAGAAGGGCAGATCCTCCTCCTTCACCCGCTTTTCGTAGAGCGTCAGGATGAAATAGCCCGCGCCCGTGTGGATGAGGTAGTTGGAGTTCTCCACCCCTTCGGCGATGCCCTTGGCGGCGAGCAGCGGCCCGATGTCGTAAAGCGCGACGAAACTGGCAAGCTCCTCGTCGGGAACCTCGGTGTAGACGGCCAAGGTTCTACTCCGCTGCCGTGCCGCGCCGGGCCGGAGGGTCCGACATCTCGCGCAGATCGCGCGGCAGGGGGAAGAACACGCTCTCGTCGGCCGTCGAAACGGTCTCGACCTCCACCTCGTATCGCTCGGCGAAGGCGTCGATGATCTCCTCGACCAGCACCTCCGGCGCGGAGGCACCCGCGGTGACGCCCAGCGAGGTTATGTTGCCGAAGAGCGACCAGTCGATGTCGTCCGCCCGCAGGATCAGGCGCGAGATCCCGCAGCCCGCCCGTTCCGCCACCTCCTTCAGCCGCTGGCTGTTGGAGGAGTTGGGCGAGCCCACCACGATCATGGCGTCGACGCGGGGCGCCACCGCCTTGACGGCGTCCTGCCGGTTCGTCGTGGCGTAGCAGATGTCTTCCTTGTGCGGGGCCGTGATGGCGGGGAAGCGGCGGCGGAGCGCGTCGACGATCTCGCGCGTGTCGTCCACCGAGAGAGTGGTCTGCGTGACGAAGGCGAGGTTCTGCGGGTCCGCAGGCGCGAGCCGCTCGACGTCCTCGACCGTCTCCACGAGCACGACCGCCCCGTCCGGCAGCTGGCCCATGGTGCCGACGACCTCGGGATGCCCGGCATGCCCGACCAGGATCACGGTGCGTCCGCGCCGGTGGTGCACCTCCGCCTCGCGGTGGACCTTGGTCACCAGCGGGCAGGTCGCATCGATGGCGAAGAGGTTGCGCTGCCCGGCCTCCTCCGGCACCGAGCGCGGCACGCCGTGTGCCGAGAAGATCACCGGGGCGCCCGTGGGCGGCACCTGCTCCAGCTCGTCCACGAACACCGCGCCCTTCCGGCGCAGCCCGTCGACGACGTATTTGTTGTGCACGATCTCGTGACGCACATAGACCGGCGGCCCATAGAAAGCGAGCGCCCGTTCCACCGCGTCGATGGCGCGCACCACGCCGGCGCAGAAACCGCGCGGGGCACAGAGCAGCACGGAGAGCCTGGGCTTTCCGGAGGTGGAGGGGAGGGCTTCGGTCATGTCCGGTCCGGAAACCGCGCAGTCCAGACGGAGCGCGCGTCGTGAGGCGTCCCGCGTTTGTGGGAGCAGCACGGCGGCAGGTCAAGCCCGCTCCCCGCGCCATCCGTGTCAATGCGCCGCGACAGGTGAGAGCGTCACGGTGTCATGCTAGACGTGATCCCAAGATGCCGTCCGGACGTTTCCCTCGCATGACCCTGCGCCCGTTGCCGGCCTGTCCCGTCCACCCGTCCCGTCCGGCCGGAGCGTGCGGATGACGCAGGCAGCGGGTTCCGCGCACGCCGTCTTCACCAGCGGCTCGACGATGCGCCACGTCGCGGTGATGTCGGCGACGGGCGCGATCGGCCTGATGGCCATCTTCGTCGTCGACCTGCTGTCGCTGCTTTATGTCTCGTGGCTCGGCGATGTGAACATCACCGCGGGCGTCGGCTACGCCACCGCAGTGTTCTTCTTCTCGACCTCCACCAACATCGGCGTCGCCATCGCGGTGGGGGCAACAGTGTCCCGGGCCCTCGGCGCGCGGGATGTCGAGCAGGCCAGGCGCCTTGCCGCCTCTTCACTCACCCACACCGTCGTGCTGTCAGCGGTGGTCACGGCCGTGATATTCGTTTCGCTGGACCACCTGCTCAGCCTGCTGGGAGCGAAAGGCGAGGCACGGGAGGTGGCGCACAGGTTTCTCGTGATCAGCATGCCCTCGAACGTGCTGATGGCCCTCGGCATGGCCTATTCCGCCGTGCTGCGGGCCGTCGGAGACGCGAGGCGCTCGATGTACGTCACGCTCGCGGGCGCCATCATCACCGCGATCGTCGACCCCATCCTGATCTTCGGGCTGAAGCTCGGGGCCGATGGCGCGGCAATGACGATCGTGCTCTCGCGCCTGACTTTCGCGGTGGTGGGCTTCCGCGGCGCCGTGCTGGTCCATCGGCTTGTCGCCCGGCCGTCGCTTCAGGCAGCTGTCGAGGACATCCGCCCGGTCGCCCGGGTAGCAGGGCCCGCGATCCTCACCAACGTCGCGACCCCCGTCGCCAACGCCTACATGACCTCCGTCCTGTCGCCCTTCGGGGACTCGGCGGTGGCCGCGAACGCCATCATGAGCCGGCTTGCGCCGGTCGCCTTCGGTGCGGTCTTCGCGCTGACCGGCGCGATCGGGCCGATCTTCGGCCAGAACCTCGGCGCCCGTCTCTACGAGCGGGTACGGCGGACCCTTACCGACAGTCTCATCTTCTCCGGCGCGGTGATCCTGCTGGCCTGGCTGGTGCTGGCCGTATCGCAGAATGGCATCGTCGCCATCTTCGCCGCCGAGGGCGAGACGGCGATGCTGGTCAAGTTCTTCTGCACTGTCCTGGCGGGAACCTGGCTGTTCCACGGGGCGCTCTTCGTGGCCAACGCCGCGTTCAACAATCTCGGCGCGCCGCTGGCGGCGACGGGGTTCAACTGGGGCAAGGCGACGCTCGGCACCATCCCGTTCGCATGGGCCGGGGCCCGTTTCGCGGGGCCGGAAGGCGCCCTGCTGGGGCAGGGCGCCGGGGCAGTGCTGTTCGGCATCGTGGCAATCTGGGTTGCCTACGGAATCGTCGGGCGTCTGGAGCGCGAGGCGGCCCGCTGAAGCGGGAACCCCGGACGGCGCAAGGCGTGATAGGCTGACGGAAACCGGCAGCGCACGGGCGGCAGCGGGAGGACATGCGACGATGCTCAACCTCTTCGAGCTGATGCAGCAGAGCCAAAACGGCGAGGCCGTCGAAGCGCTGGCCCGGCAGTTCGGGCTGTCGCAGCAGCAGGCGTCAGGCGCCGTGGACGCTGTGTTGCCCGCCTTCATGCTCGGATTCCAGCGTATGATGCAGCAGGGGCAGCCCCAGGCCGCGGCCGCCTTCGGGAAAGCCTTCACTCCGGACGCCATGGCGCAGGCGCCAGCGATGATGGCCTCTCTGTTCGGATCGCCTGAGTTCGGACGCCAGGTGGCTGCACAGGCCGCCGCCGCTTCGGGTCTCAGCCAGTCGACGATGCAGGAGATGATCCCGGCCATGGCCAGCATGATCGCCGGCGGCATGGCGCGCGCGGCGGCCGAGCAGGGCCTGGCCTGGATGAAAACCTTTCAGCCCCAAGCGCCGGCCCCGAAGCCGGCAGCGACGCCGAACCCCTTCGATCCCGGGGCCATGATGGACGCCTGGAGCCGGATGATGGGCGTCGCGCCCCCGGAACCCGAGCCGCCTCCGCCGACCTCGAGCGACCTCGGCTACGACGCCGTGAACACGCTCTTCGAGACCGGCCGCGAGGTGCAGGAGCAACACTGGAAGAATCTGCAGGCGCTGTTTTCGGGAATGGCGGCCAAGGCGGAAGAGGCGGGCGCCAGCGACCCGAGGGAGGGAGGCGGGCAGGGCGGGAACGGGTGATCTCCGGCCGTCCTTGCGAGCGCAGCGAAGCAACCCAGCGCTGTTCGCTTGTTCCGGGACCGTCCTCTGGGTTGCTCCGTCGCCGCGCTCCTCGCACCGGCGGCCCAGGTTCCCACGCCGATGCTCACGCCGCCTCTGGCGCGGCCCCGACCAGCTTGCGGGCTTCCAGCGCCGACATCGGCGGGCCGAAGGCGTAACCCTGCGCGTACTCGCATTTGAGGCCGAGAAGCTCGACGGCGTCCGACTCGCTCTCCGCGCCTTCCGCAACCACCTCCATGCCTAGGTCGTGCGCGAGCGAGACAATCGAGCGCAGGATGACGGGGCGCTGCCCCTTGCCGTCCGGCCGCACGAAGGACTTGTCGATCTTGATCGTGTCGAAGGGAAAGCGCTGGAGATAGGACAGCGACGAGTAGCCCGTGCCGAAATCGTCGAGGGAGAGTCCTGCCCCGAGGTCGACGATCCGGGTGAGGATCTGCGCCGCGTATTCCGGGTTCTCCATCACGAGACCCTCGGTCAGCTCCAGCTTCAGCGTGCCGCGCTGCAGCGGCCACCGGGAGAGCACCATCTTCACGTCCTGCAGCAGGTCGTGGCGCAGGAGCTGGCGGCTGGAGATGTTGACGCTGGCGAAGATCGGCGGATCCACGTCGAGCGCGCGCTGCCAGGCCGCGAGTTCCTGGGCGGTGCGCTCCAGCGCGAACACGCCGAGCTCGGCGATCAGGCCGCTCTCCTCGGCAATGCCGATGAACTCGGCCGGGCCGAGGCGCCCGTGCTTGGGATGATCCCAGCGCATCAGCGCCTCGAAGCCGGCGACGGTCCGGTCCTCCAGCCTCACCACGGGCTGGAAAAGCATGCGGATTTCGTTGCGCTCCAGCGCGCGGCGCAGATCCATCTCCAGCGCCAGCCGGTCCGTGCGCTGCGCGCGCATCGCAGGCCGGAACACCTCGATGCGGTCTCCGCCGAGCCGCTTGGCGTGCATCATCGCGATCTCGGCATTGCGCAGCACGTCCTCGCCCCTGCTCTGCGTGCTGGGGTCGGGCAGGGCGATGCCGAGCGATGCCGTGATGAAGATCTCGCGGTCGCCGAAGACCACCGGCGCCGCGATAGCCCGGCGCACGGCATCGGCGATGATGGTGATGCGGTCCGGGTCGCGCTCCGACACCAGCAGCATCGCGAACTGGTCGCCGGTGACGCGCGCCAGGGTATCCTGCGGCTTCAACAGGCGGCCGAGGCGCCGAGCCATAGCGAGCAGGATGCTGTCGCCTGCGGGCAGGCCGACGCTGTCGTTGATCTGCTTGAAGCGGTCGAAGTCGAGCACCACCACGGTCGGGCGCACGGATTCATCGGTACGCGACAGCATCAGCCCCGTGTCGAGCCTGTCGAGGAACAGCCGCCGGTTCGGCAGGCCCGTCAGATTGTCGTGGATGGCGTCGTGTAGGATGCGCTCCTCCGACGTCTTAACGTCCGTGACGTCCTCCAGCGTGCCGACGACGCGCACCACCTCGCCGTCCGTGCCGACGACGGGGCGTGCCTTCAGCATGTACCAGTAGTAGTGCCCGTCGGATGTTTTCAGGCGGAAGTCCAGCCGCACCCTGCCGCGCCGCTGTTCCAGAACCGCATCCAGCGTGGCGCGGAAGCGGTCGCGGTCGAAGGGATGCATCACGTCGAGCCAGTTCGCCGCCGCGCCCTCCAGCGTGCCACGCTTGAGGCCGAGATGGCTCTCCACGTCCTGTCCGATATAGACGCGGTCGGCCGGCACGTCCCAGTCAAAGACGGCATCTCCCGAGCCAGCCAGGGCGAGCGCCTTGCGCTCGGCGTCGCTCACGAGCCCCTGGCCGATGGCACCTCCCGCGAAGGCGTGCTGCATTACGGTGAAGCCGATCAGCATGACGATCAGGACGAGGCCGCCGAGCAGGGCGGGCGACACCACGTCGCTCGTCATCTCGCCGCTGACCGCGAAGGCGCTGGCAATGACCCAGACCAGCAGCAGGAACCAGGTCGGCGTCACCATCACGGCGCGGTCATAGCCGTGCGTCGAGAGGTAGATCACCAGCATGAAGCCGATGCCGGCCACCGCGGCGATGGAGATGCGCGCCACGCCGGAGGCCACGACGGGGTCGAAGACGGCGAGCCCGATCAGCGCTCCGAGGAAGACGAGCCACGCCGCCGTGACGTGGCTGTAGCGGACGTGCCAGCGGTTGAGGTTGAGGTAGGCGAAGAGGAACACGAGGAGCGTGGCCGCCAGCACAGCCTCCGCGGCGGCCCGGTAGACCCGCTCGCCCTCCGGCGTGGTCGGCACGATCTTCTGCCAGAAGCCGAAATCGATGCAGATATAGGCCAGCACCGCCCATGCCAGCGCCGCCGCGGCGGGGAATATGACGGCACCCTTGACCACGAAGACGATGGTCAGGAACAGCGCCAGGAGCCCGGCGATGCCGATGACGATGCCGCGGTAGAGGGTCAGCCCGTTGACCTTCTCCTTGTAGGCGTCGAGGTCCCACAGATAGAGCTGCGGCAGGTTCCGGCCGGGGAGCTCGGCGATGTAGGTGACCGTCGCGCCGGGATCGAGGACGATCTCGAAGATGTCGGAATCCTCGCTGTCCTGGCGCTCGGGGCTCTCGCCCTGGCTGGCCGTGACGGCGGTGATGCGTGTCGCACCCAGGTCGGGCGAGATGACGCCGGATCCGACGAGCCGGAAGTGAGGCGCGACCAGCCAGCGCGTGATCTGCTCGTTCGAATCGTTCTTCAGCGCGAAGACGATCCAGTCCGGCCGCGTGCCCGCTTCCTTCGCCTTGATGGCGATGCGGCGGACGATGCCATCCGCCCCGGGAGCGGTCGAGATCTGGATAAGATCGCTGTCGGAGCGCGAACGCTCCACGAAGGGCAGGAGATCGACAGCCGGGCTCTCCGGCCTAACCGACACCGGATCAAGCGCAGCGGCCGTTCCGACGTGGGCGATGAGCCCTACGGCGGCCATGGCGAGGATCAGGAGAAGCTTGGCGAGACGCAAAGAAGAACGACCTCGGCGGAAGAGCCGACCGGACACCGGGCGGTTTCAAGTGGTAGCCGCGCCGGAAGAGGAGGGCAAGGCGGCGACGCTTGCCATCCCCGGCTGCATCGTCGCGCGTGGTCTCGCCAAGGATCACGGCGAACGTGTGTCGAACCTGAACTCGTTCCTGAGCAGGGCATAGAGGATATGGTCCTGCCATGATCCGTTGATGCACAGGTACTGCCGGGCATAGCCCTCGCGCCGGAAACCGATGCGCTCCAGAACGATTCGGGAGGCGGCGTTGGTGGGGACGCAGGCGGCCTCGATGCGGCGCAGCCTCAGCGTCTCGAAGGAGTAGCTCATGGCAAGCCGGACGGCCGCGGTCATGTAGCCCTTCCCGGCGTGCGTCGCGCCCATCCAGTATCCGAGCGTGGCGGCCTGCGAGACGCCCCGCCGAACCATGCCGAGCGTCAGGCCGCCCAGCAACTGTGAGTCGCTCTCGCGGAAGATGAAGAAAGGGTAGGCCTGGTCCTCTTGGACCTCGCGCTGATAGCGCTTCATGCGCCTGCGATAGGCCGCACGGGTGAGGTCGTCGGCCGGCCAGATCGGTTCCCACGGGCGCAGGAACTCGCGGCTCGTCTCGCGAAGCACCGACCAGTCCTCATAGTCCTCCATGCGCGGGGCGCGAAGCAGCACGCCCTCGCCGCGGATCACCGCGATCTCCTCGGCCGGTGTTGTCAGGCGGAAGAAGGCCATGGCGGAGGCGCGGCTCGTCAGGACGAGACTGAGCCGATGCGACGCGCCAGCGCATCGGCTGAGGGCAGGCGGCGCACGGGACCCACCGCCGCGAGCGTCGGCGCGCTCGCCAGCATCGCCGAACCGACCCGGCGGACATCCTCGATCCCGATGGAGTCTATCACGGCGACGATCTCCTCGCGCGGGATGACGCGACCGAATGCGAGCACGTGGCGGGCCATCTGCTCGGCCCGCCGCGCCGAGGATTCCAGGCCCATGAGGAGCGAGACCTTGATCTGCGCCTTGGCGCGCGCGACCTCGGCTTCCGTCGGGGCCTCGGCCGCGGCGCGCAGGCAGTCGATCAGGACCGGGACGAACTCGTCCAGCGAGGCCTCGCCCGTGCCGCCATAGACCGCGAAGGTCCCGGTGTCCGAGAAGGGCTGGTGGAACGAGTAGATCTCGTAGCACAGGCCACGCCTCTCCCGGATCTCCTGGAACAGGCGCGACGACATCCCCCCGCCGGCCAGGTTTGAGAAGACATGGAGGGCGTAGTGGTCGGGATCGTGGAAGGAGCGCCCCTCGAAACCCAGCACGAGGTGGGCCTGCTCCAGCTTGCGGATCTTCCGCTCCTCGCCTCCCGCATAACGTCCCTCGACAGGTGGCGACGCATGGCCCGGGGCGAATGAGGCAAAGCTGCGCGCCACCTCTTCGACAACCTGGTCGTGCTCCACGGCCCCTGCCGCGGCGACCACCATCTCCGGGCCACGATACTGCCGGTCGAGAAAGCCGCGCATGGAGGCGGCCGTCTGCGCCCGCACGGTCTTGGGCGTTCCAAGAATGCGCCGCCCCAGCGGCGCCCCGCCGAAGGCCGTCTCCATGAACATGTCGAAGACCACGTCGTCCGGCGTGTCCTCGCAGGCCCCGATTTCCTGCAGCACGACGTGCTTCTCGCGCTTCATCTCGTCGCGGTCGAAAGCCGGCTCGGTGAGGATGTCCGAGAGGATATCGAGTGCCAGCGGCACATCCTCGCCGAGGACACGGGCGTAGTAGGACGTGCGCTCCGCGCTGGTCTCGGCGTTCAGGTCGCCGCCAACAGCCTCGATCTCCTCCGCGATGGCGAGCGCCGAGCGCCGGCGCGTCCCTTTGAAGGCCATGTGCTCGAGCAGGTGCGCCAAGCCCTGCTCGCCCTCATGCTCGTGGCGCGTCCCGGCGGCAGTCCAGACGCCCAGCGACGCAGTGGCGAGGTGGGGCATGGCTTCGGTCACGACGCGGAGACCGTTGTCCAACGTCGTGATCCGCACCGCTTCCGCGCGCCCGGCGTGCAGGGCTGTCACGGAAGGGAGATTCAGGCCCTTCATGCGGCTTCTCCCTTGCTGGCCCTGGCCCGGGAGCGGACGAAACGCTCCACTGCGGCCTGATCGTTGGGCAGCACGCTGGAACGCTCGGGGCGCTCATACAGATCCGCCAAGTGAGCGTGGAGGGGCGGGCGAAGCCCAGTCGCCGCTTCGACGGCGTCCGGGAACTTGGCAGGGTGTGCGGTTCCCAGCACCACCATGGGCGTGGCCGGGTCGCGCTGCAGGAGTGGCCGCGCACTCGAAACGCCCACGGCGGTATGCGGATCGAGCAGATAGGCGGCGTCCGACCATGTGCGGCGCATCTCGGCCGCGACGGCGTCTTCCCCGACGGCGCTGGCCGAGAACTCGCTCCGGATGGTCTCGAGGGGGCCAGGTGCGACGTCGAAGGCCTTGGCCTGCGCGAGGCCGGCCATCATCCGCCGCACGGCCGCGGCATCCCGCCCATGCACTTCGAAGAGCAGCCGCTCGAAGTTCGACGAGACCTGGATGTCCATCGAAGGCGACGACGTCGGCACGACGCCCGTGGCCTCGTACCGCCCTGTCGCGAGCGTGCGGGCGAGGATGTCGTTGCTGTTCGTCGCCACGTTGAGGAGCCCGACGGGCAGCCCCATCCGCTTGGCGACCCAGCCGGCGAGGACATCGCCGAAGTTCCCCGTCGGCACCGAGAACGACACCGGGCGGTGGGGCCCGCCCAGGCTCGTCGCGGCGGTGAAATAGTAGACCGTCTGGGCCACGATCCGCGCCCAGTTGATCGAGTTGACACCGCTGAGACCCAGCTCGTCGCGAAAGGCATGATGGTTGAACATCGCCTTGACCAGCGCCTGGCAGTCGTCGAAGTCACCCTCGATCGCGACGGCGTGGACGTTGTCCGCCTCGACGGTTGTCATCTGGCGGCGCTGCACCTCGCTGACCCGGCCGTGCGGGAACAGGATCACCATGTCGACGCGCTTCAGGCCCCCAAACGCCTCGATCGCTGCCCCACCCGTGTCGCCGGACGTAGCGCCGACGATGGTGGCGCGCTGGCCGCGCTGCTCCAGCACATGGTCCATCAGCCGCCCCAGCAGCTGCATCGCCACATCCTTGAAGGCGAGCGTCGGGCCGTGGAAGAGCTCCAGCACGAAGAGGTTGTCGCCGATCTGCACGAGCGGGCAGACCGCGGGATGGCGGAACGACGCGTAGGCCGCGTCCACCATCGCGCCAAAGGCCCGCGCGTCGATCTCAGCGTCGACGAAAGGGGACAGCATGCGCTTCGCCGCTTCGGCGTAGGGAAGCCCGGCGAGCCCGGCGATCGCGTCCCGATCCATTGCAGGCCAGGACTGGGGCACGTAGAGCCCACCGTCACGCGCCAGCCCGGCGAGGAGAGCATCGGTGAAACCGAGGGCAGGAGCTTCGCCCCGGGTCGAGACATGCAGCACGTGGAGTTCCTTTCAGCCCCGTGGGCCGGAGGCGAAGCCTATTGTCGCGGCCTCTCACTGACAAGGCGGGCCTGATCCGGAGCGCGGGTCTTCAGACCCGCCTGGTCATGCACCATGCGTCCGAAGACGCGCGCTTCGATGGCCGTGCCGTCAGATCGCTGCCCTCGCTCAGACGGCCCGCCTTTGGCTGCGCACGAAAAAGACGAACACGATGATCAGCGCCACGGCCAGCGTGAACCAGGTGATCGCGTATTGCAGGTGGTTGTTGGGGAAGGTGACGCGTGTGTTGCCACCGACCGGCAATCCCCCGGGCACCGGTGTTTCGTCCGCCTCGATGACGAAGGGTGCCACGGCCGGGATGCCGAGGGCGGCGCCGATCGCCTGGGGATCGCGCGTGAACCACATGTTCCGGGCCGCATCGTCCGCCGGCGAGAACCACCCGCGCGGTTCGGGCGCGCGCAGCAGGCCCACCACCGTCTGCTCGCCCTGCACCTGGCCCTCGGTCCGCGTCGCCGGGTCCTTTCGTTCGGCGGGAACGAAGCCGCGGTTCACCAGGACCGTCCGGTCCTCCCCCGCGAGCCGGAAGGGCGTCAGGATGTAGTACCCGGCCTGCGCGTCCCTGCCCGCCACGCTGCTGCTCCGCAGCCCGTAGAGATGCGCCTCCTTGTCGTGCTCGAAGGTGCCCTTCACGCGAACGCGGACATACTCGTACGCCTTGGGCTTCATGTAGGGCCATTCGTGCGGCGGCGGCAGTTGCGTGGGCGGGGCGGCGAGATGCTTCTCGACCCGCGCGATCAGCCGCTTCTTCGCCCCGAGCCGTTCCACCTGCCAGAAGCCGAGCCCGGTCAGGATAGCCACGCCGATCAGCGTGAACAGGCCGAGCAGGACCAGGCTCCTGCGGCGCATTGGCGGGGCGGGGACGGCGGCGTCGGCCATTGGCTCTTGGGTCCGGTCAGGATGGCTCAGAAATGCGAAGGGGCGGCCATGGCCGCCCCGCGCGTGTCGTCAAGTCCGCCGGTCAGCCGTGGCCGCCGACGGCGGCACCCCACTGGGAGCCCCAGAGATAGATCGAGACGAAGAGGAAGAGCCACACCACGTCGACGAAGTGCCAGTACCAGGCGGCAAATTCGAAGCCGAGGTGCTGCTTGGGCGTGAACTGGCCGGCCAGCGCCCGGATCAGGCAGACGATCAGAAAGATCGTGCCGATGAGCACGTGGAAGCCGTGGAACCCCGTCGCCATGAAGAAGGTGGCGCCATAGATGTTGCCGCTGAAGGCGAAAGCGGCGTGGCTGTACTCGTAGGCCTGCACGAGCGAGAACAGCGCGCCAAGGATGATGGTGAGGATCAGGCCCCACTTCAGGCCCTGGCGGTTGCCCTCGAGCAGCGCGTGGTGCGCCCAGGTGACGGTGGTGCCGGAGGTCAGGAGGATCAGCGTGTTCAGGAGCGGCAGGTGAAAGGGGTCGAAGACGTCGATGCCCTTGGGCGGCCACACACCGCCGGTCGCGTCGAAGCGGCCGAAATTCTTGACCTCGCTGACGAAGAGAAACGAGTCGTAATAGGCCCAGAACCACGCGACGAAGAACATCACCTCCGAGGCGATGAACATGATCATGCCGTAGCGGTGGCTGATCTGGACCACACGGGTGTGGAAGCCATCCTTTTCCGCCTCGCGGACGACGTCCGTCCACCAGGAGATCATCACGTAGATGATGCCGAGAAACCCGACGCCCAGCAGCAGCGGTCCGACCTTCATGCCGCCGATCGCGAGGCCCTTCATCCACATGACGAGCCCGACCGCCATGACGAAGGCCGAGATCGACCCGACGAAAGGCCACGGCGACGGATCGACGAGATGGTAGTCGTGGTTCTTTGTATGGGCGCTCGCCATCGTCGTCTCCGGTTCCTGTCCCTCGCCCCGGCGGCCCCCCGGCTGCCGCGGCTGCCCCGCTCTAGAGTTTCGGCCGTCCGACGTCCTTAGCTTCGGCGAGAGGCTTTGGCGAGCCCTTCGGCGCGAAGAAGGTATAGGACAACGTGATCGTTTCGATCCCCTTCAGGTCCCTCTCGGTCCCCATCTTCGGGTCGAGGAAGAACACCACGGGGGCTTCCATGCTCTCGCCGGGATCGAGGGTGATCTCGTTGAAGCAGAAGCACTGGATCTTGTTGAAGTACCCGCCCGTCTGCTCCGGCACCACGTTGAAGGACGCGATGCCCGTCGACGGGCGCGGGCCGGTGTTGGTGATCTTGTAGAACACCGTCATGGTCTGGCCGAGATGCATCTTGACGGCCGGCTGCTCCGGCTCGAAGCGCCAGGTCAGGCCCGGAGCCACGTTGGAGTCGAAGCGCACCGTGTAGAGCTTGCCCGCGGCCTCGCCACTTGCAGCAGGCGCCGCGGCGGCGATGCGCGGCGTGCCGCCGAAGCCGGTGGCCTTGCAGAAGAGATCATAGAGGGGAACTGCCGCGTAGGCCGCCGCGCCCATGAACGCGATGCCCGCGACGCAGGCCACGGCGGTGCGTCGTGTCGCCCGCTCACGGGCTGCGGTGGCCGGATCCTTCCCGATCGAAGCCTCGCGACGGTCGTCCATGTCAGAGCGGCCTGTTGAGCACGTTCCCGCCGAGCTTGGCGAGGGTGATCACGAAGAACAGGATCGCGAGGCCGCCCAGGACGAGCCCGAGCGCGACGCTCCGGGAGCGCCGGCGCTTCTCCTCCTCGGGCGTCAGCACGATGCCCTTGTCCGGTTCTGCGGCCATCAACCCACCGCTCCCACGAGGTTTGCCAGGGCAGGCCCGACGCCGGTCTGCGAGACACCGGCGACATGCTCCGCGAGCAGGACGATGAAGAGCAGGAAGAGATACAGGATCGAGAAGGTGAAGAGCTTCACGCAGGCCTTGCGTGCGGCGTCTCCCTCGCGCGTCCGGTACACCCGCCACGCATAGAGCACCATCATCGCGCCGGTGATGACGGACACGGCGGCGTAGACGATCCCGCCGAAGCCCATCAGCGCGGGTGCAACGCCGGCCGGCGCCAGCAGCAGCGTGTAGAGCAGGATCTGACGGCGCGTCGCGTCCTCTCCCGCCACGACGGGGAGCATGGGAACGCCGACGCGGCGATAGTCCGCCGTCTTCAGGAGGGCCAGCGCCCAGAAGTGCGGCGGCGTCCACAGGAAGATAATGGCGAAGAGCACGAAGGAGGGCAGGTTCACGGTGCCGGTGGCTGCCGCATAGCCGATCATGGGCGGAAACGCCCCGGCTGCGCCGCCAATGACGATGTTCTGCGGCGTCCAGCGCTTCAGCCACATCGAGTAGACGACGACGTAGAAGAAGATGGTGAAGGCGAGAAAGGACGCGGCCAGCAGGTTCGACACCAGGCCGAGCAGCACGACGGAGCCTACCGAAAGCGTCAGTCCGAATGCGAGCGCCTCGCCCGGCGCCACGCGGCCCGCGGGGATCGGCCGCTTCGCCGTGCGCGACATCTCGGCGTCGATGTCGGCATCCCACCACATGTTCAGGCAACCCGACGCACCGGCGCCGACCGCGATGGCGAGGATCGCGGCGAAGCCGAGCACGGGGTTCATGCCGGGAGCAAGCGCCATGCCGGTCATCGCGGTGATGACGACGAGGTACATCACCCGGGGCTTCAGCAGCGTGAAATAGTCGCCGGCTGTCGCCATTCCTATGCCGTCAGGGGCGGATGGGGCGAGGCTTTCCGTGGCGAGTGTCATCGAGGGTCAGCAGGTCCTGTAGGCCGCCTTGCGGCAACGCGGGTGATCGGCATCCGCCTCCTGGCGGGACCGGGCTTCGGCGCTGCCCCGCGGCGCGGGGAAGAGCGGAGGTCCGGCGTGGGGAACGGGCCCGCCGCAGCGGGCCCGCATCCTGGTCGCGCCGGCTCAGTGGTTCGAGCCGGTGATGCGCGGCAGCGTCTCGAACTGGTGGAACGGCGGGGGAGACGGAAGGGTCCACTCCAGCGTCGTCGCGCCCTCGCCCCACGGATTGTCAGCGGCGCGCTCCTTGCGGGAGAAGGCCGTGTACACGCCGTAGAAGAAGATGAGCAGGCTGACGGCGAAGATGTACGAGCCGAAGGAGGAGATGCGGTTCCAGCCCGCAAATGCGTCGGGGTAATCCACGTAGTGACGCGGCATGCCCGCCAGGCCGGTGAAGTGCATCGGGAAGAACAGGATGTTCGCGCCGATGAACGCCACCCAGAAGTGCAGGCGGCCGATCCAGTCGGGAATGATGTATCCCGTCATCTTCGGGAACCAGTAGTACCAGCCGGCGAAGATGCCGAACACGGCGCCCAGCGACAGCACGTAGTGGAAGTGCGCCACCACGTAGTAGGTGTTGTGCAACTGGCGGTCGACGCCGGCATTGGCGAGAACGACGCCCGTGACGCCGCCCACGGTGAACAGGAAGATGAAGCCCACCGCCCAGGTCATCGCCGCAGTGAAGCGGATCGAACCGCCCCACATCGTCGCGATCCAGGAGAAGATCTTCACGCCTGTCGGCACTGCGATCACCATCGTCGCGAAGACGAAGTAGCGCTGCGTGTCGAGCGACAGGCCGGCCGTGTACATGTGATGGGCCCACACGACGAAGCCGACCGCACCGATGGCGACCATGGCGTAGGCCATGCCGAGATAGCCGAAAATCGGCTTCTTCGAGAAGGTCGACACGATGTGCGAGACGATGCCGAAGGCCGGCAGGATCATGATGTAGACTTCGGGGTGACCGAAGAACCAGAACAGGTGCTGGTAGAGGATCGGGTCGCCGCCGCCGGCGGGATCGAAGAAGGTGGTGCCGAAGTTGCGGTCCGTCAGCAGCATGGTGATGGCGCCGGCCAGCACGGGCAGAGACAGCAGCAGCAGGAAGGCCGTCACCAGCATCGCCCAGGCGAACAGCGGCATCTTGTGCAGCGTCATGCCGGGGGCGCGCATGTTGAGGATGGTGGTGATGAAGTTGATGGCGCCGAGGATCGACGAGGCGCCTGCCAGATGCAGCGCCAGGATGCCGAAGTCGAGCGCCGGGCCGGGATGTCCGGCCGTTGACAGCGGCGGATACACGGTCCAGCCGCCGCCGAAGCCGTTTGAGCCGGGTGCGCCCTCGACGAACATCGAGATGAGCAGCAGCGCGAAGGAGGAGGGCAGCAGCCAGAAGGAGATGTTGTTCATGCGCGGGAACGCCATGTCCGGCGCTCCGACCATGATCGGCACGAACCAGTTGCCGTAGCCACCGATCAGCGCCGGCATGACCACGAAGAACACCATGATCAGGCCGTGGCCGGTCACGAACACATTGTAGGTCTGCGGGTTCGTGAAGAACTGCAGCCCAGGCTCTTGCAGTTCGAGCCGCATCGCGATGGACAGCGCGCCTCCGATGAGGCCCGCGCACAGCGCGAAGATAAGGTACATCGTTCCGATGTCCTTGTGGTTCGTCGACAGCACCCACCGGCGCCAGCCGGTCGGGTGGTCGGAATGCGCGTCTGCCGTTGCCGCGTATGCCATGGTGCTCAGTCCCGGGTCTCGATTTCGCGCGTCTTTGTCGTCGCGGGCGTCACTGCGCCGCCTGCTGCTCGCCGGCGGCGACCTTCACGCCGTCGCCGGTGGAGGCGAACTTCTGCTTCGCCTCGCCGAGCCACGTCTTGTAGGCGTCCTCGCTCACCACGCGGATGGCGATGGGCATGAAGGCGTGGTTCTGCCCGCACAGGCGCGAGCACTGGCCGTAGAAGATCCCCTCCTTCTCGGCCTTGAACCAGGTCTGGTTCAGCCGGCCGGGAACTGCGTCCATGCGGAAGGCGAGCGAGGGGACGGAGAAGGAGTGGATGACGTCGTTGCCGACGACCTGCAGCGCCACCGTCTTGCCGATCGGCACGACGACCTCGTTGTCGACGGCCAGCAGCCCCGGCTGGTTCGCCTTGGCGGCGTCCTCGCGGCTCAGCATGTTGGAGTCGAACTTGAAGCCGCCGCCCTGGTCGGCCGGGTACTCGTAGCTCCAGTACCACTGGTTGCCGTAGACCTTGATGGTGAGGTCGGCCGCCGGGATCACCACCTGCTCCTTCAGAATGCGGAAGGAGGGGATGGCGATGACGACGAGGATCAGGACGGGGATGATCGTCCACGCCACCTCGAGCCCGGTGTTGTGAGTGGTGCGGGAGGCCTGCGGATTGGCCCGCTCGTTGAACCTGAAGATGATGATGGCGAGCAGCGCCAGGACGAAGAGCGAGATCAGCGAGATGATCCAGACCAGCATGGTGTGGAACCAGGCCACGTCGCTCGCCACGGGCGAGGCTGGGATCTGAAGACCGATCTGCCAGGGCGAGGGCTGCCCGAGACCGGCGGCCGCGGGAGCGGCCCCGAGGAGAAGCGCTGCCAGCGCCGACCCAGCCAGCGCGGGAAGAGCCAGCGCCGAGCGGTGCCAGTGACGTGTCATGATCCGGTGAACTCCCTGCTGCCTCGCGCGGGACCGCTGGCCCCACCCCCCGGCCTGTCCCCTGCCGGGCGCCGCACCGGCCGGGGGAGCCGTATTGGCGCGCGGGTCACGCCGGTCCGGTGCCCCCGGACCGTTTTGACAGAGCGCAAAGACCACAAAGACACGGCGAGTGCAACGTGTCCGATGGGCCAAAACCGTGCGTCATGTCCGCGCGAGCGGGCATTCGCGGCGAGTTCCGCTATTTCCGCAACGCTGCCCAGGCGCGATCGAAACCGGTGACGGGAAACGTGAAACGGATCGTCTTGCCGTTCGTGGCGGCGATGGCGGCCTGCGCCGATTCGGCTGCCGCCGCCTCCTTGGCGAAGGCGTCGTCAAAAGCGAACACGGCGGCGCAGCGCGCCTCGCAGGCGGTGTAGGCAAGCTTTCGCGCAGCAGCCTTGCCCAGCGCCAGCTCGACCCCGGGCGCGATGACCACGCCCGTCGGCGTCTGCAGCGTGCTCGTGACGGCACCCTGCCCTTCGCGGGAAAGGATCCAGGCGAGCAGCACCTGCGGCGGCCCGCCCTCCTGCTGCTGCTGCTGCACCACCTGAAGCACCGCCTGGCAGGTGCGCGGCGGTCCGCCGGCAGCGAACTCCCGGCAGGTCACCGTCCAGTTTTCGAAGGCCAGGATCTCCGTGCGCACCGGCTGCGGGGGAGGGGGCGCGACCTCCTCGACCGAAGCCTTGTCCCCGCCGCCGGACGCCGCCGACGCGGACTGCATCTGCTCGCCCTTCACAGCCTGCTTCGGCGGCGTCTGGGCGGAGGCGGTGGTGGTTGCGGCGAACAGCATCGCGAGACCGGCGAGGCCAGGGGCCACGGCCCCCGATCGCCGCACACCGCGCTGCCGCGGGTTGCCGTCGTCCAACGAACGAGCGGTTACGCAAGAAAACAGGAGCGGGGCCAGCATGCAACCTGAAGTAGAAAATGTCATAGAGTTCACCAAATACATGAGACTGCAATGAATTCTGACGGGAGAGTGAGCCGGAACAAGCAAAGAAACCGATAACGTGTGCCTGCGTGGATTGCCGCTGTCCGGCAGATACAACTGCCCTCGGGCCTGCTCAACGCATGCCGGCGTGTGGCGAACGCCCCCTTCGGCGATCCCGCGCCAGCGTCCTTGCGAAGCCTGCGGTGGCGGTGTGGCTCCGGGACTGGGCCGGATCAGCAGTAAGCGCCGCGGTGGGTCGACTTCGGTCATTGACGAGATCGGGCCGGTTGCATCGTCCGCTCCCCACCGCCTTGACAGGGCAACGGCGTCATGGTCGGAACGGAGCGGAAGGCGACGTGTCCCGCTCGGCTGCGGCGCGGCCGGATGGACGGCATCAGGAGCATCGGCCGATGGGCCTCAGGTTTGGCGGCAGGGCGCTCGCGGGCGCGGCGTTCGGCATCGGGCTCGCGGCAAGCGGTTTCGCCCTCTCCACGGCCGGGGCATCGGCCCAGGGCCAGGTGAAGACCACCTTCGGCGAATGGCAGATGCGCTGCGAAACGCCGGCCGGAGCGCAGGCGGACCAGTGCGCCCTCGTCCAGAGCGTCCAGGCCGAGGACAAGCCGGACATGTCGCTCATCGTCGTCGTGCTGAAGACGGCCGACAAGAAGAGCCGGCTCCTGCGCGTCATCGCCCCGCTCGGCGTGCTGCTGCCCTCCGGGCTCGGCCTCAAGATCGACCAGACCGATGTGGGCCGCGCGGGATTCGTGCGCTGCACGCCCACCGGTTGCATCGCCGAGGTGGTGATGGACGACGAACTCATCGGCAAGCTCAAGAGCGGGCAGAACGCCACCTTCATCGTCTTCCAGACCCCGGAGGAGGGCATCGGCATCCCCATCGCCCTGCAGGGATTCGGTGCCGGCTTCGACCAGCTGCCCTGATCCGGGCCCGGCCTTCTCCAGTCCGCCTGCCTCGTGTAAAAAGCCCCGCCAGCGCCGCCGCGCGCCCGCGTTCCCGGAGTGGATGGATGCCGCATAGCCCGACCCGCGCCACGCTCGCCCGGCCTCTCGGCCTCGCCTTCGCCGTGGCCTTGTCCGCCGCTCTGGCCGGCTGCTCCACCTTCGGCGAATCGACCCCCGCGGCATCGACCGCGCCGTCCACGGGCAGTTCGCTCGCCAACTACTTCAAGTTCGGCCAGGCGACGCCGCCCGAGCCGGCCGCTCCGATGGTCCAGGAAGATTTCGAGTGCCCCTCCGTCGACATTCTCGACGGTGCGGCGGCACTGCGCCAGGGCGGTCCCGAGGCCGAATCGGTTCGCTCGCAGCTTTCGATCACCAACACGGCACGCGAGTGCACGCTGAACGGCAACCAGATCGTCATCAAGATCGGGGTCGAGGGCCTCGCCTTGCTGGGGCCTGCCGGCAAGCCGGGCACCTACACGGCCCCGATCCGCATCGTCGCCAAGCGCGGCGACAAGGTGATCGTGTCGCGCTTCGTCCGCCAGAGCATCAACGTGCCCGGCGGCGCGGCGGCCAACGCGCCCTTCGTCGTCATCGAGAACGACATCGTCGTGCCCAAGGACGGCGACGAACTCACCCTTCTCGTCGGCTTCGACGAGCGCGGCGGAGCGGCGGCGACACCCCGGCGCAAGCGCAGCTGACGCGTCGGCGGCGCAAAAAGAGGCGTCGCCTGCGGAAAACTTCTTCACCCTGAACGGCTCCGGTCGATTGACCGGGCCTCGGGTGTCACGTAGGTTCGCGTCGTCAATGATCGACGCGGAAGAGTCCGGCGGGAACCCGAGTGGGGACCAGTCGCCGGCGCCGAAGGCGCAACCGCCCCGGAAACGCTCAGGCCGAAGGACCGCGTCGAGCTGACACTCTGGAAAGCGGCACCCCGCTCGCGCGGACGTGCCCACCGACGGGGGTAACCTGGGCCGCGGCCCGGGGAAATCTCTCAGGTCTCGGGACAGAGGGGGCAGCGCCGGACATTTGTCCGGCCGTGCTGCTCTTGACCGGGACCCATCATGTCCAGCGACGCGCCGGCTGACACACAGATCCTTCTGAGGACCCCGCTCGACGCGCTGCATCGCAGCCTCGGCGCGCGCATGGTGCCGTTCGCCGGCTACGACATGCCGGTTCAATACCCCACCGGAATCCTGGCCGAGCACGAGTGGACGCGGTCCAATGCCGGCCTGTTCGACGTCTCGCACATGGGGCAGGGCTTCCTCGTCGGTCCCAGCCACGAGGTGACGGCGCGCGCGCTCGAGGCGCTTTGCCCTGCCGACATCGTCGGCCTCGCTCCCGGGCGGCAGCGCTACACGCAGTTCCTTGCGGACGACGGCGGCATCCTCGACGACCTCATGGTCGCGCGCTCACCCGACGCGGGCGAAGACGGCGCGCTGATGCTGATTGTCAATGCCGGCCGCAAGGAGGAGGACTTCGCCCATCTGGAAGCGAAGCTGCCGCCGTCCGTCCGCCTGATGCGGGCCCCCCACCGCGGACTTTTGGCCCTGCAGGGCCCGAAGGCAGCGGCTGTCATCGCCCGGCACGCTCCCGATCTCGCCGACATGCGCTTCATGGACGCCCGGTCCGCCACCATCGGCGGCATCGAGTGCACCGTCACCCGCTCCGGCTACACGGGCGAGGACGGCTATGAGATCTCCGTCCATGCCCGCCGCCTCGTGGCCCTGGCAGAATTGCTGCTCCGCGAGCCCGAGGTGAAGCCGATCGGGCTCGGTGCGCGCGATTCTCTGCGCCTCGAAGCGGGGCTCTGCCTTTACGGGCACGACATCGACACGACCACCTCGCCCGTGGAAGCGGCCCTCGTCTGGTCCATGCAGAAGCGCCGGCGCGAAGAGGGCGGCTTCCCCGGCTTCGACCGCATCCGTTCGGAACTCTCCGGCGGCCCCTCGCGGCTGCGTGTCGGGTTGCTGCCGGAAGGGCGCCAGCCGGCCCGCGAGGGCACCGAGATCCAGGCGCCGGACGGGCGTCCCGTCGGCACCGTCACCTCGGGCGGTTTCGGCCCCAGCGTCAACGGGCCGGTGGCCATGGGCTACGTCGAGGCTTCCCTGGCCACCGAGGGCACCGTCCTCAACCTCATGGTCCGCGGCAAGGCGCTTCCCGCCAAGGTCGTCGCCCTGCCGTTCGTCCCCCACCGCTACGCCCGCTGAACCCAGCCCCGGAAGGAAGCCATGGCCGAGACCCGCTACACCAAGGACCACGAATACATCCGCGTCGACGGCGACACCGGCATCGTCGGTATCACCGACTATGCCCAGGGCCAGCTCGGAGACGTGGTCTTCGTCGAGCTCCCTGCGCTCGGCAAGGCGCTTTCCAAGGGCGCGGAGGCCGCTGTCGTCGAGAGCGTCAAGGCTGCCAGCGAGATCTACGCACCGGTCTCTGGCGAGGTCGTCGAGGTGAATCCCGACCTCGAATCGGCTCCGGCCACGGTCAACGAGGATCCGAGCGGCCGCGGCTGGTTCCTCAAGCTGCGCATCAAGGACGCGTCGGAGCTGCAGGGCCTGATGACCGAGGATCAGTACAACGACTACGTCGCGACGCTCTGAGCCGGCGCACGCAAGGACACCCAGCGCATGAGATACCTGCCCCTTTCCGAAGCCGACCGCTCCGAGATGTTGGCGCGCATCGGCGCCGCCTCGATCGACGACCTGTTCGCCGACATCCCTGCCGAGAAGAGGCGGGCCGGCCTGCCGGACCTGCCGCGCCGCAAGGGAGAACTGGAGGTCGAGCGCCTGCTCGGCCGCATGGCCGGGCGCAACGTCTCTGCCGGATCCGTGGCCTTCTTCGTCGGCGCGGGGGCCTATCGCCACCACGTCCCGGCGACGGTGGACCACCTCATCCAGCGCTCGGAGTTCCTGACGAGCTACACCCCGTACCAGCCGGAAATCGCGCAGGGCACGCTGCAGTACCTGTTCGAGTTCCAGACCCAGGTGGCGGCGCTGACCGGCATGGAGGTCGCCAATGCCTCCATGTATGACGGCTCCACAGGCTGCGGCGAGGCGGTGCTGATGGCCCACCGGATCACGCGGCGCAACCGCGCGGTGCTCTCCGGAGGTCTACACCCTCATTACGCCGAGGTCGTGCAGACCCTCTCCGGCATGGCTGGCGAAACCGTCACCCGCCTCCCCGCGGACGTCACCGCGTCGGAGGATCTCCTGGCCACCATCGCCGACGACGTGTCCTGCGTCGTCGTCCAGTCGCCCGACGTGTTCGGCAATCTCCGCGACCTCCGGCCGATCGCCGAGGCGTGTCACGCCAAGGGCGCATTGCTCATCGCCGTGTTCACCGAGGCGGTCTCGCTCGGGCTGGTAGAGTCGCCCGGAGCCATGGGGGCCGACATCGTCGTGGGCGAGGGCCAGTCGATCGGCAATTCGCTCAACTTTGGAGGACCTTACGTTGGGCTCTTCGCGACGCGGTCGAAGTATGTGCGGCAGATGCCCGGCCGCCTGTGCGGGGAGACGGTGGATGCAGCCGGAGAGCGCGGCTTCGTGCTGACGCTGTCCACCCGCGAGCAGCACATCCGGCGCGAGAAGGCGACGTCCAATATCTGCACGAATTCAGGGTTGTGCAGCCTTGCCTTTACAATTCACATGACTCTCCTCGGCGAGGCCGGGCTGCGTCGGCTGGCGCGCATCAACCACGCCAACGCGGTGCGGCTGGCGGGCCTCCTCGAGCAGGTGCCCGGCGTCGAGGTCCTGAACCGCAACTTTTTCAACGAGTTCACGCTCCGGCTCACGCGGCCGGCGGCGGCGGTGGTGGAGCAACTGGCCGCTCGTGGCGTGCTGGCGGGGGTGCCCGTCTCGCGGCTGCTGCCAGGGGCAGGTCTCGACGATCTGCTTCTCGTCGCATCGACTGAAATCAACACGGACGAGGACCGCGCCGCGCTGGCGGACGGGCTTCGGGAGGTGCTGTGATGCTGAACCGCCAGGGACGCCCCACCATGGGCATCGCCGCCGAAACGAGCGGCGCGACTTTCACCGGCAACCGCGCCCTGCAGCAGCAGGAGCCGCTGCTCTTCGAGATCGGCCGCGCGGAGACGACCGGCGTCGACCTCGACGAACCCGTGGCGTTCGAGCCTCGCCTGGGCGGGCTCGTGCGCAAGGGCGAGATCGGCTTGCCCGGGCTCTCCGAACCCGAGACGATGCGCCACTACGTCCGGCTTTCGCAGAAGAACTACGGCATCGACACCGGCTTGTTTCCGCTCGGCTCCTGCACGATGAAGCACAACCCGCGGCTGAACGAGCGCATGGCTCGCCTGCCGGGCTTTGCCGACGTGCACCCGCTGCAGCCGGTCTCGACCGTTCAGGGTGCGCTGGACGTCATGGCCGGCGTCGCGCACTGGCTGGCCGAACTCACCGGCATGGCAGCCGTGGCGCTGCCCCCCAAGGCGGGCGCGCATGGCGAACTGTGCGGCATGATGGCCATCAAGGCGGCCATCGCCGCCTCCGGCGAGGGGCATGTGCGCGACGTCGTGCTCGTGCCCGAAAGTGCCCACGGCACGAACCCCGCGACGGCGGCGCTGGTCGGCTTCTCGGTCCGCTCCATCCCGGCCCGCGACGACGGCACGGTTGACCCGGCCGACGTGCAGGCGGCACTGGGGCCCGAGGTCGCGGCGATCATGCTCACCAACCCCAACACGTGTGGGTTGTTCGAGCGCGACATCGTCGCCATCGCCGACGCGGTACATGCGGCCGGTGCCTATTTCTACTGCGACGGCGCCAACTTCAACGCCATCATGGGCAAGGCCCGGCCGGGCGACCTCGGCGTCGACGCCATGCACATCAACCTGCACAAGACCTTCTCGACGCCGCATGGCGGGGGAGGCCCCGGCGCCGGGCCGGTGGTGCTGTCGGCGCGCCTCGCGCCCTTCGCCCCACTCCCGTTCCTGCGGCAGGACGGCGATCGCTGGGCGCTCGTCGAACACGCTGCAGAGGCTGGGGATGCAATGCCGTTCGGGCGCATGACGGCGTTCCACGGCCAGATGGGCATGTTCGTGCGGGCACTCTCCTACATGCTCTCGCACGGGGCCGACGGGCTGAAGCAGGCCTCTGAGGATGCGGTGCTGTCGGCGAACTACATCAAGGCCGGCCTGTCCGACCTGATGTCGCTGCCCTTCGGCGACCGGCCCTGCATGCACGAGGTGCTGTTCGACGACCACTGGCTGCGCGACACCGGGGTCACCACGCTCGATTTCGCCAAGGCGATGATCGACGAGGGCTACCACCCCATGACGGTGTATTTCCCCCTCGTCGTGCATGGCGCCATGCTGATCGAGCCGACGGAGAGCGAGTCCAAGGCTTCGCTCGACCTCTTCGTCGCAACCCTGCGGGATCTCGCCATGGCCGTCAGGCGGGGTGAAACGGAGCGCTTCACGGAGGCGCCGAGGCTCGCCCCGCGCAGGCGCCTGGATGAGACGCGGGCCGCGCGCCAGCCGGTGCTGCGCTGGACGCCTCCCGAGCCGCTTCCCGAAGCAGCGGAATAGGCGAGTGAAGCGGCGCGGGCTCCCATCAGGGCCCCGCGCCGCATTGCAACCTGCAGTCGTTAACGGCATCCTGCAACCAAGATGCCCCGCCCGAGGTTCACGGGGTCGGGGATATGCCGCACAGGGCGAGCAACGGGGATCAGGCCATGCGCTTGGACGACCTGAGGTCATCAGACAATGTCGAGGACCGGCGCGGCGACGGCGGCTTCAGCGGAGGCGGGGGAACCGGCTTCGGAATCGGCGGGGGCCGGCTCGGGCTCGGCACGATCGTGGTGCTCGGCCTGCTCGGCTGGGCGCTCGGCATCAACCCCGCCATCCTGATCGGCGGGGCCGAGATGGTCGCGGGCCGCGGCGGCAATCCGCCCCAGCAGACCACTCCGGCGCGTACGGGCAAGCCGACCGACCAGGCCGGCGACTTCGTCTCCCGCGTGCTCGGCGAAACAGAGGACGTGTGGTCGGAGGTTCTGCCGCAACAGGCGAACATCGACTACGTTGCGCCGAAGCTCGTGCTTTTCTCCGGCGCGACGAACTCCGCTTGCGGCGGGGCGCAGTCGGCAATGGGGCCGTTCTACTGCCCGCTGGACCAGAAGGTCTATCTCGACACCAGCTTCTTCCAGGAGATGCAGCGGCGCTTCGGCGGCGGCGGCGACTTCGCCTACGCCTATGTGATCGCTCATGAGGTCGGCCACCACGTCGAGAACCTGCTGGGCATTCTGCCGAAGGTGCAGCAGGCACAGCGCCGCGCGACCGACAAGGCCGAGGCCAACGGATTGTCTGTCCGCGTCGAACTGATGGCAGACTGCCTGGCCGGCGTGTGGGCCAATAAGATGAACCAGCGCCACAGCAACATCGACGAGAACGACGTCCGCCAGGCTGTTCGCTCGGCGACGGCGATCGGCGACGACAATCTGCAGCGCCAGTCGCAGGGCCGGGTGGTTCCAGACAGCTTCACCCACGGCTCGTCCGAGCAGCGTGTGCGCTGGCTGATGACCGGCCTCAAGACAGGCAACGTCAAGGCCTGCAACACCTTCCAGCAGGGCGCGCAGCTCTGAGGCCTTAGCGCAGCCGGCTTCGTCCCCGCCTGTCGAAGACGGGGGCGGCGAGCCTGACGGCGCGCGGCAGACGCCGCGCCGTCAGGGCGCGGCGCTCCACGACCAGACCCTGCAGCGGGTTCAGCGTTCCGAAGATCGAAGTCGCCGCATTGGCTCGCCATGCTGACAGCGGTGCCTGCCTGCGCACCAGCGTGAAGCCCGCCGCCGTGCGCGGCCCCTCGGCGAGGAACGCTTCCGCCTCGACGATCCAGTCGCCGCCCGGCACCAGGCCGCTTTCCAGCACGAGAAACCAGTCGGATCTCAGGCGTCCGGCGCCGGCGGCGATGCGCTCGTCCCGCTCCGGTCCGGCCTCCACCACGGCGCAGCCGGCGGCATCGGCGACCTGCTGCGCGTAGGCGTTCGCCGGCGCCGTGAGCAGGGCGACGTCGCGCACGAGCCCTTCCGCGACGCCCGGCACGAGGGCGGCGAGGGTGTCGAGCAGGGCCGGATCATCCCCGGTGACGTTGACGAGCACCGACAGCATGGGGTGCGTCCTAGCACGGAGCGTGCCGCGTCTGACGAGCAGGCACTTGAAATTTGTCCGGGGGAATGAAATGTTCCTGTTCTGTTCACATGAGACCGGACGAGAACCATGGGCATCGCCTTCAAGAAGGCCGACTTCGTCCGCCCCAAGGACGGGCCGGCACATCTGGTGATCGGGGAGGGGCGCGAGGCCCCCGTCGAGGCCGAGCGGCGCAGGGGTCGTGGCGCCGTCACCAACCGAACCGGCCGCTTCGAACGCGAAAGCCGCGAGACGGTCGACGATGGCTGGGAGAGCGGAGCGGAACTGCCCCCTTTCAAGACCGAAGTGACTCTCGAAAAGGCGAAGAGCGTCATCACGCGCAACGAATCGCCAGACATATCCTTCGACCGGTCGATCAATCCCTATCGCGGCTGTGAGCACGGGTGCGTCTACTGCTTTGCGAGACCGACCCACGCCTTCATGGGTCTTTCGCCGGGGCTGGACTTCGAGTCGAAGCTCTTCGTGAAGACGGGTGCGGCCGAGCTTCTGGAACGCGAGCTTTCGGCGTCGGGCTACAGCCCTCGCACGATCGCCATCGGCACCAACACCGATCCCTACCAGCCGATCGAGAAGCAGGTGCGCAGCATGCGCGCCATCCTCGAGGTGCTGGCCCGCGCCAACCACCCGGTCGGGATCGTCACGAAATCACATCTCGTGACGCGTGACATCGATATCCTCGGGCCGATGGCCGAGAAGGGTCTCGCAAAGGTGGCTCTCTCGGTGACGACGCTCGACCCCAAGCTGTCGCAGCAGATGGAGCCGCGCGCGAGTACTCCCAGCAAGCGGCTGGACGCGATCCGCGAGCTCACGGCCAACGGCATCCCGACGACGGTGATGGTGGCTCCGGTCATCCCGGCCGTGAACGATCCCGAGATGGAACGCATTCTGGAAGCGGCGGCCGGGATGGGCGCGTCCGAGGCCGGTTACGTGCTGCTTCGCCTGCCGCTGGAGGTGAGGGATCTCGTGCGCGAATGGCTGCTGGAGCATCACCCCGACAAGCTCCGGCACGTGCTGTCGCTCATCCGGTCGACCCGCAACGGCAAGGACTACGACGCCAAATGGGGGGAGCGCATGACGGGAGACGGCCCCTATGCCTGGATGCTCGGCCGCCGCTTCGAGGTGGCCGCCCGAAAGCTGGGGCTCAATCGCAAGCGCCTGAAACTCCGCACCGACCTGTTCACCCCGCCGGCGCGCGCGGGGCAGCAGCTGAACCTGTTCTGAGGACAGCCCGAGGAGGCAGTCATGTCCGTCCCGCCCCGGATCACGCTCGTCACGCTCGGCGTCAGGGACGTCGCCGCCGCGACTGCCTTTTACCAGCGCCTCGGCTGGAGGCTGTCCAGTGAGGGCAACGAGAGGGTGTCCTTCTTCGCGCTGGACGGGATCGTGCTGGCAGTGTGGTCACGCGCGGAACTGGCCGGCGACGCCATGGTCGAGGACACGCCGCCCGGCTTCGGCGGCATCGCTCTCGCGATCAACCTGGCGAGCCGCGACGAGGTGGACGCGGCCATGGCCGCGGCCGAAGCGGCGGGCGCACGCATCACCAAGGCGGCGCAACCTGTGTTCTGGGGCGGTTACTCCGGCTACTTCGCCGACCTTGACGGGCATCTCTGGGAGGTCGCCCACAACCCGTTCTGGCCGCTGGACGAGAACGGCCAGGCAATCCTGCCGGAGTAGGCGCGATGACCACTCCCATCGAGGATCTGCCCAATCTCGGGCCCGTGACACGGCGCTGGCTCGCCGACGTCGGAGTGGACGACGCCGATGCCCTGCGCGAGATCGGCGCCGTGGCGGCTTACGTCAGGCTCCGCTTCGCGCAAGGGCGGGTGAGCCTGAACGCTCTCTATGCTCTCCATGCCGCGCTGCGAGGCATCCCGTGGACGGCGCTCGGCGAGGAGGAGAGGGCCGAGTTGCGCCGCGCCGCGGAGGCTGCGATGCCGCGCAGCGAACCCGAGCCCAACCCGCGGCCTCGCGCCGCACATCCGCATCGGGCCGCTCGCAAACGGCGCTGAGGAAGCCGGGGATGGGCTTGCGGCCAAGCTTGCCCGGCGCCGCACGATCGGCAGCATGGCCATATGAGCCGAATCGCTGCCAAGGCCAGCGCGCCCGTCCAGCCCGGCCCGGATTTCAGCCGGGAGGCCGAACTGATGGCGAGCGGCGTTCGCCCGGTGGCAGGCGTCGACGAGGCTGGCCGCGGGCCGCTCGCCGGCCCCGTCGTTGCGGCGGCCGTGATTCTCGATCCCGACCGCGTTCCGGAAGGCCTGGACGATTCGAAGCTGCTGCCTCCGGCGAGGCGCGAGGAACTGTTCGAGATCATCGTCGCCACGGCGCAGGTGTCCGTCGCCAGCGTGTCTGCGCTGCGGATCGATGCGACGGACATCCGGAAGGCCAGCCTCGAGGCGATGCGCCGGGCGCTGGCAGGCCTGTGCGTGACGCCCGGTTTCGCGCTGGTGGACGGCCGCGACCTGCCGCCATGGCCGGGCCTCGGCCGGGCCGTCGTGAAGGGCGACCGGCTGGTCGCCTCCATCGCGGCAGCCTCCATCGTGGCGAAGGTCACCCGCGATCGCATGATGGCGCGGCTCGGGCTGCACTATCCCGGCTACGGTTTCGAGCGCCACGCCGGTTACGCCACGTCGGCGCATCGTGCGGCGCTCCTGCGCCTGGGGCCGTGCCCCTTCCACCGTATGACCTTCGGCTCCTGCGTCGAAGACGATTCCGCGGGCTGAGCAGTCCAGAATTCCCTAACGCAAGGTAAACAAAGCCGCGGCAAACATTGCCGGGGATTGTCTCTATTTCGCACAGAGTTTTTTCACCAAGTAAACGCAGCTTTTACCGCGTTATCCCTAACGTGTGTCTCGTTCGGTTGCGTTTGTGGTGTGTTCATGCGTACCCCGCTTACCGATGCATCCGCCGCCGGGCCCCGGAACCCTGTATCGCGTACCGGACGCCCCGCGGTGGATCATCGGAGGGAGCTTCGCGCTCCTCCCCTGGACCAGATCGTGGTCGGAGACTGCATCGCGGAGCTGTCCAGGCTTCCCGAGGCGAGTATCGACCTCGTTTTCGCCGATCCCCCCTACAATCTGCAGCTCGAAAGCACGTTGCTCCGGCCCGACCAGTCGCTGGTCGATGCCGTGGACGACGACTGGGACAAGTTCTCGAGCTTCGCCGACTATGACGCGTTCACCCGCGCCTGGCTGCTGGCCTGCCGCCGCGCCATGAAGCCGGACGCCACGCTGTGGGTCATCGGCTCCTATCACAACATCTTCCGGGTGGGCGCCATCCTCCAGGACCTCGGCTTCTGGATCCTGAACGACGTGGTGTGGCTCAAGGCCAACCCCATGCCGAACTTCCGCGGCCGTCGCTTCACCAATGCCCATGAGACCATGATCTGGGCATCGAAGTCGCCGCAGGCCAAGTCCTACACCTTTCACTATGAGGCACTGAAGGCCGGCAACGAGGACCTGCAGGTCCGCTCCGACTGGTTCATGCCCCTGTGCACCGGGGGCGAGCGCCTGAAAGACGCGCAGGGCCGCAAGCTGCATCCCACCCAGAAGCCGGAAGCGCTCCTCCAGCGGATCATGCTGGCTTCGTCCAATCCCGGAGACGTGGTCCTCGACCCCTTCTTCGGCAGCGGCACGACGGGCGCCGTGGCCCGCCGCCTCGGCCGCCACTTCGTCGGCATCGAGCGCGACCAGAACTACGCCGAGGCTGCGCGCGCCCGGATCGACGCGGTGGTCCCGCTCGATCCGTCCTGCGTTGCGTCCGCTCCGGCCAAGCGAAACGAGCCGCGCGTGCCGTTCTCCTCCGTCGTGGAAGCCGGCCTCATCGCCCCTGGTACGACGCTGACGGACGAGCGCCGCCGCCATGCCGCTGTCGTGAGAGCCGACGGTGCGCTGGCCCTGGGGAGCGTCGTGGGCTCGATCCACAAGATCGGAGCTCTCGCGCAGGGACTGCCGGCCTGCAACGGTTGGACGTTCTGGCACCACGAGGCCGCCGGCCGCCTGGCGCCCATCGACGACCTCCGCAAGGTCTTCCGGGGCATGGGAGCCGCCGCAGCAGCCGCATGATTCTGGGTCGACCGTTGATTCGGAAAGGCGCGGAGGCAGGCGAGCGTTAGTGCGTCTGTAGTCAACGGGCCAGGGACGTCGCCAGCGGCATCGGACAGAGTATCGGCGCCGAGCCAAGCCGGCACGACTGAAAACATTCTACTCGGCTCTATGCTCTATCGTTCTCGGACAGCGCTTCACGATCCTCTTTCGGATCGCGTTGGAATCGAGCTGGGCGTCTGGTCCGCGCGCCACTGCTCGTGCACAAATCTACGCACCCAGCCCACGCTCCACCACCTTCCGCATGACCGTCGGAAACGCAGCGCCTGCGATATCGTGCCTCGGGAGCCAGCGGGAGTCGCCTGGTGCCGGGGTCGCCGCAGGAACCTCCGCGACATAGACCGCCAGCTCGAGCGGGAAGTGCGTGAAGACGTGCGTCACCGGGCCGGTCAGCTTCCGCCAGTGTCCTGGGACGGGAGCGAAAGCGAGATCGCCGGCGTGATCATGACCCGCCGTCCAAGGCGTGTTCGGCACCTCGGTCATGCCCCCGAGCAGGCCCTTGGGTGGCCGCGTGCGCACGAGGATGGCGCCGTCGGCGCGGCGGGCGACGAACGCAGCGCCGCGGCGCAGGGCGCCGGATACCTTCTTTTCCTTGCGCGGATAGGTCTCCTGCGTCCCCTCGCGCCGCGCCAGGCAGGGCTCCCGCCAGGGGCACAGTCCGCAGGCTGGCGACTTCGGCGTGCAGATCGTGGCGCCGAGGTCCATCATGGCCTGTGCGAAGTCGCCGGGGCGAGCGGCGGGGGTCAGGCTGTCAGCGAGCGACCTGATGACCGGCTTGGCGCCCGGCAGTGGGTCCTCCACCGTGAAGAGCCGCGTCACCACCCGCTCGACATTGCCGTCCACCACCACCGCCCGGCGATCGAAGGCGATCGCGGCGACGGCGGCGGCCGTGTAGGCGCCGATGCCGGGCAGGGCACGCAGTGTCTCCTCCTCGTCCGGGAAATCGCCCCCATGCCGCTCCACCACGGCTTTCGCGCAGGCATGCAGGTTGCGGGCGCGCGAATAGTAGCCGAGCCCCGCCCACGCCTTCATCACCTCCTCCGACGGTGCCTCGGCCAGCGCCTCGACCGTCGGGAACAGCGTCAGGAACCGCTCGAAGTAAGGCTTCACGGCCCTGACCGTCGTCTGTTGCAGCATGATCTCCGACAGCCAGACGCGATAGGGGTCCGGCGTCTCGCCCGGCCGTGACCGCCAGGGCAGGGTTCTGCGGTGGCGATCGTACCAGGCGAGGAGCAGCGCCGGATCGGCGGCCGGCAGGGCGCCGGTCGATGAAGCATCGGCAGCCTTGGCGGCGGAACGGGTGCGGGATACCATGGTGGACGCGGTCTCGGGTTGCACAGCCGACCTAGCGAATCCGCCGCATTCCGTGAAGCTCGAAGGTGACGCATGGCCGGCCGCGGCACGCCGAAGCCCCTCGCCGAACTGATCGAGGCCTGCCTCGCGCCGGCCCTGAAGTCGCAGGGATTCGCGGCTGCCGACATCGTCGTGGCCTGGCCGGAGATCGTCGGTCCGCGCCTCGCAGGGCGCTGCGAGCCCGTGAAGATCCAGTGGCCGAAGCGCCCGCGCGGCGCCTCTCCGGACACGCCGGCCGAGCCGGGCACGCTGGTGCTGCGGGTGGAGAGTGCCTTCGGGCTGGAAGTGCAGCACATGGCTCCGGTGCTGCTGGAGCGCGTGAATGCCTATTTCGGCTGGCGCTGCCTCGGCCGGATCGCACTCCGCCAGGGCCCCGTCGGCACAGGAAAAAAGAAGCCGGGGACGACCCGAGACCTCGATCCGGCCGCGCTGGCCGAAGCGCGCGAAAAGGTGGCCGGCGTTGCCGATGACGAACTGCGCGAGGCGCTGGTCAGGCTCGGGGCCGGCATCATTTCGGCCCGCCCGCAGGGGTCGCGCTGAGGCGACGCGCCGCCGCCGGGCACTCGGAACCCGCTCTTGCCACAATCGTCAGGCCGATGGAGAGTGTCGCGCCGCGCCCCGAGGGGCGTGCCGCCTTCCAGGAGATACCCATGCCGAGCCGCCGCATTTTCCTCAACGCCCTCGCCGCCGCGGGCCTCGCCGCCGCCGCGCTGACGGGGCTGCAGGGCGCGGCCATGGCCCAGGCGCCGAGCGCCGCCGACCTCGCCGTGGCCGGCCCGATGGGCGATGTCGAGCTCGGTTCCAAGGACGCGAAGGTCACGATCTACGAGTACGCCTCGATGACGTGCTCGCACTGCGCCGCCTTCCACAAGGGCACCTGGCCGACGCTGAAGTCGAAATACGTCGACACCGGCAAGGTGCGCTTCATCCTGCGCGAGTTCCCGCTGGATCCGCTCGCCACGGCTGGCTTCATGCTCGCCCGCTGCGCGGGGAACGACAAGTACTACGCGGTCATCGATCTCCTGTTCGACCAGCAGAAGAACTGGGCTTTCACGGACAAGCCGCTTGAAGCCCTCCTGGGACTGATGAAGCAGGCCGGATTCTCACAGGAATCGTTCATGGCCTGCTTGAAAAACCAGGAGATCTATGACGCCGTGAACTGGGTCAAGGATCGGGGCGCCCGCGAGTTCAAGGTGGACTCGACGCCGACCTTCTTCATCGGCGACCAGGTACGGCGCGGGGAGCTTTCCGTTGAGGAGCTGGAGAAGATCCTCACCCCCCTCGTCGGGGGCTGACGCTCTCGCAGCGACCCCGGCCGGGGCGGCGCGATGAAGCTCACGCGCCTGCGCCTCGTCGGCTTCAAGTCTTTCGTCGAGCCGACCGACGTGCTGATCGAGCCGGGCTTGACGGGTGTCGTCGGGCCGAATGGCTGCGGCAAATCCAACCTCGTCGAAGCGCTTCGCTGGGTGATGGGCGAGAGCTCGCACAAGAGCCTGCGCGCCTCCGGCATGGACGACGTGATTTTTGCCGGCTCGGCGAACCGTCCGGCCCGCAATACCGCGGAAGTCTCGCTGGTCGTCGACAACGGGGCGCGCACCGCCCCCGCCGTCTTCAACGATGCCGACCAGCTGGACGTCTCCCGCCGCATCGCGCGGGAGGAGGGCTCCACCTACCGCATCAACGGGCGCGAGGTGCGGGCCCGCGACGTTCAGCTGCTCTTCGCCGACGCGGCAACAGGCGCGCGCTCCCACGCGATGGTGCGGCAGGGCATGATCGGCGAGATCATCGCGGCCAAGCCGCAGGCCCGCCGCCGCATCCTGGAGGACGCTGCCGGCATCGCCGGATTGCATGCCCGCCGGCACGAGGCGGAAATCCGCCTCAAGGGCGCGGAAGAGAACCTGCTGCGCATCGAGGACGTCCTTCGCCAGATCGACTCGCAGATCGACGGGCTGCGCCGCCAGGCGAGGCAGGCGTCCCGCTATCGTTCCCTCGCGGCCGAGATCCGCAAGGCCGAGGCGCTTCTCCTTTACCTGGGTTGGCGCGGGGCGCGTGACGCGGTCGCGGAGGCGCAGTCGAAGGCTGAGGCGGACCTGCGGCAGGTCGCCGAGCGCACGCGCCTGCAAGCCGCGGCCGCCCGTGACCAGGCCGTCGCCGCCGATGCACTGCCCGGCCTGCGGGAGGCGGACGCGGCGGCGGGAGCTGCCCTGCAGAGGCTTCTGCTGGCGAGGGACAGCCTCGAAGCGGAAGAGAAGCGCGCGGAACAGCGCGCCGCCGAGCTGGACCGGCGTGCCCATGAGCTGGCGCGCGACGAGGAGCGCGAGCGGGCGCTGAACGAGGATGCCGCCGGAGCCATGGCGCGCCTCGACGCCGAGGACGAGGTTCTGGCCGGCGAAACGGACGAGCAGGCCGCCGCCGCCGAGGAGGCGCGGGAGCGCCTCGAAGCGCTGGAGGAAGCACTCGTCATCTCCGAATCCGCGGCAGACAACGCGCAGGCGGCCCTCTCCGACCTCGCCGCCCGGCGGGCCGCGGTGGAGCGGTCCCTGCGCGAGCTCGCCGACCGGCTCGCCCGCCTCTCCTCCGAGGAGGACCGCGTTGCGCGGGAACTCTCTGGCATCGATGCGGCGAGTGCGGCAGACACGAAAGCTGCGGACGAGGAAGCCGAGATCGAGGCGGCTGCCGAAGCCGTCGGCATGGCCGAGGATCGTGCCGAGGCCGCGCGCGAGGCGCACCGTTCCGCCCGGGAGCGGGAGGCGGCGCTGCGCGGCCCGGCTCAGGAGGCGGATCGCGCGGCGCAGCGCCTGGAGACCGAGGTCGCGACCCTCACCAAGCTCCTCGCCGGAACCGGCGACGACAGTTGGCCTCGCATCATCGATGCGGTTGCGGCGGGCAAGGGGTGGGAGACGGCGCTCGCCGCCGCGCTGGGCGACGACCTCGACGCGTCACAGGATTCCGGTGCGCCGATGCACTGGGCGGATACGGGGCCCGGTACCGGCGATCCCGCCTTGCCGGATGGCATCGAGAGCATCGCGGCGCACGTGACTGCGCCGGCGGCGATGACACGGCGCCTGCGCCAGACCGGCATCGTCTCCCGCGCCGACGGAACGCGGTTGCGGCCTCAGCTGAAGCCCGGTCAGCGGCTGGTGTCCCGCGAGGGCGACCTGTGGCGGTGGGACGGGTTCACGGCGGCAGCCGAGGCGCCGGGTGCCGCAGCGCGCCGCCTCGCGGAACGCAACCGGCTGGAGGATCTCGAGATCGAGGCAGCCCGCGCCCGTGCCGGGGCGGAGGCGGCCCGCGCCATGCTCGATTCGGCCAGCGCCGCGCTGCGCCAGGCCTCCGCCGAAGAGGGCAGGGCGCTCGACCTGGCCCGGGAGACCCGGCGCAAGCTGGAGGATGTTCGCGCGCGCCATGCCGCCGGTGCCCGGCGCCGCGCCGACATCGCCCTGCGACGTTCGGCGCTGGCGGAGGCGCAGGCGCGTCTCGAAGCTGAGCGGGAGGATTGCGCCATCCGCCACGCTGACACGATCGGCCGGCGCGACGAGCTCTCCGACGCAGCCGAGCTGGAAGCCAGGCTCGCGGCGATGCGGGCGCAGGTTGCGCTCGACAGGCAGGCGGTGGCCGAGGCGCGCACCTTCGCGCAGGGCCTCGCGCGCGAGGCCGCCATGCGCGAGCGCCGCCGCGCCACCATCGCCAGCGAGCGAACGGCATGGCGTGAGCGCATCGCGCGTGCCGACAGCCACCTCGCCGAGATCGCCGAGCGCCGGGGCGAGGTCGAGGAAGAGCGCATCGCGCTGGCCGAGGCCCCCGAGGCCTTTCGCGAGCGCCGCCGCGGCATTCTGAACGGCATTGCCGAGGCAGAGGAAAAGAAGCGGGCCACGGCCGACCGGCTTGCCGAGGCCGAGCGGGAAGCAGCCTCCGGAGATCGCGCGGCCTCAGAGGCCCTCGCCCTGCTCGCCGCATCCCGCGAGGAGCAGGCCCGGTCGGAGGCCAGGCTGGAAGCGCAGCGGGCCCGGCTTGCCGACGTCGTCTCCAATATCGCCGAGCGGCTTGGGTCCGCCCCCGAAGATCTCCCCGGCATCGCCGGCCTGTCCGACTCCGAATCGCTGCCTGATTCCGCTGAGGTGGAGCGGCGCCTGGACGGTTTGCGGCAGGATCGCGAGCGTCTGGGCGCCGTCAACCTGCGTGCGGACGAGGAACTGGCGGAGGTCGAGGGTCAGCGCGAAGGGTTGGCTGCGGAGCGCGACGACCTCGACGAGGCCGTGAAGCGCCTGCGTGGCGCCATCGGCAGCCTGAACCGGGAAGGCCGGGAGAGGCTCCTGGCCGCGTTCACCATCGTTCAGGGCCATTTCGAGCGCCTCTTCACCACGCTTTTCGGCGGCGGAATGGCGCAGCTCGAACTCATCGAATCGGATGACCCTCTCGAGGCCGGGCTCGAGATCGTGGCGCGGCCGCCGGGAAAAAAGCCGCAGACGATGACGCTGCTCTCGGGCGGCGAACAGGCGCTCACCGCCATCGCGCTGATCTTCGCCGTGTTCCTGACCAATCCGTCGCCGATCTGCGTCCTCGACGAGGTGGACGCTCCTCTCGACGACGCCAATGTCGAGCGCTACTGCGATCTCCTGCGGGACATGGCGGGGTCTACCGAGACGCGTTTTCTCGTCATCACGCACAACCCCGTCACCATGGCCCGCATGGACCGGCTCTATGGGGTGACGATGGCCGAGCGCGGCGTGAGCCAGGTCGTCTCGGTCGATCTCGGCACGGCTGAACGCTTCCGCGAGGCCTCCTGAGGACCTGCTCCGGAGGACGGGGCAAGCCCGGCGTGGATCATTGTGCGCCGCAATCGCGCTACGCGGGTCCGACCTTCGTCGATTCCCCTGAAAAACCTGTAGTTTCAGCGACTTGTATCGTGATCACCCATTCTTGACACTGGCGGGACCGGAAACTATGGTGCGCGCGACTTTCACGGGGCCACCCGGCCCCGCATCGGTTGCGGCCGGAGCGGCGTTCGCAGGTTCCGGCAGTCGTCTCGCGCAAGCGGGGCGGGGAGAGCGTCCGATGTCCGAGGGTAATCACGGTCAGGGTGAGGACCGCGACTTGCGCGACCGGCTCGACAAACTGTCGAGTGCGATCGAGAAGAAGCGTGCCGATGCCCGCGACGGTGGAGGGGTGGGGGATCACGCCGTCATCGGCGGCGAGACCGGGCGGGCGATGGCTCAGGGCTTTCGCATCGTCACCGAACTCGCTGCAGGTGTGCTTGTCGGCTGCGTCATCGGATGGCAGCTCGACAAGTGGGTCGGTACGAGCCCGCTGTTTCTGCTCGTCTTCCTGGGGCTCGGCACGACGGCCGGCTTCTGGAACATGATGCGGATCGGGGCGACGACGACTGCGACGCGTCAGGACGAGCCGCCCAAGCAGTGAAGCGTGAACGTCCGGAGGTCCGGACGGCAGAACGAGGAGCGAGACGTGGCGGCAGAAGGCGGAACCGGGATCGATCCGATCCATCAGTTCGTGATCTCGCCCGTACTCCATCTCGGGCCGCTGACCGTCACCAACTCGGCGCTGTTCATGCTGATCATCCTGGCGGTGGTCAGCTTCGTCATGATCGTCGGCACGTCGCAGCGCGCGCTGGTGCCGGGAAGGCTCCAGTCGGTCGGAGAGCTCGCCTACGAGTTCGTGGCCTCGACGGTGCGCGGCTCCGCCGGCAACGAGGGGATGAAGTTCTTCCCGCTCGTCTTTTCGCTCTTCATGTTCGTGCTCACCGCGAACCTGATCGGCATCATTCCCTACACCTTCACGGTGACGAGCCACATCATCATCACCTTCGCGCTGGCGATGCTGGTGATCCTGACCGTCATCATCTACGGCTTCTACAAGAACGGCGTGCACTTCCTCGGCCTCTTCGTCCCGTCGGGCGTCTCGCCGGTCCTGCTGCCGCTGCTGGTCCTGATCGAGGTGATCTCCTTCATCTCCCGGCCCGTCAGCCTTTCCGTCCGTCTCTTCGCCAACATGCTGGCCGGCCACATCACGCTGAAGGTGTTCGGCGGCTTCGTGACCATGCTCGGCGCCGCCGGCGGCTGGGCCATCCTCGCACCGCTTCCTTTCGCGATGACCGTGGCGCTGACCGCGCTCGAACTGCTGGTCGCGGTCCTGCAGGCCTACGTCTTCGCCATCCTGACTTGCGTCTATCTCAACGACGCCATCCATCCCGGCCACTGACCGGTCGCCGGCAAGCCTCCCACCAGTCGATCCCACAGGAGTTCATCATGGATCCCGTAGCTGCGAAGTACCTCGGCGCCGGTCTTGCCGCCATCGGCATGGGCGCTGCCGCCATCGGCGTCGGCATCATCTTCGGCAACTTCCTCTCGGGCGCCCTGCGCAACCCGTCGGCCTCCGACGCGCAGTTCGGTCGCGCGTTCATCGGCGCGGCCCTCGCGGAAGGCCTGGGCATCTTCGCGTTCCTCGTCGCGATCCTTCTGCTCTTCGTCCTCTGACGAAGCTGCTCCGCACTGCGTGACCCGCCGCTTCGAGCGGCGGGATCGTGCATTCGGGGTTTTCACGCGGGTCCAGCGCGAGACACGAGATGGCCGAGACTGCACAGCAAGGAACCGAAGTCGGCCACGCCGAAGGGCATGGCGGGGGGGCGGTGTTCCCGCCCTTCGACCCGTCGACCTTCGGCGCCCAGCTCATCTGGCTGGCGATCGTCTTCGGCGCCCTTTACCTCCTGATGTCGCGCATCGCGCTGCCGCGCGTGGGCGAAATCCTGGAGAAGCGGCGCAAGGCGATCGACGACGATCTCGACGCCGCCGCCCGTCTCAAGGGCCAGACCGACGACGCGATCGCGGCCTATGAGAAGGCTCTCGCCGACGCCAGGGCGCGTGCGCAAGGCATCGCAAGCCAGACGCGCGACGAGCTCTCCGCCCAGACGGACGCCCGCCGCAAGGCGCTGGAAGCCGAGCTCTCCGAGAAGATCGGAGCCGCCGAGGCCTCCATCGCGGCGAGCCGCGACAGGGCGATGTCGAATGTCCGCGGTATCGCCACGGACGCGGCCGAGCTCATCGTCGAACGCCTGATCTCGAAGGCGCCGGCACGGGGCGAGGTCGAGGCCGCCGTCGACGGCGCCCTGAAGCGCTGAGGAGCGATCCATGTTCGAAGCAGAATTCTGGGTCGCCGCAGCCTTCGTCGTCTTCGTCGGCATCCTCTGGTATCTCGGCGCCTTCCGCACGATCCTCGGGTCGCTGGACAAGCGCACCGACCGGATCCGGGCCGAACTGGCGGATGCACGCATCCTGCGGGAGGAGGCCCAGCGCGTGTTGGCGGACTACCAGCGCCGCCGGCAGGAGGCCGAAAAGGAAGCGGAGGACATCGTCCGCAACGCCCGGGCCGAGGCAGAGCGCCTCGCCGCCGAGGCGCAGCAGAAGCTCTCCGACTTCGTCGCGAGCCGCCAGCGCATGGCCGAGCAGAAGATCGCCCAGGCGGAGGCCCAGGCCACAGCCGAGGTCCGCGCCGCCGCCGCCGAGGCTGCCGTCCGCGCCTCCGAGACGATCCTGCGCCGCGAAGTCGCCGGCTCGACGGCCGAAGGCCTGATCACGCAGGGTCTCCAGGACGTCCGCGCCAAGCTGAACTGAGCGGCATCAGTCGCCAGACGAAACGAAAGCCGCCTTTGGGCGGCTTTTTTCGTTGTCGGCGTATACTGCCCTGCCCGGGAGTTCAACCAGGTCACGCGATCGGCGAAGCCGAACAGGCGTGGGCTACTTCCGCTTCGCCGGCAACGGCAGCGCAGCTGTCCTTAGCTGGAGTGCCGCCCGAAGCCGCCCGCCTCGGTCTTCAGCCACGCGGCGCCGCAGGCGCGGGCGAGTTCGCGGACGCGGAGGATGTAGCTCTGGCGCTCGGTGACGGAGATCACCCCGCGCGCGTCCAGCAGGTTGAAGACATGGCTGGCCTTGATGCACTGGTCGTAGGCGGGCAGGGCCATGGCATGGCGCTCGCCCTCCCCCCGGTCGCCCTTCTGGAGCAGCGCCCGGCACTCCGTTTCGGCATCGCGGAAGTGGCGGAACAGCCGGTCGGTGTCGGCGGCCTCGAAATTGTGCCGTGAATACTCCTGCTCGGCCTGCAGGAAGACGTCGCCATAGGTGACCTTCTCAGTCCCCTCGAGGCCGTTGAAGTTGAGGTCGTAGACGTTCTCCACGCCCTGCACATACATGGCGAGGCGCTCGAGCCCGTAGGTGAGTTCGCCCGAGACGGGCGAGCACTCGAAGCCGGCGACCTGCTGGAAATAGGTGAACTGGCTCACCTCCATTCCGTCGCACCAGCACTCCCAGCCGAGGCCCCAGGCGCCAAGGGTCGGGCTCTCCCAGTCGTCCTCGACGAAGCGCACGTCATGCAGGAGAGGGTCGACGCCGATGGCGGCGAGCGAGCGCAAATAGAGGTCCTGCAGATTGGGGGGCGAGGGCTTCAGGATCACCTGGTACTGGTAATAGTGCTGCAGGCGGTTGGGATTCTCGCCGTAGCGCCCGTCCTTCGGCCGCCGCGAGGGCTGCACGTACGCCGCCTTCCACGGAAGCGGCCCCAGGGACCGCAGCGTCGTGGCCGGGTGGAACGTGCCGGCGCCGACCTCCATGTCGTAGGGCTGAAGGATCACGCAGCCCTGCTCAGCCCAGAATCGGTGGAGTGTCAGGATCAGGCCCTGGAACGAACGGGTCGGATCGAGCGGATCGGTCATCGCGGCGACATCCCTGCAAGCGCGGCGCAGGCATAGAGCATTTCCGCCGCCGGGGGAACCGCGGCCGGAGATCCTGCAAGCCGTTCAGGCGCGTGCGCCAGCACACCGATCATGGTTGCCGGATCGTTAATGTCCGGTTCCAGGGACATACGGCGCCAGTCGCCGACGGGAGGACGAGATGAAGATCAAGCCGATTGCAACCCTGGTGGGACTGGCGCTGGCGCTGACACCGGTGGTGATGATGGCCATGCCCGCCTCGCAGTCGCAGGCGACCGCCCAGACGACGATTGTCTCGGCGCAGCAGGCGGTGCCCGCCGCGACTAAAGCAGCCGCTGTCACCCAGCAGCAGGACACCACTGATGCCTGCAGGCGGGTTCGCGTCGTCGCGGCCGGCTATGGCGAGCCCGCCGGCGGCCGTTGCGCTGCACCGCGGAGCTGAAGATCGAGACCCGCCTCGCCGCGGTGGACCGCGGCGGCGAGCGCAGAGAATTGCCCAGCTTCCGCGTGCAGGACGAGGGGCGGCAGCAGCGCCAGCGGCGCGCGGCTTCCCTTCAGGGCTCCGACGAGGATGCGAGACGCCGGCGCATCGGCCCGGGGATGAACGGGAAGCACCCGGACCATTCCGAATCGGCCGGACAAGGCCGAGAGGCACTCGGCAAGCGCCTCGGCCCTATGGATCAGCACCAAGGCTCCTTTGGACGCCAGCAGGTCCGACGCAGCCCTGACCCACAGATCGAGTTCACCCGGGCCGAGCATGTGCGCCATACGGCGCTGTGGCTGCGGCGATGCGCGGGAGCGTCCCGGCGACAACCAGGGCGGATTGCAAAGCACCAGTGCCGCGTCACCTTTGGCGAGGCCTACAGCGGCACGCTCGCGCTGTGCGGCCGTCACATCACTCGCGACGACCGTGGTGCGACCCCCCACGCCGTTCGCCGCGGCATTGGAGCGGGCGAGTTCTGCCATGGCAGGATCGATCTCGACCAGCACCAGCCGCGCCTCCGGTGCGCGCAGACCGGCCATGATTCCCACGGCGCCCGTGGATGCGCCGAGGTCGACGATCGGGCCGGGACAGCCGGGCGGCGTCGTAGCCGCGAGCAGGACGGCGTCCGTGCCCGCCCTGTGCCCCGCGGCCGGCTGAAGCAGACGGACCCGGCCATCCAGCAGGGTGTCCGAGGTGACCCCGGCGGTGACCTCAGCCATGGCTCCGTCCGGGCGTCCACGGCATCAGCTCGGCCTCCAGGCCGGCATCGCGGATCAGCCGTCGCGCCTGTGGCACCTCGTCCTCAGGAACCATGACGCGGCGCGGGAACGCGCCGATGGAGCCTTCCATCGCGCTGACATGGGCGTCCGCCACGAAGACGGAGAGTCCGGCCTGGCCGAGCAGCGATTCGAGCACCGAGATCAGCACGATGTCATTGGTGCGGACGACGGTGACCATGTCTTCTCCCGGACGCGGCGCCGAACCGGCCGCGACCCACTGTGCGACGGCTCGATGCATGCGGCAACGGGGCTGAGTTGAAAGGCCAAGTTCCCCGTGGCAGGTTGCGCGCCGAAACCAGCCGGGTACAGGAAGGCTTGCAGGTGGGTATCGTCATTCCGATGGACGGCAAGCCGTCCGACGCTCCGAGTATCGAACCCCTCCTCAAGCTCACCGCCGACGGAATGGGGCGGGTGAACCAGCTGATCCTGTCGCGGGTCGGCTCCGACGTGGCGCTGATTCCCGAGATCGCCCGGCACCTCATCGATTCCGGCGGCAAGCGTCTGCGCCCGATGCTCACCCTCGCGACCGCCGGCCTGTTTGGCTATGGCGGCGAGGGCGACGTGAAGCTCGCCGCCAGCGTCGAGTTCATGCACACCGCGACCCTGCTGCATGACGACGTGGTCGATGGCAGCGAACTGCGCCGCGGCCGCCTTGCCGCGCGCATGCTGTGGGGCAACGAGGCGAGCGTGCTCGTCGGCGACTTCCTGCTCGGCCAGGCCTTCCGCATGATGGTGGAAGTGGGCTCGCTTCAGGCGCTGGACGTGCTGTCGACCGCCGCGGCCGTCATCGCCGAAGGCGAGGTGATGCAGCTCTCCGCCGCCAAGAACACCGAGACGACGGAGGACGAGTACCTCGCCGTCATCCGCGCCAAGACGGCCGCGCTCTTCGCCGCAGCCTGCGAAGTGGGTCCGATCATCGCAGGCCGTGGCAAGGCCGAGCAGGCCGCCTGCCGCAGCTACGGGGCCAATCTCGGTATCGCCTTCCAGCTTGTCGACGATGCGCTCGACTATGGCGGGACCAGCGCCAAGCTGGGCAAGAAGGTCGGCGACGATTTCCGCGAGGGCAAGATCACGCTGCCCGTGGTGCTCTCCTTCCGCCGCGGGACGCCGGCCGAGCGCGAATTCTGGACGCGCACGCTGAAGAGCGGCGAGGAGGCGACCGATGCCGCGCTCGAGGAAGCCGTGGCCATCATGCGCCGCCACCGCGCCATCGAGGACACGATCGAGCGGGCGCGCCACTACGGCGCCATGGCGCGCGACGCGCTGGCCCTCTTTCCCGAGGGGCCGATGAAGAGCGCCTTGCTGGAAGTCGTCGAGTTCTGCATCCAGCGCTCGCACTGACCCATTTGTCCGAACCCGCAGGCGCGCCGCACGTTATCGGGCGCAGCGGAGAACAGGCCATGGCCCAAGACGACGACGGCAACGCGGCAGGCGCGACACCACGGCCCAAGCCGGGAGACGAGGCGCCCGCCGGCGTTCCCGGCGCTGGCGAGGCTCCATGTCGGCGCTGCAAGGGCACCGGGCGAATCGACGGCGAGCCCTGCCCTGAGTGCGACGGAACCGGCGTGATCCTGCAGGAGATCGGCGGCGGCTGACTTCGGCGGGAACTGCCGGCAGTCAGCGAAGCAGCGTCGGCTTCACCCACCATTCGGGATTCGCGGCCAGGATTCCGCGCGCTGCTTTCCGGGCGGCCCGGCAATCGTCGAACAGGCCGAAGCAGGTGGCACCCGAGCCCGACATGCGGGCAAGGCGGCACCCGCGTGCCGCCGCGATCACGGCGAGAACATGCCCGATGATGGGCGCCATGACCGCGGCGGGGTCCTCGAGGTCGTTGCGCGCCCTGCGCAGCAGGGGCAGCAGCGTCTCGCGGTCCGTGCCGGATGCAACGGCGGGATGCGCGGCATAGCCGAGATCCTCCCCCGCCGACAGACCGAGCGTCCGGAACACCGCGACGGTCTCCACCGGCACGCCCGGGTTGACCAGGATGGCGAAGAGCGGTGGCAACCGAAGGAGCAGCCCGAGTTCCTCGCCACGGCCCCGCATCATGCGGGCCCGCGCGGCGAGGCAGACCGGCACGTCGGCCCCCGTCTCGGCCGCCGCAGCGTGCAGGTCGGGATCCTCCAGCGTGATGCCGTTCAGGCGCGCCAGGAGCCGCAGGGCGGCAGCCGCGTCCGACGAGCCGCCACCGAGGCCGGCCGCCACCGGAAGCCGCTTGGTGAGCCGGAAGCGGCCCTGCCGAAGCCCCGGCCGACGGGCGGCGAGGGCGGTGGCGGCCCGCAGCACGAGGTTGGCCTCGGCCGGGCCGGCCGCGACGGCACGGGGACCGTCTACGTCGATGCCTGGCTCCTCTCCCGGCAGAAGTTCGAGCGTGTCGGCCGCTCCCGCGAAGGCGACGAGGCTCTCGAGCGCATGCCATCCGTCTGCGCGACGGCCGAGTACATGGAGGCTCAGGTTGACCTTGGCAGGCGCCTTCTCGACGAGGCGGTCGCGCACGGCCGCTTCAACCGTGCCCGCTTGCATGCTCGCCACGGCTCCTAGCCGCCGTTCGCCTTCTTCTCGACCTCCGCCGCGGCCGGCTTGGGCTCGTCGGGCATGCCATTGGCGATCTTGTCGAGAATCTTCGGCAGTTCGTCCGCCTCCGGCTTCATGTCGCGGGCGTGGTTCCACTGGAAGCTCGCTTCCAGCTTGCGGCCGACACGCCAGTAGGCATCGCCGAGATGGTCGTTGATGACGGGATCGCCCGGCTTCAGCTCGACCGCGCGTTCCAGCAGCTTGACCGCCTCGTCGTAGTGGCCGAGCCGGAAGTGCGCCCAGCCGAGGCTGTCGACGATGTAGCCGTCCGTCGGCCGCTGCTCGACCGCGCGCTGCAGCATCTTGAACGCTTCGTCCAGGTTGATGTTCTGGTCGACCCAGGAGTAGCCGAGGTAGTTAAGCACCAGCGGCTGCTCGGGCGAGAGCTCCAGCGCCTTGCGGAAGTCGGCCTCGGCCTTGGGCCACTCCTTGGTGCGCTCGTAGGCGATGCCGCGGTAATGGTAGAGCGCCCAGTAGCCGTTGTCGGGCGTCTGGATGGCGTCGATCGCCTTCGTATAGACCTCCGCCGCCTTGGCGAAGTCCTTGCGCGAGCGGTAGACGTTGCCGAGCGCCATCAGGGACTCGACGTCCTTCGGATCCGCGGCGATCGCCTTCTCGATATGGGCGACGGCCTCGTCCTTGCGCTCGAGCTGCTCGAGGTTGATGCCGATCTGGATCTCTGCGCTGCGGCGCAGCGGCGAGCTGGGGGACACCAGGTCATAGGTGTCGTTGGCACGCGCGGGCTGCTTCAGCCGGTCGTAGAGATCGGCGAGCGTGATCGCGACGAGTCCGTTCTGCGGCGCCAGCCACAGGCTCATGCGCAGATAGAGCATGGCCGCGAGCTCGTCGCCCTGGCGGTTGCCGGCCGAGCCGAGGCCGTACAGCACTTCGGCCGCGCCTGCGGCGGCGTCGGGCACCGCGCTTTCGATCGGCTGGCCCTTCTCGAGCCTGTCCATCGTGTCCCGGATGACGGGATGGCGGGGCAGCAGCTTGTCGAAGTCGGCGAGCACCTTCTTCGCCTCTTCCGTCTTGCCCGTGCGGGCCAGGAAGCGGCTGTAGACGTCGACCATGCGCAGGGTGCGATTCTCGGCCTTGTAGGCGGACTCGAAGCGCTTGGCGGCCTCCTGCTTGTCACCAAGCGCGTCGGCGATCAGCCAGGCATGGAAATCACGGAAGGTGGCGATGGCGTCCTCGCCCTTCAGCGTGTCGACCGTCTGCAGGGCCCGCTTCAGGTTCTTGGACCCGGCATAGGACCATGCGGTGAGCAGCGTCGCGGTGACGTCGGCCGCCTGGTTCTTCGTGCTCCGCTCGAGCCGGCCCCGCGCCTTCGCGAAGCGGTTCTCCTTGATGTCCTTCACGGACAGGGCGAGCTGCACGAGCCCATTGTTGGCGTCGCGGCGCGCGATCTGCTCGGCGAGGCGGGTGGCTTCGTCGTAGGAGCCCTCGACGAGAAGAGCGATGAAGGCACGCTCCAGGATGTCCGCACTCTTGGGATCGTCGCGCAGCGCCTCCCGGTAGAAGAAGGCGGCGGCGCTGGTGTCGCGCGCCTGCCCGGCGACGAAGGCCGAGAGATAGTTTCCGGCCAGCGAGTCGCCGGCGTCGATCGTCTCCGTGTAGGCCTCGGTGGCGTGGGCGGAGGCGGTGTAGGTTCCGCAGGCCAGCAGCAGCGCCGCCAGGATGGCGCGCATGCGTCCGGGGCGCGAGGTCGGGCGCGAGGTCGGGATCGAGAGTGTCACGCTGGTCCGCATCCTTCAGGGCGCAAGGGGCCGATGGAAGGCCCGAGTCGCACCGCAACATGGCGGTTTTGCGGATGGTCGGCAAGGCGCCGACCGCCGCGGCACCCCTGCAGGATCGGGCCCGGAGGCCGTTCGGCGCTCACATATTGGGGTAGTTGGGCCCGCCGCCGCCTTCCGGCGTCACCCAGGTGATGTTCTGGGCGGGATCCTTGATGTCGCAGGTCTTGCAGTGCACGCAGTTCTGCGCGTTGATCACGAAGCGCGGATCAGTGCGCGCCTCCGGGTTGGCGTAGACCACCTCGTAGACCCCGGCCGGGCAATAAAGCCGCGCGGGCTCGCCATACATCGGCAGGTTGCGCGCGACGGGGATCGACGGGTCGGCCAGCTTCAGGTGGACCGGCTGGTCCTCCTCGTGGTTCGTGGCCGACAGGAACACCGAAGACAGCTTGTCGAAGGACACGACGCCGTCCGGCTTGGGATACTGGATCGGCTTCACGGCCGAGAGCGGCTTCAGGGTCGCATGGTCGGGCTTGCCGTGCTTCAGCGTTCCGAACACGGAGGCGCCGAGCAACTGGTTGGTCCACATGTCGATGCCGCCCAGCGCCACGCCGACCGCCGTACCGAAGCGCGACCAGAGCGGCTTGACGTTGCGCACGCGCTTCAGGTCCTTGCCGATCTCCGAACCGCGCCAGGCTTCCTCGTAGGAGACCAGCTCGTCGTTGGACCGGCCGTCCGCCAGGGCCCTGGCCACGTGCTCGGCGGCCAGCATGCCGGACAGTACGGCGTTGTGGCTGCCTTTGATGCGGGGCACGTTGACGAAGCCTGCCGAGCAGCCGATCAGCGCCCCGCCGGGGAAGCAGAGGCGGGGCACGGACTGCCAGCCCCCCTCCGTGATCGCGCGCGCGCCGTAGCTGATGCGCTTGCCGCCGACGAAGGTGTCACGGACCAGCGGATGCGTCTTGAAGCGCTGGAACTCGTCGAAGGGCGAGAGGGTGGGGTTCTGGTAGTTCAGGTGGACGACGAAGCCCACCGCCACCAGCCCGTCCTCGAAATGGTAGAGAAAGCTGCCGCCGCCGGTCGAATTGTCGAGGGGCCAGCCGAAGCTGTGCTGGACGAGACCGGGATGGTGCTTGTCGGGAGCGACCTGCCAGAGCTCCTTCAGGCCGATTCCGTATTTTTGCGGCTCGCGGCCGTCATGCAGTCCGAAATGCCGGATGAGCTGCTTGGACAGCGAGCCTCGCGCGCCCTCGCCGAAGAGCACGTAGCGGCCGCGCAGCTCCATGCCACGGGCGAAGCCGTCCTTGGCCTCGCCCTCCTTGGAGATGCCCATGTCGCCGGTGGCGACGCCGGTGACCTCGCCGTTTTCCCCGAAGAGCACCTCGGACGCGGCGAAACCCGGATAGATCTCGACGCCGAGCGCCTCCGCCCGCTGCGCGAGGAAGCGCGCCACGTTGCCGAGCGAGCCGATGAAGTTGCCGTGGTTGCCGATGAGCCCCGGCATCAGCAGGTTGGGCAGCCTCACCGAGCCGGCGGGGCCGAGCAGGTAGAAGCGGTCGTCCGTGACCTGCGTCGTGAGGGGGCGGTCGGCGTCCTCGCGCCAGCCGGGCAGCAGGCTGTCGAGACCGATCGGGTCGATGACGGCGCCGGAGAGGATATGGGCGCCGACCTCGGAGCCCTTCTCGACGACGACGACGCTGGTATCGGGCGAGACCTGCTTCAACCTGATCGCTGCCGCAAGCCCGGCAGGCCCGGCCCCGACGATCACGACGTCGTAGTCCATGCCCTCGCGCGGCACGCTCTGCGCCTCCGCCAGATCCATACCCGGCCACTCCTTCACCTTCGTGCCGGCACGCGCCGGGCCTCGATCCTATGGACGAGCGTTTCTGCACCCGCAAGCGCTGCCGCGCTGTCCGGCAATCGACCTTTGGACGCAGCGCCGCGCCCCTCGGGCTGTGGCAGCGCTGCCGGGCTGCTATAGGATGCCGGACATGGCGGCTTACGACACCTCCGACCTGGCCGATCCCCGGCGGGCCGCGCTCGACCTGCTCCTCTGGCACGTCGACGCCGGGGCCGACGCCATGCTCGACGAGGAGCCGCACGATCGCCTGGCGGAGGCCAGCGCGCAGCTCGCTCCGGCCGAGGCGAAGGCTCCGGCCGTCGTGCCGTCCGCGCCCGACGACATGGCCGCCGAAGCCCGCATGCTGGCGCGCTCCGCGCCCGACCTCGACACGCTGCGGACCCTGCTGCAGGGCTACGAGGGCTGCCCGCTGAAGCGCACGGCAAAGTCGCTGGTGTTCGCCGACGGCAACCCGAAGGCCCGAATCATGTTCGTCGGCGAGGCGCCGGGGGCGGAAGAGGACCGCACGGGCCTGCCCTTCGTCGGACGCTCCGGCCAGCTGCTCGACCGGATGCTGGCCGCCATCGGGCTCGACCGCTCGAGCGTGTACATCGCCAACGTCATTCCCTGGCGCCCGCCGGGCAACCGCACCCCCACGCCGCAGGAAGCCGCGGTGTGCCGGCCTTTCATCGAGCGGCAGATCGAGCTCGCCGACCCCGACATCCTCGTCTGCCTCGGCGGTCCGTCGATGCAGGCCCTGCTGGCGACCTCCGAGGGGATCATGAAGTCGCGCGGGCGGTGGACCGAGTACGCCACCGGCACGCGCACCATCCGCGCCATCGCCACGCTGCATCCCGCCTACCTCCTGCGCCAGCCGCTGCACAAGCGCCTGGCCTGGCGCGACTTCAAGGCCATCCGTCGTGCGCTGGAGGAGACGAAGGGCGCCGCGTCCTCCTAGGATCGTTCACGAATCCGGCTTAGCCTCCACCGTGCCGGCCATTGCCGGAGCGAGAGGGATCATCATGACCACACCCGCCATTGGCGGCCGCGCCCCCATTCCCGTCGACGTCAAGGCCGGCGAGACCTACTGGTGGTGCTCCTGCGGCCAGTCCAGGAACCAGCCCTTCTGCGATGGTTCGCACAACGGAACCGCCTTCATCCCGCAGGAATGGACCGCCGACCGGGACCGCAAAGTGTTCTTCTGCACGTGCAAGCAGACCGCCAAGGCTCCGCTCTGCGACGGCAGTCACAACACGCTCTAGGAAATCCTCTGCGAGTGTCCGTGAGCGCAGGCGCCTCCGGGAAACGCGGCGCGGATGCGCCGGACGAAATGGGCGAGGTCTTCCTTGCTCGACACACGGGCCGGGGAGCCATAAAAGCCGGGACGTACGCCGTCCCGGCTCCGCACACCGGCTGATCGACCCATGCCCGACCTGCTCCTGGAACTCTTCAGCGAGGAAATTCCCGCGCGCATGCAGCGGCGAGCGGCGGAGGACCTGCGCAAGCTCGTCACGGACGCGCTGGTCGAGCGGGGCTGTCTCTACGAAGGCGCCAAGGCTTTCGCCACCCCACGCCGCCTCACGCTGCACGTCGCCGGCCTGCCGGCCCGCCAGCCGGACCTGCGCGAGGAGAAGAAGGGCCCGCGCGTGGGCGCGCCCGACGCTGCCGTGCAGGGATTCCTGAAGAGCGCCGGCCTGACGGACATTTCGCAGGCCAAGATCGAGTCCGATCCCAAGAAGGGCGAGTTCTACGTCGCCGTTGTCGAGAAGCCCGGACGCGCCACGGAAGACGTCATCGCCGAGATCATGCCGGAGGTGGTGAAGGGCTTTCCCTGGCCAAAGTCGATGCGCTGGGGCGCGGCCTCTTCCAGGCCCGGCTCGCTGCGCTGGGTGCGCCCGCTGCAGTCCGTCCTGTGCACCTTCGGGCCGGAGACCGAGACGCCCGAGATCGTCGCGTTTTCCGTCGACGGAGTGGCGGCGGGCGACGAGACCAGCGGCCACCGCTTCATGGCGGGCGAAACCTTCCGGGTCCGCCGCTTCGCCGACTACGAGATGGCGCTGCTGCGCCACAAGGTCGTCCTCGACGCAGACCGCCGCAAGGACATCATCCTGCACGAGGCCCGCGCGCTCGCCTTCGCACAGGGCCTCGAACTCGTCGAGGACGAGGGCCTGCTGGAGGAGGTCGCCGGCCTCGTGGAGTGGCCCGTCGTGCTCGTTGGCTCCTTCGACGAGCGTTTCCTGGAGATCCCGGCCGAGGTCGTGCGTGCTACCATCCGTGCCAACCAGAAATGCTTCGTGATGCGGCGCGCCGGGAGCGAGGCGCTCTCCAACAAGTTCGTGCTCGTGTCCAACATCGAGGCCAAGGACGGCGGCAAGGCCATCGTCGGCGGCAATGAGCGCGTGGTGCGGGCACGCCTCTCCGACGCCCGGCACTTCTGGGAGACGGACCAGCGGCCGTTGCCGGATTTCCCGGAACCCGCGGGCAAGCCGCTCGACCAGCGCCTCGCCAAGCTGCGCAAGCTGGGCATCGTCTTCCACGAGAAGCTGGGCACCCAGGGCGAACGGATCGACCGCATCGCCACCCTCGCGCAGGAGCTCGCGCCGGCCGTGAAGGCCGACCCCGCCCTCGCCGTGCGCGCCGCCGAACTGGCCAAGGCCGACCTCGTGACCGAGATGGTCGGCGAGTTCCCCGAAGTGCAGGGCCTCATGGGCCGCCGCTATGCGGAGCTGCAGGGCGAGCACCCCTCGGTGGCGGCTGCCATCGAGGAGCACTACAAGCCCCAGGGCCCCTCCGACCGGGTACCCTCCGACCCCGTCAGCGTCGCGGTGGCGCTCGCCGACAAGCTCGACACGCTGGTCGGCTTTTGGGCCATTGACGAGAAGCCGACGGGCAGCAAGGACCCCTACGCGCTCAGGAGAGCGGCGCTGGGCGTGATCCGCATCATCATCGAGAACGGGGTGCGGCTGGGACTGGACGACGTGTTCGGACGGGCGCTGTTCCAGATGCGCATGAACGAGCATGGCAAGGCCGCCGCCGTCGGCACCATCGGCCCGGACCTGCTCGCCTTCTTCCACGACCGTCTCAAGGTCTATCTCCGCGACCAGGGCGCCCGGCACGACCTTATCGACGCCGTCCTCGCCTCGGCCTCGCTTGTCATCCCCGGCGGCCCGAAGGGCCGGGAAGGGGATCCAGGGGCCGGCGGCGAGGGAGCTGGATCCCCTTCCCGGCCTGCTGCGCAGGCCGCCGGGGATGACACGGTGGCCAATGACGACCTGCTCTCCGTCGTGCGCCGCGTCGAGGCGCTGGGGCGCTTTCTCGACACCGACGACGGCGCCAACCTCCTGGCGGGCTTTCGCCGCGCCGCCAACATCCTGCGCATCGAGGAGAAGAAGGACGGCCGTTCCTATGCCGAGCCGGTCGATCCGCATCTCCTGAAGGAGACGGGTTTGCCGGAGGAGAAGGTGCTGGCCGAGGTGCTGCAGGCCGCCGCCGCGCAGGCTCGCGAGCATGTGGCGAAGGAGGACTTCGAGGGCGCCATGGGCGAGCTCGCCCGGCTCCGGCCCGCCGTCGACGCCTTCTTCGACAAGGTCACGGTCAATGCCGACGACCCCGCCCTGCGGGCCAACCGCCTGCGCCTTCTCGCCGGCCTGCGCGAAGCCACCCGCGCCGTCGCAGATTTTTCGCGCATCGGAGGGTAGGAGACGGCGACCCAGCGGGCTCGGGAACCCTCCTTCGCCTGCGAGCGCGTAAACCCTCCCCCGCCTGCGGGGGAGGGCAGGGTGGGGGGAATTGGCTTTGGCCGAAAAGTCCCCCCTCTGTCGTCTTCGCCGACATCTCCCCCGCATGCGGGGGAGAGTTGGCGGAGGGGCCGGGCGGGAACCAGACGACGCGAGCGCGTAAACCCTCCCCCGCCTGCGGGGGAGGGTAGGGAGGGTAGGGTGGGGGGATTGGCTCGGAACAGGCCGAAAAGTCTTCCCTCTGTCGTCTTCGCCGACATCTCCCCCCAGGCGGGGGAGAGTTGGCGGAGGGGCCGGGCGGGAGCCAGACGACGCGAGCGCGTAAACCCTCCCCCGCCTGCGGGGGAGGGCAGGGTGGGGGGATTAGCTCGGTATAGGCCGAAAGATCCCCCTCTATCGTCTTCTCCGACATCTCCCCCGCAGGCGGGGGAGAGTTGGCGGAGGGGCCGGGCGGGAACCAGACGACGCGAGCGCGGGAACCCTCCCCCGCCGGCGGGGGAGGGCGAGGAGGGAGAGCGACGGAGCCAGGCGGACGATGCCCCTCAAGGCCATACTCTTCGACAAGGACGGAACGCTGGTCGATTTCGACCGGACCTGGGGGCCCGCGGCCTATCAGGTCATGGTCGAGATGACGGGAGGCGATCCGGAGGTCCTGGCGCGCCTCGCCGAGGTGAACCACTACGACGTGCCCGCCAAGCGGATGCGCCGGACCTCGCCGATGATCGCCGGCTCATCGGCGAGCTATGGTCATCTCTGGGCCGAGGTGCTGGGCCGTCCCAATGACGCCACGCTCCACCGCGAGATGAACCAGCGCTTCCGCGAATGGGGCCGGCGCAGCCTGTCGCCCATCGGCGACCCGCTGGCGGTGCTGGCCGCCCTCGCCGCGGACGGCTACCGGCTCGGCATCGCCACCAATGACGCGGAGGCGTCGGCGCTGGCGCAGGCCGACGCGATGGGCCTCATCCCGCATCTCGATTTCATCGCCGGGTACGACTCCGGCCATGGCGGCAAGCCGGAGCCCGGCATGGTGCTCGCCTTCGCGCAGAAGTTCGAACTCGATCCCGCCGAGGTGGCGCTGGTCGGCGACAGCACGCACGACCTCGTGGCGGCCCGGGCGGCGGGCGCAGTCGCCATCGCCGTCCTGTCCGGTCCTGCAGGACGCGACGAGCTGGAGGCCGACGCCGACCACATCGTGGATTCCATCGCCGACCTTCCCGGCTACCTCAGGGCGCTCGCAAGCTAGCCCTGCGTCTACGCAGACGAGATCTCCTCCGACGCCTCGTCCGCCTCGGGCAACTCCCGCACGATGTCGCGCCACGCCACGAGGAGCCGCTCGAGTTCGGCGATGTCGGCGGGCGGCATCCGCCCGAGCGTGGCGGTGACGAGGTGGCGTTGCAGGGCGAGGCCCGCTTCGGCCCGGTCACGGCCTTCGGGCGTGAGGTAGAGCGCATAGGAGCGGCGGTCGGACGGCAGCGCCCGGCGCTCGACGAGCCCCAGCACCGTCAGCCGGTCCAGCAGGCCTGACACGTTGCCCTTGGTCACGTAGAGCCGCGCGGCAAGATCCTGCTGACTCACGCCCTCGCGTTCCGACAGCGTCGAGAGCAGGTCGAATTGCGGGATGGACAGTCCGATCCGGCGATACTCGCGCGCTGCGCGCGCCGTGATCCTGTGGTGCAGCCTCAGGAAGCGGAACCATGTCCGCAACACGGCCGAGCTTGTTGCGTGGTCCGAGGTGACGTGCGCAGACTGAGAAGGCAAGCGGCTGCCTTTCGGGGCAAGTTTGCCAACCTAAGCGCGCGGTGCACCAGCAGGCAAGCACTGGCAGGGACCGGGCAGACGGAGATCCGCCCCGTCCTGCGGGGATGGGGAGGAATACCGCATGCTCGGGCTCATGCAGGATTGGCCGCTGCTCATCCACACCGTGATCGATCACGCCGCCAGCCAGCACGGCGCGCGCGAGGTTGTCTCGCGCACGGTCGAGGGGCCGATGCACCGCATCGGCTACGCGGCGCTGCGCCGGCGCGCCCTGCAGGCCGCCAAGCGGCTGGACGCGCAGGGGATCGGCCCGGGAGACCGTGTCGGCACGCTGGCGTGGAACACGTGGCGGCACCTGGAGCTCTGGTACGGCATCACGGGCATCGGCGCGATCTACCACACGGTCAATCCGCGCCTCTTCCCCGACCAGATCAGCTGGATCATCAACCACGGCGAGGACCGGCTGCTGTTCCTCGACCTCACCTTCGTCAAGCTGGTGGAGGCAATGGCGGACCGGCTGCCGCTGGTGGAGCGCTTCGTCATCCTCACCGACGCCGCACACATGCCCGAGACGACGCTGCGCGGTGCCGTCGCCTACGAGGACTGGCTGGCGGAGGCGGACGACGACTTCGCCTGGCGCAGCTTCGACGAGAACACCGCCGCCGGGCTCTGCTACACCTCGGGCACGACGGGCAATCCCAAGGGCGTCGTTTATTCGCATCGTTCCAACGTCATGCACGCGCTGCAACTGCTGCCGGTCGACAATTTCGGCCTGTCGGCCCGCGACAACGTGCTCGCCGTGGTGCCGCTCTTCCACGCGAACTCGTGGTCGCTCGCGTTCTCGGCCCCGCTTGCCGGCTCGTCGCTGATCCTGCCGGGCCCGAAGCTCGACGGTGCGTCCGTGCATGCGATCCTGAACGAGGAGCGCGTCTCCTTCAGCGCCGGCGTGCCCACGGTCTGGCTGGGCCTGCTGGCCCATCTGGATCAGACGGGAGGAAGGCTGGACACGCTGAAGCGGGTCGCCATCGGGGGATCGGCGTGTCCCGCCGCCATGATCGAGGCATTCGAGCGCCGCCACGGCGTCAGCGTCATCCATGCCTGGGGCATGACCGAGCTGAGCCCGGTCGGAACCACGGGCGCGATCAAGCCGGAACTCTGTGACCTCTCTCCCGAGGAGACGATCGCAATCAAGGTCAAGCAGGGTTGGCCGCTGTTCGGTGTCGAGATGAAGATCACCGACGACGAGGGCAAACGGCTGCCCCACGACGGCGTCGCCTTCGGCCGGCTCAAGGTGAAGGGCATCGCCGTGGCGCGGAGCTACTTCAAGGGCGAGGGCGGGGACATCCTCGACGACGAAGGGTTCTTCGACACCGGCGACGTCGCCACCATCGATCCGCACGGCTACATGGAGATCACCGACCGCGCCAAGGACGTCATCAAGTCCGGCGGCGAATGGATCTCGTCCATTGCGCTGGAGAACCTCGCGCTGGGCCATCCCGACGTGGCGGAGGCGGCGGTCATCGGCGTGCGCCATCCCAAGTGGGACGAGCGGCCGCTGCTCGTCATCGTCGCCAGGCAGGGCAGCGTGCCGACGCGCGAGTCGATCCTGGAGTGGATGCGGGGGAGGATCGCGAGCTGGTGGATGCCGGACGACGTCGTGCTGATTGACGAGATCCCTCATACCGCGACCGGCAAGATCCAGAAGACGGCGCTGCGCGACAGGTTCCGGGATTACCGGTTGCCCACCGCCTGACCGGCAACCCTCGCCGTGGCGGGACGGACCGAACAGCTGTAGATAGCGCAGCATGCGCCGACTCGTGGTCGAACTGCCGCCGTCCAGCGCCGCGCTCTGGAGCCGGCGCGTGGCGACCTTCGCGCTGGCGGTGGTCGCCATCGCCGTCGCCCTGTCGCGGCTCGGGCAGGTGGAGCCGCCGGCCGCATTGTCCGTGCTCGCGGCCGGGCTGATCCTGGCCATCGCCGCGCTCGTGCTCGCGACCTTCGCGTTCGCCATCATCTGGGACGACGGCCGGCCAGGCTTCGGTGCGGCCATGACGGGCGTGGTGCTCGCCGTCCTGCTGCTCGCGGGGCCGCTGTTCTTCGCGGTGCAGGCCTTGCGGCTGCCGCGGCTCACCGACATCACCACGGACACGGCGGATTTGCCGGAATTTTCCCGCTCCCGGACTGCACTGGCCGCGCGCGCCGGGCGCACGCCGCCGCCCCCTCCGGCCGCGGCGCGGGCTCGCCAGCAGCTCGCCTTTCCAGGCATCGCTTCTGTGACCGTGGACGACGGGCCGGCCGAAGCCTTCGCGCTCGCGCTCAAGGCGGCGAACCAGCGGGGCTGGTCCATCGTCGAGGTGGTGCCGCCCGGCGGGCGCGTCGGCGTGGGCCGGATCGATGCCGTAGACCACACGATCCTGATGCGCTTTCCCGACGATGTGACGGTTCGCGTCCGCCCCATGTCGGACGGCACACGCATCGACGTCCGCTCGGCCTCGCGCTGGGGAACCCACGATTTCGGCACCAACGCCCGCCGGGTGCAGGGCTATCTCGACGCGCTGGAAGCGCTGATCGAGGCGAAGTGAGCCTCACGCCCTGCGGTAGCGGGAGTCGAGCGACGGCATCCCGTCGGCACTTGCGAGGCCACGGCCGACGAGGTCCTCGAGATGCGCGTAGACGGACAGCGCCGCCGCGCCCCTGAGCGCCGGGACGATCTCCGGGTAGAGCTTCGGCACGATGTCGGCGATGCGTTCGTCACCCACCTCGAGACGTTGGAGGATCGCGGCCTCGCGCTGGCGGCGATGGGTGAGGAGACCGCGCACCCAGCGCTGGGGATCCGCCACGGGCCCCCCATGGCCAGGCCAGAAGACGCGGTCTTCCCGGCCGACGAGCTTCTGCAGCGAGGCCATGTAGTCGGACATCGCCCCGTCCGGCGGTGCCACGATGGAGGTGGACCACGCCATCACGTGGTCGCCTGAGAACAGGGCAGCCTCCTCCTCCAGCGCGAAGGCGAGGTGATTTGCGGTGTGACCCGGCGTGGCGAGAGCCCGCAGGGTGAAGCCCCGCCCGGTCACGGCGTCCCCCTCCGCGAGTTCCCGGTCGGGCCGGTAGTCACGGTCGCCGCTCGCGTCGAGGCGTGCCGCCTCCGCCTCGGCAAGGGTCCGGGAGGGCCGGTGCGGACCACAGCCCACGATCGGCGCCCCGGTGGCCCCCGCCAGAGCCACGGCGCCGGGCGAATGGTCCCGGTGGGTGTGGGTGACGAGGATGGACGACACCGTTTCGCCGGAGGTCGCACCGAGGATGGCGTCGAGGTGGGCGGGGTCTTCCGGGCCGGGGTCGATCACCGCGACCTCACCATGGCCGACGAGATAGGTGCAGGTGCCCGTGAACGTGAAAGGGCCGCCATTGTCGGCCACGATCCGGCGTACCAGTCCGCTGACGGGAACGCAGGCGCCCGGCGGGGATTCGAAGGCACGGTCGAAGGCGAGGGCGTCGGACACGGGGCACTCCTGCGATGATGGCTTTCGAGAATACACGAGGCGCATTCCGGTGCCTCACGGCGGCGAGCTCTCTCCCGATGCCGCGCCTCGGCGCCAGCTTGGCGGTTGCGACCGGCCGTGCGACTTTCGCGCACGGGTAGCGACGGCAAGGCGCTGCACGCGTTGACGACTGGTGGGCGCCGGGAGGCGAGGATGGTGCGGACGATACGGTGGGCAGCAACGGATGCGGGCGTCGGCGTGGCGCTGCTTCTCGGGATTTGGCTCGCCTCGCCGGGTATTGCGCGGGCCGAGGACTGCACCTGGGGCCAGCCCGGCTATCGCTCCTGCGTCGAGGCGAAACTGGAGGATCTCCGCAAGCAGGAGGCCGGCAAGGAGCCGAAGAAGGTCTACAAGACCGCACCCGCATCGAAGCGTCCGCCCAGCCTGACGCCGGACACCTACGTCCGCGAGCGCCCGCGGACGCGGATCCCGGCCAACGACGACTATGGCGACGCCTGGAATCCGGAGCGCTCGCAGCGCCAGTTCAACGTCAACCAGGGCCGGATCCAGCAGCAGCTCTCGCCCACGCCGATCCTGCCGCCCAATAACACTCCCTATACCGTCCCGGGCCGCATCTGCCCTCAGGGCGGATGCTGAGCCCGCTCACATGCGGGCCACGCCAGGGCGCTGGCGGCTGCGGGAACCGAGCACGATGACGCGGGCGCCGACACCGACGCGGTCGTAAAGGTCGATCGCGTCCTGGTTGATCATCCGGATGCACCCCGAAGACACGCTGCGTCCGATGGTCCACGGCTCGGTTGTGCCGTGCATGCGAAAGAGCGTGTCCTTGTTGCCCTGCCAGAGATACATGGCGCGCGCACCGAGCGGATTTCCGGGGCCGCCGGGCATGCCGACGCCGCTCTGCAATTGCTGCATCTTGGCGGCGAGTTCCGGCTGGCGGTCCAGCATCTCCTTGGGCGGATACCAGTCAGGCCAGCGCTGCTTGTCGTGCACGGTCGCCTCGCCCGACCAGCCGAAGCCCTGCCGGCCGACGCCGACGCCGTAGCGAATGGCGGTGCCGTCGCCCTGCACGAAGTAAAGGTGGTGGGCCTGCGGGTCGATGACCACCGTCCCGGCCTCTTCCGGGCCGTTGTAGTCGACCGTCCGGCGAATGAACTCCGCCTTGATCGAGGACAGCTTCACGGCGGGAACGGGGAAGGGCTCCGTTTCGATGGCGGCATACATGAGCCTCGGCTCGACTGCCTCCGGGGGCAGGGGCCGGGGCCGCGAGCCCCCCTCCAGATAAGGGTCGAGGCTCGGGTCGCCCGGCTCCATGCGCGGGTCTCGCCATGCGGGCGGATCCTGGTACAGGCCATCGGAGCCGTCGTCGAATTGCTGGTGAAGCCGCATCTGCGCGCGCGCGGGAAAGGCTCCGGCCGCCAAGGCGGCGAGGCCGGCCGCGGCCTGAAGGACGAAGGTGCGGCGGTCAGTGCGTGGCATGGTGGGGTCCCGGTACGATTCTCGACGACGACAATGCATGGCGGGCCCGATGGATGCCTGATCCCCCGAGCCTCGCTCATCTTCTGGCATGGTGTCGCGGCCAGAACGTGACGGCGCGGCGCCGTCAGCCCGCCTCAGCCGTCTTGAACACCCGGCTGGCCAGGATGTCTTCCGCGCCGATCGTCATGATGTCTTCCCGCGTGAGTTTCCGGTCGAGATCTGCGACGAGACGGTTGGCCTGCCTCAGGCGGGCCCGGTCCAGCGCGTTGCGGATCGAGCGGGCGTTGGAAAACAGCGGCTGCGACCGGCGGGCCGCGATATAGCGTCGGAAGGCCTCTTCCGCCTCCGGGCTGAGACGGTAGCTCTGGCGGTCCAGCATCAGGCCCGCGATCTTCAGCAGCTCGTCGTCGGAATAGTCGGGGAAGTCGATGTGGTGGGCGATGCGCGAGCGGAAGCCCGGGTTGGCCGTATAGAAAGTCTCCATCCGGTCCGCGTAGCCGGCCAGGATCACGACCAGGTCCTCGCGCTGCGTCTCCATCACCTGCAGCAGGATCTCGATCGCCTCCTGGCCGTAGTCGCGCTCGTTCTCGGGCCGGTAGAGGTAGTACGCCTCGTCGATGAAGAGCACGCCGCCCATGGCCTTCTTGAGGATCTCCTTCGTCTTGGGGGCGGTGTGGCCGATGTACTGGCCGACGAGGTCGTCGCGCGTGACCGAGACGAGATGGCCCCGGCGGACGAAGCCCAGCCGATGCAGGATCTCCGACATGCGCAGCGCGACCGTGGTCTTGCCCGTGCCGGGGTTGCCGGTGAACGACATGTGCAGCGTCGGCGCCTCGGTCGACAGACCCAGCTGCTGGCGCACCTTCTCGATGAGCAGCAGCGAGGCGATCTCGCGGATGCGCGTCTTCACCGGCGCGAGGCCGACCAGCTCTGCATCGAGCTTGCCGAGCACCTCGGCGATGCCGGCCTTCTCGTACTCCGCCCGCAGATCCACGGAGTCGACGACAGGCGCGATGGAATGCGCTTCGGACATGGATGCTCCGTTTGCTTGGGTCGTGCTCGGCTGAAACAGGGCCGAAGAAGGCGAGCCGCCGAAGTCCCCCTCTCCCGTTCGGGAGAGGGATGGAGGGTGAGGGACCATGCTGCGAGAGTGGGCGCGGACCAGTCCCTCACCCCTGCCCCTCTCCCATACGGGAGAGGGGTTCCCGTGCCCTCTCAGAACGGACGAGGCCGCGTCTACCGGTACCTCTGCCCTTCCGGCTTGTTCGTCGCATAGGCGCGGGTCGTGTAGCGCAGGTTGCGGCCGGACAGTTCCTGCCGCTCGAGGGCGAAGCCGTCCTCGTCGGCCGGGCGGTGGACGATGAAGGAGAGCTTCACCGACTCCCAGCCATGCGAGCTGTCGAAGGCAGACAGGCGGATGTAGCCGTGCGGCTGGGCCTTGCGGCAGGCTTCGAGCTCCATCATGACGCCCTGCGCGTCCTGGAGGTCGAACATCGGCAGGCCCCACAGCTCCCAGTAGGTGTTCCGGGGATGCGGGTCGTCGGTGTGCTCGATGTTCACGGCCCAGCCATGGTCGAGGCAGTACTGCACCTGCCGGCGGATCTGGTCGTCGGTGAGGTCTGGCAGGAATGAAAAGGCGCCCTGGGCGATGCGCATGGCGTGATGCTCCTCAGAAGCTCGCGGTGGCGGTGGGGACGAAGTCGGGCGTGTCCGTGGAGGCGTAGTTGAAGGTCACGTCCTTCCACGTCTCCAGCGCCTGGCGCAGCGGCAGGCAGGTGCGAGCGGCGTCCTCGAGGATCTCCGGGCCCTCCTCGACGATGTCGCGGCCCTCGTTGCGAGCCAGCACCATCGCTTCCAGGGCGACGCGGTTGGCGATGGCGCCGGCCTGGATCCCCATCGGGTGCCCGATGGTGCCGCCGCCGAACTGCAGCACCACGTCCTCGCCGAGCAGGTCGAGCAGCTGGTGCATCTGGCCGGCATGGATGCCGCCTGAGGCGACCGGCATCATCCGGTTCAGGCTGGCCCAGTTCTGGTCGAAGAAGATCCCGTGCTCGAGGCGCATCGGATTCCTGTCCTCACGGCAGATGTCGTAGTAGCCGCGCGTCGTGGCGGGATCCCCCTCCAGCTTGCCGACCACCGTGCCGGCATGGATGTGGTCGACGCCGGCGAGCCGCATCCACTTGGCGATGACGCGGAAAGAGACGCCATGCGTCTTCTGCCGCGTGTAGGTGGAGTGGCCGGCGCGATGCAGGTGCAGGATCATGTCGTTCCTGCGCGCCCACTTGGCCATGGACTGGATGGCCGTGTAGCCGATCACGAGGTCGATCATGACGATGCAGGAGCCGAGTTCCTTGGCGAACTCGGCGCGCTCGTACATGTCCTCCATCGTCCCGGCGGTGACGTTGAGGTAGGTGCCTTTCACCTCGCCGGTGGCGGCCTGAGCCTTGTTGACGGCCTCCATGCAGTAGAGGAAGCGCTCGCGCCAATGCATGAAGGGCTGCGAGTTGATGTTCTCGTCATCCTTGGTGAAGTCGAGCCCGCCCTTCAGCGCCTCGTAGACGACGCGCCCGTAGTTGCGGCCGGAGAGGCCGAGCTTGGGCTTCACGGTCGCGCCGAGCAGCGGCCGTCCGAACTTGTCGAGGCGCTCGCGCTCCACGACGATGCCGGTGGCCGGCCCCTGGAACGTCTTCACATAGGCGACGGGCAGCCGCATGTCCTCGAGCCGCAGCGCCTTCAGCGGCTTGAAGCCGAAGACGTTGCCAATGATCGAGGCCGAGAGATTGGCGATGGAGCCAGACTCGAACAGATCGAGGTCGTAGGCGATGTAGGCGAACCAGGAGCCGGGCGTGTTCGGCACCGGGTCCACGCGGTAGCACTTGGCGCGGTACTTTTCGCAGGCCGTCAGGCGGTCGGTCCACACCACCGTCCAGGTGGCGGTGGAGCTTTCGCCGGCGACGGCCGCCGAAGCCTCGATCGGGTCGACGCCGTCCTGCGGCGTGACGCGGAAGAGGGCGATCACGTCCGTGTCGGACGGCACGTAGTCGGGCTCCCAGTAGCCCATCCGGCGGTATTCCATGACGCCGGAGCGGTAGCGGTCCTTGCCCCTGACGGTGTCGACCTTGTTCATGGCGTGGTCCTCTCGCGTGAAATCGTGCTTCGGGACGCACCTCTCCCGTCCGGTGAGAAGTCTCCCCGGCGAGGTCAGGCGCGGATGGAACAGCGCAGGCTCAGGCCCGTCTTCGGCGCTCGATCAGCCGGAGAATCATGGGTGTCAGGATCACCTGCATGGCGAGGTCGAGCTTCCCGCCGGGGATGACGATGGAATTGGCCCTCGACATGAAGCTGCCGTGCATCATCGAGAGCAGGTAGGGAAAGTCGATGCCGCGCGGATTGCGGAAGCGGATGACGACCATCGACTCGTCCGGGGTCGGTATCCAGCGGGCGATGAAGGGGTTCGACGTGTCCACCGTCGGCACGCGCTGGAAGTTGATGTCCGTCTCGGTGAACTGCGGACAGATGTAGTTGATGTAGTCGGGCATGCGCCGGAGGATCGTGTCGGTCACCGCCTCGGTGGAGTAGCCGCGCGAACTGCGGTCGCGGTGAAGCTTCTGGATCCATTCGAGGTTGATGACCGGGACGACGCCGATCTTGAGGTCGGCCCAGCGCGCGACGTCGACCTTGTCGGTGACAACCGCCCCGTGCAGCCCCTCGTAGAACAGCAGGTCCGTCTTGTGCGGCAGGTCGGCCCACGGCGTGAACGTGCCGGGAGGAGCGCCGTACCTCTCCGCTTCCTTCTCGTCATGGACGTATTGCCGGGTGCGGCCGGTCCCCGTCTCGGCATAGCTGCGGAAGGTGTTCTCCAGCTCCTCGAACAGGTTCGTGTCGGGGCTGAAATGGCTGAAATGCTTGTTGCCGCGGGCCGCTTCCTCGGCCATGCGCACCCGCATCTCGGCGCGATCATAGCGATGGTAGGCGTCGCCCTCGATATAGGCGGCGTTGACGTTCTCGCGCCGGAAAATCTGCTCGAAGGTGTTCTTCACCGAGGTCGTGCCGGCTCCGGACGAGCCGGTGATGGAGATGATGGGGTGCGCTATCGACATGGCGGCCTCAGATCCGGAACAGGCCGCGGCGGCCGAAAAGGGGTGAGCGCTCGGCATCCGGTTCGGCGCCGTCGTGCAGGCGCTCGAGGCGTTCGACCTTGTTGGCGGCGCCGAAGATCAGCGGCACCCTCTGGTGCGGCGCCTTGGCGGACAGGTCGAGGATGCGTTCGCGCCCGGTCGAGGCGAGGCCCCCGGCCGCTTCCATGATCATGGCGATCGGCGCGGCCTCGTAGAGCAGGCGCAGGCGGCCATTCTCGTAGCCGGGACGGCTGTCGGAGGGATAGAGGAAGATGCCGCCGCGCACGAGGATGCGGTAGGCTTCCGCCACCAGCGAGCCGATCCAGCGCATGTTGAAGTCCTGCCCGCGCAGGCCGTCGGCACCGTTGAGGCAGTCGTCGACATAGGTCCGCACGGACTGGTCCCAGTGCCTGTAGTTCGAGGCGTTGATCGCGTATTCGCGCACGCCGTGCGGGATGGTCACGCCGCTGCGGACAAGGCGAAAGGTGCCGTCGCGCCGGTCGAGCGCAAAGATGTCGACGCCCTTGCCGAGCGTCAGGACGAGGGTGGTCTGCGGGCCATAGACGGCAAAGCCGGCCGCGACCTGCCGGCGAGCCGAGCCGGAAAAGGGTCCGAGAGGTCCTTCAGTCGTCTCGTTCGGCACGACGGAGAAGATCGTCCCGATCGACATGTTGGTGTCGATGTTGGACGAGCCGTCGAGAGGGTCGATGGCGACCGCATAAAGCGCCGCGGGATCAAGGATTACGACCTTGTCGCCTTCTTCCGACAGCACCGCGCCGGCCCCGGCCTCACCGAGGGCCTGCATGGCAATCTCGTGGGTCCGCAGGTCGAGTTCCTTCTGCACGTCGCCATCGGCATTGCTGCCCGCCGCCGCGCCAAAGGCGCCCTCGATTCCGTTAAGCGCGACAAGTCCCGAGATTTCCGCGGCCGCACCGGCGAGACGGGACACGATGCGGGCCAGCGCCTGGCGGTCCATCTGTCCGTTTGCCCAGGCATCGAGGAAGCTGGACAGGCTGATGGCGTCCGGCAGGCGTCCGGGGTGCGGCATTGCGCATTCCTCCCTTTGGCTTTCCGGCGTTGGCCGCCGTGTCCGCGCCGCTGTCGCTTTGCGATGCCCTCATGTTGACGATGGCCGGCCGATAAGGGAAATTTGGAATTCTTGGGCGCCACCAAAGTTGTGCTTATATGGCTGGCAACCTGCACAATCTGTCGCTGCGCCAGCTTCGCGCCATCGCTGCCGTTGCGCGATCGGGGAGCGTGACCGAGGCCGCCGACCGGCTCAACCTCACCCAGCCCGCTGTCACGCTTCAGATCCGCAACCTGCAGGAGCTGGTCGACCTCCCGCTGCTGGAGCGGACCTCCGAAGGCATGATGCCGACCGACGCCGGCCGTGCCCTGCTCACCCTCTACGATCGCATCGCCACCGCGATCACCGACTGCTCGACCGAGCTGGACATGATCCGCGGCCTCACGGGCGGACGCGTCTCGATCGGCGTGGTCAGCACCGCCAAGTATTTCGCGCCCTTCGCCATCGCGGCATTCGCCAAGGCCTTTCCCGACATCGAGGTGCGGCTCACCATTGGCAACCGGGAGGAGATCATCCGGGCCCTGCGCGACTTCGCGCTCGACATCGCGGTCATCGGCCGCCCGCCGACCGAACTGCCACTCGAACGCGTGCTGATCGGTGACCACCCGCACGTCATCGTGGCACCGCCATCGCATCCCCTCGCCGGGAAGGCGGAAGTGAGGGTGCAGGACCTCGCGGGCGAGATCTTCATCATCCGCGAGCAGGGCTCGGGAACCCGGGCGCTGATGGAGAAGCTTTTCGCCGAGTCGGGCGTCACGCCGCGCATCGGCATGGAGATCACCAGCAACGAGACGATCAAGCAGGCGGTCATGGCCGGGCTCGGCGTCGCTTTCATCTCCGGGCACACCGTGGCGAGCGAAGTCGCCGACGGAAGGCTTGCGGTGCTCTCCGTCGAGGGACTGCCGCTCGTGCGCCAATGGCACGTCGTGCATCGGCCGGAAAAGGTGCTCCTGCCACCCTCCCGCGCGCTGCTGGAGTTCATGGGCAGGGAGGCGGTGCGGTTCCTGCCGCAGATGGGATTGCGCGGGCAGGGCTGACGGCGGCTCCTTCCCTGAATTCCCCGGGCCACCCCTCCCCCGCAAGCGGGGGAGGGTTTCCAGCGTCACGTCGACGATGCGTCGCGAATAAGGCTCCGGAACCCTCCCCCGCTTGCGGGGGAGGGCAGGGAGGGGAGCCTCCTGTGACAGCTGTCTAAACTACTGCTGGCTTGTCTTAGGCCCGTTTAGCAGCGGCGTGATGCGCCGGATCGTGACGCGGCGGTTCTCTCGCGAGGGTCCGTCGGTCTGGACCTTCGGGTACTGCTCGCCATAGCCCTGGGTGGTCAGGTTTTCCGGCGGCACGCCGAAGTCGCGGGTGAGCACCGCCGCGACGGACTGCGCCCGGCGGTCCGAGAGAGACAGGTTGTCGACGTCGGAGCCCACCGCGTCCGTGTGGCCCTCGACAAGGAAGACCTCCCGCGGATTGCGGTCGACCGCCCTCCTCACGGCATCTGCGAGGACGCGCAGGCGCGGCGCCTGTCCTGGATCGACCTCCCAAGAGCCGGTTTCGAAGGTGATGGTGTCAACGTCGACGCTGCGCATGCGTGCGCGCACATCCGGGCTGTAGCGCACCTGGTCCAGAGTGTAGCGCTGCGGCACCGGATCGACCTCGGGGGCAGTCAGCGTCTCGTAGATCGTCTCCTCGTCCGCGCCCTCGGCATTGACGATGTAGCGCTCCCTCGGGATGCGCAGCCTGGGCGGCGGCAGGTCCACGACCTCCTCTTCCAGCCGCGCGGGCCGCCTGTCCCAGCCATTGTCGATGATCACCACCTCCTCGCCGTCCCTAGCGCGGCGGGTACGGCGGATCAGGCGGCCGGTCTCGTCCGTGACGGTGACGATTTCGCTGCCATCCCCCCGCTGGTAGACCGTCACCTGCTCGGCACCGCGCCGCTCCATGCGCACGTCGCCGCCGAGGTCCCGGAAGCGCTCGGTCTCGTCATGGCGCAGATAGCTGCGGCCGTTCTCCTGGACGATCGTGCGCCCTGGCTCGCGGATGACGGTCACGCCATTGTCCGTGAACTCCTCGCGCCGCTGGCGGACATCGTCGATGCCGCGCACGCCCTGGGAGGCCACGAAACCGCCGGCGAAGCCGGCCGCTGCCCCGAGCGCGGCAGCCGCGCCGGGGTCGAGCCCCCGCCTGCGCTCCTGCGGCTGGCCCTGGACCTGGTCCTGCCCGATGCGTCCATCCCGGTTGCCGTTGAGCCCGTCCCGGTTGCCGATCTGGCCATCCCGGTTGCCATTGAGCCCGTCCCGGTTGCCAATCTGCCCGTCCCGGTTTCCGTTCTGCCCGTCGCGGTCGCCGACCTGTCCGTCCCGCCGGCCGGCGGGAGCCTGCTCCGTGGCGGACGGGGCGGGCGCGGTCTGCCCGGGTGCGGGCTGGGCGGGAGCCGCCTGTGGCCGACCCCCGGCCGGCGCGGGCTGCCCAGGCTGTGGGGCCACGCCCTGCCGGGCGGGCGCGGGTGGGGCCTGGGGAGCAGCCGGCGGCGGCGGCGCCGGTGGCTTACCGTTCGGAGCCTCTCCTGCCGGCCGCTGCGCGTCCGGCGTCCTGGCCGGGCGCGGCTCCTGCGCACGCGGAGCAGGTGCGCCGGGGCTGTCCGGTGCCGCCTCGCCAGGCGCTGGGGGCTGGGGCGTCCTGTTCTGGCGCTGCGCAGGAGGCTGCGGTGCTGCCGGAGGCTGGGCCTCAGCCGGAGCGGCCCGCGGTGCGGGTGGCTTCTGCGGGGCGTCCGGCCGCGGAGCGTCCGGCGTCCTGCGCGGCACGGGCGCATCGCCGGGCTCGGCCTGTTGCGGCCGCTGGCGGCGCGGCGCCTGCGCGGGTGCGTCGCTCTCCGACTGTCCAGCCCTCGGCTCGGCCGCGGAGGGCGGTGCCTCGCGCCTCGGCGCATCGAGCCCCGGCTGGCGTGGCGCCGGCGGCTCGGGACGGCGGTTCGGCTGGCCGCCAGGCTCGCCCTGGCGGGCATCCGGCGCTGGCGGGCGCTGGCGCGCACCTTCGTTCTGCTGTGGCCCGCGCTGCGGCGCGCCGCCGTCCTCGCCCTGCTGCCGCTGTGGGCGCTGGGCGGGGCCACCTGGCTGCTGGCGCTGGCGGCGCAGCAACTCTTCTCCGTTTGCGCCGGGCTCGGCCTGCGCAAGGATCACACTGCCGGACCCCTGTCCCGCCCATGACGGCGGCACGAGAAGGGCAGGCGCGAGCGCACCGGCGAGGAGGGCACGGCCAAGCACACGACGGGCCCGCGGCGACGAATGGTGGTGCGTCATAGGTCTCTCATCCATTCAGGGCCCCCCGGCCCGCAAGTTTTCTGCCGGCACCGTGGCCGGACGGGCGCAACGGGCGAGCCTCCGGACCAGTTCCATCCGGCAATTCGGTTGTTCTTCATCCGTTCGATCTGGCCTAGCATCGCGGCGGCGAATCCAGAGTGCCTTCGTGACCGACGCAGACATCCCCCTTCCCGCCACGCCCCGGCTCGCTCTCACGACCCGGCAGGCCCGCCGGGCCGCCCTCGCCAGCCTCGGCCTGGCACGGGCCCGGCCGGCGGAGCCGGGCCGCAAGGACTTCGCGGCCCTCGTGGCGCGGCTCGGCATGCTGCAGATCGACTCGGTGAATGTGCTCGCCCGGGCGCATTTCATGCCGGGCTTCTCGCGGCTCGGCGCCTACGACACCGGCCTGCTCGAGAATGCCGCCTATGGCGGGCGCCGGCGCATCCTGTTCGAGTACTGGGGACACGAAGCCTCTCTCATCAGGGTCGGGCTGCAGCCGGCCCTGCGGTGGCGCATGGACCGGGCGCGGGCCGGCCAGGGCATCTACGGCAACCTCGCCGTGTTCGGCCGCGAGCGGCGCGACTTCGTCGATGCCACGCTGGACCTGGTCCGCAAGCGTGGCGCCTTGAGTGCCCGCGACCTCGGCGAAGATGCCAGGGGCGCCGGAACGTGGTGGGGATGGAGCGACACGAAGCGGGCGCTTGAATGGCTGTTCTGGGCCGGTTTGCTGACCACGGCTGGACGCCGTGCCGGTTTCGATCGCGTCTACGACCTGCCCGAGCGCGTGCTGCCCCGCGCTATTCTCGACGCACCGACGCCTGAGCCGGAGGAGGCGATCCGCGTTCTCCTGCGCACGGCCGCATCCGCCCTCGGCGTCGCCACGCTGCGCGACCTGCGGAGCTATTTCCGCATCGGCCCTGGCGATGCCGCACCGCGCGTAGCCGAGCTTGTGGAGGAGGGGGCACTCGTCCCCGTGTCAGTGAAAGGCTGGACGCAGCAGGCCTTCATGGCGGCCGGTGCGCGGATCCCGCGCAAGCCCGAGGCACGGGCGCTCGTGTCGCCCTTCGATCCCCTCCTGTGGGAACGCGACCGGGTCGAGCGGCTCTTCGGGTTGCGCTACCGCATCGAAATCTACACGCCGGCGCACAAGCGCGAGCATGGCTACTACGTCCTGCCCTTCGTGCTGGGAGACGGCGTGGCCGCGCGGGTGGACCTCAAGGCCGATCGGCAGGGATGCAGGCTCTGCGTCCTGTCGGCTCATTCCGAGCCGGGCGGAGACCATGGCGAGGTCTGCGCGGCGCTGGCCGGGGAACTCCGCCTTCTGCAGCGGTGGCTCGGCCTCGATACGGTCGAGGTCACGCAAAAGGGCGACCTCGCCGCGCCTTTGGCCTCGGCGCTCGCCTGAGCCCCTTCAGACTGGCGGTTTCACGGCCCGGCCGGTGGCCGCGCTCTCATAGGCCGCCTCGACCAGCGCGTAGGTCCGCAGGTTGTCTTCGCCGGATGTGTCGGCGGGGCGGCCATGGCGGAACGTCTCGAGCATGTGCGCGCAGGTGTGCAGCACGGCCTCCTGCGACACGTGCCAAGGCCGCTGCGTCCAGGAAAGCAGCCCGCCGCCGATCTCCTCATCGAAGTAGAGACCCTGCGTCGTGACGCGCATCTTTTCGCCGGGAGACACGACGATGGATCCCGCCGGCCCCTCGATCTCGAGCAACGTTTCCGGAAAGGGATCGGGAATGCGCCGCGCCTCGTAGGTGCACTCCACGGTGGATACCGCGCCCGACGCATGACGCATCATGATCGTCGCCGTATCCTCGCCCTTCACCTTCGGGTTGCGGCGCTGCGTCTCGCAGGAGACGCGGTCCACCTCGCTGAGGAAATAGCGGGCGAGATCGAGAATGTGGATGCCGACGTCGAGGATGGCGAAGCGCGTCTCCTCGTAAAAATAGGGCTGCGTCCGGTAGACGTCGAAGCCGGTGCGGAAAGCGAGGCGGCCCCAGTTCGGCTCGCCGATGGCCCCGGACGCGATGACGTCCCGCACCCGCTGCATCGACGTCTGGAAGCGGAAATTCTCGTGCACGGCGAGCCAGGTGCCCCGCGCCTGTGCGTTGGCGACGATGGCCTTGCAGGTCTCCCAGTCCGGAGCGAAGGGCTTCTGCACGACGGCACCCACCCCGCGGTCGGCCGCGAGCGCTGCGAGCTCGCGATGCGTTTCCATGCGCGTGGTGATGTCGACGAGGTCGACCTTGACGGCGTCGAACATGGCCGCCGCGTCTGTGAAGAACGGAGCACCGAAGCGCTCGCCCGCGGCCTTCGCCTTGGCGGGGTCGCGGTCGCAGACGGCCACGAGGTCGGCGCCCTGAGGGCCGAGATGCTTCCAGGCGTGCAGGTGGTTCTGGGCGTAGAAGCCGCAGCCGATCAACGCGACACGAACCCGGTCCATGCACGATCCTCCCTCTCGCGCCGGTCACCGCCGGCGGCGCGGGCGCATCCTGCACCCCGGCATGCCGCCGTCAATCCGGCCAAGCAGTCCTGACTGGATCCGGCCCCGGCATTCATGCGTTCACCGGCCATGGAGCGCAGCGATCACGTCAACGTCCAAAAGGCGCCTGCTCGCCGTGCTGGTCGGGACCTTGCGCTGGCGATTGCCCTCGTTCTCGCCGCGCTCAGCCTTGCGCCATCCTGGGCGCACATCCTGGAGGCTCCGCCGCGCCTCGCGTGGCCGCTGGAGCTCTGGCGCGAGACGACCGTGTTCAATGCCCAGTTCGCCTGGTTCGCGCTCCTGGGGGGACCCGTCGACATCTCGGCGATCATCGCGACGGCGGTCGCGGCGTGGCTGCTGCGGAGGAGCCCGGGCGGCCGGCCGGCAGCCATAGCAGCAATACTTTACGCGCTGGCGCTCCTCGCGTGGTTCGCCATCGTTGTCCGGGCCAATAAGGAACTCGCCACCTGGGTGCCAGGGCCCATGCCCGAGGGTGCCGACGCGGTGAGGCGATGGTGGGAGGCCGGACACATCGTCGTGGGCCTGCTCAAGCTTGCCGGCTTTGGATCTCTCGCCTGGGCATCGACAGATTAACCGTCATTTTAAATTGACATTGCATGAATTGGATAAATTGTTCACTTCCGCGCGAAGCGGTGGACAACTGCACAAGCGTCACGCGAGGGCAGCAAGCTTGATCTAACATACCGACTTGGTTGTCGGTTAAGTCTCAGTTCAGTTGCGGAGGTTCGCGTGCGCGTCGAACCGTGTCCCCATTACGAGCCGTTCGAGGAAGCGGGAGGTGTCACCTTCGCGGTGCGCATCGACGGCCGTATCGTCACCTGCCACATCCCTGCCGAGGAGGCCGCTGTGCTTCCCGGCGCAGGGACCGGTCTCGACCGGTTCGGCGCCAACAGGCAGACGATCGAGGCGACGGTCGGCAGGCTTGCCGCCCGCGTCAACGGACGGCTGCCGCTGCGCATGACGGTCCGCAAGCCGCGCGACTAGGCTTCGTTCCTCGCCAGCCGCTCCGCCACGAGAGCCTGCAGCCGCCACAAATTGCGGTCGCGGATGCCGCGACCGGCGAGATGGCGGACCGTGTTGTGCAGATATTCCGCGCCCGAACCCCAGTGGCCGCAGGCCGAAGCCAGAATCTCGGCGACCTCCGGTGGCGAGAGGCGGCCCGTATAGACAGGCGAGCGGCGGTTCATCACGAAGGCCAGTGCCTTGATCGGTGCGGCGCCTTCCGGCTCGACCGTGATCCACCGCGGCATGCTGTTGGCGGGCTTGCTCGTGAACTCCCTCCGGAACAGCCGCCCGAGAACGGCGGGGAGGTCATCGTCCGGCAGGCGGTAAAGAATGCCGCGGCACTCTCCCCCGCGATCGAGGGCCATCATCAGGCCGGGCTGCTCGCGCGTTCCACGGAAGCGCGTGACACGGAAGCAGAAGGAGCGGTGCCAGCCCCGCGCGCGGCCCATGCGCTCGGCGAGGTGCTCGACCTCCGGCTTCCAGATCAGCGAGCCATAGGCGAAGAGCCAGATGTCTCCCGGGGGACGCGTGGAGACAATGCCGTCGACCGCCGCGTCGTAGTCCGCATCGGTCTGGTACTCGAGATGCGGCTCTGGGCCGGGATCGGACACCGGACGGGAGGCCCGCGCGACGAGCTCTGCCGTCAGGGCCATGCCCCTCGGCAGGTCGAGTGGATCATGGGTTGCCTTGCGTTCCGGCATCCGCTGATTCCGCGTCAGTGGTCGCCTTTGCCGAGCGTCTGTGTCGCCTGGCTGATCTTGTCGACATAGGCAATGCCGATTGCCGACAGGATGAAGACGGTGTGGATGATCGTCTGCCACATGATGCCCGCCTCCGTATAGGCGGCGTTGGGCGAGCCCAGATTGCCTGCTTCGATGAAGGTCCGCAGCAGGTGGATCGAGGAGATGCCGATGATGGCCATCGCCAGCTTGATCTTCAGCACGCTGGCATTGACGTGGCTCAGCCATTCCGGCTGGTCGGGATGGCCCGTCAGCCGCAGGCGCGAGACGAAGGTTTCGTAGCCGCCCACGATCACCATCACGAGCAGGTTGGAGATCATCACCACGTCGATCAGCCCCAGCACGATCAGCATAATCTGCTGCTCGCTGAAGGTCGTGGCATCCGACACGAGGTGCCAGAGCTCCTTCATGAATTTGAAGACGTAGACGCACTGAGCCAGGATCAGCCCGAGATAGAGCGGCAACTGCAGCCACCTCGAACCGAAAATCAGGGCGGGCAGGGGCTTCAGCTTCGGGGTGTCGCTGTAGTCTGTCATCGGGGGGTCCGTTCGCAAGCTCGAGCGTGAGGACCGCAGATAGGTGGCCGGTTCCGCGGGCGCCAGTGGCGCGCGCGCCACGCCCTGGGACATCAGCGCAAGCCCGCCTCCTGCAGCGCCTTGGCCGCGCCCGGGTGCATCGGCGCTGTCAGTCCCTTGCGGGCCATATCGGACGGATCGAGTGCCGCCAGCGCGGGATCCATGGCCTTGAACCCCTGGAGATCGTCCAGGATGGCCTTGACGATGGCGTAGATGACGCGCGGATCGGCGGCTGCCGTTGTCACCAGCGTGGCCGTCACGCCGATGGTCGGCGTGTCCGGGCGCCCTCCGTAGAGCGAACCGTCGATGACGCCGCGATGCACGGAGGGATGCGCTGCGAGATACCGGTCGATATCCGCCCCTTCCAGCGGCACGAGGCGGGACGGGCAGGCCTCCAGCTGCTGGCGCACGAAGCCGGAGGGGTGGCCCACCAGCATCACGTTGGCGTCCAAACCGCCGTCGCAGAGGGAAGACGTGGTGGAGTCGAGGCGCAGTCCGCTGGCGCGAGGTCCGCTGGTGCCGGTCCAGCCCATCGAATCCGACAACAGGTTCCACGTCGCCCGTGTCCCGGATCCAAGCGGCCCAACATTGACGCGCTTGCCGGTGAAGTCCGCCACCCCGGTGATGCCCGCGCGCTCAGGCGCGACGACCGTCAGCAGTTCTCCATGGAGCGACAGCACCGAGCGCAGCTCCGGCATCGGCACGCCGTTAGGCGGCGCCTCGCCGACGAAGGCCTCGTTCTGAAGGTCCGACTGGACGATTGCGAGGTCGAGTTCCCCCGTGGCAAGGCGCTGGAGATTGTAGATCGAGCCCGGCGTCGCTTCTGGCGAGCAGCGGACGACGGAGGAGGGCACGTCGCGGTTGACGATGGCGCAGATCGCCTTCGCGACCTTGTAGTAGACGCCCATCGACGCCCCGGAGCCGACCGAGACGAAGGCCTGCTGCGCCCGCGCGCCGGCCGGAGCGGCGATCAGCAGGGCGGCGAGGATCCCGGCGAGAAGCCGTGTCATCAACTCGCGTCCCACTTCATCACCGTGTCGTAGACGTTCTCGAACGCGTCCGGCGGCACGCTGACGGCACCTCGCAGCGGACGGTCCATCGTGTAGATCAGGAAGATCATGATCCCGAGGAAGAACGAGACGAGCCCGGTGAGGATCAGGTTCGGCATGAACCTCATCTCGAGCATCCACATGAAGGCAATGTTGATCAGCGCGCCGATCGCGACGACGTACCAGAGCACCTCGGGGATGGAGGCGCTGACGCCGGTGAGGCGCTGCTCGCGGTGGCCGATCATCACGTTGAAGTAGCGCAGAATCTCGCCGTGCAGGATCTCCTGTGTCTTCGTCGTCGGCTCGAAGGACAGGAGCTGGTCGCGAATGACCTGGAGCCGATGCTCCCCGCCCAGCGGAACCTCGCCACGCGCATGCGCCGGCCAGTCCTTGCGGACGACATAGAGCGTGTAGTCGCGCAGTTCGGCCTGGAGCTCTCCGCGAAGCGGCTGCGGGTAGCCGTTGCTGCTGCGGTAGATCGTGCCGATGCCGAGCGCCTCGCGTGCGACGTTGTCCTCGATGTCCTTGGTGGCTTGATAGGTCGCGACGGAGAGCAGGCCCAGCAGCAGGCCGTAGAACAGGCTGAACCCGGCGCTGGCGAAGGCCACGAGGTCGTTGGAGCCCGGCTGGCCGCGGAGCCAAAGCCTCAGGAACGGCCGGATGAAAAGGATGCCGGCCCACGCGATCGCGACGAAGAAGAGCGGAATGGCCAGGCCCAGAAAGGCCGGGGATTGCTGGTCGAGCCACGCATTGAGCGTCGCCATCATTGCGTCGCGTCTCCACACCGGCGCCCGCGGCCACGCCAGCGCTTAAGTGCATTGATGGCATATTTTTCCGGTGACCGATTGCGCTAAATTGACGTAACTCCCATCATCCGCACAGTGGCGCGGGGGAGTAGATTACGGTCATGGCGGTGTTCGAGATCGTCGAAGAGCAGAACACCCGCTTCGTGCGGGCCTTGCTGGACGACAGCGCGATCCGCGCCGAGGCCGGAGCACTCTCCTACTTCCGCGGCAAGGTTGCGATGCGCGCCCCTGTCCCGGGCCCGATCCAGCTCATCCGCGCATCCATTTCGGACGAAGCAGCAGTCAGGCCCGTCTTCCGCGGCACCGGGGAAGTGGTTCTCGAATCCTCCACCGGCGGCTACTACGCTTTCACGTTGCGGGATCACCCCTGGATACTCGAGCGCGGCGCATATTGGGCGTCAGACGAGTCGGTGAACCTGTCCTTCTACCGCGAGAAGGTCTGGAACTCCGTCCGCCAGGGCACTGGATTGGTCGATTTCTCGACCAAGGTCTCGGGAGAGGGCACCGTGGTGCTCTCCGCGCCCGGGCCGGTCGAGGAGGTCGAACTGGGCGACGAGGATTTCGCCATCGACGGCCGGTTCGTCATCGCGCGGTCGAGCCGGGTTCGTTACTCGCTGCGCCGGCCGTCACGCTCCTACCTGTCGAGCTGGCTTTCGGGGGAGAAGCTCCTGAGGGTCTATCACGGGCCAGGGCGGATACTCGTGGCCACCACGCCCTATTGGCACCAGCTGCTCTATCAACGGCTGGCCAGCTGAGGCCCGGGCTCAGAGTACGCCCTTGGTCAGGATGAAGCAGCCATAGGGCCCCGGGTCGGACGTTCTCACGATGGCGAACGACGTCCTGGCCGCCGCATAGAAGGCGAAGCGCTCCAGCGGCTCGATGGTCACCTTGTGGCCCGCTGCCGCGTCGCAGACGCGCTGCATCTCCTCCTGCACGGGATGGATCCGCGCGGGATCATGCACGTCGAGCATGCGCCGTACCGGCGCCTCGACGAATGTGTCGAGCGGAAACAGCGACAGCACGGCGCGGGCGAGCCGGGGGATGTCGCAGCCCGTCACGCTCAGGAGCCGGCCGTGGGTCGTTTCCGCAGCGATGGTGGCGGCGGGGTGGTTGACGTCGCAGATGACGAGATCGTCGCCATGCCCCATCAGCATCATGACATGCAGGAGGTCGGCGGAAATCGCCGGATCGATACCGCGCAGCATGGACAAGCTCTCCCTTCCGGCGGACGCCGCCGGTGGCCGGCTCTCCGCCTAGCCCAGGCCGTCCCGCCAGTGAAGCACCTTCGCAGGATTCACCCCCACGGCCCGCGCCGGCTCGCGCCGCGGCCCCACGGCCCCTGCGTCACGACCTCGCCCGCCTCGGGCGCGGCATAGCCGTTCACGCCCATGGCCTGCGCCTGCTCCAACAGCGCAGCGATCCGGTTCTCGGGGTTGGGGTGGGTGGAGAACAGATTGTCCATCCGCGCCCCGGAGAGCGGGTTGACGATGAACATGTGCGCGGTCGCGGGATGATGTTCGGCCGCCATGCTCGGAATGGCCGCCGCACCGCGCGACAGCTTCTGCAGGCCGGTGGCCAGCCACACGGGGTTGCCGCAGATCTCCCCCGCCGCGCGGTCGGCTGCGTATTCCCGGGTGCGCGAGATCGTCATCTGGACCACCATCGCGGCCAGCGGCGCGAGCACCATCATCAGGATCGTCGCCACCGGGCCGAAACCGCCATTGTTGTCGCGGTGGCCGCTGGAGAAGAACATGCCGAAATTGGCGAGCATGGAGATGGCGCCAGCGATCGTGGCCGTCACCGTCATGATCAGCGTGTCGCGGTTGCGGATGTGCGCCAGCTCGTGCGCGATGACGCCGGCGACCTCCTCGCGCGACAGGAGCTCGATCAGGCCGGTGTTGACCGCCACGGCCGCGTTGTCCGGGCTGCGTCCCGTGGCGAAGGCGTTGGGCTGAGGATCGTTGATGATGTAGAGGCGCGGCATCGGAATGCCGGCGCGCTGCGCCAGCTCCGCCGTCATGGCGTGGAGCTCCGGTGCTGCGCGCGCATCCACCTCCTGCGCATTGTACATGCGCAGAACCATCTTGTCGGAGTTCCACCAGCTGAACAGGTTCATGCCAGCGGCAAAGACGAGGGCAACGAGCATGCCCCCCTGGCCGCCCAGCGCGAAGCCGATGGCCATGAAGAGCGCCGTCATGCCGGCGAGCAGCACCGCGGTCTTGACCGTGTTCATTGCATCCTCCCAGCGCACGCGGCGCGCACCGCTAGACGATGGGAACGAGTGGCGTTCTGATCAAGCCTCCCGTGATGGGAGTACCCAGCCAGCTGGTGTCGCAGGGGTTGACCAGTGCTCCGGCCAGCCTGGGCTCAGTGGTGGAAGGCCATCGCCAGGAAGGGGCCGATCACCAGCAGGGCCAGGTAGATTGCTCCAAGCGGGACGATGAGCCCGAACCCGGACGGGCGGGGTGCATCCCGATCCTCCACTGCGTGCTGCGCGGCGAACGGGGTGGAAGCCGGATGCGCAAGCGTCACCATGATGCGTCTCCTCGTGCAGTGCTTTCACGTGCGGTGGACGCGGAGAGGCTATGCATGGAGCCGGATAAAGCGTTTGACGAGGATCAATCGAACACGGTCTTCGTCACGAAAGGCCGTAAGCCTGGCGAATTCGCCCCGGCGCTGCTCGTCGAATGAAGCTTGGAAATCCCGGCCCGGGCGCCGGATGAATTGGTCGGAGCGATAGGATTTGAACCTACGACCCCCTCGTCCCGAACGAGGTGCGCTACCAGGCTGCGCTACGCTCCGACTTGCGCGGTGTATAGGCAGGTGGGGCGGGCAAGGCAACCTGAAATTCGCGCGGCCTTGCCGCCGGAAGCTTTGGCCGGCTGTCAGGCAGGCGGGGAAGCGATCTCGTCATAGCCTCGGCCTACGAACTGCAGGAGGCACAAGCCGTGTCCGAAGGGATCGGCGATGGTCACGATGCGCCCCCACGAAAACTCGCGCAGCGGCCCGTCCTGCGTGGCACCGGCAGCAAGCGCGCGGGAAAGAGCCGCGTCGGCGTCGTCGACCGTGATGTCGAGATGCACCGGCGTCCAGTGCCGCGCGTACCGGCGCGGATCGCCACCCGCTCCGGTGCTGCCTTCCGTCTTTTCGAGAAGGTAGAGGTCGACCGGCCAGCCCTTCAACTCCGCCACCCCGGTGCCGAAGCGGCGCGAGACGGTCAGCCCGAATGCCTGCGTATAGAAGGCGATGGCGCGGGTGAGGTCGGGAACATCGACGTTGACGAGCAGGCCCATGGCGGCCTCCGAAGACGCGGGTACGACATCCTACCGGGGCCATGCGCGATCGCGAACCCTTGCCCCGGTTGACGTGGACGGCACCGGTCCAATATCCATGCCGCGGCACGATGGGGCGTCGCCAAGCGGTAAGGCAGTGGATTTTGATTCCACCATGCGGAGGTTCGAATCCTCCCGCCCCAGCCAACGTCTGTTTTCAGAAATAATAGATAGCAAAATCAATGGCTTAGAAATCCGAAAACCAGGGCATCTTTCGCAGTTGTTGGTAGATTTGCTGGTAGGACAGGCCAATGCGACCTGCCTGCCATAGCCTTCGAAAAGCTTAGATACCTGAAAAGTCAAACAGAATTGCGATTGAATACGCAGGTAGATGTGGATTCGAGGCTTTCACCAACGTAGTGACTTGGCGTGTTCATCAGTAAGTTGACGAACAACACCGCCGGCAGCGACACCACTACCGTCGCGGCAGAGAACGCTGGACGCCAGCGGATCTGCATTAAGCGCAACCCAGAGCAAACCGCAAAGGTGATCACACGCGTTAATACTAACGTCGGGGAGGTGTCCAACGTTGTTCCCTGCACCTCGGGTCGGCGCAATGCTTTGGATGTCAGCAATCACCCTCTGCTCTGATTGCCTATAGCTGTGTAGTCTAGCTCCCGGCACGAATCCGTGGGGTAGTCGATATGGCGAAGCGAAAGCGCGGGAACACGCTTGAACGATGGGAAGTCGCCTTGATCAAAGCGATGCTCTCCCGAGGCGGCTACAATGACCAAGATATCCTCGCCTACTTCACACGGCCAACAAGGTCGGTGAATCACCGCGCCGTATCCGAGATTCGTACAGAGGCGAAGCATAAGGCTGTCAGAGCAGCGACCGAAGTAGAACTCGACGACTTCCTTGCCACTTGGCCCGACGTTGATCCCGGAACGGGTTTGAGCCTGCGCGGTGACGAATTGCTGGTGAAGGCTCGCGAGGCGATGATCGCGGCGGTTCACTTGTTCAATGGTGCCGGCCTGCACTTCCGTGCGGAGTTATTCATTGTCACGAGCGTTATTGCCTGGACCTACCTGCTACACGCATGGTTCCGACGAGAGGGTATAGATCACCGTTACAGGGAGGCAGACGGCAGCATCAAGAAAACTAAGCAGGGTGCCGAGTGTTATTGGGAAATAGGGATGTGCCTGCGTCATGCGCGGTGCCCTGTCCCGCCCGGTGCTGTGAAGAACTTGGAGTTTCTGACGGAGATCCGACACGAGATTGAGCATCGTTCCACAACACGAATAGACGACGAGTTGAGCGCTAAGCTGCAGGCGTGCTGCATCAATTTCAACGACGTGATCAAAAGCCAGTTTGGATCACAATTTGGATTGGAGCGCAGACTCCCCATTGCGTTGCAGTTTGTGACGTTCAGCGCTGACCAGCGTGCAGTTTTGAAGAAGGCGAGTGACCTTCCAGGGCACATCGGTTCCGCCATGGACGCGTTCCAAGACCGCCTAAGCGAGGAAGAGTTCAACGACCCCCGGTTCGCATTCCGTGCAGTGTTCGTCCCCAAGCTGGCGAACCACAAGTCTTCTGCGGATCGTGCGATTGAGTTTGTGAAGGGCGACTCTGACAAGGGGCGAGCGCTCAATGAGGTGTTTCTGAAGACCGTTGATAGACGAAGATTCACCCCTACTCAGGTTGTTCGTATTGTTCAGGGCGAAGGCTTTCCTCGGTTCACACAGGAGAGTCACACCCGACTTTGGCGCGCACTGTTAGCGAAAGATCCCGCCAAGGGGTTTGGGCGACAGGGTGACTACGCAGGCACCTGGGTATGGTATGACAATTGGCTGGAACGCGTGCGCGCTCACTGTCAGGAGCAATCGGATCGGTATGCGTAACGGGTCGCGCTCAATTGCACGCTGTCCCAGCACGTCCCAGAACGGCCCGATTCAATGTGGGTAGGAATGTTGGTAGGAAGCAAAGTGCGACAGTGATAATCACTGTAGTAACAACGCTCTAAGCGAAAAAATCGTGTCCTTCCGCCCCAGCCAGACCTTCCTAAGTCAATGATTTTGCAGATTTCGACCCTTGGCAGGATAGGGGGGCGGACAGTGCCCTGCTTGAGCGGAAGGCGGGCCTAAGCCGCGGGAGCGTGCGGGCCTGGCCGGCTTCACCTCCGCAGCTCCAGGTGAAGTGGCATCGCCCGCCACCCGGGTGAATGGCTTCGCGGTCTGGCCTGCCCCGTGGTGAGGGAGGCACCCTGCTGCGCGCGACATCCCGAGCGCAGCGGCAAACAGCTCCGTCATCTCTCTGTCATCACAATATGTCGATATGTACCGACAGATCGACATCGGATGAGATCTTCGTGAGGAACTGAGACGGCCGATGCCTCGTCAACCCCAGTCAGCCGGATGATGGAACACGGGACCAAACTCGAGTCTGACGACGTCCTTGCCGCCCTTGGTGCGCTTGCCCAGCCGTGGCGGCTCGAAACCTACCGCCTCCTCGCGCGATACCTCCCTTTCGGCCTGCCGGCGGGCGACATCGCGCGCCTCCTCGCTGTCCCGCACAACACGATGTCCACCCATCTGCAGGCCCTGGAGGCGGCCGGGCTGATCACGTCCAGGCGGGAGGGTCGCTCGATCATCTACGCGGCGAACCGGGCCCGCATGCTCCAGCTCACGGCGTTTCTCCTCGAGGATTGCGCCCGAACGCCGGCTCCCTTCGCCGAGCTCTTGAGCGCGGCGGCCGCCCCCTTTCCAGCCCGACGCGAGGTCTCGATGGCCAACCGCCCCGCCAATGTCCTCATCCTGTGCACCGGCAACTCCGCTCGCTCGATCCTGGCCGAGGCCATCCTGAACCGGGAAGGCGCCGGTCGCTTCAAGGCATATTCGGCTGGCAGCCAGCCCAAAGGCGAGCCGAACCCGCATGCGCTCTCGCTCCTGCATGACCTCGGTTACGAGACCGGCGGTTTCCGCTCGAAGAGCTGGGACGAGTTCGCCGGCCCGTATGCGCCGACCATGGATTTCATCATCACCGTCTGCGACAGCGCGGCGGGAGAGACTTGCCCCTACTGGCCTGGCCATCCCCTCGTGGCGCATTGGGGGATCCCTGACCCGGCCGCTGTCGAGGGCAGCGACGCCGAGAAACGCGCCGCCTTCATGGAAGCCTACCGGCGCCTCTCCTCGCGCATCTCGGAGTTCGTGAATCTGGACATCGACCATCTGGACCTCGCCTCGCTCAAGGCACGCCTTGCGCAGATCGGTGGCATGGAAGGCGCCACTGACATAGCTCGGAAGGGCGCTGCCGCATGACGACCTTTGACCTCAAGCGGAGGCTTGCCGCCGAACTGCTCGGCACGGCCATCCTCGTGGCGACCGTCGTGGGCTCGGGCATCATGGCCACGAAACTCACGAAGGATGTCGGCCTTGCGCTGCTCGGCAACACGCTGCCGACCGGCGCGATCCTCGTGGTGCTCATCCTGATCTTCGGACCCATTTCTGGTGCTCACTTCAATCCGGCCGTGAGCCTCGTCATGGCGCAACGCTCCCGGATGCAGTGGGGCGAGGTTGGGCCCTATGTCGCCGCCCAGGTGATTGGCGGCATCGCTGGATCCCTTATCGCCCATTTGATGTTCGACCTGCCGGTCTGGCAGGCTTCGCAGACCGTACGGGCCGGTGGCGCCCAGTGGTTTGCCGAGTTCGTGGCGACCTTCGGGTTGGTGCTGACCATCTTCGGCGTCGTCCGCTTCAAGCCCGAGAGCGCGCCCGTGGCGGTCGGGCTCTACATTACCGCTGCCTACTGGTTCACGGCCTCGACGTCCTTCGCCAACCCGGCGGTGACGATAGCGCGCGCCTTCACCGATACCTTCGCCGGGATCGCCCCGGCCAATGTGCCGGCCTTCGTGGTCGCGCAGGTGATCGGAGCCTTCGCCGCCAGCGCCCTCGCGGGATGGCTGTTCTCGCCGGTGTCGCAGACACGCGCCTGAGGAGCGGAGCCATGGACGTCGTCATCCACCACAACCCCGAGTGCGGCACCTCGCGCAACGTGCTGGCCATCATCGAGGCAGCTGGTTATCGGCCAGCCATCATCGAGTACCTGAAGACGGGATGGACCCGCCCGCAGCTGCTCGGTCTCTTCGCCGCGGCCGGCCTGACGCCGCGTACCGCGTTGCGCGAAACGAAGTCGCCAGCGGCAGAGCTCGGTTTGCTCGATCCGTCGGTGCCGGATGAGCAGCTCCTGAATGCCATGCTGGAGCACCCCGTGCTCGTCAATCGCCCCATCGTCTGCACCGCGAAGGGCGTGCGGCTGTGCCGGCCGAGCGAGGTGGTGCTCGACCTCCTGGAGCGCTGGCCGCCCGGTCCCTTCGCAAAGGAAGACAGTTCGCCGCTCATCGATGCGCAGGGCCGGCGGGTCGCGTAGAACACGCGCGACGCATCCTCCCCCGGACCAGCGAACGATGACGGACGACCCTGCTGCTCTACGGTTCGGTCCGGGACCGCTCCTTCGGCCGCCTGGCCTGCGCAGGACGCTGCGGGTCGCTCGCCCATGAGCGTTGACCCGGAGCAGACGACGGAGCAAGACGAGTTCGCATGCCTCCTCCGATTGCCGTGAAGCTGGTCCCGCACGATGTACGCTGGGCAGACGAGGCCTTACGAGAAGCCACGCGACTTCAAAAACACGTCTCGGCGTTCTGCAGGGTGCACCACATCGGATCGACGTCCATCCCAGGTATCGTCGCCAAGCCCGTCATTGACCTCATGCCAATCGCATCGGCGCTGAATGCCCTGGATGCACAACGGGGTTCCGTCGAAGCGCTGGGTTATGAGTGGCATGGAGCCCTTGGCATGGACGGACGGCGGTATTGCACCTTGAACGATGCGTTCACGGGCCGGCGGACAGTGCAGCTGCATTGCTTTGCGGACGGCGACCCCCATGTCCGCCGCCATCTCGCATTCCGCGACTTCCTGCGCAGTTCGCCGGAAGCGGCACGATTGTACGAACAGGAAAAGCTTCGATGCGCAGGTCTCCATCCCGAGGACAGCCACGCCTACTCAGATTGCAAGAGCCTGCTGATTCAGCAAATTGAGGCGGAGGCGTTGAAGAGCTATCGGGACAGTTGATCAGCATCTGAAAATATTCCGCTGACGAGAGACATCCACCCTCTTCATTGATCGGCGTGACACCCGTCGAAAAGCTTCCTCAGCACGCGCCGCAGGACAGCGGCGGCGCGCCTCCCTGGAGGCGCCTGCGGTTGGCAATTTCCAAGATAGGAGAGCCTGCCAGCGAAGGTCCGGCGACCCGCTGCGACGCCGTGACCAAATGCGATGCAGAGCTGCTCCTTGGAGAAACGCGACAAGCACCCTGGTGGAGCGTACTCACGCTTCCACGCTTTGAGAACATAAGGCATTGTGGAAGCTCAGAATGGAATCGCCAAGTCCGTTATTGCTCAGGAGAAGGCCGGAATGACTGCCGCAGCCCGAGAGTTTGCGAGCATAAACCGATCGAGTCCGTTCACCCGACTTAGCTCTATCTTGGCAATAACAGTCCCGGTTGCAGCTTTCGTGATCGCAGCGGCGTATGACCGCTCGCAGCTGGTCGAGCACGCAAGCGATGAAGCATCGAGGACATCCGAGATCCTTTCGGAGCATGCGCGCGCTGTTTTCCAGTCAGCAGATCTGGCGCTCGACCGGATCATCGACCGGCTGGACGGCCACACCATCGAGCAGCTGCAAAACGACGGCTCGTTTCACGAGTTCCTTGTGCAGCTCAAGGAACGGATGCCTGAACTGGAGTCGGCATTCGTGGCGTCGCCAGTGGGCCGGATCGTCTCCAGCAGCCGAGCCTTTCCGATCGAGCCCTTTGACGTGACCGACCGTGAGTACTTCCTCGCGGCGCAAGCGTCCCCGGAAGTGACGTTCGTGAGTGCACCGTTTCGGGGTCGAGCAACGGGCACGATGTCGTTCACGGTGTCAAAGGCGATCACGAGAGGGCCGGGTCGCGGGTGGATCGTGGGCGTGACGATCCTGCCCAGCTACTTCCGCAAATTCTATGAGACGACGTTGCGGTGGCCGGCGTCGTCAGCCGCTTCGCTGGTCCGCAGGGACGGCGCGATCCTCGTCCGTTATCCCGACACGCCTGACGTGCCACTGAAGCTGCGAGACGACAGTCCGCTCCTGGCCGAACTTCGGAAAGGGCAAGCTGCGGGGCTTTACTCAGCACGGTCGACGATCGACGGAAAGGACAGGATCGCGGCATTCACGGCGGTCGGATCGTTCCCGTTCGTGGCGAACTTCAACATTGACCGACGCGCGGTGATGCGCACCTGGTACGAGCATCTCGTGGGATTTGCCGCCATCGCGGCCTTGAGCGCCCTGGCCTTGTCTTACGCGGCGCGGTCCGCTGGCCGGAAGAGTGATCTCGCAATCCGCGAAAGGGAGGCGCGGCTCGACGCTGTGGTCAGCTCGCTTCCGATCGGTGTTCTCGTCGCCGAGGCGCATACCGGGCGCATCCTGTTGGCGAACAAGGCCGCCTCCCGGATCGCGCGCTCGCCTTTCTCCTCCGAGCTGATCCAGCAGGAAACCGTACGAGGTTTCAGGTTGGACGGGACGGTCTATGACACGCGCGACTGGCCGCTGGCGCGCTCACTCGAGACCGCTGAGACGGTGGAGGGCGAGGAAATCGTCCTCATCTACTCGTCAGGGGAGAAGGCGGTCATCCGTGCAAGCTCGGCACCTGTATACGATGATGACGGCCGGCAGCTCGCGGCCGTTTGCGTCTTTGAGGATGTCACGCGCACCCACGACGACGCCGCGCGCATTCAGGCGCTCATGAAGGAGACGCTTCACAGGGCAAAGAACCAGTTGGCGATCGTCGGAGGCCTGGCTCGCAGAACCGGCAGGGACGCTCCTGATCTGTCCGCCTTCCTGCAGGTCTTCGAAAGGCGGCTGAACGCGCTGGCGGTGGTGCAGAGGCTTCTGGTCGGGACGGATTGGCGCGGTGTCGATGTTCGGGATCTCGTCACGGCACAGGTTGCGGCAGTGTCGGCCGACCTGGCGGCGGCGCTGTCTTGCACCGGAGATCCCGTCCTGCTCAGGCCCGAGACCGCACAGGCCCTCGCCCTGGCAATCGATGAACTCGCCGAGTTCGCCCTGCGGTCCGGAAGCGGGACGCCGGTTGCGGCAAGCTGGTCCGGTTCGCCGAATTTCGAGTTCGTCTGGCGTACCGAGGGCGGTTCCGCCGGAGAATGCCCTGATCCGTTTTGGCTTGATCAGGCCGCACGGGCCTTTGCGGGACGGCAAGCCTGGTCCGCCGGCAGCGGCGAATGGCGCATGACCGGAGCCGCATAGGGATGTCGGGCTCGGTGCCGCGCGCCTGGGCCTCGCTGTGGCCCGCTCCCGCAGGCCGCGTCCGGCTCAACGCTCGGAAGACCACGGAAAATTCAGATACTGGTCCCGGGTGTCGAAGCAGATGTTGCCGTAGCGACGGAGGTATTCGTCGCGGCGTCTGACGTCTTTGTAGACGGATGCCGGGTCGGCGACATCGGCCTCGTACTGGGCAATGTTGCTGAGCGTGAGCGCCTTCGGGAGGATGTCCATGGCTTGCGGCACGCTCTTGCCGTCGAGCCAGTCCGCCGCCTGTTGCCCCAGCGCGTATCCGAAGATCGGCGAGGCCAGGCTGACGCTCGCCTTATAGGGACCGCCCTGCTTGATTTCGGCGACCGCGGAAGGCTCTCCATCGATCCCCCCGAGGAACTGGTCGGCCCGCGCCTTGCCCGCCTCTCGCAGTGCCCTGAGTGCACCAAGCACGACCGTATCGGCGCCCAGGACCACGTCCACGTCCGGATTGGCGACGAGGATCGTCCGCATCATTTCTGCGCCGCCATCCTCGTCGACGGTCGGAGGCGAGATGTCGGCCACGACGACCGCGCCGGGAACAGTCCGGAGCGCGTCGCGCATGGCCGCAAAACGTGGCGCGAGGAACTGGAGGCTGTCGTGCGTCAGCAGCACGACCTTTGCCTTGCTGTTGAGCTTCGTGCGGATGTAGGTCGCCGCTTCGTCCCCGAGCACCTTTCCGGTGAGGTATTGCGGCGCGTTGAGGATCGTAGTGGCAGGCGGGGGCACGATTGTGCCGACATAGGCGCCTGACCAGATGACTTTCTGGAGGACCGGCGCCAGCGCGACGGGATCCACCGGCGCGGCGACGAGTGCCCCCGCCTTGGCATCGAGGATGCCCTCGATCTGGCCGACCATCCTTTCGTGATCGTTCGCGGCCTGCGCCGGCCGGTAGTCAAGGCCGCGTTCACGGGCCGCGAGTTCCAGCCCGCGGGAAACCCCCTGCATGAACTTGCGCTCATTGTCCTGCGCGAATGCCAGCACCCTGGAGAGCTCGCGCGGCTTGGAGCAATCGGGCTTGCTGGCGTCATACGGTGGCAAGGGCCGGAATGTGGTCAGGCCGGGCCCACCTTCATTCGCGTGCGCCATGCCCAGGGACGCGACGGCGACACACGCCCAAACGAGTGAGCTCCGGTGGATGGCAGCCATTCTAACTCTCCGAGGCGGGGGCAAACGCCAGCGTCGCCACGGTCCCACGCTCAGCGGTTATGTATTCCACGCGACCGCCAATGGCGCGCGCCATCGCGTTGACAATGCGGGTACCCAGCCCGGTTCCTCGCGTCACGCCTTCGCGTCGGCCGACGCCGTCGTCCTCGACCCTAAGTTCGGCGAGATCGGGCGTGAGCTTCCGAAGCTTCACGCGCACCTCGCCCGGTTCATCGGGGTAAGCGTATTTCACGGCGTTCGTTACCCACTCCGTGACGATCACGCCAAGGTTGATGCAAGCGTCAGTGCTGAGCTTCAGCGATTCAAGGTCGTACTGCAGCGACGCAACATGACCCTTCCCGAGCACGGATGCCTGCATGTGTTCGACGACGTTTGCAAGATACTCTCTGAGATCGACGAATTGCGCGTCACCGCTCGCGTAAAGGCGCTTGTGGACCGAGGCAACTGCAAGGATGCGTGCCTCGGCTTCCCTCAGTGCCTGCTTGCTGGCCTCGTCCGGCAAACTCTTCGCCTGCAAGGTCACGAGTGATGCCACGAGCGCCAGACTGTTCGAGACACGGTGGTTGATCTCTGCGACGAGCATCTCGGCCCGGTCTCTCGCCTGAGCGAGTTGCTGCGTCCTCGTTTCGACACGCAACTCCAGGGTCCGGTTCAGCATATCCAGTTCATTCCTGGCGCTGACGATCTCCGAAGCGTAGCGCATGACGAGCGCGGTCGAGACACCGACAACCACCACGATGATGGCGCCCCCGATGAACGTCGCAAGACGCAGGAAAGTGGCGTTCTCCCGCTGGTCGCTCAGCGCGGTTTCCAGGCGTCCGTCTGCCTGCCGTGCGACAGCGGCGAGGAACATGTTGATTTCGTCGCTGAGAGCTTTGCCTCGGTTGCTTCGGAAGATTGCCTGCGCTTCTTCCTCCTTCCCATCCTTCTTCGCGGCGATGGTGCGGTCCATCTCCTCGAACTTATTTGCGAGCGCTCTGGTAAGCCGACTGATGATCGCCGCGTCCTGCGTAGACGACGTCAAGTATGATTTCAGCTGTTCGAATTGCCGTTTCGCCTCGACTTTCGCCGCGTCGTAAGGGGCCAGGTAGATCTCGTTACCACCGACCAGAAAACCGCGCTGGCTCGACTCGGCGCTTTGAAGGGCGCTGCGCAGGTCGGTGGCCGCAGACCGAAGCGAACGTGAGCGGTTGTTGTCCTGAAAATACGAGTTCGCTTGTTCGCCCAGCCAAGCCGTCGAGCCGACGATGCCGATCAACGTCAGAAACCCGAGCGCCAGCAGCAGCACGCTCGTGCTCATCACCAATTTTCGTGAGAGCGGCATTCAATTCCGAACGGCTCGGGGGGCGTCGTCACGGAAACTTACACCGGACATGTCGCAAGCGATAGCTTGCCATTGAAGACGGACGGTAAAGGATGCGCTTAAGGTGGTAATCGGGTCCCTGATGGAAGCGGCGAAGCTCCTGCTGCGTTCCCCGGGACCCGCTGCATCCTGCTCAGCGCAGAAGAGCCTGCAAGCTTCTCAGCTGCTACCGAGAGCGAACTGCATGGCGCTTTCTGCGTGGAGCCGTGTCGTATCGAACACCGGCAATGGCGTGTCGCTTTGGCCGATCAGCATGGTGATCTCGGTACAGCCCAGAATGATGCTGTCGATCGGCGCCTCTGCGGCGACAGCCTGTATCAAGGCCTTTACGGCTGTCCGTGACGCCGGACTGACGACCCCCTGGCAGAGCTCGTCATAGATCACGTGGTGGACCAGCGCTCGTCCAGCCTCGTCGGGTACAACAGCGTCAATCCCGTTGCGCTGGAGGCGCTCGCGGTAGAATGGCTGCTCCATGGTGAACCGGGTGGCAAGCAGGAGAGGGCGCCTGCAGTTTGCGGCGTTGAGCGCGGTCGCCGTCGCATCCACGATATGCAGGACAGGGAGACCCGAGGCGTGCTCCACCTCATTCGCCATCATGTGCATGGTGTTCGTGCAGATCACGATCGCTTCGGCGCCCGCCGCGGCGACGTTCCGGCCGGCCTCTTCCATCAGCGCCGTTGCTCCCGCCCAGTCATTCTCGTGCTGCAGCTTCGCAACATCGGCGAAGTCAAACGACCACAGAACGAGCTTGGCTGAGTGGAGACCGCCCAGACGCGCGCGGGCCATCTCGTTCAGGTGGCGATAGTAGATCGCGGTGCTCTCCCAGCTGAGTCCGCCGATCAGTCCCAGCGTCCGCATCGCTGCACCTTAATGCGTTGACCACCGTCGCCGCGCATCGCGGCTCTGTCACGAAGGGGCCTTGGTTGCCCGCCTTTTCTTGGGGGCAGGTGCAGGAACCGGTTTGGCCGTTGCCTTGCTGCGCATTTGCCCAAGGCCGCTCGCCTTCGCCAGCTCAGATCGCCGAGCCGCATACGATGGCGCGACCATCGGGTAGTCGGATTTCAGTCCCCACTTCGTCCTGTACTCGTCTGGCGTGAGACCCAGGCCCCCTAGGTGACGCTTGAGCGTCTTGTACTTCCGGCCATCCTCGAGGCTGATCAGGTAGTCCGGCGTAATCGACTTTTTGATTGGCACCGCGGGGACGAGAGGCTCGCTTTCCGGCTCGGGCGCCTTTCCGGACGCCGCGCTTGTCAACGAGGCGTGCACCGACGCGATCAGGTCAGGCAGTTCCCGAACCTGAATGGTGTTGTTGGTGACATAGGCGGCCACGACGTCGGCGACGAGATCGATGATCTCGCGACCCATTTCGTCAGACATCTTCTGCTCCGTTTAAATGTTGCACCCCGGAAGATGTGACACCACTGCTCAGCGCACAACTGATCTCGGTCGAGAAGCAAAGGGTCCGGCAAGTTAGGCACAGCTCATTGAGGGCTTTTCGATGTCCGGTCTGCGCGCCGTTGTCTTCGCCGTTGATGAATTTCAGTTACGGCTCGATGTACTGACGACAGGTCGAAAAGGGCGCTGCCTCGGCCTCTCCCTATCGGCAACACCTCAAACCAACCGTGACGCGATAACGAGCGCGAGCCCACCAGCGAGGGCGCCAGCTATCAGGCCAATCAAGACGATCACCGCCGGACGCATGACCTACAGTACGGCGTGGGAACACCTTCCGTTGCAAGGCGCCAGATTATTTGCCCGTCATGGTTACGGCACGTGCCAGCGCGTTCAGTCAGCCATCAAGGCGCGACACTCGTGATCGGCGAAATGTCGATCTCCTCCCGGCTCAACCGGGATGGTGACGGGGGTGCACCGCGTGCCGCCTGTAATGGGGTGGCGTGAGCCCGTACTGACGTTTGCGATTGTCCCGGCGCACGTCGCGATAGCGTGTCGGCAAGAGGCGATCTCGTCCGTCCTTGAGGTAGGCCAATGACGCCTGAGGCAAGGGAGACAGGCATGAGCAAGTCGATTTTCGTGAGCTTGCCGGTGACCGACCTGAATGCGTCGATCGCGTTCTACGAGGCCATCGGGTTCAAGATCAATCCGCGCTTCACGGACGGCACCGCGGCGTGGATGATGTGGAGCGAGACCATCAACTTCATGCTGCTGACCCACGAGAAGTGGCGCGGCTTCACGAGCCGCCCCATCCCGCCGAACACGTCCAGCGAGGTCATGCTGCAACTCACGTGCCCAAGCCGGGAGGCCGTTGATGCGATGAGCAATGCGGCCGCAACGCATGGCGGGACTACAGATATCAATCCTGTCGAGGATCACGGGGTCATGTACACGCGCGACCTCGCCGATCCCGACGGTCATGCACTTGCCGCCATGTGGCTCGACGAGGCGGCATTTCGTCCACCGGCGGACTGACGCCAGCTCGAAGGGTGAGACCTGCCGGCAGCCAGCCGTGAATACGTCCCGGACAGACCACAGAAGAACGCCGCCTCAGACCACCAACGCAGCTTTTGCAAGGCGCACCTCGACAGCAGGCGCAAAGTTTGCAGGTCCCTTACGAGTGGCCCGAGCCTTGGTCGCCTGATCAGGCTCTCCAAGTGCGAGGTCCCGTCGTTCGACACGGAACTCCGTCCCGCAGCCACTCCCCCGACCGCTGGTGCACCAGCAAGGCGACGCAAAACTGGCCTCGCCGGCACAAAGGATTTTTGCCGGAATACAGATCAGAACAAGCATATATCAAAAAGTCCCACCGTTAATTCTTGTGAAAGTGGATTTCACTAACGTGTGAAGCGTAATTGGGAGGCAGTGATGGCGAACGGAAGTTGGTGGCGGTTTGGTGCGTCTGACGTGGCGGCAGCCGAAAAGAAGGCGCTCGACGCAGAACTCGAAAGCCTCCGCGACCGCGACGAGTACCTCGATGTCCTCAGCAAGCACGCGGGTGTCGGTCTCTGGGACGCTATCCTGATCAACCAGGACGCAATGGACAGCCGCAGCCGCTGGACATGGTCGGCCGAGTTCCGTCGTCTCCTGGGCTTCAGCTCGGAGGCGGAGTTCCCGGACGTGGTTCAGTCCTGGTCCGACAGGCTGCATCCGGAGGACGTTCCCGGCACGTTCGCGGCCTTCGGCTCGGCGGTCGAAGGTCGCGCTTCCGGCTACGACGTGACCTATCGCCTGAGAATGCGTGACGGCAACTGGCGCTGGTTCCGCGCGACGGGCGGTTGCACGCGCAAGGAAGGCTACGTTCGCGCCTGTGGATCCCTGGTCGACGTCCATGAGCAAAAGACGGCCGAGATCACCCAGGCGAATGCGAGCGCGGAGCAGAAGGCTGCGGTCGAGGCTCTGGCCGGCGCCCTCGCGGCACTCTCGACGGGCAACCTGACCGCCCGCTTGGGCGCTGAAGTCCCCGATGCCTTCGCCCAGCTTCGCCACGACTTCAATGACGCGATTGGACAGCTCGAGCAGCTCATCGGCTCGGTGAACAACAGCGTCGCGTCGATCCAGTCGACCGGACAGGAAATCTCCAAGGCCACGACAGAGCTCTCGGACCGCACGGAGCGCCAGGCGCATTCGTTGCAGGAGACTGCGGCGACCACGGAGCAGCTCACCTCGTCCGTCAAGACGAGCGCCCAGAGCTCCCGCCAGGCCGCCGACTCCGCCGTCGAGGGCACGCGCCTCGCCGAAACGGGCGGTGACATCGTGCGCCAGTCGGTGGACGCGATGACCCGCATCGAGCAGGCATCCGGAAAGGTGGCCGACATCAGCGGCGTCATCGACGAGATCGCGTTCCAGACGAACCTGCTGGCGCTCAACGCGGCCGTCGAGGCCGCGCGCGCCGGCGAGGCCGGCAAGGGCTTTGCCGTCGTGGCGTCCGAGGTCCGCACGCTGGCCCAGCGCAGCTCGGAGGCGGCCAAGGACATCACGACCCTCATCAACCAATCGGTCTCCGAGGTCACAGAGGGCGTCAAGCTGGTCCGTGCCGCCGGAGCGGCGCTGGAGAAGATCGTCGCCGCGTCCAAGCAGGTCTCGAGCGCGGTGGGCGACATCTCGTCCGCCACCGGCGAGCAGGCGGCCGGTCTGTCCGAGATGAGCCAGTCCGTCTCCAGCCTCGAGGAAATGACCCAGCAGAATGCCGCGCTTGCGGAAGAGAGCGCGGCGTCGGTCGCCAACCTGACGCAGCAGCTGAACGGCCTGAAGCAGATCGTGGCCAGCTTCCGCACCCGCGCCAGCGAAATCGTCGATGAGCCGCGGTACAGTCAACCCGAGCCGCAGCGCCTGCGCAGCCTCGCCACGCAGGCCTTCGCCAAGCCATCCCGTGCGGCACGCCCGGCGGCACGCACCGGCACCTGGGACGAGTTTTAGAACGGCTTGTCGCCAACCATGGTGGGTTGCACTTCGGGATCGGCCACGCTTGGCCGATCCTCCTCGCGTGTCGCAACCTGAATTGATCCCGTCGTGCCAAACCGCTGCGCGGCCTGGCACGATGGGAAGCGATCTGCACTTGGGTCGATAGCCCTGCACTGTCCACCGCTGATCCGCACCGCCGATCGCCTGGAGCAACCCTCTAGGCGGGGTCGGGCGGCAGAGACGCCGGCCGGCGAGCCTCGGGAGGGCGGACCCGGTGACCGAGGAGTCCTTGGCAGCGGCGCAGGTAGGGAAGCCCATAGTCTCTGACCAGCAAAACGAGATCTGCGCCGAACGCCGGATCTTCTGTAAGATCTACGTACGAAATCGCATCCCGGTGGCGCCATTTCGGAAGAGTCTTGCCACCCGCGACCAACCCGAGCCTCCACGCCGTGTTGTTGCGATAAGTCGGGATGGCTTTCTCGAATGGCCGCTCCCGACCGAGGTTGATGTAGCAGCCGAGGCCCGACTGGCTCCTCTGCACCTCCACGTAGGTCCGCGCCAGGAGGCTGTTGCGGATCCAGAGCAGTGCTTTCGGCCGGCGAGCAAAGCCCGCCGGTACCAGGACGGCATCGAGGCCGGACGCGAGAGTTTCGAGCGCCTCTTGGCGCGTCGCCTTCAGATTTTCCACACTCAATGGATCGCCGTCACCGGTGAAAGCGGATGGTGGCCGCATTACGCCCTGCCGATTTGCGCCGTTACGCGAATACATGACCCAAAGCGGGCTGAAAGATGGGCCGGCACTCTCACGGCAGCGGCCGCGCCGGCTTACTCCCCCTTGGGTCCGCCCCCAACGTTTGCGCGCCATGCTGACGGCGAGACCCCGCTCCAGCGTCGAAACGCCTCATCGAAAGCGCCATGGGTGGCGTAAGCGGAGGCCAGGGCGATTTCCCCGATCGAGAGGTCGGTCGTTTGGAGGAGATCGCAGGCGGATGCGTATCGCTGACCGTCGAGTATTGTTTGGAATGTCGCCCCTTCGCGGGCGAGATGCCGGCGCAGAGTCCGCTCGGGGACGCCCAGTCTGGCTGCGACGTCCTTCATTGCCGGCCGGTTTTCCAGGATCGAGATCGAGAGCGTCCGCCGGACCTTGTCCGACCAGGCGTTCTCTGTGGGAGGCATGAGTCGCGCGGCCTGCTGCTGCAGCGTCGAATAGTCGGCGGGATTGGCTCCGGGGATCATGATGTCCATTGAAGCCTTCGGCATGACAAGCGCCGACAATGGCTGGTCGAAGCGCACCGGGACACCAAAGACGTCGAGATAGGGCCGCCTGTCTGCTGGTTCCCGCATGGAGATGAGAACCTCCGTCGGCCTTGCCGCGCCTGCGGTCAGGGTTCGAACGACGTTGTGCGCCATCGCAATCACGAGCGGATAGAGATGCTGCCAGCCCGGCGTTCGGCGGGCATAGATGCCGTAGCCGAAGAACACGGTCTCGTCGTTCGAGTAGAGATAGACAACACCGCCGCGGGATGCGGATGGCTGCATTCCGACGAATCCCGTCAGGGAAGCGCCAAGCGTGGGTGCGTTCCTCATCCATTTGCCCGCGAAACCGAGCACGCGGTGATCGGCGCGGGATCCCAGCAGCAGTCCGAAATGCTCACAGTGTGTCGCGTCGACGCAGTTCTGGACGAGGCGGCATGCGAGTGAATAGGGGATCCTTGTCTCGGGATCCGCGAATACCTCCGGACCCAAATCCAGCCCCTGCAAGGCCTTCTCCGTCGACACGCCGAATTCCGCCAGCAATGCGGGAATTCCGACAAGCGGCGACATGCGCTGCAGCGCATCTTCGGATGCCGGATTATTTCCTGCCCTGGCCGCCATTCGGAAATTGTGCGGCTTAAACTCAGTTAAGGTCAAGCTCTGCTCGGTTGAGCAGACGCGAAATCATCTGAAACAAACACACGTCTTGACGGGGAGGGACCATGAATCGTCTCGCTGATCTTTCGACTATGCCAGCCCTGACGAAGCGGGATCTACTACGGTCCGCGTGCCTGATAGCGGCCGCGACTTCCGTTCCCTTGGGCGGCACTCGTGCACAGAGCAGCAGACCTGGTTTCTTCGGGGCCAAGGACATCGCCGAGGCAGGGTTCATCTACGGCCTGCCGATCGTGATGAACTACGGGGTGATGTACGAATACATCATCGACAAAAGCTCGGGGCAGTGGAAGGCGCCGTTCAACACGATCTCCAACACGGCCCGTGTTTTCACCTACCAGGATACGGCCATCGTCACGCCGAACAGTGACACGCCTTATTCGATGCTGTGGCTTGACCTGGGCGCGGAGCCGATGGTTGTTTCCGTCCCGGCCGTCGATGCCAAGCGGTACTATTCCGTCCAGCTCTGCGACGGGAACACGTTTAATTTCGGGTATATCGGCAGCCGCGCGACAGGCAGCGAGGCGGGGAGCTACATGGTCGCCGGCCCACATTGGTCGGGCCCGACTCCCCCCGGAATCCGCAAAGTCTTCCGGTCATCGACCCGGTTCGCCTTCACCATCTTCCGGACCCAGCTCTTCGACCCGTCCGACATCGAGAACGTGAAGAAGGTGCAGGCCGGCTACAGGGCCCAGCCGCTCTCAGCTTTCCTCGGCCAGCCTGCCCCGGCGGCCAAGCCGCTGCCCGACTTCCCCAAGATCGACAAGGACCTCGTGAAGACGGAGTTCTTCGAGTTTCTCGATTTCTCCCTCCAGTTCGCTCCGGCACTGCCGGAGGAGCTGTGGATCCGCGAGCAGCTCGCCCGCATCGGCGTCGGCCCGGGCAAGACCTTCAGCTTCCGCGACCTGTCGCTGGCGGACAAGGCCGAGATCCTGCTGGGCATGAAGGAGGGGCAGAAGAAGGTTGACGAAGCAGTCGCGGCCTTCGGTAAGGACATCAACGGCTGGCGGGTCGGGTCTCCTTGCGGCGATGCCGCCTTCTTTCATGGCGACTGGCTGCTCCGGGCGGTTGCCGCCCAGGCCGGCATCTACGGCAACGACGCCGTCGAGGCGATGTACCCGCTCACGAAAGTCGACGCCGACGGCAATCCGCTCGACGGCTCGAAGGCGAACTATACCCTCACCTTCCCGGCCGACGGGCTGCCGCCCGTCAACGCCTTCTGGTCGGTAACGATGTATGACGGCAAGACGCAGCTGCTGATCAAGAACCCCATCGACCGCTACCTGATCAACTCGCCCATGCTGCCGGGCATGAAGCGCAACGCCGACGGGTCGCTGACACTCTACGTCCAGAACCAGTCCCCCGGTGCCGACAAGGAGAGCAACTGGCTGCCCGCCCCGGACGGCCCGATCTACTTGGTGCTGCGGCTCTACTGGCCGAAGGAGACGCCACCCTCGATCCTGCCTGCAGGCGAGGGCACCTGGAAGCCGCCGGGCATCAAGAAGGCCTGACGCCACGAGAATCCGGCTGGCGCCCATGGAGCGACGTGGGTTCCCAATGCGCAAGGAACATGGGATCGTTCTTGCGGAATGACTTTCCGAAAGGTGCAGGCCCGCGACAAAGGGCCTGTTCCTCTCGCGCTGCCGCGTACCTCCATCCATTCGGCAGCTAAGCCGAAAACTCGGTGCTTGGATGTTCCAGCGACACACCAGCATGACCTGTGTTCTCCAGGCCTTGGTGCTCCTTGGAGTGCTGATCGGGGCATGGGCAGTTTCGCCAGCCGCGCTCGCCGCGCAGCCGCCCGCTGCCGCCACCGAACCTTCAGCCGCCAGCCATGCCGCCGCGGCTGCCGCAGCCAAGGCGGCGAGGGCGGATGAAATCGACCAGATCACCGACACGGTCGAAGAGCTCGCCAGCCGGTCGCCCGCCATTCTCCGGTCGGTCCCGGAGCTTCCGGCCGCGACGGCGGCCGCCTGGCACGCCCTGGACCGCAGCGACGCCGGAGGAAGGACGGCGGGTTCCTTCGGGGGACTCCTGCTTCTCTGCGTCGTCGCGCTGGTTGTGGTCGATCTCCTGGTCGGCCTCGCCCTGCGCGGGCCAAAGACGCGCCTGATCGGCACGGAGACCGTGCCTGCGGGCATGCTTGCGACCCTCGGCGCCGCGGGGCTCGAACTCCTGCGTCCGCTGGCGGTGGCGATCGCCAGCCGGATTCTCCTGGGCGCAGTGTTCGGCGACGCAGGCCCGCAAACCGCTCTCGCCGGTACCGTCCTCGGCGCCGTGGTCACCGTCATTCTGCTGCGCTTTCTTTTGGAGGTGCTCCTTCGTCCGGGCCTGCCGGCGGGCCGCCTCGTCCCCGTCGAGGACGGCCAGGCCGCGCGGCTCAAGACAGGCTTCACCGCGGTCGCCGTGCTGGCGCGCGTCGGGCAGGTCTGGGCCGCCCTGCTTGCGAGCGACCCGCGTCTGCCGGCCGTCCTGCTGGTCACCGCCCTCGCAATTCCGGCCGCCTATGCATGGCTCGTCTGGACGATGCGCGACGTGTTCGGCACCTGGCTCGGGCGGCTCCTCGGCAGTGGTTCGCCGGGCGCCGTGACCGTCGGCAGGCGTGTCTGGATCGGCGTCATGGGGATGGTCGTGGTCCTCGTGCTGCTGCTGCGCCTCTACGCGGCGCTGGCGGACCGGCCGGAGGTGCCTTTCGGCAGCATGGCGACCGTGACGGTGCTGATCCTGCTGCTCTTCGGTGAGACGCTGGTGCGCTGGGTCCAGAAGCATCCCGACGCCTCCAAAGGACGCGGGGACGTCGAGGCGCGGCTACTACGCTCGGGTGCGCGGCTGGCGCGGGTGATCATGCTCATCGCCGCGGCGGGATACCTTTCCCGGGTGTGGCTGGTGGACGCGCTGGCGATTGTGCCAGCGGAAGAATGGCCGGAGGCGAGCCGGCACTGGTGGTTCGCCGGTGCCACGGCGTTTGCCGGCTTCCTAGCCTGGGAGGTAGTGAACTTTGTCTCCGGAGCCTACCTGACGCCCGCCGAGGCAGAGGCGGCCGAGGACGCGCCGGCGCCGACCGGCTCGGGATCGCGCATCCGCACGCTGGTGCCACTGCTGCGCGCCGCGATGCTGGTGCTCATTTTCGTCGTCTTCAGCCTGGCGGTGCTGTCGATGCTCGGCGTCAACATCACGCCGCTGGTGGCCGGCGCCTCGATCCTGGGCCTCGCCATCTCCTTCGGCAGCCAGACACTGGTGCGCGACATCATCACGGGCGTGTTCTACCTCGCGGAGGACGCCTTCCGCGTCGGCGAGTACATCGATTGCGGCAAGGCGAAGGGGACGGTCGAGAGCTTCGCGCTGCGCTCCGTGCGCCTGCGCCACCAGAGCGGCATGTTGCACACCATCCCGTTCGGGCAGCTCGGGCAGGTGACGAACTTCAGCCGCGACTGGTCGACAATCAAGATCAACATGCGCTTCGCCCGCGACACGGACCTCGAGGCCCTGCGCAAGGCGACGAAGAAGATCAGCCAGCAGCTCATCGACGAGACGGACTACGCAGCAGACTTCACGTCTCCCCTCAAGATGCAGGGCGTCTCGGAGATCCTGGACGACGCGCTCGTGATCACCTTCAAGTTCACCGTCATCCCGCGCCGGCCGAGCGAGATCCAGCGCGAGGCCGTCCGCCGTCTCCTGACCCAGCTGCCGGCCAAAGGCATCCGCTTCGCCGCCGCCACTCCGACCTACATCCAGGTTGCCTTGCCCGGCGACACACAAGTGGTGCAGGGCCCACGTCTCCCCGCCGGAGCGGAAGGAGGCACTCCGGTCGCAGGTACGGCCTCCTAGGCTCACAAGCCTGGCGGACGTGCGGGATCTGCCGCCGGACGGGGTCGGCCAATAGCTCGCCGGTGCGCAGCGTCACGCCACATGGGCGCCACGCCGGACGTCGTCAGCGAAGGCCGCTCGGGGGCAGGGGTGGCGCCTCGTTGATCAGCGTGACCGTGACCCGCTGGTTGGGCGCGAGGTAAGGGTTGTCGGGGAAGACCGGCTCGGTGTCGGCGCGTCCCACCACGGAGGTAAAGCGGTCGCTGGGGAATCCGGCACCCGACAGGATTTCACGCACCGAGAGAGCGCGCCCGGCGGTGATGCTCCAGGAATCGACACCCGGCCCCGAGCCCGGGCGCACGGCGGCCGTGTGGCCGGTGACGGACAGGCGGTTGTTCAGCCGGCGCAAGGTGGGCGCGAGCTTTTCCAGCACGAGGCGGATTCGGTCGTAGGGGTGGACGGAGCCCTCCGGGAACATGGAGCGGCCGTCCTGGTCCACGAAGGAAACGTTCACGCCGTCCTTGGTCGGCTCGACCACGATGTTGCGGGACAGCTCGGCGAATTCAGGCATGTTCTGGAGCGCCTGCCGGATGCTGGCCGCGGCGGCCTGGTTGGCCCTTCCGCTTTCGGCCTGGCTGCTGGCCCCGCCCCCGCCGGCGCCGGAGCCGTCCTCCGGGCGCGCGTCGCGGTCATTGGCGGCCGGGCGACTGACCTCCGAGTCACTGGCGCGGCCCGAGCTCCACGGCGTGTCGCGCGGGTCCGACGCCTTGGCGCCGACCTTGTCGATCGAGGTTCCCATCAGGATGCCGCCGGAGCCGCTGGTGGTGGGGCTGACGTTCGGCGGCGAGAAGTAGTTTGCCAGGCCCGTCTTCTGCTCCTTCGTCGTCATGCTGATCAGCCACATCAGCAGGAAGAACGCCATCATGGCGGTCACGAAGTCCGCGTAGGCGATCTTCCAGGCGCCGCCATGATGCGCATGGGCGGCCTTCTTGACCCTCCTGATGACGATCGTCTGGTTGGGCTTGTCCATCGATATCCTGCTGGCGCTTGTGTCAGGCAGTGGCGGGCAGATTGGCGGTTGCCGCTTCCACTTCGCTGAAGGTCGGGCGGACTTCGCTGAACAGAGCCTTGCGGGCAAACTCGACCGACATCACCGGCGGCTGTCCGCTGATATGGGCGATGAGCCCCGCCTTGAGCGAGAGGTAGTACTTGGATTCAGCCTCGTAGATGCGCTTGAGCGAAGCCGCCATGGGCGCGAAGAAACCGTAGGCGACGAAGACGCCGAAGAAGGTGCCGACGAGCGCGCCGCCGATCAGATGTCCAAGCACCTCCGGCGGCTCGGAGATCGCTCCCATCGTCTTGATCACGCCGAGCACGGCGGCGACGATGCCGAGCGCCGGTGTTCCGTCCGCAAGCGACTGCAAGGCCGAGACGATGCGCTCCTGCTCCTGGTGGTGGGTCTCCAGCTCCTCGTCCATCAGGGCTTCGATCTCGAAGACGTTGTCTGCGCCCATCGTCAGCATGCGCATGTAGTCGCAGACGAACTCGACCGCATGGTGGTTCGCTGCAAAGGTCGGGAAGGCGTTGAACAGGGACGACTCGCCCGGGTTTTCGATGTGTGGCTCGATCGCCGTCATGCCCTTCTGCTTCGCAAGCTTGTACAGCGAGAACTGCATTCCGAGCAGCTCGACGTAGCATTCCTGCTTGTACTTCGCGCCCTTGACGAGCGTTCCGAACATGGAGGGCACGGCCTTGAGCACCGGCCCGGGGTTGCCGATGATGAAGGCACCGATTGCTGCACCGAGGATGATGACAAACTCGAAGGGCTGCCAGAGGACCTCGAGGTGGCCGCCCATGGCCGCGTAGCTGCCCAGGACGCAGACGAACACGATGATTGTGCCGACGATCAGCCGCATGGATTGCCACCCCTGCGGGTACAGCCCCCGCGAAGCAACTCCGTAAGTGACTGATACTTATTAAAGACCAGTTTAGAGCCATCGGCCCGCAGGTCTCGGAAGCGTCATTCTTCGGCCAAAGGTTTCAAGCGTGGGCTCCACGGCCGGGAATCCTGCCCCATCCATGCCTTGGTTACTGGAACCTTTCCGCACTGCGGGCTTACTCTGCGCCATGCGCTGGATCAGAAACAGTCTTGTCGTGATATTCCTCTGCGTGATCCTTGCGACCGCCCTGACGTGGCGAAGCGGGGACCCCCGGCTCTACCCGGCCAGGCCGGGTGAACCGTCCGTCGGCATCGAGGTGGTGAGCAACGGCTTCCACTCCGGCGTCGCCCTCCCGCAGCCGGCGCTGAGCGCCGCAGCTGCCCGGCTGAACCTGCCAGCTCTCGAATCCGTCTCGGACCGCTTCGCCGGGTTCCCCGTCCTCGAGGTCGGGTGGGGGGAGGCTCGTTTCTACCGCAACACGCCGACGCTCGACTCTCTCGATCTCGGAATGGCGCTGCGGGCGCTGTTCAGGCCCGGCAATGAGTCGGTCGTCCACGTGGCAGGTCTGCCCGATCGCGCATCTCGGGTCCTCTCGGCAACGATCGTGGCGATCACGCTGTCGCAGGAGGGCTTCGACGCACTCGCCCGGCAGCTGGACGCAGCCTTGCGTCGGGGCGAAACCGGTAAGCCCGTCCTTCTGGGACCGGGATTGCAGCGAGACAGCCTGTTCTACGCGGGCACCGAAACGTTCAGCATCTTCCGCGTGTGCAATCACTGGACGTCTGCACTGGTCGGTGCGGCAGGTGTACCCACGAACCAGGCCTGGGCGACGCTTCCCGATGGGCTGATTTTCGACCTTCACTGGCATGCCGGCCTGCCGGTGCTTCGGCCGGCTTCACGCTGAACCGGAACGTCTGAACCGGTTCGAGCGCCGCTGCGGGGTGGGGTGCCCGCCGCAAGGCATGTGCGCGCCGTCACGCCGTGCCGTCCCCGGCGAAGGCAGTGTCCCTCCGCGCGGAATTAACCTCGCGTTGCGCAAAACAATTGACAGGCGTCAACTGTGCTGCGTGCGCGCGTCCCGAAGAGGGCGGCCGCCGCCGAGGGGAGACACCATCATGAGCACCGCACACGCACCGTCGCCCGAGCACATTCTGCAGCTCGGCCTGGGGTTCTGGGGTTCCAAGACATTGCTGACGGCGATTGAACTCGGCCTGTTCACCGAGCTCGCCCGCCATCCGTCGGGTGCCGCCGACCTGACCCATAAGCTCGGTCTCAACGGCCGCGGCGCGCTCGACTTCTTCGACGCCCTCGTCGCCATGCACATGATCGAACGGCGCGATGGAGTATACAGCAACACCGCAGAGGCCGATCTCTTCCTGGACCGCGCCAAGCCCAGCTATGTCGGCGGTATCCTGGAGATGGCCAATGCCCGTCTCTATCCGTTCTGGGGCCACCTCACCGAGGCGTTGAAGACCGGCGACCCGCAGAACGAGGCCAAGCGCGGCGAAAACTTCTTCGCCCGCATCTACGAGGATCCCGATCGTCTGCGCGGCTTTCTGCAGGCGATGAGCGGTATTTCGGCGGGGGCGGCACATGCCATCGCCGCAAAGTTTCCGTGGCGTGATTTCAAGTCCGTCGCCGACGCGGGCGCGGCTCAGGGCATGGTGCCGGTGACGCTGGCGCGCGCCCATCCGCACCTGCAGGTCGTCGGGTACGATCTGCCGCCGGTGGGCCCGGTCTTCGAGGACTTCGTCAGGGCCAACGGCCTGGCGGAGCGCGTCCGCTTCCAGCCCGGCAATTTCTTTACAGATCCCCTCCCGTCCACGGACGTGATCGTCATGGGACACATCCTCCACGACTGGGATCTGGCGGAGAAGCGCCAGCTCGTGGCCAAGGCCTATGCCGCGCTGCCGAAGGGCGGAGCCTATGTGGTCTATGACGCGATGATCGACGACGACCGCCGGCAGAACGTCTTCGGACTGCTGATGAGCCTCAACATGCTCATCGAGACGCCCGGCGGGTTCGATTACACGACGGCCGATTGCGTCGGCTGGCTCGAGGAGGCGGGCTTCACCAACGTGCGCGTCGAGCATCTGCTCGGACCGGACTCGATGGTCGTCGGTTTCAAGTGAGTCGTTGCCCTGCCGTCCGCGACGAGCGCGCGGCAGGGCGGCCTCGTTGGTGAAAAATCAACCGAATCGTTCGCATTTGAATGAATGTCTTAAGAACTCGTAAACGGGCGCGGATCCATACAATTTGACCAAAGGTTTTCAGGAATTGGAACCATGGCCTACCGCGAACCCGTAGCAATCGAAATGTCGAAGGACTTCCGCGTCCGTCAGACGACGTTGCGCCCGGCGGTCGCGAAAGCCCGCAGAGGCGGTGATACGGCCTTTGCCGCCATCATCGTCGCCGTCGCCATCGGCGCCGGCATCCTGCTTGGCCTCTTCGCCTCCGGGCACCTCGTCCTGCCGCGCTTCTGAGCGGCCGGACACAGGCTTCAGCGCGCGGCTCCCACGCCGCGCGCACCCGACTTCCCGTTCTCCGCGCAGTGCTGAGCTTGCACCACGCGCCCGGTCTGATACGTCCCTGACGATGCCCGGTCCGGACACCCGGAAACAGGGCGAATGACAGGACGGGGAGGACACCACCATGACCGTCAGGCTCTCGCTCGGCACGCTCGGCCAGGCATCCGCCAAGGCTGCGGTTCCCTCCTATTCCCGCGGCGACCTGAAGCCCGGCATCATCCATTTCGGCGTCGGCAACTTCCACCGCGCTCACATGGCCGTCTATCTCGACGAGCTGTTCGGCATGGGGCTGGACCATGACTGGGCCATCCTGGGCGCAGGCGTGCTGCCTTCCGACGGCGCCATGCGCGAGAAGCTCGCGGGGCAGGATTACCTGACCACCGTCGTCGAGCAGGACGTGAACCGCAGCGGTGCGCGGGTGACGGGCGCCATGGTCGACTTCCTCGACCCGGCCGACCGCGAGGGGATGATCGAGGCCATGGCCGCGCCCTCGATCCGCATCGTCTCGATGACGATCACGGAAGGCGGCTACTTCATCAACCCGGCCATGGGCCGCTTCGACCCTGGCTACGCGCCGATCGCGGAGGACGGCCGCAATCCGTCCGATCCCAAGACCGTGTTCGGCCTCATCGTCGCGGGCCTGAGGCGCCGCCGGGAGCGTGGCATCCCGCCCTTCACCGTCATGTCCTGCGACAACATCCCCGGCAACGGGCACGTCACGCAGGAGGCCGTGACCGGGCTGGCCCGCCTCTCCGATCCCGCACTCGCGGATTGGATCGACGCAAACGTCGCCTTCCCCAACGGCATGGTGGACCGCATCACGCCGGCCACGGGCCAGCGCGAGCGCGACATTGCCCGCGACGTCTACGGCATCGAGGATGCCTGGCCGGTGTTCTGCGAGGAGTTCAAGCAGTGGGTCCTGGAGGACCACTTCCCGCTCGGTCGTCCCGCGCTGGAGAAGGTGGGCGTCCAGTTCGTGAAGGACGTCGCGCCCTTCGAGCACATGAAGATCCGCATCCTCAACGGGGGACACGCGTCAATCGCCTATCCGGCGGCGCTCCTCGACATCCACTTCGTGCACGAGGCGATGGAGGATCCCAGCGTGTCCGGCTTCCTAGAGAAGCTGGAGCGTGACGAAATCGTGCCCATCGTCCCGCCCGTGCCGGACACAAACCTCGACGACTACTTCGCCCTCATCGTTCGCCGCTTCGCCAACCCCAAGATCGGCGACACCATCCCGCGCCTCGCGCAGGACGCCTCCAACCGGCAGCCGAAATTCGTCCTGCCCTCCACCGCGGACAGGTTGCGCCAGGGACTCGACGTGAAGGGCCTTGCCCTCGTCTCCGCCTTCTGGTGCCGCTACCTCGCCGGCACCACCGAGTCCGGCAAGCCGATCGACATCAACGACGTCAACGCGCCGCGCCTGCAGCCGACTGCCCTTGCGGCCAAGGACGACCCGGACGCCTTCCTCGTGCACGAGGACATTTTCGGCCTCGTCTCCGGGTCGGACGTGTTCCGCCAGCGCTTCGCTACCGCGCTTCACAGCCTCTGGTCCGTCGGCACGCGCGAGACGATTGACCGCTACATCGCCGGAACGCTCTGAGACCGTCCCCAGGAGGGGCTCGAGCGGGTGCGCCGGACCTTCCGCGAAAAGGCGTTCCTGGGCCGGCAGGAAGCCCTGCTGCGCCGGCTGCTGGCACGCGCCAGGTGCTACTTCTCCGCGCGCGGCAACGACGGTGGGCCCTTCGAGCCCGTGAGACTGGCTTTCACCACGCTAGACGGAGCGGACATCCCCGACGCGGATCTCATCGGCCACCTGCGCGCCATCCGCCGGATTGGCGGTTCGGCCCAGGCCAACGCCGAGCTTTGCCGCATCCAGCTCGAGGCGCGCTATGCCGGTGCGGCTGCCGGTGAGGGGACGGCGTTTGAAGGCACACGGATGGACGAGCCTCCGCTTCCCGCCGTCGTCGCCCAAATGCAGTCAAATCGCACGGAAGGGGGCTCCGGAGCGCCTTGACACCGGGGAAGGGGTGCTGCTTTGCTCGCTGTCCCCGACCGATAAGCCGAGAACGACGGAGGGGATGGGGGAGAGACGATGCTGGTTCCGGAAGGCGTTTCCATCGACGCGGCGACGGGTGCCGTTTCGCCCTCTACCGGCCGCTACGAGAAGCGCGTCAGCGAACTCGCGACACTCTACCGCGACCGGACCGCAGCTTCAGATTACCTGGCCCGCCACGGCGACGCGATCGCCTACGAGGTCATCGACTACCGACATACCGAGAGCGACATCGCCTTCGGCACCACGATCATGCAACCGGGCCGCATCGGCGCCGAGTACTTCATGACGCGCGGCCACTTCCACATCCGCCGCGAGTGCGCCGAAACCTACCAGACTCTGCGGGGGCGCGGGCTTCTGCTGCTCGAATCGCGCCAGGGTGAGACGCGCACGGTCGAGATGAAGCCGGGCGTGGTAGCCTACATTCCGCCCGACTGGGCGCACCGCTCGATCAATGTCGGGTCGGAACCGCTCATCTTCGCGTGGTTCTGCGCGACCGACGCCGGCCACGACTATGGCGAGATCCTCGAACGCGGCATGCGCACGCTCGTCGTCGAGCGCGACGGCCAGCTGCGGTTCGAGCCAAACCCGAGCTACGCGGCCTGAACGGCCGAGGAGAGGAGGGCTCCACCGGCGAACTCGGCAAGACCCGCGCGAGGAATCCGCGCAAGCAAAGAACAAGGACCTTGGGAGGTACATCCATGAAACTCAAAGCTCTTCTGGCCGGAACCGCGCTCGCGGTAGGCCTTGCCGCCGGCGCTCAGGCCGGCGAGTTCGACGGCGTCACCGTCAACATCCTCACCCAGACCGGCCCGGCGATCTCCGGCCCGATGCAGAAGCGGGCTCCCGACTTCGAGAAGCTCACCGGCGCCAAGGTCAACGTGATCACGGTGCCCTTCTCCGACATCTACCAGAAGCTGCTGACCGACTGGGCAGCCGGCACGAACTCCATCGACGCGGCCGTGTTCGCACCGCAGTGGATGGTCGACTTCGCGGGGGCCGGTTACCTCGAAGACCTGACGCCGCGCATGGCGAAGGACACCAAGCTCGACGAGAACGACGTCGCTCCGTTCTTCCGTGACTTCTCCCAGAAGTTCAACGGCAAGTCCTACATGATGACGTTCGACGGGGACTTCCACCTGGTCTATTACCGCACGGACGTGCTGGAGAAGCTCGGCAAGAAGCCGCCGCAGACCTGGGACGACTATCTCGACATCGCCAAGGCCGCGAACGGCCAGGACCTGAACGGCGACGGCAAGCCTGACTACGGCTCCTGCATCGGCAAGAAGCGCAGCGCCCAGGGTTACTGGTTCGCCACCTCTGTCGCAGGCGGCTTCCTCCAGTCGCAGGGCACCAGCCAGGGCGTGTTCTTCGACACGGCAGACTTCAAGCCGCTCATCGACAATGAGGGCTTCCGCAGGGCGCTCGAGATCTACAAGGAAACCGGCAAGTACGGACCGCCGGACGAGCTGAACCTCGACGTCTCCGACACCCGTCCGCTCTTCGCCTCCGGCCGCTGCGCGCTGACCATGGACTGGGGCGATATCGGCCCGATCTCCATCGACGACAGCATCTCCAAGGTGAAGAACAAGGTCGGCACGGTGATCCTGCCGGGCTCCAAGAGCGTGCTCGACCGCTCCACCGGCAAGCTCGTCGCCTGTGATGCCAAGACCTGCCCCTACGCCAAGGACGGCGTGAACCACGCTCCGTACGCGGCCTTTGGCGGCTGGGGCGGCGGCATCAACGCCAAGGCCAAGGACAAGACGAAGGATGCTGCCTACGCGTTCTTCTCCTACCTGGCCCAGCCGGCGCAGTCGAACATCGACGTCACCATCGGCAACACCGGCTTCAACCCCTTCCGCGTGTCGCAGTTCGGCGACATCAAGGGCTGGGAAAAGGCCGGCATGACGGAGGATTCGGCCAAGAACTACCTCGGCGCCCTCGCCGACAGCCTCAACAGCCCGAACATGGTGCTCGACCTGCGCATCCCGCAGAACCAGCGCTACCAGCAGATCGTGATGGACACCGCCCTGGCGCGCTATCTCGCGGGTGAGCTCAACACGGACCAGACCGTCCAGGCCATCGTGACGGGCTGGAACGAGGTCACCGAGGAACTCGGCAAGGACGGCCAGCTCTCCGCCTACAAGGCGACGATCGGCGCCAAGTAAGGCCTCGACGATCCGTAAAGCCGCCGCCGGCTCCGGCCGGCGGCGGGCATCCCCCGGAGGACGAGACGCCGCCATGGCGCTGACCCAGACCACGCTGACGGCGGTCGATCACCAGGCGCCGGTGCGCGAGAGCATCGCCGACTGGGTGGACCGGCAGGCCGGCCGCTTCTTCCTGATGCCGGCGGTTCTGATCATCCTCGTCTTCTCGATCTTCCCGCTCGTGATTTCCCTGCTCCTGTCCTTCTCGAGCTTCCGGCTGGCGCTGGGCGGCTACAAGCTGCAGTTCGTCGGGATGCTGAACTACAACAAGCTGCTCTGGGGCACGCAGCAGTTCCATTTCATCGGCACCGTCACGGACGTGGCCTGGTACGGCTGGATCATCTTCCTCGCTGTCGCCGCCGCCTGTGCATGGTTCCTGGTGCGGTACTTCCGCAGCGGCCGGGCCGGCATCGCCGGCACGCTCGGACGGCTCGTCACCATCGCCTTCGCCCTTGCCGTGGCCTGGATGCTCGCCCGCACCGTTGGACCGGCGGGTCTGTTCGGGACGGTGACGACAACGCTGTTCTACGTCATCTGCGGCGTCGCCCTGCAATTCGCGATCGGGCTCGGCCTCGCCTTGCTCTGCGCCAATCCGGTGAGGGGGAAGGCCTTCTTCCGCGTCGTCTTCTTTATCCCGCTGATGGTGACGCCGGTCGGCATCGCCTACACGTTCCGCATGCTGGCGGACACCGCGGTGGGGCCGTTCGCCCCGATCTGGCGCATGTTCGGCCTCGCCGAGGCATCGTGGTCGGCGCAGCCCTGGTCGGCGCGCCTCGTCGTCCTCGTCGGCGACAGCTGGCAGTGGATCCCCTTCATCTTCATTGTCATGCTCGCCGCTGTGGAAAGCCAGCCGCGCGACAGCGTCGAGGCGGCCGAACTCGACGGCGCCAGCAAGTGGCAGATCTTCCGGGACATCACTTGGCCGTCCATCGCGCCGGTGGCTGCAACGGTTGTCCTGATCCGCTCCATTGAGGCGTTCAAGATCATCGACCTGCCCAACATCCTGACGAATGGCGGACCGGGCATCGCGACTGAATCCCTGACCCTGCATGCCTTCCAGGAATGGCGGGCGCTCAATCTGGGTGGCTCGGCGGCAGTCGCCTACACGCTGCTGATCGTCTCGACCATTGTCTGCGTGTCGTTCTTCAACTTCGTCGCCAAGCCGCTCAGGGAGGCGCGCTCATGACCACGCGCCCCGGCTTCTTCGAACCGCGCGAGATCGGCCAGATGTCGCCCGGCGGCCGCATCATCGTCTATGGCCTGCTGATCCTGTGGACGCTGGTCTGCCTCTTCCCGCTCTACTGGGTGGCGATCACGTCCTTCAAGCTGCCGGGGCACGTCGCGCAGGGGCCGGTCTACCTGCCCTTCGTCGATTTCCAGCCCTCCATGCATGCCTGGCACTACATCCTGGTCGAGGTCGGCGGCGACACGCTGCGGCCCTACATCAATTCCGTCATCGTCGCGATCTGCTCCACCTTCCTCGCCGTGCTCATCGGCTCGATGGCGGCCTACGCGCTGGCGCGGCTGGAGTTCGCTCCGCGCATGGGGAGCATCCTGCTCTTCGTCCTGCTCCTCATCCTGGTGTTCGCCGCGGTTGCCGGCTTCGGGATCGACTGGCGGATCGCGGTGGCCGTGGCGGTAGCGCTGTTCGTGCTCGGACTGCGGCCGGCCGGGCGGATGCTGAAGGGCAGCCTCGGTAACCCCGACATCCTTTTCTGGGTCATCTCCCAGCGCATCATGCCGCCCGTGGTCGCGGCGCTGCCCGTCTACGTCATGTTCCAGAGCATCCAGATGCTGGATACGCGGACGGCGCTGGTGGCGACCTACACGACCGTCAACCTGCCGATCGTCGTCTGGCTTATGTACGACTTCTTCGTCGGCATCCCGCGCGATCTGGAGGAAAGCGCCGCGCTCGACGGCGCCTCCCGCTTCGGCATCTTCTTCACGATCGCCCTGCCGCTCGCGCGCCCCGGGCTGGTCGCCACGACGCTGCTGGTCTTCATCCTGGCCTGGAACGAGTACCTGCTGGCGCTCTTCCTCTCCAACGCCAACGCCCAGACCATGCCGCTCCTCGTCGCGGCGCAGAACGCCACCCGCGGCCCGCAATGGTGGTACATGTCCGTGCTGATCAGCCTGATGATCGTGCCGGTGATCCTCCTCACCATCCTGCTGCAGCGCTTCATCGCCAAGGGCCTGCTGCTCGGCGCCGTGAAGGGGTAGGGGCGAGATGAGCGATCGTGTTTCACCGTCCTTGCGAGGAGCGCGGCGACGAAGCAGCCCGGTCCTTCCGTCGCACGTGCCGCCGCCGGATCTGAACGGTCCCGGGTTGCTTCGCTCCGCTCGCAAGCAAGTGGAGCGTGGGTCTCCAGACCCGCAATGTATTGCGAGCCGCACTGCGCGTCTGGAGACGCGCGCTCCGAACCACCCGCCAAGGTCGACCGTCCCATGACCATCAAGCTCGACCAGATCACCAAGTCCTTCGGCGCGGTGGAGGTGCTGAAGGCGCTCTCTCTGGAGGTGCAGCAGGGCGAGTTCCTGGTGCTGCTCGGAGCGTCAGGCTCGGGCAAGACGACCGCCCTGCGCATGGTGGCGGGGCTGGAGGGCGTCACTTCCGGCCGCATTCTCATCGGCGGCCGCGACGTGACGAACGTCCTGCCGAAGAACCGCGACGTGGCGATGGTCTTCCAGTCCTACGCGCTCTATCCGCACAAGACTGTGTTCGAGAACATCGCGTACCCTCTCGCCATCCGGAAGAAGCCGCGCGCCGAGATCGAGGCCAACGTCCAGGACGTGGCGCGCCAAGTGCAGCTCGACCGGCTGGTCGACCGCTTCCCCCGGCAGCTCTCTGGCGGCCAGCGCCAGCGCGTGGCCCTCGCCCGCGCCATCGTGCGCCGCCCGGCGGCCTTCCTGATGGACGAGCCGCTTTCGAACCTCGACGCCAAGCTGCGCGGCCACATGCGGGCCGAGCTGAAGCACATGCAGCACGAGCTCGGCATCACCACGATCTACGTCACCCACGACCAGATCGAGGCGATGACGCTCGCCCATCGCGTGGCTTTGCTCGAAAAGGGCGTGCTGCAGCAGCTCGATACGCCGGCGACCATCTACAACCGGCCAGCAAACCTCTTCGTCGCCGGCTTCATCGGCTCGCCGCCGATGAACCTGCTCGACGGCACGCTGAAGGACGGGCTGTTCGAGGGCGCGTCCGGACGCTTCGGCACCGGCGGGAAGGCGAGTGCCCCGGGCGCCGTGGCCGGATTGAGGCCCGAGGACTGCAGCGTCGTCGCGGCGGGGTCGGGCAAGCTTTCCGGCGACATCTACGCCACCGAGCTCATCGGCGACCATACACTCGTGACCTGCCGCTGCGGCGAGACCATTGTGACGGTGAAGGCGCCCAAGGACTTCGCCAAGCCGATCGGCGAGGCCGTGGGCGTCGGCTTCGACGAGACATCGGTGCACCTGTTCGACCAGGGCTCCGGCAACCGGATCAACTGACGACCAGGCTCCATGGCCAGCCAAGCATCCTTCAGCGCGCAGGTGAACGAAGCCGCGCCAGGTCCCCCGGCAAGAGACATCGACGTCACCTGCCTGGGCGAGCTGATGATCGACCTCGTCCCGGAGCCTTCGCCCGATGGCGACCTTCGCTTCGTCGCCAAGCCCGGCGGCGCACCCGGCAACGTGGCTGTCGGTGTGGCGCGCCTCGGCTTGCGCTCCGCCATGCTCAGCCGGGTGGGGCAGGAGGCCTTCGGCCGCCTGCTGCTGGACACGCTGGACGAGAATGGCGTCGACCGGTCCGGCGTCGTGGAAGCCGCGAACCGCTCCACCGGCCTCGCCGTGGTGACGCTCGATCCGGCCGGGGACCGCGACTTCTTCTTCTATCGGGATACGTGCGCCGACGTGGACTACGCGCCCGGCGAGGTGGATGAAGGCGTACTTTCGCGCTCCCGCGTGCTTTCGGTCGGCAGCCTGTTCCTGGCCCGGGAAGGATCGGCCGGGGCCCAGCGCCACGCCATCCGCCGGGCGAAGGCGCAAGGCATCCTCGTTGCGGCCGACCCCAATTTCCGCCGGCCTCTCTGGAAAGACGGGGATGCGATGAGGGACGCCGGCCGGGAGGTCGTCGCCGCAGCCGATATCGCCAAGCTATCGGAGGACGAGCTCGCGCTGATCTCGGGCTGCGGGGATCTTCTCGACGGAGCCCGGGCCGTCTGGCACGCGGGGATGCGGCTGCTGGCGGTCACGCAGGGGCCCCATGGGGCAGTGCTGTTCACGCGCGACGACTGTGTCGCCATCCCCGGCTTCGCCGTGGAGACGGTGGACACTGTCGGATGCGGGGACGCGTTCCTGGCAGCGCTCCTCTGCGGTCTGCTGGATGGCGGTACAGAGGGGCGGGAGAGACTGGTGGAGGTCGGCCTGAAGGCCTGCGCAGCCGGTGCCCTTGCCGCGACCCGGGCAGGAGGCATGGCCAGCCTCCCGACCGGGGGCGAGGTGGAACGGTTCCTGGCGGTGCGCGGCGCGGCCTGAGTCGGGGCCGCCGCCGCACTGGCTGGGATTCCGCAGCAGCAGCCCGAAGTTCGTCGAGCTCAGCCAGCCGCACCCTTGCCGGGTGTGTTCATCGCCCAGAGCACGCCGAAGGGGTCGCGCAGCTGCCCGTAGCGGTCGCCCCAAAACATGTCCTGCGGCGGCGTCACCGCCGTTGCTCCGCACGAGACGGCGTGGGCGAAGGCCTCGTCGATGTTCGGGACCATCATCATCAGGTTGAAGCCCTGCGCCTTCTCGGAGGGGTAGCCGTGCTCGGGGTAGGGGTCGCCGAGCATCAGCGAACTGCCGTTGACATAGAGGTGGACGTGCATCGTCCGGCCCTTCTCGTCGGCGGGCATTGCGCCGGCGATAGTTGCTCCGAAGGCCCGGACGTAGAAGTCGGCAGCCTTCAAGGCGCCATCCACCTGGAGATAGGGTACGACGCCGCCCTTCACCGGGGCCGGCTGCGCGGTGTTCTCGCTCATGTCTCTCTCCCTCGCCAGGCCGAACCATCCGGCCTCTCCCGCCAAGGACGAGGAAAGACCTGCGAGTCCGACACGGCAGCGGAAAGAAACAGCGCTCCTACTGCACCGGCCATAGCACCTCGTTGCGCCGCATGAAGGGCAGCGTCCAGGGCGGGTCGTAATAGGCGTAGACCGCCGGACCCGCAGGCCGCAGCCCCCGCTTCGCCATCTCCGCGGAAAGCGCTTCGGCCTTGGCGGCGTAGGAGGAGTCGCTGTGGAAGCCCGAGAAGCGGATCGCTGCCATTTTGCGCGCGGGTACTGTCTCCAGGCGGATCCGCGGGTCGGTAGGCTTGGGCAGGGTGTTCATCGTCCAGGAGGACGGCATGACGAACCGCACGATCCACTCGCCGCCCTTGGCTTGCTGGGTGACGGGCGCAGTCATGGCGATCTTCTCGCCCGGCTGCTGCGTCACGGGCGCGGTCATCTCGATCTTCTGCTTGGGCACATTGGCGCCGAAGATGTACCCCGCCAGCAGCTTGAAGCCGGCATTGACGGCGGCATCCCTGTCTCCGGGCACCGTCACTTCCGCGACGATCGTGGGTGCATACTGGCGAAGCTCGAAAGCGCCGTCCTGCGCCAGCACCTCGTAGCGCGGCTGTTCGATGTCGGCCATGGCGGGCTCCGCTATTGCGATCGCGGCTACGCTGGCGAATGCGATGGCTGCGACTCTCACCTGTGCCCTCCCGTGCTTGCCGTCGCGCTTCAGATAGGGCGGCGGTCACGGATTGGGAGGGCGGTGGCCTCGGGCAGACTTGTCGGACCGCGCGTCTTCAGACGCGCTCTTGCGACCCCTCCGCTCGTGCGGGTCTGAAGACCCGCGCTCCGGCTAGCTCGTCTGCTCGCAGCGGTGCCACATCGAGGGTTCGCCGGTTTCGCCGACCTGCATCTGCACGTCGTTTTCATCGAGGAGGCGCATGGCCACCGGCGCCCCCGCGCCCTCCTCTCCTTCCGGCACCGTGTAGGAAAAGGCGTGCCGGGAGTAGCGGCCGGTCATGTGCGTGCCGCCCGGTGTGACGATGCTGGATCCCTGAATCTGCATCGTCTTGCCAGTCTTCTCGCTGCACCAGTTGCCGTCGATCGCGTCGGCGAAGGCAGGCGAGGCGGCAGCCACCAGCGACGCAGCTGCGAGGAAAGGCAGGAGCAATCTCACGGCAGGGAACTCCGGGTTGGCGGCCTGTCACGATTGGGCGCGATCGGGCGGCCTGCGTCAATGGGCGCTTCTCAGGCCGTGAAGCTCACCTCCATGCGGCCGAAATCGTGATAGTCCGCGATCACCCGGTCGCCCGGCTTCACCTCCAGCGGGACTAGGCAGGTTCCGGTGGTGACGACCTCGCCCGCCTTCAGCGTGACGCCGATGGAGGAGAGCTCGTTGGCAAGCCAGGTCAGGGCGATCCGCGGGTCGCCGAGCACGTTGGCGCCGAGGCCCGTCCGCTCCAGCCCGCCCTCGATGCGCCCGACCGGCGTTTCCGCCGCGAGGTCGCGCGAGCGCCAGTCGGCCCGCACCGGCTCGCCCAGCATGAAGAGGTGCGCGCACGCGTCGTCGGCGATCAGCTGTGCCGCGCCCACCCTGGCGAAGTCCTCGTACCGCGAATCCGGGATTTCGATCGCGGGATGCAGCGTGTCGACGGCCGCGAGCACCTCCTCCTGCGAATAGGGGGTGGTTCGGGGAGAGAGGTCCTTACCCATGCGAAAGGCGAATTCGACTTCGGCCACGCGCATCAGCGTCTTGCCGAGCGGGATCGTCGCTCCGTCAGGGAGAACGCGTTCGGCGAGGATCCGCCCGGCGAGCGGACCGTCGACGTTGATGTGGGCCTGCCCGGCCTTGCTGGTGGCAGCTATCTTCCAGCCGAACAGCGGCTTCGACGTGTAGGCCTCGAGAGCGGCCTGGATGGCGTAGCCTTCCGCGCGGGTGGTGGGGCGCATCTCCTCGGGCAGCGCGGCGATGCGGGTCTGCTGCTTCCAGTTCTGGTAGAGCAGCGCGCACGCCGCCTCGGTCGTCTTGCCGTCCACGATGCGTCCCACTGCCTTCCGTCTTCCCACGCGCATTCTGGCGTGGCGCGGCGCGCGTGTCTGCACCACTCCGTTGCGCTTCGATCAGGGCAGGGCGCCGAAATCGCTGCGGCGATAGCCCTCCACAATCTGCCGGAGCCGCGCCGGTTCGAGCACCTCGACGGTGTCGCCCCACGCATAGAGATGCCACGCCATTTCGAGATGTCCCGCCGCCCGGAAGCGCACGATCAGCGATCCGTCCGGCTGTTCCTCCGTGGTCTGGTCGGGGTGGAAGAGATAGCCGCGTGCCTGCTCCGCCGCGCGCGGCGCGAACCGCCATACGACCTCACCATACTCCTGCTCGCTCTGAAACAGGCCGAAGGCACGCCGGGAGAAGGCCTGCAGGTCGAAGCCGTCCGGGCGGGCGAAGCCGCGATCGGTCGGCCTCGCGGCACGGATCGAGTCCATGCGGAAGGTGCGCACCGGCCCCTCCGCGTCTCCTTCCGGCCGCGCCACGAGGTAACGCCGCGCGCCGGAGAGGAGCCCGTAGGGCTCCACCGCGCGCATGCGGGGCGCCGCGTCGTTGCGGCCCTGATACTCGATCTCGAGCACGACGCAGGCCTTGATGGCCTCCGCCACGGACGCATCCACCGCCTCGTCGGTCAGTGGGCGCGGCCCCGGACGGGCGACGAAGCCCTGGGCCTCCAGCAGCGCATCGTGGTCCGGCGCCAGGCTCCGCGCCCTCGCATCGGGGACCAGCGCCAGCACCTTCTCCCGAAGCCGGCTCAACAGCGCGGCCTCGCGGGTCTGGCCGTCCCCTGAGAGCCTCGCGACGGCGAAGTCCAGGGAGGCGACCTCGTCCGGTTCCAAGTTCAGGAGATCACGAAGGCCCGGGCCGCGGATGCGCCAGCGGCGCCGCCCCTCGTCGTCGGTATCGACCTCCACCTCGGGAAAGCGTGCCTCGACCGACCGCATCATGCGCTGCGCGGTCCGGCGCGAGCAGCCATAGCGTTCCTCGATATCGGACAGTGTCACGCCGGCGCGCCGCGCCCTCAGCAGCGTGGCGAGATCGACGAGCTGGCCGGCCTTTTCGAACGGCATTCCGAGCACCCCTGACAGGTTCTGACGCCCCACCACCGTATCCCATCTGCATCGAAGACAGGAGACGGCGATGCGCACCCACGGCACCACCCCGGTCGAGCACGACATTGGCCAACGCCTCGACCGCATGATCGGCGACATGCTGGTCGCCGCCATCGTCCTTCTCGGCCTCGCCCTGTGCTGGCACGCGGCTGTCTGAAGGGGGGGTTCGGTAAGCTTTCCTCAACCTGTGAAGCACCTCACAGCAGCACGGAGCGCGCCTCCTTAAGCATGCATCAGGACAGACGCAGGGCCACCCAGCCGATTGAAGGCCTCGCCATTGAGGCAGCCGCAATCGGTCCTTACACTGGCCCCGGGTCGATAACTGAACTCGGTCAACGACCTGCATGTGGAGAGCGCCATGAACCTCCGTGCCTCGACCAGCATCATCGTTCTGTTGGCAGCCCTTTGCGGTCCCGCCAGGGCACAGGAGAGCACGCAGGACGTGCTGCGGCAGCTTCTCCCGGGCACTGCGCCGGACGCAGCCGCACCCGCGGCGCCGGCGGTGGCGCCGCTCACGGCACCCCTGGCGGCTGACGACATCATCCGCCAGCTCACCTCCTCGACGCTCACCCGCAGCCTCGGGCCGGCCTCCGCGCCCGGCAAGCTGACCCTCGGGCCGGGTCGCGAGGCGGATGCGATGCGCGACCTCCGCGCCTTCGCGAGCATGCAGACGCAGCTCGACTTCGAGCCCAACTCCGACCTCCTCACCCCAGAGGCCATTGCTCGGCTCGACATGATCGGCCAGGCACTGGGCGATCCCGCCCTGGCCCGCTCGGCCGTGGTGATCGGCGTCCACACCAACGCCTCGGGATCTGACGACTTCAACCGCAGCCTCGCGAACCTCCGGGCCCGCGCCGTGGTCGAGACCCTGGCGACCCGCCGGGGAGTGTCCCGCGAGCGGCTCTGGGCGATCGGCTTCGGCCGCATGGTCGATCCCGACAGCCAGGGCTTCGTCCCCGGCGACCGCGTGCGGGTCGTCAATCTCGGTGCGACGCCGGTGGAGTGGATCGGCGGCGGTGCTGCGCCGTCGGCCGCGAGGACGGTTCCGGCCGCCGCGGCGGCTGCGGCTGCAGCCGTGACCCCGGCTCCGGTCAAGAAGAAGGTCGCGAGCAAGCCGCGTTCGGTGCGCCGGGTGGTGGTCACCCGTGATCTCGACGCTGCAGCGCCCCCTCGGCGCATCGCGCCACGCCCCGTCCAGCAGCGGCCGGTTGCGATCCGCCGCCCCGTTCCCAACCAAGATCCGTTCGACAATGCCCAGGGCGCTCCCGAGGCTCCCGTGGTGTTTTTCCCGACGGCGGGAGTCGGCGGGGGTAGCGGAGGCTATGGCGGACGCAGCAGTGGCGGTGGCTCCGCCGGAGGTGCCTCGGGCACCGGTGCAGGCGGTGGCTCAGGTGGCGCCGGTGCAGGCGGCGGTGCCGGTGGTGGCGCGGGCGGTGGTGCTGGCGGCGGCGCAGGTGGCGGCGGCGCAGGTGGCGGCGGCGCGGGTGGCGGCGGCGCGGGTGGCGGCGGCGGCGGTGGCTGGAGTTCCGACCGCCGGCTCAAGCGGCACATCGCGAAGCTCGGCCGCTCCCCCGACGGTCACACAATCTACAGCTTCCAGTACGTCTGGGGTGGACCGTTCTACGTCGGCTGCATGGCGCAGGACATTGCGCCTGTCGTCCCCGAGGCGATCCTCTATGACGCCGAGGGCTTCCTGATGGTCGACTACGACCGCATCGACGTCACGCCGATGCTGCTCGAGGACTGGCTGCGCGGCCGCGTCCGATACGCAGCCTGATCGGGGGATGTGATGCGGGCGGCGCGGTCTGTACTCGTTGCGGGCAGGGGAGGCGGCGTCGCCTTCCTCTTCGCCCTGGCTGCGGTCCTTATCGCCGCCTGGTCGGCCCCCGCAGCCGCCGAGCGCCGCGTCGCCCTCGTCATCGGCAATGCCGCCTACCAGAAGAGCACGCTCCGCAATCCGGTCCAGGATGCGACGCGCGTCTCAGAGGTGCTGCGTAAACTCGATTTCGACGTCCTGCTGGCCACCGATCTCGACAAGCAGGGGATGGAGCAGACCCTGCGCCGCTTCAAGGGGATGCTGCCGGGCGCCGACGTGGCGCTCTTCTACTATTCCGGCCACGCCATCCAGGCGGACAACCGCAACTTCCTGCTGCCCGTCTCGGCCAGCCCCGACGACCTCACCCTCACGCTCGACGCGGTCGCGCTGCAGGACGTCAGCAACATCATCAAGCAGGCCGGCGTGAAGGTGGAACTGCTGTTCCTCGATGCCTGCCGGAACAATCCCTATTCCGAGACGACGACGGTCGCGACCCGCGGCGCCGGGGCCGTCAGGGGCCTGGCGCGGATCAGCAGCACCCTCGGGTCCCTCGTCGTGTTCTCGACGTCGCCTGGGTCCGTCGCCTATGACGGCACGGGCGAGCTCAGCCCTTTCACGGCCGCTTTCGTCAAGCACGCGACGACGCCGCGCCTGGAGATCCGCCAGGTGCTGACGCGGGTCCGTGCCGACGTCACCAGCGAAACCGAGCAGAAGCAGATCCCCTGGGACAATTCCTCGCTTGTCGGCGACTTTTTCCTGGTCCCCAAGCGCCCGCCGCCCATCGTCGACAAGGTGGCGATGGTCCTGTTGCCGGACGAGGGCTCGCAGTGGCCTCTCGGGCTGAAGGCCCCCCTCCAGCCGGAAGGCGGAGCCCTGAAGGCGACCGTGAGCCCAGCGCCGCGGGCCGGCCGCCTGCTCGTCGACGGCAAGCCCCTGAACGACGGCGACAGCCTCGCCGGCAACGACTTCCCGCGGCTCGCCTACTCCGCGACCGGCGGTACGCCAGACGCCTTCGGCCTGCGGGTCGACGACAGCTGGGGCAACTCGGAAACGGTGCTGGTTTCCATCGTGCACCAGAAGGGCGCCGCGTCGGCCGCTCCAGCTCCCGTCGCGGACATCGGCCGGATCGACGGCAAGGGTGTGTCGCTCGTCGGGCTGGGGCCCAATCTCGTCTACACCTCGGCGCCGAAGCTGCCGCCATCCTCGACCGGCGTGCGCGTGAGGCTCGCCTCCAACCTGCCCTTCGGGCAGCTCCTCATTGGTGACCGCGTGATCGAGACCGGCAAGTCGATCGACGCGGCCGACCTGCCGAGGCTCGCCTTTCTCTCGCCGCCCGGGCAGGGCGGAAAGGTCGTCGAAGCCGTGTTCGAGGCCGTCGAGCCCGCGCGCGGCGAGGCCCGCCTTTCGGTGGACGTGAAGGTCACCGATTGCGACCGGCTCGCCGGGTCGGTCCTCGACCCCCAGGGCGTCACAGAAGGCGTGCTGACCGGAAAGATCGACACGGCTGCCGCGCTGCCGGCCTGCGAGGCCGCGGTGAAAGCCAAGCCGCAGATCGGCCGCTTCCAGTACGCGCTGGGCCGTGTCCTGCTCGCCCTTGGCCGCTCCGAGGAGGCATTGTCCCGTTTCCAGACCGCTGCCGACCTCGGCCATGTCCGCGCGCGCCAGACGATGGGCTACATGTATGCGCTCGGTGCCGGCATTCCCGTCGAGTTCGAGCGGGGCCGCGCCGAACTGGAGAAGGCCGCGGCTGCCGGCGACATCTTCGCCGTACACACGCTCGGCGCGTTCGCCTATGACGGCCGGGGCATGAAGCAGGACTTCGCGCTGGCCAAGGACCGCTTCGAGCAGGCGGCGCGGGCAGGCCACACCTTCTCGATGAACTCGCTCGGCCGCATGTACCAGCGCGGCGAGGGCGTGCCTGTCGACCTGGAGATGACCAGGCGTTACTGGGAAGCGTCAGCCGGGCGCGGCGACGTCTACGGCATCCACAATCTCGGCTACGTCTACCTCGACGGCATCGGCGTTCCGAAGGACACCGGCAAGGCACTCGAACTCTTCCGCAAGGCCTCCGACCTCGGCCATCCCGCGGCACCCAACAGCATCGGACGCATGTACGTGCTGGGGATCGGGGTGCCCATCGACCTCGCCCAGGGGAAGGCGTGGTACCGCACCGGCGCGGATCGCGGCGACGGCTGGGCCGCCTTCAACCTCGCCGAGCTCGCGCGTATGGGCAAGGGCGGCAAGGCCGACCCCGTCGAGGCCGCGACATACTACGCCCGCGCCGCCGCCTACACCGGGGTGGACTCGGCCGCGAACGGCACGAAGGCGCTCGCCGCAATGGACCGGAAGACGAAGGTGCAGGCGCTGCGGATCATGCTCGCCGCCGCCGGCTCGCCGGACGTCCCGGAGGACAGGCTCGTCGCAGCGGCCCGGACCGTCGCCCAGCAGCGCAAGCTGACGCTGTCCGCCGACACGCTGGATGCCGCGATGGTCGCCGTCGCGCAGGCGCAGTTCATCGCGAGCAACGTGCGCGCCGACCTGTTCTGATTGCTATTTCACCGGAAAGACGCCGACCAGAAGGATGGCGAGGTCGGAGGTGGGCGTGAAGTCCGTCTGCCGCAGCTCGAACTGCGTGGGCGAGATCTTTTTCAGTCCGTTAGCGCAGAAGCTGACGAGGCTGTCAGGCTTCCCCTTGTCGACCAGCAGGCGGAAGCTGCGGATCGGCCCGGCCCAGTTGGCACCCGTCTTGAGGATGTAGGAGATCCGGCGCTCCTGCACATTGGCCGGATTGGCGTCCGCCGTGCCCGCGATCTTGTCGATCCCGCGCAGGAACAGGTCGTCGATGCAGTACATTTTGCGATAGCGCTCGATCTCCGCCGCGAAGGTCGGGTTCTTGCGCAGCGCCGCGCGCAGCACCGTATCGACGCTCTGCCCGAGGCTCGTGCGGTAGCTGTGCTCGACCTGCACGGGCACGCCCTGCGCAAACGTCTGCTTGCGCACGAAGCTGGTGCGGACGGTCCAGCCCGCACCGTAGAGCGCCTTGCCCTCCGCCCCGGTCCCGGCCTCGACGAGGATGCCTCCGTCGACGAGTTCCTTCAGCGTCGCGGGAGCAAGCGCTTCGGCCCGGGGCTGCAGGGCATCGGCATCTGGCCCGACAGGCATGACCGGCAGGCCGGCGGCCTTCACCTTCGCGGTCACGTCCTTCTCGCCCAGCATGGCCTTCTGGACAGCCGTGAACGGCGCCGGCTTGCCGTCGATGAGCGTGTGGAAGTCGACGAAGTTCACCGGGTCGGTGCCGGGAATGGCGATGTCCTGGTCGAGGTCGGAGAGGTCGATATCGGGCAGCGGGAAGGCGACCGTCAGCGTCACGGGCGCGGCGGAATTGTTGAGGAAGCGATATCGCACCTGCGTCCTCTCAGGGGAGATCTGCAGGTCCTCCTCCTCCATCGACACGTCGTCGCTGCGGGTGAAGGTGAGCCCGCCCAATGACAGTTCCGCCGAACTGTCATTGGCCCGCGCCACCGGCGGGGCGAGCACGGCCGCTCCCGCCATGAGGAGAACCGCGATGCGGCTTGCCACACCCGCGGGGCACGGGATTAGGGGTGCGATTGTCATTTCTTCTTTCCAGGAACGGGCTGGGCCGGCGGCGATGCGTCCGCCGCCGTGTCGGGGGCAAGGCCGCGGAAGCGGACGGGGGTGTAGCCTCGCGCCAGGAGAGAGGCGAGGGGATAGATGTTGCGGCACACCCTGCCGCGGCATGCGCCCGGCGACGACTCCGCCACCTCCACCTTGCGGTCGGGCGTGAAGCGCAGGAACAGAATCACGTGCCGCCCGGGCTTGTTGAAGGCATCTCCCGGCAGCATGCTCCACGGGTCCTCGACCACCGTCGTGATCGTCGGGATCGCCATCGTCGTGTAGTGCTGCCCGAGCCCCCAGGTCGCGCTGACGAAGGCCGAGCAATCGACCCCGACGGCGTCGCGCCGGGGCTCGTTGCGGGTGCAGACGTTGCCGGCCAGCACACCCTGTTCGAGCCTGGAGCGGACGTTGGCCAGCGATCCGTGGCAGCCCCAGCAATAAGGGATGCCCTGCACGATCTTGTTCATCTGGCCTTCGATGTAGGGCGGCCTGCGGATGCGGCGGAAGCCCGAGCACGCCGTGTCCGGATCAGGCCCGTAGGCAGCCTGGTTCACCGTCCAGCGGATGGAGGCGAAAGCCAGCGCCGTCTCCACCACCTGCTGGCGGGTGACGGGTCGTACAGCGGTCGCGGTCCCGCCCTTGCGCTTCGGCTGGTCGGCGACCGGCGCATCGGCGTTACCGGCCTCGACGAGACCCTTTTCGGCGGGAGGGAGCGCATCGACGGACACGACCTCGATTCCGGTCGCTTTCGTGCGCAGGAAGTAGACGGCGCCCTTGGCCGACACCGTCACGAAGCGGCGGGAGAGCGCGATCGTCTCGCCGAGAGGCAGGGGGAACACCCCGTCGAGGGCCCCGGCCGCCGTGAAGCGGGCCACGTAGGTCGCTGGCGGCTTGCGGGACGATGGGATGTTCTCGACCATCAGGTAGGGCCGCCCCTGCTTGTCGATGTCGAGCAGTTCGACGGCGCCGAGCCGGTTCGTGACCCGCAGGTCCAGCCCTGAGAGCAGCCGCGTCTCCCCCTGGCGCCTGACCTCGACACGGGCCGCCTTGCCTCCGGGCCGGGTCGCGACCTCGGCCACCACCGGGCCCGCCCCGCGCGACGCGAGAAACTGCCGGATGGGCTCCGGCTTGTCGCGCAACTCCAGCGCGCGGCTTGACGAGCCGAGAACGTCAGTGTCGGACGGCGGCGGCTGCGAGCCCATCTGCGCCAACGCAGAGCTGGCGAAGGCATCGACCTCGGAGCCGTCGCCCGCCGCGCGGAGCGCCCTCGCTTCCCCGGGCGGGCCGTCCGGTTCGAGCGCCCTTGCCTCTCCGTCCCAGACGTAGAGAGCGCCGCGCACCGCGACGAGATCGGTCGGCGCCATGTCGGGCGGCAGGTCGAGCGAGCGGACCTCGGAATCCGGCCGCTCGGCATCGAAGCTGAGGACGCGGCCATTGACCTGGTCGAGGATGAAGACGTCGCCGCCCTCGCCGGCATAGATCGCATCGGGACCCGACACCTCCGTGTCCTCCCCGGCCTCGACCACCCCGACCGCGCTGCGACCCGCCCCGTTCGGCAGTTCCCGCACCACAGTGCCCGCCCCGAGCGCAGGTCCGGCTGCCAGGGCTGCGAGCAAGGCGGTTGCGGCGAGCCGCCGGGCGGGAAACATGGCGGCTTCTCAGGGAAGCAGGACGTTGGGGGCGCCCTGGACGATCACCCCGCCATGGGCCGTCATATCGCCCATGCGCGCCGCCGGCATGCCGCCGACGAGGAACTTGGGGGAGCCCATCACGATCACGTCCGGCGGGCCGACGCAGATGGCGAGGTCACCAATCCGTGCGACGGGCTGGCCGCTGACGAGCACCGTGGGGCAGGCCATCGCGATGGGCCCGCCCACATGCGGCTTCAGCACGTCGACCATGGGGCAGACATGCATGTCCCCGAGCCGGGCCGCGGGCTGTGGCATCGGTCGCCTCCTCGGGCGCATCTCAACGCACTGAGGGTAGCACGGCACGGCATCCGGTCGAGGTCGGTGGCGGCAATCCGTTTGGGGACCGGTCGCTTGTGCCGGGACGTCCCGAGATGGACACTTCCGGACATCAGTGCAGTGGAGGCCGTCCCGTGTCGTTTCCGCGTTTCCCCGCCATGCTTCTGGCGGCCTTGTTGCCGCTTTGCTTGGCGGCTGGGCGAGCGGGCGCGCAAGACTGCGACGCAATTCTGCAGAAATTCAATGGAGCGGTTGATGCCGGCAGGGAAACCGACGCCGCGATGCTTGTCGACATCATCGCCAGGGATGCCGCCTGCGGGCGCTACCAGGTCCAGGCGCAGCGCCGCCTCGCCGCCCTCCGGCTGCGCGGCGCGCAGACCCTCATGGCGAGGGGCCGTCCCGTCGCGGAGTATGAGCGCATGCTGGCCGATGCCGCAGCACCGGAAGTGCTCTGGCAGGCCTCGGCGACCGTCGGGGAAGTGCGCTTCGGCGAGCGGCGCTTCGCCGAGGCGGCATCCGCCTTCGATGCCGCGATCGAGATCGTCCGCAACGAGAGCGTGACGCCCAACCCGCCCGCTCCCTTCGAAATCCAGGACCTCGTCGACCGCGCCGCCCAGGCGCGGATCCTGGCCGTGAACGTGGCGGGCGAGGCGGGCGTCGTCCACACCACGCGCTCCACCCGCGACGGTCGGCTGGGAGGTCTCTACGCGGCCTCGATCAGAGGCATCGTGCCTAGGGCAGTCCCGGTGCCGATCACCTTCGACTACAACAAGACCACGTTCACCGCCGCAGGAGAGGCGGCCGCGCAGGAGCTGCTGACGGCGATCCGCGAGCAGCAGCCGGCCCGCGTCATGGTCGTCGGCCACACCGACGTGCGCGGCGGCGCCGACTACAACCAGAAGCTCTCCGTCGCGCGGGCCGAGGCCGTCGCGTCTTTCCTGCGGGACAACGGCATCACGGCCGAGATCGCGACCGACGGGCGCGGCGCCGCCGAGCCGTTGCGGCTGACCGATACCTCCGGCCTCAGCCAGGACGATATCTACGCCTTGAACCGCCGGGTCGAATGGATCCGCGACACGGGGAGCCAGTGATGGCCGCCCGCTTCCGGGCATGCCGCGCTCGGGCGGTTCTCGCGGGCATTGCGGTTGCGGCTGCGGCGCTGCTGGTTCCCGTCGCCGCTGAGGCCGCCGCGCTGCAGGCGCCCGGGGGAGGGCAGGTGCGGGCGCTCGCCATCGGCGTGAACGACTACCGCGCCTTCCGGCCCCTGCGCGGCGCCGTCGCCGACGCGCAGGACATCGCCGGGACGCTGCGGAGGCTCGGCGCGCAGGACGTCACGCTGTTGACCGATGCCGGAGCGTCGCGCGACGCGGTGATGGCCGCCGCCGACGCCCTCACCAAGCGCGCCGGCTCTGGTGACCTCGTGATCCTGTCCATCGCAGGCCACGGGGCGCAGGAGCCGGAGAAGGTCAAGGGCTCGGAGCCCGACGGCAACGAGGAAGTGTTCCTCCTGGCAGGCTTCGACCCGGCGACCGGCCCGGGATCCCGCGAGCGCGTGCTGGACAAGGAATTCAACGTCATCGTCAAGCGCCTGGAAGCGAAGGGCGCCTCCGTCCTCTTCGTGGCCGATGCCTGCCATGGCGGCGGGCTGGCACGCGAGGCGGACCCCCGCGGCGTCGAGCTCAGCTACCGGCAGGTGCCCCGCTTTGCCATCTCCGACGACGAGCTCAAGCCGATCGTGACCGAGGCGGACGCCTTCCTCACCCAGGTGGATTTCGAGCGCTCCGTCTTTCTGGGCGCCGTCGACAAGTTCTCGAAGGCGCCCGAGGTGAAGATCCCCGACGTGCCGGGCTGGCGTGGCGCCCTGACCTATGCCGTGGCCCGCGCCGCAGAGGGCGCGGCCGATGCCGACAAGGACGGGCAGGTGACGCTGGCGGAGCTCTACGCCTATGTCCGGCAGGTCGCCTACCAGCTCACCGACCAGCGCCAGAACGTGGTGACGATCAACGCGCCGGCGCTCGACATGCACACGGCGGCCGTCTTCCGCAGTGCCGGTTCGGGCCAGCAGGACGCTCCGCTCGCCTCACGCGCACCCTCCGCGCCGGCCGAGCTCCAGCCGGTGACCGTCGCGGCCCTCGATGGCCAGATGACGTGGTTCGCCGACATGCGCGCCCGTGCGGCCCCGGTCAGCGTCGTGGCAACGGACGCCGCGCCCGACCTCGTCTGGGATCCGGCGACCGGCGACCTTCTCGCCGGCGTCGACGTCATCGCGCGCGGCATCGATGTCGCCTCGATCGGCGCGGCGGCGGACCGCTTCGCCGCGCTGCGCGAGATCAAGCGGTTGACCGGCCGCGGTGCGCAGAGCGTGCGCATGGTGCCGGACGACCGGGTGCACCATGCCGGCGCGCTGGTGGAGGTCGAGGTGCCCGGCGCGGATGGACGGGCTCTCGCCGTCTTCAACCTCGCCGGGGACGGCACCGTCCAGATGCTCTACCCGCAAAAGGGCGATTCCCCGGTGCCGCAGGGCGAGGCGGTGCGGCTGCCCGTCAGGGTGTCGCCGCCCTACGGCGCCGACCAGGTCATCGCCGTCAGCGCCGCCGGGCCGATGCCGAGCCTGGTGGATGCCCTCGCCTCGCTCGACGGGACCCGCAATGCCGGCAAGGTTCCTGACGTGCTCGGCCGCTTCATGCCGCCGGACGCCAGGCTGGGAGCGACGGCGATCTTCACGGCACCGCGGCGCCGGCGGGCGCGGCGACCCGGCCGGCGGAGGAGGGCGACATGCGCCTGAGCCCGTCCCGGATCCTTGCCGCTGCCCTCGGCCTCACCATGCTGCTGCCCGGTAGCGTGGGGGCACAGACCGCGGCCCAGCCCTCGGATGACCGCGTCGTCGGCGGCCGCCCGGCCGAAAAGGGCGCCTGGCCGTGGCAGGTCAAGATCTATGCGCCCGACCCGCAGCAGCGAGGCAGGTCGGCGGCTCATTGCGGCGGCACGGTCATCGCGCCGAACTGGGTGCTCACCGCCGCGCATTGCTTCGTCTCCGGCAGCACGGGCAAGCAGAGCCTCACGGCCCGCGACATCCTGCTCGTCGCCGGCGAAACCGAGCTGCCGCGCAGCCTCGTCGCCAAGGCGGGCGACCCCCGCATGCTGCGGGCGCGAAACGTCGTGGTGCATCCCCAGTTCGACATCAGGACCTTCGTCAACGATGTCGCGCTGGTGGAACTGGAGACGCCGACGCAGGCGCAGCCGGTGCCCTTGCCGGGCGAGGCGGCCGCCCAGACCGACCTCGGCGGCGCTTCGGCCGTGGTGACGGGTTGGGGCTTCACCTCCACCGCGCACGGTTTCGATACGGCGCAGCTGCCCACGGCCCTCCAGGAAGCCGAGCTTCCCGTCGTCTCCGTTCCCGCCTGCCGGCAGGCCTATTCCGACAGCACGATGCGGGGCTACTCGCTCGACCAGCGCAACCTCTGTGCCGGCTTCCAGGAAGGCGGACGCGACGCCTGCCAGGGCGACAGCGGCGGTCCGCTGGTGGCGCGCGCCGCCGGCGGCTGGACCCAGGTGGGCGTCGTCAGCTGGGGCGAGGGCTGCGCGGCGAAGAACCGTTACGGTGTCTACACCCGCGTCGCCGCCTTCGAAGGTTGGATCAGGGAGACGACGGGGGGCGCGCCCGGTCCCGCGGCACCGCCCATCGCCGCAGCCGCCGTCGCAGTGCAGGCACCTGCTGCTACGCCTGCGCCCTCGGCTCCGGCCCAGCCCGGCCCGCAGTTCACCGCGCAGGACGCCCTGGCGGCGCTGGTCCCGTCCGGGCAGCCTCAGCCCCCTGCACCAGTGACAACTGCGCCTCCGGCCCCGAAGCCGGTCTCTCCGGCACAGCCCGCCACGGCCGGCGACGCTAGCGGAGACCGCGCCCTTCTGATCGGGATCGATGCCTACCCCGGGCAGTTGCGCCTCGTCGGCTCGACCAACGACGTCAAGGCGGAGTACCGGCTGCTGACGGAAACGCTCGGCTACAAGCCCGAGCAGATCATGACGCTCACGGACGAGAAGGCGACCCGCGCGGGCATCCTCGCCGCCATCGACGACTGGCTCGTCGCGGGATCGAAGCCTGGCTCGCGCGTCTTTATCCACTTCAGCGGCCACGGTTTCCAGGCGAAGGACGACAATGGCGACGAGGAGGACGGCCTCGACGAGACGCTCGTCCCGGTCGACGTCGAGCTGGTGCGTGGACCGAGCGGCAAGGTGACCGAGGTCAAGAACCAGATCATCGATGACGAGATTGCCGCCCGCATGGCCAGGCTGCGCGACCGCAAGGTGACGGCGGTGTTCGACTCCTGCCATTCCGGCACGGTGACGCGCGACGTCGGCGGGTCCGGCATGACGCCGGCGGACCTCGGCTATGTCCGAAGCCTCGAGGCCGTCCTCGATCTCGACCAGGAGCTGTCGCGCAAGCTCACCTCCGCGCAGCGCTCGCTGCGGGCCGCGACTGCGCCGAAATCCTCGTTCGTCGAGCGCATTGACGATGCCGTGGTGTGGTCCGCCGTCGCCGAGGACCAACTCGCCCTCGTCGACCGGACGGCGGCGGAACCCATGGGGGTGTTCACCCGGCGCTTCGTCGATGGCGTGCGGGCCCGCAGCGGCGGCAAGGGTGCGACGAAGGAGCCGAGGAGCCTTGCCCAGCTGCTCGACTACGTTCGCTCCCAGTCGGCCGCCTACTGCGACACCCGCCCGGAGTTGTGCAAGGCCGGCCTGACCCCGCAGCTGGAGGCCTCGGCCTCGCGGCTCGGCGAGGACGCGGTGACGGGCGTCGAGCCGTCCTCCACGCCGGAGGCGGTGCAGGCGACGCTCGGGGCTGAGAACCCCGCCGGCGTGAGCCTCGAGATCCTGCCGGGGGACGACATCGCCGTGGGGCAGAAGATCGCCTTCCGCGTGCAGACGAAGAAGCCCGGCTATCTCGTCCTGATCGACGTCGATGCCTCCGGCAAGCTGACGCAGATTTGGCCCAACCGGCACTCGATGGCGACGCCGAAGGGCGAGAAGCCGACGGCCAACCTGCTGAAGGCAGGGCGCGTGCTGACCGTGCCAGACATGGGCAACCCTTTTGCCGGCTTCGAGTACGTGGCCGAGCCGCCCTCGGGCAACGGCATGGTCGTCGCGGTGGTGAGTGACCAGCCCGTCCAGGTGATCGACCTGCCCGACATGCCTGTGACGCTGGGCGGGCAAAGGGCGGCGCTCGACTACGTCTACCGCCTCGCACAGTCGCTGCGCATCACCCCGGCCGACGAGGCGGGGCGGGTCGTGCAGCCGAAATGGTCCTTCGCGTCGAAGCCCTACACGATCAGGTGACACCATGGCGCGATCGATCCAGGTCCTCTTGTGCCTTCTCGCCGGGCTGGGGCTTTGCCTTTCCACGGCGCAGGCGATGTCGCAGGAGGGGGCGACCCGGCTCGCCCAGGCGCAGTCCCGCCTCGCCATGCGGCTGCTTCGGACCCTGCCGCAGGGAGGCGACACGGTCAGCGTCTCTCCGGCCAGCCTCGCGGCGGTGGCGGCTTCGCTCGACCTCGGCGCCTCGCCGCGGTTCCGCGCCGCGATGCACGGCACCCTCGGCTTTCCCGACGGCGACGCGGAGCGCGACTTCGCCGGTCTCCGCGACAGCGTGCGTGCGGCCGGCTCCGCCTCCGGCCCCCTGCGGCTCGCCGACCTCGTCGTCGTCGATGACGGTGTCACGCTCTATCCCGGCATCCCGCTCTCTTTCGCGAAGGAAGGTCTGGCGCTGGAGCGCCGGGACTTTCGCGATCCCGGCACGCTTGCCCACATCAATGGATGGGTGAAGGACAAGACGGCGGGGCTCATCCCCTCCATCCTCGACGACCTGCCGGGCGATGCCAGCCTGGTGGCGCTGAGCGCGCTGCATTTCAAGGACCGCTGGCAGGTTCCCTTCGACCGGCAGGACACGCGGCAGGCCGCGTTCCGGCCCGTTCGTGGCCCGGAGCGCCAGGTCGCCATGATGGCCCTTGCAGAGGGCCGCTACGCCTTCCGCCGCGACGACCGGTTCACGGCCATCGACCTGCCCTTTGCCGACGGACGCACACGCCTCGTCATCGTCACGACGACGTCCGAGCGCCCCGCGCCGCGGCGCAGTTTTTTGGCAGCGGCAGACTGGCTGGCGGGCGAGGGGTTCCGGGACGTGCAGGGAGACTTGCGGCTCCCGGTCTTTTCCGTGTCGCAGAAGAGCGATCTCACCGGTCCGCTCGATCGGCTCGGCCTGCGGCGCGAGCGGCAGTCACCCACTTCGCTGGCCGGGTTCGGGCCGGACCCCGCCCGCCTCGGCAAGGTGGTGCAGCGTGTGGAGATGAAGGTCGACGAGGACGGCGCCGAGGCGGCGGCCGCCACGGCCGCGGTCGTCGAGCGCAGCATCGCCGGCGAGTTCGTGCGGATGACGGTCGACCGGCCCTTTATCTTCGCCCTGCGCGACGCGCCGACCGGCCTGTTGCTCGTTGCCGGCTACTACGGGGCTCCGCCCGCCACCCCCGCGACGGCGGAGCGCTGACATGCACGATCCCTTCCATCACAATCCACTAAAGTCGTTTTCACTCAATGCGCTTGACGGGAAAGGCGCAGTCTGGTGCCTGTACGAGCCGGACTTTCCGGCGCGGGATGGTGGAATGCCGTACAGCTGGGACCATGGTGAAGTTTCCCGGGACCTTGCATTTCTGGAAGGCTTCAGCTGGCACCGCGCGGCCTTCTCCGACCGCATCTGCGAATCCTCGCAGGACAAGTCGCCCAAGGTACTTGCCGGCCTCCGCATGGAGTCGACCTACCAGCTGGCCGAGTTCCTCTATTCGCTGAAGGCCTATGGCGTGGAGTCCGAAGCCTCCATCGACCGCTTCGTCGAGCTCCACAACAACTACATCGTCGACCTGACGAAGGACAAAGAGAAGATGGAGCGGCTCGGGCTCACCATGGAGCGCGCGCTCGCCGGCATCTTCACCGCCGACACCAAGCCGAGGCTGCTGCAGAACTGGAAGGCGCGTCCCGGGGCAATCGACCAGTCGAACCTCGCCCGGTTTCTGGTCGCGGTCATGTCGACAGAGACATGCCGGAAGGTGGTGGTGGACTGCAGCGCCGCCGGCCTCCTCGTGCGCGAGCGGACCCCGTACGGCACCGTCCTGGTCATCTCGACCGGCAAGATCGAGGACATCTTCGGCAGCTGCCTGCGCGACCTCAGGCGCTCCATCCGCACCATGGGGACGCCGTCGTGAGCGGGATCGGCCGGCGCGCCGTGATCGCGGGTGCGGTGGCATTCCTGCTCGCGTCCGTGCCGGCGCTTGCCGCGGCACACTTCACTGCGGCCGAGAAGACAGTCATCGCCAGAAATCCGGCGCTGAAGAGCCTGTCGCGCTCGGATCCAGCACTCGTGCGCCGCACCCTCGACGAGATCGAGGCGGCGAAGGCCGCCCCCGGCACCGGCGGCCGGGGAATGCCGACGCCGGACGCGGAACGCCGGGAGTTCCTGCAGCGCAATCCCGACCTGCTGCCGCTGGAAGGCGCCTCGCCGGAAGCGATCAACGACCTGCTGAAGCGCATCAAGGCCGCGGGCGGGGGCAAGCCCCAGACCCGCTAGTGCTCACTTCTCGATCCGGAACAGCCGTGCACCGATCGACACGTTGCCGTCGGTCGCGATCTCCTTCTGCAGAGCTGCGAACAGTCTGTCAGCCGGTACGGGTTTCGCGAGGTCCAGGGCGGGCAGGGGCTTGTCGCTGCTGACGGCCACCAGCAGCTGCGGCTTGGACGCTGCCGGAGCACGGTCGATAGGCATGCCGAAGGTAATGGGCGATTTCGTCTTCACATAGGGCAGCATGCTCTGCACGGTGCCGTCGTCCCGCACCAGGATCAGGTCGAGGTAGCGGGCGGGGCCAGCCTCAAGCGTGCCCGTGAGGATGTCGCCGAGCCGCACCGTGTCGCGTGCGAGTTCGATGCGCGGTGCCTTGCCGCGCTCGCGCGCGCCGATGCGTGCCAGCATGTCGACGGCCGGGCACTGCGCCTTTTCCACCTTGCCCACCGTGATCTTCGCCTCGAACCCATTCGCGGCGGTGAACTCCCGGTCGAGCTGCTGGAACGGTGCGACTTCCGATCCGTACCCCTCCAGCCTCGCGCTGCCGCCGGCGATGTCGACGGGCTGCACGAAGAAGCACGGGCCGCCCCGGAAGCCATCGAGGAAGCTCTGAACGCGGTCGGTGCTTCCATTGGCGGACGGTGGGGTGGTCACCGTCGAGGCGGGAGGAGCGGAAGGGGAAGGAGCAGGCTCCACCTTCGCCACATCGGCCGGTACCGGCTGCGGCGTGGGCTGCACCGGCTGTTGCGGAGGAGGGGATGCCGGCGCGGGGGGATCGAGGATGATCGTCGAGAGGTCGGGCTTGGGTGTCGGTCCCTGCGGCGCCGGACGAGAGTTCTCGACGCTGCTCGCAGTGGGCTTCTGCGGCTCAGGCGAGGGTGGTGCCGAAGAGGTCTCCGCAGCAGTGCTCTGCGGTGACGGGGCCGAAAGCGGCGGCGCGGTCGCCTCCTGCTTCGGCGGCACCGGTGCAGGCTCGACCGCTGGCTGCGGCGCAGGCGCCGAAGCCTGGCCATCCTGCAACGGCGGCGCCTCGGGCTTGGGAGCCTCCGCAGTCTGCCCGCCGGACGGCGAGGCAGTGGACCCGCCTGGATCCAGCGTCGGCTCCGCCGTCGGCTTCTTCGCTGGCGGAGCGAGGACGAAGCGGTCGATGGCGACATACGCTCCGCCGGCCAGCAGAAGGAGGCCCAGCACGGCCGAGATTGCGAGACCCCGTCGTTTGCCGCCATCGCCGCCCGGCTCCGGATCGCGCGAACGCGGCGCTCCGCCACTCCCTGAGTCGGATGGTCCCGGCAGCGGGCGGGCCGCCACCGGCGTCCACTCGACGATCTCGGCCATGGAGCGCGGCCTCGCGTCGGGGTCGGGCTGGAGCATGGCGGCGAGCAGCGGCCGGATGCGCTCGTCGACATCGGCGAGGTCGGGCACGCTGCGGCGCTTTTCCAGAACGTCGGCCTGCGTGCGGCCCATGTCGACGGCCCGGCCACGAAGCGATTGCGCCACGACGAGGCCGAGGCTGTAAATGTCCGAGCGTGGCGTCACCGTGCCGCCGAAAAGGCCGAGCTGCTCGGGCGAGACGTAGCCGTATTTTCCTGCGAAGCCCTCGCCGATCACGGTTTCGCCGCCGAGCCCGCCCGACTTGGCGATGCCGAAGTCGATGATGCGCGCCCGTGCCGGGTCGCCGCCGGGCAGGATGATGTTGTCGGGGGAGATATCCCTGTGCACCACGCCCCGCTCGTGCGCGGCCTGCAGGCCGGAGGCGACGCGCCGCATGAGCACCCGGGCGGCATCGAGGCCCAGGGGCCCGTTCTTCAGGAGGTCGGCCAGGGACGGCCCTTCGACCAGCTCCATGGCAAGGTAGGGACGCTGCAGCACCGGCTCGACCGTGAAGACGAAGTACCGGACGATGGCCTCATGGTGCAGGTGGTGCAGCGCCGAGGCTTCTTTCCGGAAGAGAGCGAGCGCGGTCGGGTCGCCGGCGTAGTCGGCCTTCAGAACCTTGATGGCAACGGAGTCACCCGTCTCCAGCATGCGGCCGCGATAGACTTCGCCCATGCCCCCATGGCCGATGCGCTTGCCGACCTCGTAGATGCCGCTCAGCGTCGTGCCCGGCGGCAGGGCCTGGTCGAAGGCGCCACGCTCGCCGCTCATGGCCTCACTCCCAGATGTCGCTGCGGGCCGGGCCCGGGCGAACCAGCGTCATCTCCCGCGCATGCGCGCGCACCACCACGACGGTGACGTTGTCGCTCGCGCCGTCCGCCAGGGTCGCCGCGACCAGGGCGTCGCTGGCCTGCTGGCACGACCTGCCCGCGACGCAGGACCGAATTTCCGCGTCGCTGAGATGGCCGGTCAGCCCGTCGCTGCACAGGACGAAGGCATCGCCTTCGCTCAGTGTGCCCCGCGCCATGTCGACGGCAAGCATGGTCGATGCGCCGACGGCGCGCGTGATCACGTTGCGGCCGGGAAAGGTGCGGGCCTCGTCGGGCGTCAGCGCGCCGGATTCGACGAGATCCTCGACAACGGTGTGGTCGCGGGTGAGCTGGACGATGCCCGCACTGTCGACCCGGTAGATACGGCTGTCGCCGGACCACAGGCAGGCATAGCCGTCGTCGCCGGCAACGAGCGCCACCACGGTGCTGCCGATCACCGCGCCGCGTTCCTCGGCCATCCGGCACAGGGCATCATTGGCCTGATCGAGGCTCCGCCTGGCGGCTTCGATGCGGCTTTCCAATGCTCCGTCGGCAGCAACCTCGCGCAGCCGTGCCGCCACCATCTGGCTGGCGACGTCGCCTGCATCATGCCCGCCCATGCCGTCCGCGACGGCCCAGAGGCCGGCTTCCGGGCGCGTGACGAAGCTGTCCTCGTTGATCTCGCGCACCAGGCCGGGATGGCTGGCTGCGCCCGTCTCGAAGATGAAGGCGTCGCGCATGGAAGCGGCCTCACTCCCGAGCGCCGAAGCGGCCGGTCAGCATGCCCGTCATCAGATAGGGATCCGGCATCTTCACGGCGAAGAGGCCGAGGGGTGGGTAGTCCTCGCCGCCCGTCGTCCACCAGACCGTCGAATGGGCGTGCGTCCCTGCGGCGTCAGCACCCGCGAGCACGGCCAGCGCCGGTTGGGCGGGTCCGTCGCCGAGACGGGCCGCGAGGGCGCCGCCGGTCACCCGGCGCACCCCCGTCGGCAGCACCTCTTCGGCAGGCGAGGGTGCGGGCAACGCATCGAGCCGGGCCTTGGCGTCCTCAAACGTCGCGGCCGGGTCGAGCGTGGCGAGCAAGAACTCCTCCAGCATGTCGAAAAAGCGGTCCTGCGAATCGAGATGGGGCGGCGGAATGCGCGCGTGCCCATCATCGAGCACGAAGGCGGTCAGCGGGAAATAGCGGCCAACGCCGTCCATTGACGGCATGAAGGCGCCCGCCACGGCCCGGCCGGCCAATGCCGGACCGAGCCAGAACCGCCAGATCGGCGCGCGCAGGAACACGTCCTTCCAAGCGCCGCCGAGCGTTGCGCGGCTCGCGGATACGGCCGCTTCGATCCATGGCTCCCAGACGGCCATGAACTCTTGCGGCGCCGATACGGCGACGAAGTCGCGGCGGGAAGGAAGCTTGCCGTAGAGCCCGCAACGCATTGTCACAGCCCTCCGGGACAGCGGAAATCGCGGAGAAGGGCAAGGTTGAGCGGGTTCGACAGCGAACTCGCCGCCATCTGGTAGGACACCTGCTTGCCGCCAACGCCGAAGCTCGCGACCAGCCGGTCTCCCTTCAGCAAAACGCTGCCCGCATCCAGCAGGCGGTAGAGCGACCAAGGTCCGGTCTTCTCGAGGACTGCCACCGGCGCCCCGGTGTCGCTGAGAACCGTCACGGCGGACCGTGTCACGCCTTGGTTCGGCCAGATCACCGGCGTCGCGGCGCTACCTGCACCGGTGGGGGGCGGCGGTGGAGGAGGCGGGGTGCTGGAAAAAAGCCCGCCGGAGGGCGCCGGCGGCGGGATGGCTTGCGCTGCGACGGTGGTCACCGTCGTTCCCGCGGTCTCGAGCTTGGCCGGAACGTTCTGCGACAGCGGCAGGACGGACAGTTGGAGCTGCGGCGCCTGCCCTCCCGCCGGGAAGAACGCGTCCCGGATCTGCGCTGCCTTCTGGAAATCTCGCAGCGGGGCCGGCGAGAAGCCTCGTGCCAGCCGGCTGTCCGGGCGCCAGGCCCAGACCGGCCGGGAGCGGTCGGCCTGCGGCGCGAGCTTCTCCTCGAAGAATTTGTCGAGCACGCCACCCTGGCCGAAAAGCCGGCCGAAATCATTGAGCGGAACGTCCCGGTCGGTCCCTTTCGTGAACGGGTACCGGTTGGCGACGATCTGCTGGCAGACCCGCCCGACTTCGGCGAGCGCCTGGGTGAGCTGCGCCTGCATCGCGCTGGCGGCGTCGCCTTCGAACTCGCCGGCCGCGGCGCGCATCATGTCTCCGACCGGCGCCGGCAGGCGGTTCGATGCGGCGCGGAGATTGGCTACCGAGGCCTGAATCTTTTGGGTCGCCTCCGCCGCCGCAGCGGGATTTCCGGCGGAGAGCAGCAAGGCCTCGTTCACGCCGCCCAGGCTCGCCAGCGCAGCATCGATCGGCCGCTTCCCCGCGTCGCCCTCGACGGCCTCCTGATAGGGACGGAACTGCGCCTCGATGGAGCCGCCGGGACCGAACCTGTCCGGTCCCTTGCCGAGCTTCGAGAGCATGGTCCCCGCGCCGGCGGGCAGCCGGACCTTGCTGGTCACCTGCCCCAGCGTCTCGGCCGCCTTCTTCACGTCGTCTCCGGTCGGCGCGTCCTTGGTCTGCTTCAGCGACGGGAGTTCGCGGGTGAGCACCGTTTCATCCCGCACCGCCTCGAGGAGGCGTCGAAGCGGAGAGGTGGCCGCAGCGGCGGCACTGAGCGTCGTGTAGCGGGGCTTGTCGGCCGTGAGCGGCTTGATGACGAGCTTTCCCAGCACCTGCTTCCAGGCCGTGACGAAGTCCTTGGCGTAGAGGTCGAGCAGGTCCTGCGGAAGGCGCTCGTATTGCCCGGCTACCGCCGTCTGCTGGCCAGCCTGGCCCATCACCCAGCGCTCCCGGTCCAGCCGGTCGGCGACCTCGTCCAGCCTGTCGATGAGGCCCCGGTGGAAGCCGAGATAGGTGTAGAAGCCCGGCACCTTGAGCTTGTCCAACGGATCGCCGCTGGTCGTCGCGAAGACGGCCGCTGCATCTGGGCCGGCGTGGTCGACGAGGATCCAGTCGCGAATGCCCGCCCCGGCCGCTTCCTGCGACTGGGACTGCGCCTTCAGGTACTCGTAGGCACGCTGCGCCACGCTGAGGCGGGCGAGCGTGTTCTGGCTCTCCGCCACCAGTGGCCCGTTGAGCTCGACGATGGGGATGTCGCCTGGCCCGAGGTCGAGCATCGCGTCCAGGTGGTCGGCGAGAGCCTCACGTCCCGAGGCATTGGCCGCCCCGGGGTAAAGCTCCGTCCAGTCCCGAGCCATCCAGTTGCGGATGAGATCCTTGTCCACGGGAATATCCGGCAGGCCGCCGAGCATCAGGTAGACCTTCAGCGGCTCGTAGATGCCGGCCGGGTTTCCGCGAGCCGCCTCGAGCTGCTCTTCCAGCCGCCAGATCAGGCGCGAGCGGAACATGCGCTCCAGCGCGGTCTGGTACGCCGTCTCGGAGGCCGAGCGCAGCCTGTCGCGCTGGCCCAGGCCGAGCGTTTCGGCCGGCGATACCGCGTCGCCGCGGGTGCCGTACCCGGCCGGCAGGTAGCGCAGCTTGTGCAGGGCAGGCAGCACCTTTGCAAAGTCGCGGTCCGAGATGACCTTTTCGGCCGCGAGCGGGCCGGCACTCTTGCGGTAATCGTCGAGGGCGGCCGTCGTATCCTCGATAAGGGCGCGGTTCCGGGCGTAACTCGTCCACCACGCCGCGCCCAGCCCGATGGTGGCGAGGAGGACCGCAGCCATCGCCGTCCAGCGCACAATCCTCTGCCGCCGCACCGCGGCGGGGTCGGTCGACACCCATGCAGCCTCGCCGATGACCACCTTCTCCAGCAGGTCGCCGAGGAAGTAGCTGCGGCCGGTGCCGGAAAAGGACGAGGCAGGCACGGCCTCCGCCCCGAAGCTGCGCGACAGCGCCCCCATCAGCTGGTCGATAGGCGTGCCTTCCTGCGTGCCGGACGTGAAGTAGAAGCCGCGCAGCGTGGCGTTGGCGTGGTAGCGGGTGGGCTCGAAGATCTGGTTCAGGAACCCGGCGATCGGCTGCTTGAGCCCGGCCATCTGCGCGGGAAAGCCGAACAGGCGGACACGGGCGACCGGATCCGGTTCCTCCTGCGTGCGGTCGGCGATCTCCTGGGACAGCCGCTCGACGAGCGCGTCCATCTCCTCCGGCACGGTGCCGACGAGGTTGAGCGTCCGGCTGTCCGTCTGGAACGTCGCGCCCCAGACGACGCGGCGCCCGGCCTCGTCACGGTCGGCGAAGAACTCCCGGAAGCCGCCGATCAGGTCGGCCTTGGTGAAGACGACATAGACGGGGAAGTCGACCTTCAGCCGCTCATAGAGCTCCAGCAGCCGGGCGCGGATCGCTGCCGAATGGGCGGCGAGCTCGGCCGGAGGCAGCGTCAGCAAATCCTCGATGCTGATCGCGACCAGCACGCCATTGATGGGCTGGCGTGGCCTGTTCCGCTTGAGCAGGTCGAGGAAGGACAGCCAGCTCTTCTGGTCGGCCCGCGTATCGGAATCCTGCGTCGTGTACCGGCCGGCGGTGTCGACGAAGACGGCGTTCTCGGTGAACCACCAGTCGCAATAGCGCGTGCCGCCCACCCCGGCGATGGCCGCGGGCGTGACGCCCCGCGCCAGCGGGAACTTCAGGCCTGAATTGACGAGCGCGGTTGTCTTGCCCGAGCCTGGCGGGCCGATGATGAGGTACCAGGGAATGTCGTAGAGGTAGTCGCCCTTCGATCCCTGCGCGGTCTTGAGCGTGGCAAGGGCGTCGCGCATGCGATCGCGCAGAACCAGGGAGTCGGGATCGTCCTCCGTCTCGGTGAGCGCGCCCGCGATCTTCGCCGCCTGCCGGCGGGCGCGGACGATGCGCCAGACGACGATCGCGATAGCGACGAGGATGATCGCTGCCGCGATGCTCCCGCGCACGACCGTGCTCTCGAAAGGACGCGTCTCGCCGAATGCCAGCAGCTGGCCGGCGAACCACACCAGCGCAGCCAGCGCGAGGGCGCCGATCGCGATGAGCCCGATCCTGATCCAGGACGCGAGGGTCATGGCGCGCACCGCATCAATCGGTCCTCTCGATGAGGATCTCGACACGGCGGTTGCGGGCGCGTCCGTCCGGCGTCGCGTTGGAGGCGATGGGCGAATCCGATCCCTTGCCGTCGACCTGGATGCGCTGCGGCTTGCTGATCGCGGGCTTCAGCAATCCCGCGACGGCCTTGGCGCGCGCCAGAGACAGCTCCCAGTTGCTGGCGAAGCGTGTGGTGTTGACCGGCGTGCTGTCGGAATGTCCAACAATCCGCACCCAGCCCCACTCCTTCTCCAGCATCGCGCCGATGCGGGCGGCGTGGGAGAGGAAGCCCTCCTTCACGTCGGCGTCGCCGGAGTCGAACATGGCCACGCTCGGAACGCGCACCACGATGGCGTTTGGCGAGGGATCCACCGACACCGTGCCGGCCTGGATCTCGGGGGCCAGAGCAGTGCGGATGCGCTGCAGCTGGGTGATCCGGTTCGGCTCGACGGGCGGCGGCGGAGGAGGCGGCGCGAACACCTTGCGCTCCAGGGCGATCCGGTCGCGGGGGTGCAGAGTCACGGTTCCGTCGGACGCCGCCTCGGCCGGCCCCGAGAGCAGGGCGCGGAACGTCAGGAACAGGCCGAGCAGCGCGACGCCCAGCACCGACGCGACCACCCAGACGGGGACCACGACGCGGGACGCCCTCGCGGCGAGCTGCCGCCCCTGCCAACGCGGCGAAAGCTGCAGGCCAGCGCGCGGCTTCACCCGGCGCAGCGTCTCGTACAGGTTGCGCTGCACCTGCTGCAGTTCGGCGAGGCCGCCGGCGCCCATGCGGTACTTGCCCTGGAAGCCGAGCGCCAGGCAGGCGTGCATCAACTCCAGCAGGTCGTAGTTGGTCGCGGGATCCTGCTTCGCGCGATCCAACTCCTCAAAGAAACGGACGCCGCCGATGCGCTCGCCGAAGAAGCGGCTGAGCATGCTGTACTGCGTCCAGACCTGCCGGTCCTCCCGCGGGATATGCTGGACGATGTCGTCCGCGGCCGCGCAGATCACATACTTGGCGGATTCGGCCTGGGCCGCGGGCACGTCGGCAGCCCGGATCTCGCGGTCGAAGGTCTCGATGCCCGGCGCGACCTGCTCCATCAGCCGCTGGAAGGGGGCCCGCAACATGTCGACGCGCAGCCGCCCGAGCAGCACCAGCAGCGGCCCGGCCGCCTTCATGATCGGGTTGGGATTCGGAGCCTCGGCTGCGCCCGCCCCTAGGTGAACCGGCGCCCGTTCGACGATGCCCGGCTGTTGTTCGCGCCGCGGCGGGGGCGGCGGGGGCTCCGGCGGGAGCATCCAGTCTTCGGTGCCCGCCGCGGCAGGCGGCCGGGCAGCGGGTGGGGAAGGCGATGGTGTGGCCGGTGACGCGGCGGGAGAGGCGGGAAGGCGCCCGCCGGGGTTCGGCCGCAGAACGGTCCTGTCGTTTCGTCCGAAGGGGTCGTCCGGCGGCCGGCCGCTCATCGCCTGTCGTCCAGCACCGCCCAGAGCTCGAGCTCGAGCTCGGGCCAGTCACCCGAGAAGTGCATGCCGATCGAGCTCGCCGTGCTGAACTCCGGCCACAGCGGCGAATTCCGGTCGAGGAAGAAGTAGACGTGGTCGGTGATCGCGCGGATCTGCGGCGGCGGCGTCGGCAGGTGTACGAGCGGAACGCCGGGAAGGTGGGCGTGCACGATCTCGTTCATCTTGGTGTTGGGCCCCACCTTGAACAGGCGCGGGAACTGCGTCTGGATCTCGCCCAGCGGCCGGCGGGCGCCCACCTCCATCACGAGCGTGGCATTTCTGAACAGGCTGCGGTCCCTGATCGTGGAGATGAAGGCGTTCTGCGCCTTCTCCGTGATCTCGAGCCGGATGGCCCGCCGTCCGAGCCGCGCGCTCAGGAAATCCTGGAGATCGCGCAGAATGGGCTGGAACACGGATTCCAGGTCGTCATGGTCGTACGAGGGATAGGTCCGCGCCCGCCGCTCCGGCGTGGCGAAGGTCGCGAGTTCGCCGACCAGCCGCAGCAACTCGACGTGCAGTCGCTCGGGGTGAACGTAGCGCGAGCGGTGGAAGTGCTGCAGCACCGGCTGGGTCCGGTTGAGGAGCTGCAGCACGAGGTAGTCGGCGCTCTGCAGCCCGCCGCCGGCCGTCGGGTCGGCCGCATAGCGCGACAGCTCGTCGAGCTTCGTCTCGATCCAGCCTGTCACGCGATCGATCCAGCCGTCCACGACGGGGCTGGCCGAGCAGGTGAGGATCGGCGGCGCGTGCTTCTCGTCGAGGAGGACGAGCTTGTCCTTCACCTCGACGATGCGGGCGACGGCCAGCGAGGCGAAGCCGGGCTTGCCCTTGCGGCCGATGTCGAACGCCATGCGGGGCAGCGCGACGTCGATCTCCTCCTCGGCCCTGATGGGAGAGGTGGAATCGATCAGCAGCTCCTGGCCCGGCACGAAGCGCGAGGCGCTCTCGGCATCCGCCTCCTCGACCTCGCGGGTGTTGGACGCGGCCAGCGGCATGGCGACGAAGATGGTGAGCTTCGCCGCGCTTTCCGGCACGTCGACGGGTGTCGGCAGAGGGCTGTCGTCGGGCAGCGCGAAAGGCGTTCCGTCCGGCAACACGCCGGCGGCCCGGCGCAGGCCGAACTTGCCCTGCTGCAGGAGGTCGCGGTCGATCGCGATCGTGCTGAAGCCCCAGGGATAGGGCGAGATGGCGCGGACGCGGCTCTCGACGAGGTGTTCCAGATAGCGGTCGCTCTGCTGGAGATGGTGCGGGCGCAGGAACAGCCCTTCCGACCAGAGGACCTTGCTGTACCAGGACATCGCTCCCCCTCGTCCGTCCGGCCTATTGCTGGTCGTAGCAGTCGGAAAACTCGATCATGAAGGCGTCCACCAGGCCGTGGTCGCGGTTCGACGTCTTCGCCGACCAGCGGGCCGTGTAGACGTCCCACAGCCTCGCCTTGCGCGACCCCAGCATCGCCGAGATGCCCTTGTCGGGCTCGATGGACGCTTCCACCGAGGCCGGGGAAAGATCCTTCTCCAACCGGCGCAGTGCCGCCTGCATGGCCCCGTAGGTCTTCACCTGGTGGGACTTCAGGTCGGAGAAGGATTGAGCGAAGGCACGATCGGCGGGCATGAAGCTGGCGCTGGCCGGGCCGAACATCGCCGTCAGCGCGTCCTGGGTCGAGGGCGAGAACTTCAGCGGGTTGTTGTCGACGGCCTGCACCATCGTGTGCGAGCCGCTGCGCACGAGCTGCTTGGCCTGGGTGCGGGCCATCAGGAGCTGGCGAAGGTTGTCCGCGGCCATGCGAAGCGTGGCGCCGATCTGCTCGGCGACATCACCCGGATCACGTCCGGCGAAGGTCTCGGCCGGCACGCCAAGTCCGGCGGCGATCCGCTGCAGGATGGCTGCATCCCCACCGTGCCTCGCCGGCTGCGGCGGCGCATCGAACGGAGAGGGAAGGGGGGCGGCCGCAGCCGGCATTTCGGCTGCTGCAGGCGGCACCGCGACGGGCAGCGGCTCAGATGCGGCAGGGCGGCGGGGTGAGGGAATGGCGGGCGGCTCGTCCGGCACGGGTCCGCGCACGGGCGGCGCCGGCGCTGCGGCCCAGCCCAGGTCTTCCTGCACCGGCGGCTTTTCCGGCGCAGGCGCGGGCGGCTGCTCGGCGGCGCGGGGCGCAGGAAGATCGATGGCCCAGTCGAGGAAAGGCGTGGCACTGCTGGCCGGTGGCCGGGGCGGGCGCACGTCTTCGACGGGAGCAGGCGGGGCGGCGCCGGAAGCGTCCTGCCAGGGGCTCGCCGACGGAGCCGGAACGGAGGCCGGTGGTAGAGCTGCCGGTGGCTCCGGCGAGGGAGGCGGCGTCGTGAGCGAGGACGGCGCGTCGGCCTCGCCGGGCGCGGCGCTGATGTCGACGCGAACGATGTAGTGGCCGATTGCGAGCCTGTCGCCGTTGCGCAGGCGGTACGGGCTCTGCACCCGCACGTCGCTGCCATTGACGTAGGTGCCGTTGGTCGACACGTCGGTGAGCCAGTACTCGCCGTCGCGGAACCGGACCTCGCAATGCTTGCCGGAGATGTAGCGGCTGGGGTCTGGCAGGGTCCAGTCGAGGTGGCGGTCGCGGCCGACGTCGAGGCCACGCTTGCCGGACACGGTGACAGTAACCGGTCCGCCGTCCGGCAGGTTCGGCTCGTTCTCGATGGTGAGTGTCAGCGGCATGGTGGACCCTGGACCCCACGGGGCGCGGCAGGGAAAGCGCAACGCCACAACCGATGATTGTGGCTGGTACCGCAAAGGAGCAAGCGGAACTTGTCCCCGGCCATCGCTCTCGCAGTACGCGTCATATGAGGTGCATGCCCCGATGTGTCCCGCCTGACCGGGCGCCGGAACGCCAGCCGCCGCGGCTCCGCACCGGTTTTGTCGCATGCCACCTTGATTGAGGAAAGCTCCGCTAAATAGTTGCTCTCCAAATGGATTGGAGCGCTTAACACCCCCGCTCGCGTTGACGGGACGGGACCCTTCTGCGAGCCTTTTCTGGACGCAGACCGGAGGTCCAGCAATGCGCTACACCGTGCTCCTGCCGGCACTGGCGGTGCTTGCCGCCGCCACTGCCAGCCCAACAATGGCTCAATCCGTCTACTCGGCGGATGATGTGGTCAAGCGTTTCGCGCCAGCGCTGTCGGGCGGCGACGTCCGCGCCCTCTGCGTCGGCACCGAGACGGAGTGCAACGAGCAGGCGCAGGCGGCCGCTTCGGTTCCGCCCCCGCAACCCTTCGATCTCCTCGTCACATTCGAATTCAACTCCAACGCGTTGACTTCACAGGCCAAACAGAACCTGAACGAGTTCGCGAAGGCGCTGAAGGATCCGCGCCTCGCCGCCGGCAAGTTCGCCGTCGAGGGCCACACCGACGCGCGGGGTGGCGACCGCTACAATCTCGTGCTGTCGCAGAAGCGGGCCGGCGCAGTCGTCAAGTACCTCGCCTCCGCGGGCGTGCGGCCGGACCGGCTGCTCGCCAAGGGATACGGCAAGGAGAAGCCGCGCGACGGAACGGATCCCATGGATCCCGTCAATCGCAGGGTCGAGGCCAAGCTGGCGCAGTAGGCGCGCAGGTCACATGCCGAGATCGCCGCCGGCGGCGAAGCGCATGCCCGCCTCCAGGCAGGCTTGCGTCGCCGGCCAACGCCGCGCAACCGGGACGGAGCAGGAGGCGAGCGTCACCGCCACCATGGCGCTGCGGCCCGTGATGTCGGCCGGCGCGTTGGCCGTGTGCTCTCCGAGCGTCAGCCCGCCGCCGGACCAGCCAGCCGCGAGCGCCGCCCACGTGCCCGGCGCTGCCTGGCTCGCGTCCAGCCCGAACTCCAGCGCCGCGCGGCGGGCCGGCTCGTCAGGCTCGCGGACCCAGTTTTCGGCAAGCTCGATCCCGCGCGCATCCGGTCCGGTGACGTCCTTGCCGAGAAGGTTGCGCACGCTGCGCGTGGCCCACCACACCGTTTCCCGGCGGGGCAGAGTATGCGCAAGGAAGCGCACCGCCTCGGCCCCCGTCTCCGGCTTGAGCAGCCGGGCGAGGTAGACCAGCGGCAGCTCATCCGGGCCCGGCGCCGCGCGAATGTCCGTGCGGAGGGCGGGAAAGGCCTCGAACACCTCCGAAGCCGTCTCGAAACGCAGGCGCGACATGGCCGCTCCTCAGTTCATGGTGATGAGCCCGCCCATCAGCGTCAGCAGGGCGGAGCCGGTGACCGTGGTCATCGTGCCCGACAGCATGGCGGGCCCGTCGGCGGTCACCATCACGACCGGCGAATGGATCATGATCGAAGCGGGGGTCATTGTGATGGTGCTCTGGCCCACCTTGAACTGCATCATCACGTCGGACTCCATGGTCAGCATGGGGCCGGCCTTGGTGCTGATGTTCATGGCCACCTTGACGTCTTGGTTGCCGGATTTCACCTCCAGCACGTCGTCACCATTCTTCAGCGTGGTCTTGCGCGAGGGCGACCCCATCGGCGGGACGAAGGCCTCGCCGATCTCGCGCTCCTCCTTGTTGCGGACGAGCACGTCGAGGTCCTTCTCGGCGCGGAGATTGACCTTCTCCGACCCCTTCTTGTCCTCCAGCGCGAGCTCGTTGTAGCCGCGTCCGCCCTTGGACGAGTCGGATTTCAGGCCCGACTTCGTCTTGTTGGCCGGCAGGTCGTAGGGAAGCTCGTTCTCGCCATTGTAGACGGAGCCGACGACCAGCGGAAAATCAGGGTCGCCGTCGAGAAACTCGACCACCACCTCGTGCCCGATGCGCGGAATGATCTGCTGGCCCCAGCTCTTTCCGGCCCAGTTCTGGGCGACGCGCACCCGGCGGGACGGCTTCTTGTCCCGGTCCCAGTGGAACTGGACGGTGATGCGCCCGTGCTCGTCGACGTCGATCTCCTCGCCGGACTTGCCGACGACCTTGGCCGTCTGCGGTCCGTAGATGCGGGGCTTCGGGGTCTGCGGCGGGGCGCGGTAGGTCTGGTCGCTCTTCAGGAAGACGTAGCGCCCGGCATAGTTTTCGCCCGCGCCCTCGGATCCCGACCGGTAGGCCTCGTTCTCGAACTGGTGCTCGGCCCTGAGGACGAGGTGGTCGGCATTCTCGGCGCCCGTCGGATGCTGCTCGAGCTTGAAGCGCGCGCCCGGCATTAGCCCGACGGCATCGCCATGGCCCTCGCGGCGATGGTCGAGGGCCTGCTCGGCCTCCAGCCGGATGCGGGCCAGTTTTTCGCCGAGCCCGCGGTCGATGTAGCGCCCGGGATAGTCGTAGCGCTCGAGCTTCGAGGAGGAGTAGCGCTCCGAGCCCTGCGCGTCCGCCTTAAGGCTCGCGCTGGGCTTGAGGTAGTCGTAGTCGTTGAGCGTGAACTTGCCGCTGCGGAAGTTCCGCTCGCTGGTCCACGACACGAAGTGCGGCCGGTCGCGCTGGTCGCCCGCGCCGCGCGGCAGGAAGGTCACCTTCTCCACGCCCGGCATAGGCGTGTGGCACGAGGGCGCGTCCGCCAGCACCAAAGTGTGCTTGTCGTCCGTGTGCTCGAAAAAATAGTAGATGCCGTATTCTTCCATCAGCCGGGAGACGAAGTCGAAATCCGTCTCGCGATACTGCACGCAGTACTCCAGCTTCGCATAGGACTGCGTCAGCTTGAGCTTGTAGTCGGTGTAACCTCGGTCGTCGAAGACCGCCTTGACGATGTCGGGAACCGACTGGTCCTTGAAGATCTTGCAGTTGCTGGTGTGACGGAGGAACCAGAGCCAAGGCCGCAGTTCCAGCCGGTAGGCGTAGTAGTCGTCACGCTTGCCCAGCCACTGCGCGCGAATGAGCGTTCCGTTGAAGATGCGCTCGCCGGACTTGTAGGTCTTGATCTTGACGCTGCAATTGCGGCCCAGGGCGTCGTCGAAGTTCACGTTTTCCTGCTCGCTCAGGGCGGCAACTGAGAACTCAAAGACTTCGCTCAGGCCTTCCGTTCCCTCGAACGCCGTCAGCACCAGGGTGTCTTTCCCCAGCGGCGTCTTCAGCAAAGAGGCCCGATCATCCTGCCGGAGCATGGTTTCACCCTGGCTGCATTTACGTAATCAAGTGCATCAGCTTGACGCTATACATGCGGCATTGGAAAGTCGACGGGCGCGGTCTGCAATCGGATTGGGATGGGAGCGCTCGACCGCGCCGCCGCGCTCACGCACAGTCCGCCGTGCGCCGGCCGAAAGCCCGCAGCGACTGTGCACGGGACCGCATCTTGGCCGCCATCATCCCTGTCCTCACCCGCCTGGACGAACCGCTTTCGCCGGAGGCCCCCTGCGGCCCGGACCTCGACGCGGAGTATGATCCGGACTTCACGAACTTCATGGCCCGCATCGACGGCCTGCTGCCGGCGGCTTATTTCACGTTCGACCGGTCGAGCATCAAGTTCGACGTCGAGGCCGCAACCATTGCCGGCCTTCTGGAGCGCACGCGCGACCTGCGCCTGCTCGTCGTCCTCTCGAAGCTCGCGATCCTGACACGCGATACCGAAACCTTCTCCGGGGGGCTTGCAGCCATTGCCGGGCTGCTGGAGACGCAGTGGACGCATGTTCATCCCGCTCCCGACGATGGTGACGTCTCGCTGCGCGGCGCGATCCTGCAGACCCTGGACGACCTCCCCCACGTTGTCCTGCCGCTCCAGCACATCACCCTCGCCGAGAGCCGCCGCTATGGCGCCGTGCGGTTCCGTCACGAACTGCTTGCCAATGGTGAAACCGCGGCCCGGGAAGACGAGGAGACGCTTGACCGCCAGACGATCGATCTCGCAATGGCGGACGCCGACCTCGACGCGATGAAGGCGCAGGCGGCCGTGCTCGGTGCCACGCACGCTGCCGTCGGCCGGATCCACACCGTCTGGCTGTCGCAGGCCGGGCACGACCAGGCGGTGTCCCTCGAGCGCGTGGACGGGTTGCTCGGGCGCATGGTCGCCTTCCTCGGCGCTGCGATCTCCAGGCGCGATCCGGGCTTCGTGACGACCGGTGCGGCCAGCCATGAGACGGCACCGGCGGGTCAGGGACCAGCGCAGGGGGCCATGGCTGCCCCGGCGCAGGTCTCTGTCGGATCGATAGCTTCCCCCCGCGACGCGGCCCTCGCTCTTGCGGCGGTGGCCGAGTATTTCGCCGCTCGCGAGCCCTCCAGCCCCTCCCTGCTCCTCGTCCGCCAGGCGGAGCAGCTGATCGGCAAGTCGTTCCTGGAAGTGATGCAGGTTCTCCTGCCCGGCCAGCTCGACCAGGCCAACATCCAGATCGGCGGGCAGGAGTTCTTCGACTTGCCGCTCGAGCGGCTGGGCTCGCTCGACGGCGCTACGTCCGGCGCAGGCTATGCCGACGATCCGCCCTCCTGGCAGTCCGCCGAGGACGGCGAAGTCGGCGACGAATACACGTCCGGCACGGGCGATGACGGCGCTTCCGACGCCGGGGAAGTCGCGGAAACAATGCCCGACGGGACGGATACGCAACCGGATAATTCTCACTCGCCGCCTGCCGTCGCGCAGGCCCGCGAATCCTCGCCGGTGAAGCCCATTGTCCAGAGCCGGCAGGCCGCCATGGCCGTCCTGCAGCAGGTCGGCACCTATTTCCGCGCCGCCGAGCCGTCGAGCCCGATCCCGTTCCTGACCGAGCGGGCACGGTCGTTCGCCGAGCGGGACTTCCTGAGCCTGCTCAAGGACGTGCTGCCGGAAGCGAGCCTCAAAAAGATTGGAGGCCAAGACTGAACGTTACGTTTGACGCGCAACGTTGCGTAGCGTTCCATGAAGGAGAACGACGGGAAACCGCGAGCAATCGCGAAGATCAGCGGAGATCCTGGCAATGTCTTCCGATAGCGGGCAGAAGTTCATCAGCCGTAACAGGAAGCCTCGGGTGCACATCACCTACGAGGATCCCTACAATGCCGACAAGAAGGTTGAGCTTCCGTTCGTCATGGGCGTCCTCGGGGACCTCTCCGGCAACACGCCCGGCGTCGAGAAGCCCGAGGTCAAGGACCGCAAGTTCCTCGAGATCGACATGGACAATTTCGACCGGCGGATGGCGGCCATCCAGCCTGGCGTATCCTTCCGCGTCGACAACAAGCTCGGTGACCCCGGCGCCGGCGAGAAGCTCAGCGTCCAGCTTCGCTTCGACAAGATGGACGATTTCAACCCCGCCGCGGTCGCGCGGCAGGTGCCTGCCGTCGCCAAGCTCCTGGAGGCGCGCGAGCAGCTCGCCAACCTCCTGCGCTTCATGGACGGCAAGGTGGCGGCCGAAGGCAAGCTGAAGGAGCTGCTGGCCGATCCGCAGCTGATGGCGGCTCTCAAGGAGCGCGCCGGACAGCGCGCTCCGGCCGAGCCGGGCGAGAGCGAGTGAGCGGGGAGGGGACCATGGCTGACGCACAGATCCAGACCGGGGCCGCCGGCACCGCCGTCGAGACGAAGAACCCCGACGATTTCGCCTCCGTCCTGAAGCAGAGCTTCAAGCCGCGCACCGAACGCGCGGCGACGGAAGTCGAGAACGCGGTCACCACGCTCGTCGAGCAGGCGCTGCAGGACCAGAGCCTGATCAAGGACGACGTCCTCGACACGATCGAGGAAATGATCGCCCGCCTCGACGAAAAGCTCACCGCGCAGGTGAACGAGATCATCCACGCGCCCGAATTCAAGCAGATCGAGAGCGCCTGGCGAGGCCTGCACTACCTGGTCTTCAACTCCGAAACGGATTCGATGCTGAAGATCCGTTTCATGAACGTCGGCAAGACAGAGCTCCTCAAGACACTGAAGCTCTACTCCGGCGCGCGGTGGGACCAGAGCCCGATCTTCAAGCAGATCTACGAGCACGAGTTCGGCCAGCTCGGCGGCGAGCCCTTCGGCGCGCTGGTGGCCGACTACTATTTCAGCCACCTTCCGCAGGACGTGCAGCTGCTGCGCGACATCGGCAAGATCGCCAGCTCGGCGCACTGTCCGTTCTTCGCCGGCGCCGACCCGACACTGGCCGGCATGGACGCCTGGACCGAGCTGTCCAACCCGCGCGACATCGGCAAGATCTTCGACACGCCGGACTACGCGGCGTGGAAGTCCGTGCGCGACAGCGTCGATTCCCGCTACATCGGCCTGTGCATGCCCCGCGTGCTCGCCCGCGTGCCTTACGGCGCCAAGACGGAGCCGGTCGAGGAGTTCGCCTTCGAGGAGGAGACGGACGGACATACCGGCGACAAGTACGCCTGGATGAACGCCTCCTACGCCATGGCGGTGAACATCAACCGCGCCTTCAAGGAATGGGGCTGGTGCACCCGCATCCGCGGCGTGGAGTCGGGTGGCGAGGTGATCAACCTGCCCACGCACACCTTCCCCACCGACGATGGCGGCATCGACCTGAAGTGCCCGACCGAGATCGCCATCAGCGACCGGCGCGAGGCGGAACTCGCCAAGGCTGGCCTGATCCCGCTCATCCACCGCAAGAACACCGACAAGGCCGCCTTCATCGGCGCCCAATCGCTCTACAAGCCCTCGCCGCGGACGGGTCCGAATGCGGTCGAAGCGACGGCGTCGGACAACATGTCCTCGAGGCTGCCCTACATGTTCGCGGTCTCGCGCTTCGCGCATTACCTGAAGTGCATGGTGCGCGACAAGATCGGCTCCACCAAGGAGAAGGAGCAGCTCACCAAGTGGCTGCAGGGGTGGATCTACGAATACGTGGACGGCGACCCCATCAACTCCTCCGAGGAGACGAAGGCCCGCCGGCCGCTCGCGGACGCCAAGGTCGAGGTCATCGATAACCCCGAGAACCCCGGCTACTACGCGGCGAAGTTCTACCTCCGCCCGCACTTCCAGCTGGAAGGAATGGACGTCGGCCTCAGCCTCGTCTCGCGCCTGCCCGGCGCCCAGAGCTGACCCACGCGCTGCGGACGCGGGGCGCGTCCGCCTTCACGACTTGAGCGGAAACAGGGCCGGCGGCGCGTTCAGCGCCTGCCGCGCCCGTCAATCACGGGGGGAACGCCATGGCAGTGGACATGTTCTTGGTTCTCGACGGGCTCGAGGGCGAATCGCAGGACAAGGCCTATTCAGGCAAGGTCGACGTTCTGTCCTGGTCATGGGGCCTGACCCAGACCGGCAACACCCATGTCGGCGGCGGCTCGGGTGCCGGCAAGGTGAATGTCGACGACATCACCATCACCAAGTACATCGACAATGCCTCGCCGACGATGATGACCTGGTGCTGCAACGGCAAGCACATCCCCAAGGGCAAGATCATCTGCCGCAAGGCCGGCGAGCACCCGCTCGAGTACATCACCATCGAGCTTGAGAACATCATCATCGCGCATATCGGCACGGGCGGCTCGCATGGCGAGGAACGTCTGACCGAGCACGTGCGGCTCAACTTCGGCAAGTTCAAGTACGTCTACAAGAAGCAGGACGAGAAGGGTGGCGGCAAGCCCAAGGAAGCCACCTGGAACATCATGACCAACACGCCGAACTGAGCCGCGCCACCCGGGCGCCCGCCCTGCTGCCTGGACTCCGGAGCGATCGATGTCGACGAGAGAGCGGCGCAACCGACTGAGCCCGCCCTTGCTGCACGCTTTCCGGGAGGCGCATCGGGCGGGTGACTCCAAACGCAAGCTGGACCTGCGGGATGAGACGGGCGAGCGGGTCATTGCCGGCCGCCGCGCGCTCGGCCGGGCGCCGATCACCGAGGCCGCGCTCCGACGGGAGGTCGGGCGCGACCTCGAGAACCTGCTCAACACGATCCAGATGGCCTCGACGCAGGACCTGTCGGAGCTGGAGGAGGTGCGGCACTCGATCATTAATTTCGGGATCCCCGACATCGTGCACCGGTCCTACGACGAGTTCTCCGTGGCCGACATCAAGGACGAGGTGCGGCAGGCCCTGATCGACTTCGAGCCACGCATGGTGCCCGGCACCATCGAGGTCGCACGCGACGCGGTCGCCGACCCCGCCGCCCTCAAGGTGCGGTTCAGCATCCGCGCCGACCTGTTCTGCGAGCCCGTGAACACCTCCGCCGAGTTCGTCGCCGATGTCGACGTCGGCGCGGGCAAGATCGCGATCGTCAGGACCTAGGCACATGGATCGCGAGTTCCTCGACCTCTACGAGCGGGAACTGCGCCTCCTCAAGGAGCACGGCCGGGAGTTCGCCGAGGAATATCCCGGCATTGCCGACAGGCTGGGCGGGCTGCTCGCCGACCGCACCGACCCCATGGTCGAGGGCCTGCTGCAGGGCACGGCCTTCCTCGCCGCCCGCGTCCAGCTGAAGATCAAGCACGAGTTTCCCGAATTCACGGCCAACCTGATCGAGCAGCTCGTTCCCGACTGTCTTGCCCCCACGCCGTCGGCGCTGCTGGCGCGGATCGATCCGCCCTTCTCCGACCCCGGCCTGCGTGAGGGGCTGGCCGTACCGTCGGGCGCCTACATGGATGCGACCTACCTGGAACGCGACAGGCGTATCGCCTGCCGGTTCCAGCTGCGGGGCGACATCGTGCTGTGGCCCTTCTCGATCGCGGGCACGGAGTATTTTTCCCGGCCGGGTCCCCTGCAGGCGCTCGGCGTTCCCGTCGGCCCGGAGGTCGCGGCGGGAATGCGCCTGTCGCTCGCCTGCCGCACGGCCGACCGCCTCGAGGACGAGCCGCCCGACGCCGTTGCCGCCAAGACGCCCCAGGCCTGGTTCGCCGGCTGCCGCACGCAGGACCTCGCCGTTCACCTCGTCGGGCCCGAGGCGGACGCCGATGCGCTCTACGAGCAGCTCTTCGGGCACCGCACGGCGGCCTTCCTTCGCTTTCCCGACGAGTTCGGCGACCCCGTCCTGATCAGGCTCGACCCGGCGCAGATCGAGCAGATCGGCTTCGGCGACGACGACAGCCTTCTGCCGGGCGACCACCGGATCTTTCGAGGCTTCCAGCTGCTGCGGGACTACTTCATCTTCCCACGGAAATTCCTCGGTTTCCGCATCAACGGCCTCGGACCGCTGATGCCGCGCATCCAGTCCCGTGACCTCGACCTCGTCCTGTGCTTCGACGAGGTCGCGGCGCGCCTGTCCGCCGCCGTCACGCCGGCCATGTTCGCGCTCTATGCCGCGCCGGCCGTCAACCTCTTCGAGAAGACGACGGACCGGATTGCCGTGCGCTCGTTCCAGCACGAGTACCAGGTCGTCCCCGACCGCAGCCGCTACCTCGATTTCGAGCCGCACCGGATCCTGGAGGTCGGGGCGCATTTCGCCGGCGGCCAGGAGAAGGTGCCCGTCAACCCGCTCTACTCGGCGACGCCAGACGGCGGGTCGCTGCGTTCCGGGCTCTTCTACGGCGTACGCCGCATGCCCCGACGCCGAACGGCGCGCGAACGCACCTTCGGATCGCCGTCCGACTACACCGGCACCGACATGTTCCTGTCGCTGCTCGAGCCGGTGCGCGCGGGCGACATGCCGCCCGTTGCGGAGCTGAGCGTCCGGGCGCTGTGCTCGAACCGGCACCTGACCGAGCACCTGCCCGTCGGCGAGAGCGGCGCCGACTTCACGATCCTCGACAACACGGCGCTGACGGTGACCTGCGCTGCGGGACCCACCCCGCCCCGTGGCCCGATGGTGGGGCAGCGCTCCGTCCGCTCCGAAGCGGAGAGCACCGGCGGCATCACGTGGCGGCTGATCAACATGCTGAGCCTGAACCAGCTCGGCCTGGTGCGCAGGGGAGGCGGCCGCGACGGCAACGCCCTGCGCGAGACGCTCGCCTTCTTCGCCGACCTGAACGACGCCGCCGTCGAGCGCCGCATCCGGGGCGTGCGCGCCGTCGACAGCAGGCCAGTGACCCGCCGCGTCCGGCAGCGCGCAGGTGCCGGCATTGCGCGCGGGACGGAGGTGACGGTCACGCTCGACGAGAAAGCCTTCGAGGGATCCGGAGCGTTTCTGCTGGGTGCCATCCTCGACAGGTTCCTCGCCGAATATGCCGGCATGAACCACTTCACGCAGACTGTGATCCGCTCCACGGACCGCGGCCTTCTCATGCGCTGGCCACCCCGCCCGGGCCTGAGGAGGGCGTTGTGAGCGTCGAGCGTCTCGTCGAGAGCGAGCCCTGGCTGGTCGATGCGCTTCTCGCCCTGCGCATCGTCGAGCGCAACAGCCCCGACGCGCCGCGCATCGGTGACAGCGCGTCGCGCCGCGACGACCGGGTGACGCTGGGGCAGGACCCGTTCCTCGACTTCCCGGCCTCGACCCTCTCGCGGTCGGCGAGGGACGCGCAGGGTCGTCTCGCCCTGTTCGTGCGCTTCCTCGGCCTGCTTGGACCGCAGGGGGCGCTGCCGCTCGCCATCACGGAGGAGGCTTATGGCTGGGCGCTCGCCGGCGACGACGCCTTTGCCCGCTTCCTCGACATCTTCAACAATCGCTTCCTGCAGCTCTTCTACCGTGCCTGGGCGGACGCGAGGCCGATCGCGCAGCACGAGCGCCCGGACGACGACCGCTTCGCCGCCTTCGTCGGCTCGACCATCGGGATCGGATCCCCTGTCTACAGGCAGCTCGATTCGATCGAGGACATCGCCAAGCTGGGCTTCGCCGGCCTGCTCGGCCGGAAGGGCGCCTCTGCCTCGCGGCTCAAGAGCCTGATCGAGGGCATGTTCGGCGTGCGCGCCGAGATCGAGCAGTTCGCGGGGACGCGGCTGCCGATCGAGCCGGAGGAGCGTTCGCGCCTCGGCGTCGGGTATTGCGCGCTGGGCCGGGACACGCTGCTCGGCGCGACGCTGTTCTCCGTCGAGGACAAGTTCCGCGTGCGCATCCTTGCCCGTGACCTCGACGAGTACGAGCGCTTTCTCCCCGTCGGCGAACACAGCCCGCGTCTGGTCGACCTCGTCTTCTTCTGCTGCGGCGACGAGCTCGAGTGGGACGTGGAACTGTCCATCGACGCGGCCGCCGTGAAGCCGACCACGCTCGGCGGGTTCGGCCGGCTGGGGTGGACGAGCTGGGTGGCGCCGAATTGGTCGAACGCCAAGGGTACACGCCGGGCCGATGCCCGCTTCAACGCCGCCGAGCGCGCGGCGCGCAGCCGCAAGGCTGCTGCGCCTTCGCCGCAGTGACAGGAGGTCCGCGATGGCCGACATCAGCCTCGAAACGGTGACCGGAAAACTCAACCGGGTCGGTTACGACGCCTTCATCCAGGCCCTCCGGCAGGCCAAGGCCGCGGGAAACCGCAATGTCGAGCTGGCGCACTGGCTCGTCCACCTGCTGCAGCGCGACGCAACCGACGTCGCCCTCACCGCCGATCATTTCAAGCTCGACCGTGCCAGGATGCTGGCCGATCTCGGCCGCGTGGTGGAGGGCTTCCGCAAGAACGAGACGGAGATGCCGGGCGTTTCCAACGCCGTGGTCGACGTGCTCGACCGGGGCTGGCACTACGCGACGCTGTTCTTCGGCGAGACGCAGATCCGCAGCGGCCACGTTCTGCTCGCCGCCCTGAAGTCGATGGAGCTCAGGCGCGCGCTGACGAACGCCTCGGCCGAGTTCGCCAAGATCCCGGCCGATGCCCTTGCGACCGAGCACCGGGCCGCCTGGGCGGGGTCGGAGGAGGAAAACCTGCGGCCGATGGACGGCTCGGGCCTAAGCGCGGCCGGTACTCCAGGTGCAGCGGCAGCAGGCCCGTCGGGCACCACGGCCCTTGACCGCTTTTCGCAGGACCTGACGGCGAAGGCCGCGTCCGGCGATATGGACCCGATCCTCGGCCGCGACGAGGAAATCCGCCAGCTCATCGACGTACTGATGCGCCGGCGGCAGAACAACCCTATCCTCACCGGCGAGGCGGGCGTGGGGAAGACCGCCGTCGTCGAGGGCTTCGCCCAGCGCATCGTCGCGGGGGAGGTGCCACCACCGCTGCGCGACGTGCGCGTCTGCGTGCTCGATGTCGGCCTGATGCAGGCGGGCGCCTCCATGAAGGGCGAATTCGAGCAGCGCCTTCGCTCCGTCATCGACGAGGTGCAGAGCTCCCCCAAGCCGGTGATCCTCTTCATCGACGAGGCGCACACGCTGATCGGCGCGGGCGGCCAAGCGGGCACGGGCGATGCGGCGAACCTCCTGAAGCCCGCCCTCGCACGCGGGACGCTGCGCACCATCGCCGCGACCACGTGGTCCGAGTACCGGCAATACATCGAGAAGGACCCTGCGCTCACCCGCCGCTTCCAGCCGATTCAGGTGGACGAGCCGGACATCGCCCGCGCCGCGATCATGCTGCGCGGGCTGGTCGGGCCGATGGAGAAGCACCACAAGGTCCGCATCGCCGACAGCGCCATCGTCGCGGCGGTGAACCTGTCGCACCGCTACATTCCCGCCCGCCAGTTGCCGGACAAGGCTGTGAGCCTGCTCGACACAGCCTGCGCGCGCGTCGCCATCAGCCAGAGCGCCACGCCGGCCGCCATCGAGGACACGCGCGCCACGATCTCGGCCCGGCAGGCTGAAAAGGAACGGCTGGTGCTCGACCTGGATCTCGGCGAGGACCGGGCCGAGCGCGTGGCGAAGATCGACGCCGAGCTCGAAAGCCTCTCGGCGACGATGGAGAAGCTGGAAGCAGACTGGCAGCGCGAACAGGCCCTGGTCGGCGAGGTTCGCAGCATTCGCGAGATCCTCGCCGCCGCCGAAATGCCCGAGGGCACCGACCCCGACGCGGAGCGCGTGAGGCTGAAGGAAAAGACCGCCGAGCTCGATGGCATCGATCCGGAAGCGCGGATGATCCACGCGCATGTCGACGACCAGACCGTTGCTGCCGTCGTGTCGGACTGGACCGGCATCCCCGTCGGGCGCATGGTCAAGGACGAGGTAGAAGCGGTGCTGTCGCTTCCCGACATCCTCGGCAAGCGCGTCGTTGGCCAGAAGCACGGCCTCGACATGATCTCCCGGCGCATCGAGACGAGCCGCGCCAAGCTCGACAATCCCAACAAGCCCATCGGCGTCTTCATGCTCTGCGGCCCGTCCGGCGTGGGCAAGACGGAGACCGCGCTGGCGCTCGCGGAGGCGCTCTATGGCGGCGAGCAGAACGTCGTCACGATCAACATGTCGGAGTTCCAGGAGGCCCACACGGTCTCAACCCTGAAGGGGGCGCCTCCCGGCTATGTCGGCTATGGCGAGGGCGGCCGGCTGACAGAGGCGGTGCGGCGCAAGCCCTACAGCGTCGTGCTGCTGGACGAGGTGGAGAAGGCCCACCCCGACGTGCACGAGATTTTCTTCCAGGTCTTCGACAAGGGGCAGATGGAGGACGGCACGGGACGCAGGATCGACTTCCGGAACACGCTCATCCTGCTCACCTCCAATGTCGGCACCGACACGATCATGGAGCTCGGTTCCGATCCGCAGTTTGCGTCGGAGCCGGAAAAGCTCGCCGCAGCCCTGCGCCCGGACCTGCTGCGCGTCTTTCCGCCGGCCTTGCTCGGGCGCATCGTCGTCATCCCTTACTTCCCGCTCTCGCCGGACATGCTGGCCGGCATTGTCCGCCTGCAGCTGAACCGCATCGGCAAGCGCTTCGCCGACAATCACGAGGCGGCGTTCGACTACGACGACGCCGTGGTCGACCTCATCGTGTCACGCTGCAACGACCCGGATTCGGGCGGGCGCATGATCGACAACATCGTCACGAACACGATGCTCCCGGCGCTTGCCCGCGGCGTGCTGCAGCGCTCCGTCGCACGCGAGAAGCTGACGGGCATTGCGGTCGGGGCAGAGGGAAGCGAGTTCACCTATGCTTGGCGCTGATGCCCGGCGCTGAGCGCGGACTCGGCCTTCAAACCGTTTGGAACGGGGCGCCCTTGCCGCAACCGTCGGTGTCAGCGAGTCTTTCTTCAACTCCGCATGGCATCGGCTCCGGTGCGCGCGGCAGGCTGTCGGTGGAGGGATCCTTGCGCAGCAGAGCCATGTCGGGCCGGGTCCTCGCCCTCGCCGCGATCCTCGCCTTCCCTGCCTTGGCCTGGGCCGATCCGCGCACGCCGGCGCCGCCCAACGCTTCCGTCTTCTTCCCCGACCTGCAGGACGGGTCAGTCATCCCGCCCGACGCGAAGATCCGGTTCGGCGCGTCGGGGGTCACGATCACGCCAGCGGGCGAGAAGGGTCCGGCTGCGGGCCACCATCACCTGCTGATCGACACCGAACTGCCGCCGCTCGACCAGCCCATCCCGAGCGACTTCAACCACCTGCATTTCGGCAAGGGGCAGACGGAGGCCGAGGTCAAGCTGCCGCCGGGGGAGCACACGCTGCAGCTCCTGCTGGGTGATGCCTCACACGTGCCGCACAATCCTCCCGTGATGTCCGGCCGGATCACCGTGAAGGTGGTGGATCCCGCCCAGGGCTCGGCCGAGGCCGAGCAACCGGAGGGCCCGCCGCGCACGCCCTCGCCGCCGGGCGCCAAGGTCGGCATCACCGAGCCGGCTGATGGCGCGACCGTGCCGCCCACCTTCACCGTGAAGCTGAGCATTGAAGGCATGGAGGTGGCGCCCGCGGGAACGCAAAAGCTGAACTCCGGCCACCACCATCTTCTGGTCGACGCACCCGTGCCGCCGCTCGAGAACGAGGTGCCGAGCGACTTCAACCATGTGCATCTCGGCAAGGGGCAGACGGAGATCCAGCTGACCCTGAAGCCCGGCCCGCATACCATTCAGGCCTTGCTGGCGGACCACCAGCACGTGCCCCACGACCCGCCGGTCATGTCGGCGCCGATCCGCGTCACGGTGTCGGAGGGCAAGGCGGCGCCGGGCGAGGAAGCCTTGAAGCGCAAGCCCTCGCCGCCTGATGCCGCCGTCTATTTCGTCTACCCCCACAATGGCGAGACGATCTACCCGACGTCCACCATCCGCTTCGGCCTGCGCAACATGGGCGTCGCCCCGGCCGGCGTCGTGAAGGCCAACACCGGGCATCACCACCTGATCGTCGACGCCGACACGCCGTCGCTCGACGAGGCGATCCCCAGCGACCTCAACCATTTGCATTTCGGCGCCGGCCAGACGGAAAAGCGCATCACGCTCCCCCCGGGCAAGCACACGCTGCAGCTGATTCTCGCCGACGAGAAGCACGTGCCGCATGATCCGCCCGTCATGTCCGAGAAGATCGAGGTGATCGTCGTCCCCGGCGGCGGCAAGAGGAGGAAGAAGTGACGATGCGCCGGACAGTCCGCGCGGCGCTCATCGCCGCTTCGCTTTCCGCGGCAGCCCTGGTGGCTGCAGCATGTCCCGCCTCGGCCCAGGAGGGGAAGGGCAACACACCCTCTCCCAAGGGCGCCTTTGTCTATTTCCATTACCCCAAGGACGGCAGCCGCGTGCCGCAGCGCTTCACGGTCCGCATCGGGCTGAAGGAGATGGGCGTCGCGCCCGCCGGGGTGAAGATGGCCAACACCGGCCATCACCACCTGCTGATCGACGCGCCGCCCGGACCGCCGGGCGAGCCGATTCCCTCTGACTACAACCACATCCACCTCGGCAACGGCCAGACGGAGGTGGTCGTGACGCTGACGCCGGGCGTCCACACCCTGCAGTTGGTCGTCGCCGACCAGGACCACATTCCGCACGTTCCCCCCGTGATGTCCCAGAAGATCACGGTGACGGTGCGCTGATCGCAATCTCCGGGAGGTCTGCATGAGGTTGCGTTGGGTCCTGGCTCTGGCGCTCGGTGCGCTGGCGGCACTGGCGCAACTCGCGCCCGCGGCGGCGCAGTCCAGGCGAGTCGCCCTCGTCATCGGAAACGGGAGCTACGCCAAGGCCGGCATCCCGACCGCGGCGAGCGACGCCGAGAAGCTCGGCCTCGCGCTGACGACGGCCGGCTACGACGTGACGCTCGGCCAGAACATGACCCGTGGCGGCATGGAGCAGGCGCTCACCGTCTTCGGCCGCAAGCTCACCCCCGGCGCTACCGCTGTCGTCTACTATCTCGGGCACGGCGTGCAGGCGAACGGCGTCAACGTGCTGCTTCCCGTCGACGCGAACCCGGCCACCGCCGACGACCTGCGCACCCAGGGCTTCGGGCTCGAGACGCTGCTGGACCGGCTCATCGTCGGCCGTCCCGCCACCGCGCTCGTCGTGCTGGACACCGGCTTTTCGTTCCCGCTGGGAACGGGCGGAGCGGCCGCGCGCGGCCTTGCTGTTGTGCGCGTGCCCCCAGCGACGGCCATGCTCTACGCCGCCCCCGTCGGTGTGGCGCCGGCGTTGCCCGGGTCCGGCGGCAGCCGGCTCGCGGCGGAGCTCACCCGGGCGATGGCCGCGCCGGGGCTGTCGGCCAACAAGGTGGCGGTTCAGGTGCGTGCCGCCGCGACGCCGCCGGGTGGCGTCCCCGCCTTCATCGTGCGGCAGGAGCCGGAAGGTCCGCCGGTCTCCGGGCCGCCGGGAGCAGCCGCCCCGCCTCCACCCCCCGCGGCTTCCGCCCCGGTGGCGCAGGCCGATACCAGCCGCGATGCATCTCTTCTTCCAGCTGCCGAAGGCGCCACGAAGGACTGCGAGACCTGCCCCGAGCTCGTGGCGGTCCGGCCCGGCTCGTTCCAGATGGGCGGCGACCAGTTCGACTTCGAGAAGCCCGTCCACGGCGTGACGATCTCGCGGCCCTTCATGCTCGGCAGGAAGGAGGTCACCTTCGCCGAGTGGGACGCCTGCGTGGACGGCGGCGGATGCCAGGCCCGGCCGTCGGACCGCGGCCTCGGGCGCGGCGACAGGCCCGTCACCGATATCTCCTGGGCGGATGCCAAGGAGTACGTGGCATGGCTTTCGCGGACCACTGGGAAGTCCTATCGCCTGCCCACCGAGGCCGAGTGGGAGTATGCCGGCCGGGCGGGCACGACCACGACCTATCCATGGGGCGCCGCCCCCGACAAGGATCGCGCCAACTGCCTCGGCTGCTCCAGCCAGCCCGTGAAGCACGCCGTCGCCTCCGGCCAGTTCCCCGCCAATGCGTGGGGCTTGCTGGACATGCCCGGCAATGCGGCGGAGTGGGTGGAGGATTGCTGGAGCGAAACCTACAAGGGTGCGCCCGCCGACGGCTCGGCCTGGACCAAAGCGGATTGCCGCGAGCGCGTTCTGCGCGGCGGGTCCTTCAACAATGATCCGCGCTACCTGCGTTCGGGCGCCCGCTTCAAATACGACTCCGACGTGCGCTACTTCACCAACGGATTGCGCGTGGCGCGCGACCCATGAGCCCGGCCGTCAACCGAGGCTGACGCGGGGGACCGCTTTGGACTGATCCTCCGCCGCGTAGGGCTGTCGCGGCTGGAAGCTGAAGGCTTTCGCCAGGAACACGCCGGGAGCGGTGCCGATCGCCGTGTTGTACTCGGCGACGCAATCGTTGAAGTGCTGGCGCGCCATGGCGATCCGGTTCTCGGTCGAGGAGAGTTCCTCCTGCAGGCCGAGCACGTTGGCGGAGGTCTTCAGGTCCGGATTCGCCTCGACGATGACCGACAGCGGAGCCAGCGCCGCGCTCAGCCGCTGCTCGGCGGCGAACCGGGCCGGCGCGTCCGCCGTCGCCGTCGCCAGGCACTCCGACCGCGCCCGTACGACGGCTTCCAGCGTCGACGATTCATGCGCCATGGCGCCTTTCACGGCGCCCACCAGTTGCGGCACGAGGTCCGCCCTGCGCTTCAGCTGGGTATCGATCTGCGCCCAGGCGGCGTCTGTCCGGTTCCGTCGCGCGACGATGCGATTGTAGAGCCATACCGCGTAGAGGCCCGCGGCGATCAGCAGCCAGGTCATGGAGTCTCCGAAATCATCCGACGACGAAGGAGGCCAGCGCGAGCCCGCCGGCAAGCGAGAAAAGCATGAACCCGGCCGTGATCAGAAGGGTCATGAAGACCAGCATTCCCACGAGGGGAACGAGGGGAATGCAGAGGAGGGCGACCAGCACGGCCGCGCGCCGGTTCGCCAGGAGCGCACGGAGCGCCCGGTGCGGCGTCACCTGGACCCGGGCTCCCATGGCCGCGAGCCGGACACACCGCGCCTCGAGCGAGGGCGTGAGCGCGGCGGGCAGCGTCTGCCTGTCTGCCATGCCGCCCCGCTTGCCGCCACCCTGTGCGTGGACGAACAGGAAGTCGCGGGACTCGCCCCCTTCCGGCAGCGACGATGAAGCGATCGCGGTGAGGGCGGCCACGACCGCGTCGGGGTCGCGCGTGAGCTGCACCGCCCCGGCATCGGCGAGGTAGCGCCGGTTGCGAAACAGCATCGTCAGCGGCGGCCCGAGAAACAGCGGCACCCAGAGCACGACGATCATCTTCATGAAGAGGGTCAGAAGGATCAGCGGCAGCAGCGGCAGCGTGATCAGGAATTTCAGCCGGGACTTGCCTTCCTCCGGCATGAACCTGCCGATCTCCTCGGAAGATTTGGAGTTCATCGCCGTCTCGAAGTCTCTTTCCGCCGCGAGCAGCCTTTGCGGGTCGGAGGAGAGGCCGACGGCGAGCGGAGCGAACCGGTAGAGACCGCGCCAGGCCGTCCCCCGGAACGGCAGGTCGAGGATGGAGAGCAGCAGGCCGAGCGTCTGCAGGACGGCGAGGACGGACGCGCTGACCTTGAGGTCACCATGGCCGATGGAGGCGACGCAGTGCGCGACGGCAGCCCCGGTCTCCTCGCGGCCAAGCCTGTCGAGCATCCCGCGGGTGACGATGACGGACGCGTCCTCGGGGGTGCTGCCGACGGCGGCGGCGTTCACCGCTTCGCTGTCGACCACGAGGAGCCCCGGCGATGGCAGGCCGGCGGCAAGCGCCATTTCGTCGACAAGATTGGCGAGCTGCCGCTCCTCGATGTCGTTGCCGCGCGGCGGCCGGGCGTTCAGGCTCGCCACGAGGTCGCGAAGCCCTGTCCGTCGGATGGCCCAGACGAACAGCAGCCAGACCAGGCCGGCTGCAGCGATGCCCGGCAGCATGAGGCCCGCCATTCCAAGGGCGGAGGGCCCGAGCGATCCGACGTCGGTGAGGCCGTTGAGCTTGTCGATAGCGTCGAGAAAGCGCTCGAAACGGGCGAGCTGGCCCGTCAGCCAGCCTCCGAGAGCATGACGGAGCGAACCGGCGGGCGAACCCAATCCTGGCACCAGGCCAAGCAGCCGCAGCAGGCCACCAGCGGCGATGAGGATCAGCGGGGTCAGCACCGTGCTCATGACGATGCCGAGCGCCGAGGCTATGGCGAGGCACGCCAGGCTGATCCGCCACGTGCCGCGGCGGCGGCGCGCCTGTTCTTCCTGGAAGGAGGTGCGTTCCAGCGTCACTGCGCTCATGGGCGGTCCCGGCGGAACGTATGGGTGCGCCGGCGCGGTGCTCCCGGAGGAGACGGCGCCGGCGCGCCGGTCGGACCGTACACGATCAGTTCGGCGTGTTGGTCATGATGTTCCAGGTGGCTTCCTTGGGCTTGCCGCCACCCTTCTCGTCCTGCTTCTTGTAGACGTACTTGAACTTGCCGAAGTTGAGCCGCACGTGCTCGGTCAGACGTTCCTCGCCATGCGAGCCGCCCGTGCCGATATGCGCGATGATGATGTTCTCAAGCTCGATGGTGATGTACTCGAGCGGGTGCTCGCCGGCCTTGCGGCAGATGATCTTGCCCTTGGGGATGTGCTTGCCGTTGCAGCACCAGGTCATCATCGTCGGCGAGGCATTGTCGATGTACTTGGTGATGGTGATGTCGTCGACATTCACCTTGCCGGCACCCGAGCCGCCGCCGACATGGGTGTTGCCGGTCTGGGTCAGGCCCCATGACCAGGACAGAACGTCGACCTTGCCTGAATAGGCCTTGTCCTGCGATTCGCCCTCGAGCCCGTCGAGGACCAGAAACATGTCCACTGCCATTGTAGTGCTCCATCGTCCGAGGTCGAAGGCTTCCGGAACCTTGTAAGTGCGGGAAGCTCTACTTGAGATCCGGCGCCCCGTGGCGTCCGATGGGAGCCAGATAAGCTGGAGTTTCTTCCCACGTCCACGCTTCGCCCTCCAATCGAAAAGGGGGAAACAGTGTGGCGCACTTCACAGACGTGCCGGGTCCCGCCTGTCAGTCTGGCGGTCCGTCGCCTTCCATGTGCCAACAGGCATCTTGGCCTGTGCAAGGGGGGCAGGTGCGATTTGTCACATCGCCGTGTGCGCAACGTGCATACTCTGGCGGTGCGGCCGAAAGGGGGAGTCGGCTATGTCTCTGCTTCGCAATGGTAGGGTGCCTGCCGATCCGGGCGGATGCGCCGAGATGATGCGCATGCTGCGCGAGGGCGGCAACGCATCGGTCGGGCTCGGCGACTACCGTGCCGTGCTGCGCCAGTTTCCTGTCGACCGGCCCGAGCGGCCTCCCGTGCAGGTGGCTGCCGGACGCCGCCGCTGAGCCAGCCTTCTCCTAGTATCGTGGAAGCACGAAGGGCGCGTCCTCGGGGAGAGGCAGCCCGACCCAGCTGCCGCTCTCCTGCGACAGGTAGGCCGCCTGCACGACCTCCTGCGCGCGCAGGCCGTCCATCCCGGTGACGGCCACGGGCGCGCCGTGGCGGATGCTGTCGCAGAACGCCTTCATCTGCGCCAGGTATGGGCTCCGGCGCGGCGGCTTCACGGTGATCCAGCCCCCGTCGAAGGTCTTCCACCAGGCATCCGGGTAGTGCGCTTCCCGCAGCACGTCCGGAAGATCCGCGGCGCCCTTCTCGGTGTAGACGGCGAGCGGGGCGGCGTGGAACGGGTTCAGCGTCTCGCTGGCGATGTGGATCGTGCCCTCGGTGCCCCAGAGATCCGTGCCGTCGCCGATGTTGGGCGAGTAGCGGTTGCTGGTCAGGCACCCGCGCGCGCCGCCTGCGAAGCGCGTCATCAGCCAGACATTGTCGTCGACCTTCTCGGCCATCGCGCTGTTGGCGAGCTCCGCCATCACGGCCGAAACGTCGCCCACGAGATGCCGGGCGAGGTCGATCCGGTGGATCGTGAGGTCGATGATCGTCGCCCCGCCGGACAAGGCGAGGTCGTAGCGGTAGCGCGTTGCGGCGGGGTAGGCCGTGGACTTCTCGGAGTAGACCGACCGCATCTGGTGGACCTTGCCGATCAGGCCGCTGTCCAGCAGCGCCTTGGCAATCTGGACCTGCGTCCAGAAGCGCTGGTTGAAGCCCACCTGGAGCACCACGCCGGCCTCGGCACAGGCGTCCACCATCCTCCGTGCCGAGGCGATGTCGATGGCCAGTGGCTTCTCGCAGAAAACGTGCTTGCCCCGGCGGGCCGCTTCGATCACGGGCTCGGCATGGTGGGCGTTCGGCGTCGCCACGATCACCGCGTCGATGTCACGGGCCTCGAGCATGGCGTCGAGCTCGCGATAGGCCCAGCCGCCAAATTCACGCGCGAGTGCGTCCGACCTGCCGGCATCCGGGTCGAATACGCCGGCCAGCACCGCCTCGGGCGTAGCCGCGATGGTGGGCGCGTGGCTCAGCCGCATGATCGCACCCGCCCCCACGAGGCCGATGCGGACAGGGTGTTCGCGCGCAGCGCTGTCGCCAGCGGAGCCGGACATGGCGTATCCTCCGATGCCTGTCGTCTTTGGCGCGGTCCAGTCAGGCCTGCCGGCCGCGTCCATGATCATGCGCGGCTTGCGGCGTCGGCGCGAGCGCCTTCTCACGGCGCGATGGCACGTGGCTTGCGAGCGGGTATCGCGGCGCCGGACGGCCGGAAGCCTGGGGGGACGGGACATGGGCTTCGATCTGATCGTTCGCGATGCGCGCCTTGCAAGCCACGGGGCCGAGCCGGTCGACATCGCCATTGCAGCGGGGCGGATCGCGTTCGTCGGGACGCGCTTCGTGGCGGATGCGCCCACCGTCGACGCGGGAGGGCGCCTCGCGGTGCCCGGCTTCGTCGAGACCCACATTCACCTCGACAAGTCCTGCCTGATCGGCCGCTGCCGCTGCGAAACGGGCTCCCTGCAGGAGGCGATAGGGTTGGTCGCAGACGCCAAGCGCGCCTTCACCGACGAGGACGTCTATGTCCGCGCGTCCCGCACGCTGGAAAAAGCGCTCGTCAACGGCACCATGCGCATGCGCACGCATGTCGAGGTCGATCCACGGGTCGGGCTCACCAGCTTCCATGCACTGAGGCGGCTCAAGCAGTCCTATTCTTGGGCGATCGACATCCAGCTCTGCGTCTTTCCGCAGGAGGGGTTGCTGGACGACCCCGGCTGCGAGGACGTCATGCGGCAGGCGCTCACCGAGGGCGCGGACGTGGTCGGCGGCGCGCCCTACATGGACAAGGACTCGCACGGCCAGATCGCGCGCATCTTCGCCATGGCCAGGGACTTCGACGTGGACATCGACTTCCATCTCGATTTCGGGCTCGATCCCTCGCATCTCGACGTGGAGGAAGTGTGCCGCCTGACCGACCACTATGGCTGGGGCGGCAGGGTGGCCGTGGGCCACGTCACGAAGTTCTCGTCGGTGCCGCCCGCGAGGCTCGACGCCATCGCCGCCATGCTCGCGGCCTCCGGCGTGGCCGTCACCGTTCTGCCGGCCACCGACCTCTACCTCACCGGCCGAGACCGCGACCATGACATCCCCCGCGGCGTGACGCAGGCCCACAAGCTGCTCGAAAAGGGCGTGACCTGCTCGATCTCGACCAACAACGTGCTGAACCCCTTCACCCCCTTCGGTGATTGCTCACTGGTGCGGATGGCGAACCTCTATGCCAACATCGCCCAGGTCGGGAGCGAAAGCGGTCTTGCATCCTGCCTCGACATGGTGACCTCGCAATCGGCAAAGCTGCTCAACCTCGACGACTACGGGATCGCCGAAGGCATGAGCGCCGACCTCGTCCTGCTCGACGCGCCTGCGCCGAGCACGGCCATCGCCGAGCTCGCGCCGCCTGTGCTCGGGATCAAGCGGGGTGTGCGCACCTTCACGCGGGCACTGCCCGAGTTGCACCGCCCGCAGTGAGGACCAAGCGATGAGCGTCGTCGACACGGCCGGTGCGTTCTGCGCCCACGGCCTCGCCGAGGTCCGCGGGGCCGCCAACGGCCCACTCGCGGGTCTCACCTTCGGCGTGAAGGACCTCTACGACCTCGCCGGCATCCTCACGGGCAACGGCTCGCCGGAATGGCTGGCCACCCATCCCGTCCCGACGCGAACCGCTCCCGCTGTCCAGCGGCTGCTGGATGCCGGTGCGACCTGCGTGGGCAAGACGCAGATGGACGAACTCGCCTGGAGCCTGATGGGCGAGAATGCCCGCTACGGCACGCCGCTCAACGCCTCCGCGCCGGGGCGTATCCCGGGTGGCTCATCGAGCGGGTCCGCGGCGGCGGCAGCGGCCGGTCTCGTCGACTTCTCGCTGGGCTCGGACACGGGAGGATCTGTCCGGCTGCCCGCCAGCTTCTGCGGCCTCTATGGCATGCGGCCGACGCACGGGCGTATCCCGATGGAGGGCGCCGTCGCGCTTGCGCCGAGCTATGACAGCGCCGGCTGGTTTGCCCGCTCGGCGGATATGCTCGCGGAGGTCGGCCGCGTTCTGCTGTCGTCGCAGCGTGAAGGCGCGGTGCCGTCGCGGTTGCTCGTCGCGATCGATCTCTTCGCGATCGCCGATCCCGGCACGGCCGACGCCCTGATGCACGCTCTGCGCCGACTTGAGAGCATCGCGGGACCAGCCGAGGAGGTCAGCGTTGCAGGCGAGGACATGGCGGCCTGGCGCGACGCGTTCCGGACGATCCAGACCGCAGAGGTCTGGGCGACCCATGGCGCGTGGGTAACCGCCGTGCAGCCGGATTTCGGCCCCGGCATCCGCGAGCGCTTCGCCGCGGCCGCTGCGACCGACCCGGCAGCGCTCGCCGCCGCGCAGCGGCTGCGCGTCGGCATTGCCGGGCGGCTGCGTTCGATGCTGCCGGCCGGAACGGTCCTGCTCCTTCCGTCGTCGCCGGGGCCGGCGCCCCTGCGCGGCTCACCACCGGCGGAACTCGAAGCCTTTAGGGCGCGGGCGTTGGCGCTGCTTTGCCTCGCCGGTCACGCCGGCCTGCCGCAGGTCAGCCTGCCGCTCGCGTCTGTCGACGGCCTTCCCGTCGGGCTTTCCGTCGTTGGCGGACCGGGGACGGACGAAGACCTGCTCGCATTGGCGCAGGCTGTGGCGGGGTGATTGGTTCAGTCGACGAGCCTCGCCTGCCAGATCCCCGTACGCACGAGATCCCTGCAAACCTCCTCCAGCACCCCCGCGAGGATGTGGGCCGCCCGCGGGTGGACGGTACGGCGGGACACCCCGATCGAGATCCGCCACGACGGGGTGGGATCGACGATGGGCACGGCGGCCAATTCGCCGCGCTCGATCTCCTCGGCGAAGGCGAAATGCGGCGCGACCGTCGCGTAACCGGCGCGCACCAGCTGCCGCGTGGCGGGAAGCGAGTCGCAGTTCATCACGGACAGTTCGCACCCGGCGAGGCCGGCCTGCTTGGTCACCAGGCCCCTCACCACGTGCCCGGGCGAGGGCAGGACGAGCGGGACACCGGCCAGCCTGCTGAACGGGATCGCGTTCATGCCGGCGAGTCCGGACCGGGCATGAACATGCAGGACGAGGTCCTCTGTCATGATCTCCACGGCGGAAATGTGCTCGTAGGCGCGATGGTCGAAGAGGATGGCGACGTCCAGCCGGCCGGCCTGGATCCACTCCTCGAGAGTGCCGGACATGGCCTCCACGAGGTGCACCGAGATGCCAGGATAGCGGTTGCTGGTTTCCCGGACGATGTGGAGCGCCACGCCCCGGCACACCGAGGCGGGCAGTCCGACCGCGACCGTGGCCACGGGGCTCGACACCTGCGAGCGGACGGCTTCCCGCGCCCGGTCCATGTTGTCCAGGATCAACTGGGCGTGGTCGCGGAAGGCGATGCCGAGATCGGTGGGCGTGACCCCGCGGGGATGGCGGATGAGCAGGTCGACGCCAAGTTCTTCCTCCAGCGCCTTCACCTGCACGCTGAGCGAGGGTTGAGCGATGCCGAGGATCTCGGCGGCCCGCGACAGGCTGCCGCTTTCCACGATCTGGACGAAGTAGCGCAGCTGTCTCAGGTCCATGTGCCGCCTCGCGGATCCCTGCTGTAACCCGCGCGACGCATGGACTGCCCGTATTGGAGGCGTCGCCCATAGCATTGACCTATGGGGTGGCCAACCCTTTGCAGAGTGTCGCGCGCGCCTGCCTCACGCATGGGCAGGGCACCGGGCCCACGGCCCGACCAAGGCTGGACAGGATGAGATGATCCGGGACCGTATAGCCCGGCCCGATTGCTGCTATGACAGCCATGGCAGGACCAGGTTCCTGAGCGTAAGCTGAGCGCCGGGGCGGTCAATGCGGCAGCGGATTGACCTTGGATCAGGCATTTCCGGAACCACGCAGCCGCAAATGGCCCTTCAGGCCCCCGTTCCAGCTCCGACCCATCGTGTTCGACGTTCGCCATAGGTGGAGACTATACATCGGATAGGGATTTCTTGTTGGTCGGCTTTCTCGCTCCCGCACCACAGTGGGAAGCCGCCGGATGGCGGCGGCCTGAGGGGAGGGGATCGTGAGCGATACTAACGACAAGTCCGCGTTCGAGATCAGCCGGCGCCGCTTTTTCGAGACCACGGCGGCCCTGGCCGGCATCGCGGCCATGCCGCGCATCCTCGCCATTCCGCAGGCTCATGCGCAGGCGGTGAGCACGATGGTGATCGCCGCACCTGCGACGCCGCAGAGCCTGGACTGCAACTTCGACGTCAGCCTCGGGACGTTCGAGGCGATCGCCGCCATGTATGACGGCCTGCTCGGCTTCACGCTGATCCCGGATGCCGGCGTGCCCGACGCCAGGCGCGAGGACATCGCCTTCCACGCCGACAAGGTCGGTGGCGTCAACATGTACGGCAAGCTCGCCGAGAGCTTCGAACTCGACCCCGCCGGCAAGTGGGCGCGCTTCAAGCTGCGCGAGGGCGTCAAGAGCAACTGGGGCAACGAGCTCACGGCCGAGGACGTCAAGTGGACGTGGTCCCGAGCCTTCGCGCTCGGAGCGCTCGGCGCCTTCTACACCAAGGTCATCGGCCTGTCCGGCCCCGACGACATCAAGGTCGAGAGCAAGTACGTCGTCTCCTTCAACGTGAAGGAGCCCAACCCGCTTCTGCTCAAGATCCACGCCAATCTGTACACGCCCGTCTACGACAGCAAGAAGTGCAAGGAGGCGGGCGGCGCGGACGACCCGTGGGCGCGCAAGTTCCTGGAGAACAACAGCGCCGGCTTCGGCCCTTACCAGTTGCAGCAGCTGGTGCGCGGACAGCAGGCGGTCTTCAAGGCGCGGCCGGACTACTACGGCGGCAAGCCTGCCATCGACACGGTAATCTTCAAGGAGGTGCCCACCTCCGCCGCCCGCGTTCAGCTGCTGCGCGGCGGGGCGGTCGACATCGCCCAGTACCTCCAGCCGCTGGAGGTCATCAGCCTGAAGACCGTGCCCAACGTGGCAGTGGAAACCGTGCCGGCCTCCTTCATGGTCTGGATCGAGCTGAACGCCAAGATGGCGCCGCTCGACATGGTCGACGTCCGCCGCGCCCTCAACTTCGCCTTCCCGCAGCAGGAAGTCCTCAAGGCAGTGTTCCAGGGGCTCGCGAGCCCACTCGACGGCTGCATGCCCAACATCTACCCGGGCTTCGCGGGGGGCCTCGCCGACTACACCTACAATCTCGACAAGGCCAAGGAGCTGCTGGCAAAGGCGGGTGTGACCGGGTTCAAGACGACATTGGCCTACAATGCCGGCGATCCCATCCAGGAGCCGATCGCCATCATCTACCAGTCCGCCCTTCGCAAGATCGGCGTTGAGCTGGAGCTCAAGAAGGTTCCGGCAGGCTCGTTCTACAACGCGGTCACCGAACGCAAGCAGCCGATGATCTTCTATGTGGACAGCCCGTGGTGCCCGGATCCCGGCTACTCGCTCACGCTCTACTTCGACAGCAAGTCCTACGTGAACTACTCGAACTACGAGAATGCCGAAGTCGACAAGCTGATTGCCGAGATGGCCGGTACCGCCGACGAGAAGGTGCGCCTCGAGGCGGCCAAGAAGGCTCAGGCGATCATCATGAGCGAGGCACCGTGGACCTTCGTCGCCTATCCCAACTACACGATGGCCCGTAAGGCGGATCTGAAGGGCTGGACGTACTACACATCCAACAACATCCGCTTCCAGAACTTCAGCCGGGCCTGATCCCGCGATGGCCGTCGCTCGGACGGACACGTATGGCGCAGGCGGCGGGTCATCCCGCCGCCTCGCCTTCTTCCTCGCCGTACTCAGGACGAACCCCAGCTTCGCCCTCGGCTACGGCATCGTCGGGGTCGTGCTGGTGCTGGCGATCCTCGCGCCCTGGGTCGCGCCCTTCCCGCCGGAGGCCGCGGACCCCGGCGCCTTCCTCCAGCCCCCGAGCTGGCGGCACTTCATGGGCACGGACGCCACGGGCATGGACGTCTTCTCGCGGGTGCTCTGGGCGCCGCGCATCGACCTGTCCATCGCCGTGCTGGGTACGCTGCTGTCTGCCCTGGTAGGCACGTCGCTCGGTGCCCTCGTGGGCTACTACCAGTCGGTCAAGGGCATCGGGAAGATCGGCGCGGGCTTCGTCATGCGCTCGGCCGACGTGCTGCAGGCCTTTCCCGTCTTCGTCTTCGCCATCGCGCTCGTTGCCGTCTTCGGGCAGAGCCTTCAGTCGATCGTGCTCGCCATCGCTTTCGTCAACGCGCCGATCTACCTCCGGCTGATGCGCTCGCAGGTCATGAGCATCCGCAACATGCGCTACGTCGAGGCGGCGTGGCTTGCCGGCGTCTCCGATACCGGCATCATCCTGCGCCACATCGTCCCCAACGCCATCGCGCCCGTTCTGGCGCAGCTGTCTGTCAATATCGGCTGGTCCGTGCTGCTCACCGCGGCCCTGAGCTTCATCGGCGCGGGCGTGAAAGCGCCGACACCCGAGTGGGGCAGCATGATCGCGTCCGGCTACCAGAACATCGTCACCGGCCACTGGTGGCCCTCGATCTTCCCCGGTCTCGCACTGGCGGTCACCGTCTTCGGCTTCTCGCTCATCGGCAGCAGCATCGAGGTGTTGTCCGATCCCGCCCGACGGCGCCGCCTCGCCGGGCGTATCGGACAGGCGGGGGCCCGGGCATGAGCCTGTTCAGCTATCTCGGCCAGCGACTGCTCTTCGTCGTCCCGCAGATCGTCGGGATCCTCTTCGTCAGCTTCATGATGGTGAAGCTGATCCCGGGCGACCCGGCGGTCCTGATGCTGGGGCCCTTCGCTACGCCGGAAGGGCTCGCCAAGCTGCGCGGGGAGTTGGGCCTCGACCACTCGGTCTTCACGCAGTTCTTCATCTACCTCGGCAACGTGCTGCACGGCGATCTCGGCATGTCGTGGCAGACCACGATGCCGGTGACCTCCGACTTAGCCCAGCGATTCCCCGCCACGCTCGAGCTGGTCACGCTGGGCCTCGTCCTCGCGTTGCTCATCGGCATCCCGCTCGGCATTGCCGGCGCGCGGCGTACGAAGGGGCCAATCCGCGCGGCGGCGGACTATTACGGCCTGCTCGCCGGCGCGCTGCCGGACTTCTGGCTGGCGCTCGTGCTGATCTACGTCTTCTACACGATGCTGGGATGGGCCCCGGCGCCGCTGGGCCGGCTCGACCTCGTCATCCTGCCGCCCACCCCTGTCACCAACGCGCTCCTGATCGACAGCCTGCTCGAGGGCAACTGGGAGGCGTTCCGTAACGCGGCCGCCCATCTGGTGCTCCCCGTCGTGACGCTCGGCCTCATCAATGCCGGCCCCATTTTGAAGATGACGCAGGCGACGACGGAGCGGATGCTCGACTCCGACTTCAGCCGCTACGCGGAGCTGTGCGGGCTGCCGCGCAAGGTCGTCGTGCGCCAGGCTTTCCGCAATGCGCTGCCGTCCGTCATCACCATCGTCAGCGTGCTCTACGGTTTCCTGATCGGCGGCGCGGTGCTGGTGGAGATCGTGTTCTCGTGGGGCGGGGCGGGGCAATACGCCGTGCAGGGCGTGCTGAACGCGGACCTGAACCCCGTGCTGGGTTTCGTGCTCTACTCGGCCGTGCTGTCGCTCTTCGTCTACCTGATGGTGGACCTCCTCTACTTCTTCATCGATCCCAGGACGCGCTGATGGCGGGATTGCCCTGATGGAAAGTCCGGTGCTGAACGTCGAGGCTCTCGACGTGGAGTTCCCCCGCTACGGCGAGACCGCGCAGAGGGCGGTCCGGCAACTCGACCTCGCCATAGCCTCGCAGGAGATCGTCGGCCTCGTCGGTGAATCCGGCGCCGGCAAGACGACGCTCGCCCGCGCCATCATGCAGCTGGTGCCGCCGCCGGGTCGCATCGCGCGCGGCAAGGTGAAGTTCCTGGGGATCGACCTTTCGACGCTGGACGAGGAAGGCCTGCGCCAGCTGCGCGGCAGGTCCATGTCCATGGTCATCGCCAATCCACGTAGCGAGCTGAATCCGCTGCTCACCGTCGGCCAGCAGATCGGCAACGTGCTGCGCTACCATGTCGGCGTCACCGGGCAGGAGCTGAAGGACCGCGTCATCGACATGCTCAAGGAGGTCCGCATCCCGGATCCCGAGCGTCGCTACGCCGCCTATCCGCACGAATTGTCCGGCGGCATGGCCCAGCGCGTCGTCATGGCCATCGCGCTGATCTGCGACCCGCGCTTCGTCATCTCGGACGACGCCACAAGCGGGCTCGACGTCACGGTGCAGACCCAGGTGCTGGAGCTGCTGCAGCGCCTTGTCGCGCGCCACCGCACGGCGATGCTCATCATCACCCGCGACATCGGCATCACTGCGCATTTCTGTGATCGGGTGGCCGTTATCTATTCCGGCGAGATCGTCGAGATCGCCGCGAAGGCGAGCTTCTTCGCCACCCCGATGCACCCCTACACGTTACTGCTGCTGGCCGCCTTCTCCCACAATCCCCGGCTGCGCAGCTACTGGATCAAGGGCGGCACGGCGGAGGACAGGGCACCGGCGGCGGCTGGCTGCAGCTTCGCGCCACGGTGCGTCCGGGCCAGGCCTAACTGCGCTGTCGATCATCCGCCCTTACGGGAGCTGAGCCCGGGCCACTTCGTGCGCTGCCACTATCCCGTGGAGCACTGAGGCATGGCGCTCCTCGAAGTGGACGACCTCGTTCAGCACTTTCCGGTCTCCGGCAGCCGGAAGGTGGTGCAGGCCGTCAACGGCGTGAGCCTTACCGTCGACCCCGGCGAGACGCTCGCGCTGGTGGGGGAGTCGGGCAGCGGCAAGACGACGATCGGCCGTTGCGTTCTGGGCCTGATCCGTCCGACGCGCGGCGTCATCGCCTTCAAAGGCCAGACGATGGGGAAGGGGATGACCGTCCGGTCGTCCGCCCTGCGCGGGCGCATGCAGCTCGTCTTCCAAGAGCCGGCCGAGTCGCTCGACCCGCGCACCGTCGTCGGCGACACGATCGGTGAGCCGCTCAGGGCCCTGGGCGTCAACCGCGCCGACCGGGAGAAGGCCGTGCGGGAGGCGGTGCGCCGCGTTGGCCTGGCCGAGCGGCTCCTCGATGTCTACCCCGCCGAACTGAGCATGGGGCTGCAGCAGCGCATCGGGATCGCCCGGTCCATCGTGTCCAAGCCCGAGCTGATCGTCCTGGACGAGCCGACCTCGGCGCTGGACCCGAGCGCCCGGGCGGAGATCATCGACCTGCTGATCCGGATCCAGAAGGACCTCGGGACCGCCTATCTCTTCATCTCCCACGATCTCAGCACCGTGCGCTACCTCAGCCACCGCGTCGCGGTTCTGTATCTTGGCTCGATCGTCGAGGACGCTCCTGCGGCACCGCTGTTCGCCGCCCCGCGCCATCCCTACTCGGTGGGCCTGCTCTCCTCGGTGCTGCTGCCCAATCCCGACCTGAGGCGCGAGAACACCATCAAGCTCGAGGGCGAGATCCCGAGCCCGATCGACCTGCCGCCCGGCTGTCCGCTGGCTGGCCGCTGCCCGCTCGCCATCGATCGCTGCAGGGTCGAGATGCCGCCGGTCACGGCGTTGGGCGACCGCCATTTCGTCCGCTGCTGGCGGCACGAGGACGTCGCCGCGATGGAGCGGTCGGACGACTTCTTCTCACGGTTTCAGGCCGAGGCGGAGCGCATCCTGACGCCCCGGACGGCCAGCATCGAAGGAGCGAGTGATGGGAAAGCTTACGGGTAAGGTCGCAGTCATCACCGGCGCGTGCAGCGGCATCGGCGCGGCCACGGCCGACCTTTTCGCGCGCGAGGGCGCCGCCATCGGCGTCATCGACCTCGACGCAGGGAAGGCTGCGGAGACGGCGCGGAAGCTGGCGGCGCACGGCGTCAACACTGCCTCGGCCGCCGCCGACGTCGCCGACGAGGAGGCGGTGAAAGCCGCCTTCAAGACGATTACGGCCGCGCTCGGGACCGTCGACATCCTCATGAACAACGCCGGCATCGACACGGTGAGCCCCGTCGAAACGATGGAAACGGCGATGTTCGACCGCATGATGGACGTGCACGTGAAGGGCACGTTTCTGTGCACGCGCGAAGTCATCACCGGCATGAAGGCCAAGAAGTGGGGCCGGATCATCAACGTCTCGTCGCAGCTCGCGCACAAGGGCGCACCGGGGATGGCGCACTACGTCGGTGCCAAGGCCGCCATCATGGGCTTCACCAAGTCCCTGGCCTATGAACTCGCCCGCGACGGCATCACCTGCAACACGCTCAATCCCGGCCCGATCAACACGCCGCTTTTGCGGGCCCTCCCGCAGGACTGGCTGGACATGAAGATGAAGGAGCTTCCCATTGGCCGTTTCGGCGAGGTGGGCGAGATTGCTCCGGTCGCCCTGCTGCTCGCCTCCGAAGAGGGATCGTATTTCGTGGGCGCCAGCCTCAATCCGAACGGCGGCGACTACATGATTTGAAGCAGGCGGCCACCTGGCTGGAAGCCTCGTGCCGGAAATGCCACACGGCCGCGCCACCAGCGCGGCCGTTTGCTTTCCGGAAACCATTGCGGCCGAACCTGCCTCTTCAGGGAGCGTTCATGTGAGGAAGCTCACAGATTGAGGCGCGCAGACGGGGCACTGTCCCCCTGCGCCAGACGACGCAACGGAGACGAGATCATGTACGCCGCCCCCCTCGCCGCGATGACCACCGAAGCCCGCGGGTTCGACAAGGTCCCAGCCGCGTCCATGGGAACGGCGACAGCCGAGATCAAATCCCTCGGCCGGCTTTTCTCCCTCCGCACCCCCACCGTGCTGCCCGGAGCCTTCGACGAGGACGGGCCGCCCTGGGCTCACCCGGCCCGCACCGAGGCTCGCCGCACGGCCCCCGCCGACCTACTGGACTGACCAGATTGCCCCGGGGCAGGGCATGCTTGCTCAGCGCTTCGCTGCGTTCCTGAAGACCCGCAGCGGGCTGCCGCCGGCGATGAGCGCTGTCAGGTCCACCAGCGCCTTCGGCGTGTCAAGCAGGCCGGGGCACGCCACGTAGAGCGGTGTCCACTCCGGCCCGAACTTCTGCTTGAAGGTGCGCAGCCCTTCGAAATTGTAGTACTCCTCGCCTTGCCGGTAGATGAACGAGCCGATGCGGTTCCACCAGCTGGCGAGCCGGTGGTCGACGAGCCCCGAGAGCGGGGCAGGACCCAGCTCGAACCAGCGATAGCCTTCCGCCTGCGCCGTCAGGATGAGCTCGACGAAGAGGCCGTCCATGATGATGCGCGACACGCCCGGGCGGTAGCGCATCAGGTCCACCGTCATTTCCGCCTTGTCCGCGCCGCGCCAGAGATTGGCGAATGCGACGAGCTCCCCGTCGCGGCGGAGGACGCCTGCGTCAAAGCGAGAGAGGTAGTCACGGTCGAAGCACCCGATGGAGAAGCCCTTCTCGCCACCCGACTTGCCGGCGAACCACGCGTCCGACACCGCCTGCATCTCGTCGAGCAGGGCGGGGACCTCGGCCGCGGGAACGAGCGAGAAGACGAGGCCGTCCTTCTCAAGCCGCCTTCGGGCGTTGCGAAGGTTCTGCTTGGCCGTGCCGGCCATCGAGAAGGTGGAAAGGTCGAGCCGGGCGACCTCGCCGATCTTGAGCACGCTGAGGCGCATGTCGAGATAGGTCGGCAGAGTCTCCGCCCCGATCTGGTAGAATACCGGGCGCGCATCCAGCCGGTCCGCAAGCTCGCGGAAGGCCCAGGCCAGTTCCGTCGCGCGCTGCGGGTCACCGACGGGATGGCCCAGCGCGACGAGGCTGCGGCCGGAGACGGCGTACATGAGGAAGGCCGACCCGTCCGGGGAAACCAGGAACCGCTTGTCGCCCAGGAAAGCCAGCGCGGCGGACGCGCGCGGGCTCTGCGCGACAAGGGTCTCGACGGCGCGCGGGATCTCCTCGGTGGCGGAGGGCCCGGCGGTCACCTCACGGAAGCCGAGCCTGGCCAGCCAGGCCGTGGCGACGCCTGACAGCCGAATGCCGGCCGGCCCATGCTCGCTGCGCCGGACGTTGCCCCGGTAGAAGGCGGGCTTGCCGGCGTAGAGCGCCAGGCTAAGGACAGCGACAGCCGCAATGCTGCCCGTGCCGAGACCGAGGGAGAGTGCGGCGGCGAGGCCGGTCGGTAGCAGCAGCAGGGATGCCCGCCGGGCTCTCGCCTGGCGGTGCAGGAGCCCGCGCGCGACGCTGAGCAGCATGATGCCGGCAATCCCGGCGGCCGCCCGGACGGCTTCACCCGGCTCGGCTGCGACATGATCCGGCCACCAGCCGAGCGCGACGCACAAAAGGGCGATCGCTGAGCCGCCAACGAGCGAGGCGCTGCTCATCGCCAGAAGCGGGCCGGCGATGTGGAAGCCTGTCGCAAACCGCTCGCCAAGTGCGTCGCGGCCCCGGTGTACCTCGATCGCGGCCAGGGCGGCCGTCGCGATCAGGAAGGGCAGGGCGGTGTAGACGACCCGGTACATGACGAGTGCCGCCACCGCGTCGGCCCGCCCGGCCAGGCCCAGGCCGGCGATGATGGTAGCCTCGAAGGCGCCGATTCCGCCTGGCGTATGCGCGAGGATCCCGGCAAGTGTGGCCGCGCTGAAGACGACGGCAAACACCGGCAGGCTGGTCACCGCGTCGGGTGGCAGCGTGGCGGCGACGTCGACGATGCCGGCCGCCAGATGCACGAGGCTGCCGGACGCCGAGGGAAGCGGGAAAGGCACGCCGAGAATGCGGGGCTCGCGGCGCGCCAGCGCCATGGCCGCGACGAGCCCGCCGACGACGGCGAGCAGGCCGAGGCCGGCGAGGCGCTGCGTTGTATTGTCCAGACCCGGCAACGTCGTGCTGCCGGGGGGTGCGAAGGCCATGGCCAGCCCGATGACGGCGGCAAAGCCGAACCAGAGCGCCAGCCACGCCGTCCCGACGACCCGGCCGATATCGGCACCGTCGAGACCCTGGGACCGGTAGATGCAGTACCTGACGAGCCCACCCGTCGCCAGCGGGAAGCCGAGCGCATTGGAGACGGCGTAGGCTGCCGCTCCCGTGGCGCCGGCCAGCCAGGGCGAGACCCGGCCGGGAGCGACGGTGCGCACCGCGACGACGTCGTAGACCCCCAGCGCCAAGAAGCTCACGGCGGTGAAGAGCAGCGCGAGCACAAGCGCGTGTGGCTCCACATTGGCGACCGCCGCTTCGACCCCCGCAAGTCCTACCGTATTCGCTTCCCGCCAGACGAGCAGGATTGAGACCGCAGTCACGGCCACGGCCAGCAGCAGGGGCAGACGCCTCGCCAGCATCTGCAGCACGCGGGAGGTTCGGCGGCGGGGGCGGGCCGCCGCAACAATCGTATCGGAAAGAATGGTCACTGACTGTCCCGGTGGCTTCCGCCGACCCCGTGCGGCATGCCCGTCTGACCAGTGCTTGTGACACGCAGGCGTAAAGAAACAGCTGAGACACAGCCGTGGCGATTGGTATTCTCGACGTTACCCGACCTGCAATGTCAGCCGGATTGGCAACGAGAACACGGCTCAACTCACGTTGACTTGCAGCCCAAGGTTGAAAGACTGACTTCCGGGTTGGTCAAGCGGGGTCTTGAAAGACGAAGGCTGGCAATCGGGCATGTGCCTTGCCTGCTTAGCTCCACGCCGGCGCCAGGACGGCGCACGATCCAGCCGGCGAGGCCCGTGTCAGGGCGCTGCGGCGCCCTTCTCTTCCGCTGCTTCCTCGGCGAACACCTCACGGGCCACGCGGAAGGCATCCACGCCAGCGGGGATGCCGGCATAGACGGCAGCTTGCATCAGCACTTCCCGTATCTCGACGGGCGTGCAGCCGTTCCGCAACGCGCCCTTGAGATGCAGTTTCAGCTCGTGCGGCTTGCCCAGCGCGGTCAGCATCGCGAGGTTCAGCATGCTGCGCGTCTTGCGCGGCAGCTCCTCGCGGGTCCAGATCGCGCCCCAGCAATACTCCGTCACCAGCTCCTGGAAGGGGCGGTTGAAGTCGTCCGCATTGGCGATCGACTTGTTGACGTACTCCTCCCCGAGAACGGCCTTGCGGACCGCCAGGCCTTCCTCGAACAGCTTCTCAGACATTGTAAGTCCTTTCGATGCCGCCTCAGGTGGAGATCATCTTCTTCTCGATCCCGACGCCGGCCGCCATGGCGCGCTCGTATTCGAGCGGAACCGTCGCGCTGTCCTGAAGCGCGATGCCCGTGGAATCGAAGATCGTGATCTCGTCGTCGGAGGTACGGCCGGGCTTCTTGCCGGTCACGACCTCGCCGATCTCGCCGGCAATGTCTGCCTCGGTGATCAGGCCATCGGACAGCGGCACGTTGATCTCGCCGTCGTGCCTGCACTGCCGGATATCGTCGACGAAGATGCGCGCGCGGGTGAGGATCTTGCCCTCGAGTTCCTGGTCGCCCTTCTTGTCCGCGCCCACGGCAGCGATGTGCATGCCGGGCGTGATCCACTCGTTCATGACGATGGGTCCGCGCGCCGGCGTGAGCGTCACCACCACGTCGGCGCCCCGCACCACGCTTTCGAGGTTCGTGGACGGCTTGATCTCGAAGCTCTCGTATTTCGGCTGCTGCTCCTTGACGAAGTGGTCAAGCGTCGACTGGCTTCGGCTCCACACGCGGACTTCCGTCCAGGGGAACACCTCGTTGCAGGTCGCCAGGGCGCCTTCGGCCATGTGGCCCGCGCCGACGATGGCGAGCTTGCGGGAATCCTTTCGCGCCATCCACTTGGCGGACACCGCGGCGGAGGATCCCGTGCGCATCACGGTGTGGTAGCTGCCGTCGACGATGGCGAGCGGGAAGCCTGTTTCCGGATGGGTGTAGATGAGGATCGAGAACACCGTCGGCAGGTTGAACCGCTCGCGGTTCCACTCGCGGATCGACACCCACTTGCAGGCGGCGGCATGGGGCTCCTCGATGTAGGACGGCATCGCCTCCCACTCGCCGGGGAATTTGTCGAGCACGATGTGACCCTTCGGGTCCATGTAGAAGCGGCCCTCGCCATGCATGCGATAGGCCTGCTCGACGCAGTCATTGTACTCCTTCGGGGTCAGCAGCCCGATCATCTCGTTGCGGCCCAGGATGAGCGTCTTTCGGTTCGCCCAGTTTTCCATGTGGTCTCTCCCCCCGGGTTGCGCTGCTATTCGGCCGCGTCGAGATACGGATCGCCCGCCCGGCCGCTGTCGACCTTGTTGAGGACGTGCACGTCGGCGGCGTCCCAGCTGGCGAACACAGCGTCCCCGATGGCGATCGGGCTGCGGAAATAGTCGGTGTCGGGCTGGTTCACGACGAAGACCTCGCCCTTCCGGTCCACCGTCATCTTGAAGAAATTGCCCTGGTACTCGATGCCCGTGACCGTCCCGGTGAGCTCGTTGATACCGGACGCCTGCTCGCCCGCGGCCTGCTTGCGCAGGTGGATCCGGTCGCGCCGCACGGAGATGGACATCTGCGAGCCCGCCTTGGGGACCGCCGATTCCGCCTGCGCCTCGAACACCGATCCATCGGCATGGCGGAGCCGGAAACGCCCGGCAGCGCCGGTGTCCTCCACCGTGCCGGTGAGCACGTTCTGGCCGCCCATGAAGCGGGCCACGTAGGGCGTCGCTGGCTTGTCGAAGATCATCTCGGCGGAGTCCGCCTGGTCGATGCGGCCGGTGTCCATCACCACCACCATGTCGGCCAGCGCGATGGCCTCGGGCTGGGTGTGGGTGACGTGGACGAAGGTGATGCCGAGCTCGTTCTGGAGGCTCTTGAGCTCGCCGCGCATGCGAAGCCGCAGGAACTCGTCCAGCGCCGAGAGGGGCTCGTCGAGCAGCAGCACCCGGGGATTGGTGATCAGCGCGCGTGCCAGGGCGACACGCTGCTGCTGGCCACCCGAGAGCTGCGCCGGCATCCGGTCCTTGAGCTGGTCGAGCTGCACGCGCTGCAGCATCTCCTCGGCCCGCGAACGGCGCTCGTCTTTACCGACGCCGCGCATCTTCAGATAGAACGCGACGTTGTCGAGCACGGTGAGGTGCGGGAAGAGCGCATAGCTCTGGAACATCATGGCCGTGCCGCGCTCGACCGGCAGCTTGCCGACGACCATCTGGTCGCCGATCCAGATCTCGCCCGTCGTCGGTGTCTCGTGCCCGGCGATCATGCGCAGGATGGTGGTCTTGCCGCAGCCCGATGGTCCGAGCAGGCAGCAATAGGACCCGTGCGGGATCGTCAGGTTGATGTTCTGGACCGCGTAGGACGATCCGAACTGCTTGGCGACGTTGACCAGGCGAATTTCGCCCGGCCCGCGGGAGGCCGTCGGGGTGCTGCTCATTTCTTGCGGAACCGCTTGCGTTGGATCAGGACGATGGACGACAGCGCGATGGCGATGACCGCGAAGGACACCACCGTCGTGACCGTTCCCAGCGCATAGAGCGCCGGCGATGTCACGTTCGTCGTCATCGTCCAGATTTCGAGGGGGAGAGTGTTCTTGGTGCCGACGGTCAGCCAGCTCCGCGGGAACTCGTCGTAGGAGAGGGTGAAGCCGAACAGCGCGACGGCAATGATGCCGGGGAAGACGATGGGGACGACGACTTCCCTGACCGTCTTCCACTTGGAGGCGCCGAGGTCGAACGCCGCTTCCTCATAGGACGGGCTCAACCGCCCGAGCACCGCGAACATGATGAGCAGGCCGAACGGGAGCGACCAGGTGAGGTGCGCGCCCAGCGCCGAACCCCACCACGTGGCCGGAAGCCCGAGATAGCGGAAGGTGACGAGGATGCCGATCGACAACACCAGCCCGGGCACGATCAGGCTCGCCACGGCGGTGTAGAAGATCACCGTGGAGCCGACGAAGCGCCGGCGGAAAGCGAAGCCGGCCGTCACGCAGATCACGACGGTGATGATCATCACCAGGAAGGCCAGCGGCAGCGAGCGGTTGAACGCGCCGACGGCGTCACCCGTGCGCCTGGGGTTGAAGAGCTCGTCGAACCACATCAGCGACGGCTCGCGCAGCGGGAACACCAGCGAGCCCGAAGGTCCCTGGAAGGACAGCACGAGAACCGAGATCATCGGGCCGTACAGGAAGATGACGAACAGCGTGAAGAGCGCCGCGAGGACATAGAAGGTCCAGGGCCGCGGGCCGTAGGAGACGGTTCCGGATCCACCACCAGCCATTTAGCGCACGAGCTCCTTGCGGACGTCCACCAGCCGGAAGATCGCCGCGGCGATGAGAAGGACGACGATGAGCAGGATCACCGCGTTTGCCGCGGCGCGCGGATAGTTGAGGAACTGCAGGTCGTTGAAGATGCCCGATGTGGCCGATCCCGACATGCCCCCGCTCATGACGGAAACGACGAAGAAGTCGCCCATGACGAGCGTGACGACGAAGAGCGATCCGAGCGCGATGCCCGTCTTGCAGAGCGGCAGGACCACGTTGACGACCGTGCCCCATTTGGTGGCGCCTGCGTCGAGCGCCGCTTCCAGCAGCGACTTGTCGATGCGCGCCATCGAGTTGAAGATCGGCACGATCATGAACAGCGTGAACAGGTGGACATAGGCCACCACGACCGAAAAGTCGGAATAGAGCAGCCAATCGAGCGGCTGGTCGATGACCCCGGTGCTGAGCAGCGCGCTGTTGATCAGGCCCTCCTTACCGAGGATGGGCCGCCACGAGATCATGCGGATGATGTTGGAGGTCCAGAACGGCACCGTGCAGACCAGGAACAGGCCGATCGAGACCAGCAGGTTCCTGACGTGGAAGACGAGGAAATACGCGATCCAGAAGCCGAGCACGAAGGTGATGGCGAGGACGATCAGCGTGAACTTCACCGTCGACGCATAGAGCGTCCACGTCGTCGGGCTGGCGAGCAGGTCCGCATAGTTCTTGAAGGTGAAGTCGGGAACGACGCCGACCAGCATCTGGTAGCGAAAGACGCTGACGACGAGGACGAGGATGACCGGGACCACGAAGAACAGGACCAGTACCAGTGTCAGCGGCGCGACCTGGAGATACGGCATCAGGGAAGGGGGTCGGCTGGAGGGCGAAGGCGTCATCGCGGTGTCCGCAGGTCCTCGGCACTGGGTGAAAGGCGAGAGAGCGGCGGTGCGAACCGCCGCTCCCCGTGTCGCTGGACGGCCTTGTCAGGCAGCGTTGAACTCGTTCCACTTGGCGAAGAGGAATTCCGCCTCGTCGGGCAGGTTGTTCCACACCGCCACCTTGGAGAAGCGCTCCTCGTAGGAGCCGCCGTCGCGAACCTCGCCGGCCGAGTTCGTCTTCTCGCCGGTCGGGCTGGTGATGTCGCCGGTGGCCAGCTTACCCTCGTAGAAGAAGCCGCGCTCGTTCGGGGTGAGGGCCGCCATGGCGGTCTTCACGTTGGCGCTGTAGTAGCCCTGCTTGGCGATGAAACCGCCGACCCAGCCCGAATTGTACCAGTTCAGGTACTCGTAGGCGGCATCGAGCTTCTTGCCCTCGAGGTGGGACAGCAAAGCGAGGCCGTTGCCCCAGCCGCGATAGCCTTCCTTGAGCGGCTGGTAGACGCACTTGACGCCCTGCGTCTTCACGGCCGTCACGGCCGGCGACCACATGGACTGGATCACCACCTCGCCGGCAGCCATCAGGTTCACCGACTCGTCGAAGGTGTTCCACAGCGCGCGGAAGTGCTTCGCCTTCTTGAGTTCGATGAGCTTGGCGATCGTCTTGGTGAGCTCTTCCTTCGTCGGGTTGCCCTTGTCGACGTACTTCAGCTCACCGGCGGCCTCGAGCGCCATCATGGCGTCCATGATGCCGTTGGTCGGGATGTTCTGGATCGCGGTCTTGCCCTTGAAGTCGGACGAGAGCAGGTCGGCCCAGGTGGTGATCGGACGGCCGACGAGGTCGGGGCGGATACCCAGCGTGTCGGCGTTGTAGACGCTCGGGACGAAGGTGGCCCAGTCGGTCTTCGACTTCGAGAAGGTCTTGGCGTCCTTCGACTCGCGGTACATCACCTCGATCGGGGCGTCGCCCTGGAGCGAGACTTCCTTGCCGAGGAACTTGCCTTCCGTATAGAGCGGGGTGAGGTCTCCCCAGGCTTTGATCTTCTTGATGTCAGCGGCCTGCGTCACGCCCTGCGGCACGGCGAATTTCGCCTGCCAGATTTCCATGTCGGCGATGTCGATCGACTTGGGGTCGTTGACGAGGCGGTTGGTGAGACCGGGATGGTCGACCACCGACATCTCGACCTTGAAGCCGAGGTCCTTGCTCGCCTGCCGGGCAATATCGGCGATGGTCGAGTAGGACATGCCGGTGTGGTTCAGCGTGATGTCCTTGATGGTCTGCGCCCAGACCGTGGGAAAGCCGGTGATGGCGGTAGCGCCGGCGACGGCGGCGCCGCCCTTCAGCAGCGAACGCCTCGAGATCCCCTTCGTCTTGTTTGTCATGATCCTCTCCCTCTTCTTTCAGCCTTGCGCGCCCGCTCCGCCGGATGTCCCCGTCCGCTGGCGGCCATTCTCACTCCGGCCGCGCGGCAGCACCGTTCAGCGTGCATTGTCCGGCGTGGCGTCGCGCTTTCCGTGAGTCCTCCTTGTGCCGCGCTCTGGGTCCAGACCCGCGCGGCACGCTCTACCTGGACAGGGGCATGGCAACCGGCCGCATCGGCGCGCCAGTGGCGCCGCGCAGCCTGATGCAGGCTCCGAAAAATGCGAATTCCCAAACCTTGTCCGCCACGAGTTCGTCGAGATAGGCCATCTCGAGGATCGGGACGCCGGCCTCGGCCAGCAGATAGGTATGGACCGGGAAGAAATTGTCCCCGGGCGGCGTCGGCGTGTGCTCCAGCGTGAGATTGTCGGCGCCGATCATGATCGCGCCATTCTTGCACAGAAACTCCGCGCCCTCGCGGTTGATTCCGGGGGTGTTCGCGGTGAAGAGCGGCTTTGGCCACAGCTTCATCTGCCCGGTGTGGATCAGGACGACGTCGCCCAGCTGCGGCTTCACGCCCTGTTTCTTGATGGCGTTGTTGAGGTCTTCCGCGCCGATGACGTGGCTGGGCGGCAGCGTGTCGACGCCGTAGAGCCCGGCAATGTCGAGCAGGATTCCCCGCGCGAAGATGGGCGGATGCTTCTCGGCACCGCAGACGTCCCAGGCGCGGCTGGTGAGATGCTCCTGCGCCGTGAAGCCGTTGAAGATGGCGCCGTTATAGCCGAAGTGGTTGAACGTATCGATGTGCGTGCCGCAATGCGTGTACATCGAGATGGCGTCGCCCGAGTAGCCCACCAGCGTATTGGCCGACGGGCTGACGTTCATCGAGTTGCCGACGACCTCGCCCTGCGGCGTGTGCGTCATCCAGATCTGGTAGGGCTGGTCGCCTGCCCCGAACCAGCCGGGCATGCCGATGAAGTGATCCACCGAGAGGTCGAAGACCTTCGAGGCATCGGCGCGGCTCATGATGGCGGAGCGCGACTCGGCATCGACCAGGTGCAGCATGCCGATCTCGTCGTCCGAGCCGAAGGGGCTCTTCGTGACCTTATGGAACTCGGCGCTGTAGGCGATGATCCTGCGCTTGGCCTCCTCGTCGACATAGCACGCCACGCACATGGGTCGCTCCCGTCAGAGGTGGCCGGCGGCCAGGGCGGCCGGCACGGGGACAATGCATCCGGCCCTGGCGGAAAGCGCAGAACCGGGTTCGCGGAGTAGCATGTCACGTGCTACTCTCGTGTCAATCTGGTTACCGGGATCGGCCGGGCAGGAGAGGCGGGTCGCCGGCCTCCGACGAGGTGCTCCGGATGGGCTCCCCGACACCCTGCGCCGAGGGCTCCGGACAGCACGGAACGGACGGCCGATGGACATTCCGGACATGCGCCAGAAGAGCCTGGCGACGAGGGTGTTCGAAGTGGTGCGCAGCGCCATCGTGCTCGGCGAGTTCGAGCCGGGCAGCCTGCATTCCGTGCAGGAGATCGCGGAGAAGCTGAACGTCTCGCGGACGCCCGTGCGCGAAGCCCTGCTCAAGCTGGAAGAGCAGGGAATGGTCAGTTTCGAGCGAAACCGCGGAGCCCGCATTCTGGAGACCACCGTCCACGACCTCGAAGAGATCTACAGCATCCGCCTGCTACTGGAAGTCCCCGCCGCAGCCCGCGCCGCGTTGCGAGCGACCAGGGCGGACATCCGCAAGCTCGGTCAGGCCTTGCGCGAGGTGGAGCAGGCTTACCGCTCCTCCGTGTCGAACGCGCGCGCGCACCTCGAACCCGATGGCCGCTTTCACCGCTGCATTGCGGTGGTGGCGGGCAGCCGCAGGCTGGCGGGCATCCTCGATTCCCTGTTCGACCAGCAGATGATCGCCGGCGGGACCTCCGGCGGGTACACCCGCGACACGAACGAAATTTTTGAGGATCATCAACGGATTCATGACGCCATCGCGGCAGGCGACGCCGATGCCGCGGCCGAGGCGATGCGGGCCCATCTCGTCGTCAGTCTGAAGGCGCTGGTCGCCAAGGAGACCGGGGACGCCGCCGCGGGGCAGGCATTCGAGCCTCTGTTCGCGGACATCCTCGACATGGGCAAGGTCCGGCCGGCCGTCCAGCGCAAGGCCGCCGCGGCGGGCAGGAAGCGCTGAGCCCGGCAAGCTTTCGGATGCCGGAATACCAGTCTTCCCCCGGGGTTCCGCCTGGGTCAGACCAGGCGCAGGGTCAGCCCCTTCAGCCCGCTGCCGGTGAGGCTCGTGGTCCAGGTCTCGCCCGGCTTGACCGGGAAGGCGCGGGTGACCGTGCCGGTCGTGACGATCTCGCCGGGAGCCAGCGCGGGGTGACGTCCGTCTTCGGCGAGCAGTCCGACGAGGTGGCGCAGCGCCGACAACGGGCCATCGAGGACATTGGCGGCCTGGCCGGTGTCGACATGCCGCCCGTCGCAGGAGAGATCGATCGAGAAGCCGGACAGCACGTCCAGCCATTGCGCCCTGTCACCGGCGCGGATCTCTTGGCGCGGGCCTACCACGTAGGCCCCATGAAGCCCCAGCCCCGCCACCGTGTCCGGCGCTGCAAAGCGCCAGCCTGCGAACAGCGACTGGACGAGTTCGACGCCATGCGCCACCCAGCCGATGCACTCCAGCAGCGCCGCCTCGTCCATCCCGGCGTCCGGCGTCCGGGCAATACAAAAGCAGATTTCCGGCTCGATGCGGGGCTCCACCAGCGAGGAGGCCGGTAGATCGGCCTGCGTTCCCGCCGCGTCGCGCAGCGTCGTGTCGTACATGTAGCCCCAGATGGGGGCATGCACGTCGTACTCGTCCCAGATCGTGCGGTTGGTGAAGCCGATCTTGCGCCCGACCGGCCGCTCTCCCCGCGCCAACCGAAGCTCTTTCACCGCGGCGGTCACGCCATACGCGCCTGCGAGGTCCAGATCGGGATGGCGACGGGTCAGCAGCTCGATCTGCGTACGGCCGTCGAGGCTCGCAAGCACCTCGCGGGCAATGGATGGGATGTCGGTTCGCAGGCTGGCCATCGGCGCGTCCTCCCTGCGCGATCCTTGCGCCGGCAGGCGGTCCCGGAGCAAGCGGTGCTTTGACTTGCCATGCTCCGCCGGAGCAAGCTCCGGTCCCACGGAGGAGGGGATTTTGCAACGTCGCTGCACGGCGCTCGCCGCCTTTGCCCTGCTTATCGCGGGAGTTGTCGGGTCCGTCACCTCCGCCTCGGCAGGCGATCCCGACGCTCTCTGGAAGATCGTGCACACGGAATGCGTCCCGGCGGCAGCCGAGGGCAAGGTTCCTCCCCTCCCTTGCGACGACGTGGACGTGTCGGAAGGGCTGGAGCGCGGCCATGTCCTGCTGAAGGACCGCGTCGGCGTGGCGCAGTACCTGCTCATCCCCACCGCGCGCCTGACCGGCATCGAGGATCCCCGCCTGCTCGCGCCTGGCGCGCCCGACTACTTCGCCGCGGCCTGGGCGGCGCGCGACCTCGTCTCCCGGCGCCTGCCACGTCCGCTGACCCGGGCCGAGACCAGCCTCGCCCTCAACTCGCCGCAGGCCCGCTCGCAGAACGAGCTGCACATCCACATCGACTGCGTGTCGGCAGACGTCCGCGATGCCGTAAAGGCTCATGCCGACGAGGTTGCTGCTGAATGGGCGGAGTTCCCCGTCCCGCTCGCCGGGCGGACGTGGCGGGCCATGCGGGTCGTCGGCGCGACTCTCTCGGGGCAGGATCCTGTCCGGCTGCTGGCGGCAGCACCGGGAAGCGACATGGGCCGGGCCTCCATCGCAGCCGTCGGGGCGACCTTTGCGCATGGCGGGGACGGGTTCGTCCTGTTCGCCGCGTTTTCCGGGGAGGGCATGTTCCAGGGCGCCTCCGCCGAGATGCTGCAGGATCATTCCTGCGCGATGGCGTGGCGCTGAGAGCAGCACAAGCTCACAAGCTGAATCGGAACCTTGTAGCCACCTCGCCGGTTTGCGGGATGTCAAACCGCGCCAGGAGATCCCCGATGTTGCAGCCCGATGCCGATGGCCAGGCGCAACCGCGGGATACGCTGTTCACCGCCGAAGAAGTCGAGCCGCAGCGTCAGAAATCGATGCCGCGTGCCTTCTGGGCGATGGCGTCCGGCTTCTGGAAAGGTACGACGGCCCGCGAGGCCTGGCTGCTGACGCTCGCGATCCTGACGCTGGTGGCGATCACCATCGGCGTCCAGTACGGCATCAACCGCTGGAACCGGACCTTCTTCGACGCCCTCGATGCAAAGGACGCGGCGCGGGTCAGCACGGAGATGCTGGTCTTCGCCGGGCTTGCCGCCGCCGCCGTGACCGCGATGGTGGTGCAGGTTTTCTGCCGCCTGACGCTGCAGGCGCGCTGGCGCCGCTGGCTCTCGGCGTCGCTGGCCGGGCAGTGGCTGGAACAGCGCCGCTTCTACCAGATGAACATCGCGGCTCCGGAGATCGACAGCCCCGAGTTCCGCATGACGGACGACGTCCGCATCGCCACGGAGCCGCTGGTCGATTTCGCCATCGGGCTGCTCAATGCCGTGCTGTTGGCCGCCGTCTTCGTCGGCGTGCTGTGGACGGCCGGCGGCGCCATCACCGCCTTCGGCTACAGGATCCCTGGTTATTTCGTCGTCGCCGCTGCCGGTTATGCGCTGCTGACCTCGGGACTGATGGTGGTGCTCGGTCGCCCTTTGATCCGCTACACCGGCGAAAAGAACGCGGCAGAGGCGCAGATCCGCTACGAGCTGGTCCGGGTGCGCGAAAACGCCGAGAGCATCGCCATGATCGGCGGCGAGGAGGATGAGGAGCGCGCCCTCGGCGGAACGCTGAACGAGGTGCTGGCGCGCTGGAAGAAGGTGGTCGCGCAGCAGGCCAAGATGACCTTCATCATCCACGGCAACAGCGTGCTCGCCCCTGTCGTGCCGCTGCTGCTGGGCGCGCCGAAGTACCTCACCGGCGAGATGAGCCTCGGCCAGCTGATGCAGATCGCCGCCGCCTTCGTGCAGGTGCAGATCGCCTTCAACTGGCTCGTCGAGAACTATATCCGCTTTGCGGAATGGGAAGCCTCGGCCGGCCGCGCCGTCGCGCTCTGGCAGACCTTCCGCGACCTCGCCGGCGACGGCTCCGGCGACGAGCGGATTGTGCTTGGGGAGAGCCCCGACGATGCGCTGCGTCTGAAAGATCTGCGCGTCGCCCAGCACAATGGCCGCGTCGTCATCAACGGCGCCGAGGCGGTGTTCGAGCGCGGCGAGAAGGTGCTGCTGCGTGGCGAGTCCGGAAGCGGCAAGTCGACCCTCATCAGGGCGATCGCGGGTCTCTGGCCGTGGGGCAGTGGTGACGTCCTGGTGCCGAAGGGCGCCCGTGTCGCCTTCGTGCCGCAGAAGCCATACGTGCCGCACGGCACGCTCAGGGCGGCGCTCCTCTATCCCGACGGCGGCGAGGAGGTCGGCGACGAGACGTTGCAGAACGCCCTGCGCCGGTGCGGTCTGCGCCACCTCGCCTCCCGCCTCGACGACGAGGAGCGCTGGGACAAGATGCTCTCGGGAGGCGAGATGCAGCGCCTCGCCTTTGCGCGGCTGCTGGTCCAGAAGCCCGAAATCGTCGTCATGGACGAGGCCACCTCGGCGCTGGACGAGGCGAGCCAGGATTCGATGATGTCGCTGTTCCAGGACGAGCTCGCCGGCGCGATGTTGATCAGCGTCGGGCATCGGCCGGGGCTCGACGAATATCACGACCGCACGATCGAGCTGACGCGCAAGCCCCGCGGGGCCGAGATTGGCCGGGAAGGGCAGGGCGGCGGCGAGCGCAAGCCTCGCCTGCTCGGCCGTGTTCTCAGGCGCGCACTTCGCCCCCGGCCCTCTCCCGATCCCGGTGCAGGCCAGACGATTCCGTGACGGGCACTGATGCAAGGCGGACCTTGCAGCTTCCGCGGTTCGAGGCGGCTGCGTGCCGCGCTATGTCTGGAGAGACATTCCCACAGGAGCAGTGTCCATGGCCTCGCATGTCCGTATCGCCGCGATTTCCGGAAGCCTGCGCAAGGGCTCGTTCAACACCGCCACATTGCGCGCCGCCCGGGAACTCGCGCCCGAGGGCGTGTCCGTGGACGAGATCCCGATCCGCGATATTCCGGTCTATGACGATGATGTCCGTATTGCCGGCTATCCCGAGCCGGTCGAGGCGTTCCGGGCCGCGCTCGCGGCTGCGGACGCCGTGCTGTTCGTGACGCCCGAGTACAATTACTCGATCCCCGGAGTGCTCAAGAACGCCATCGACTGGGCCTCCCGCCCGCCGAGCCAGCCTTTCGACGGAAAGCCCGTCGGCATCATGGGAGCGGCCACCGGCCTGCTCGGCACGGCGCGAGCCCAGTACCATCTTCGGCAAATGCTGGTTTTCCTGAACGCCTTCCCGGTGAACAGGCCGGAGGTGATGATCGGGCAGGCAGCCACGCGCTTTGACGACGGATTGCGGCTGACCGACGAGACGTCCCGTGCGCTGATCCGCCAGCACCTCGAGGCGCTGGCGGCGTGGACACGCAGGCTGCGCGGGGAAGCGCCGGCGGCAGCCTGACGGCTTCAGGCGTCGAGAAGTTTTCGCAGAGTCTGCCGGTTCGCCCTGACAGCTCCAGCGGGATCGGCGCGCGCCTCGTCGGATTCCTCCTCCAGCACGAGCCAGCCGTTGAAGTGCGGCGCCGACGCGACGCTCTTCACCACTGCGGCCGTGTCGCATATGCCGCGGCCGAGCATGGCCCAGTGGCCGCCGGCATCGACATCCTTGAGGTGCAGGTAGCGGATGCGGTCGCGATAGGTGCTGAGGACGTCGAGGATGTCCTGCCCGCCCCTGAGGATATGGCCGGTATCCGGCACCCACCCGACCGCCGGGTCCAGCCGCGCCATCAGAGCGTCGTAGTCCTCGCGCGTGAAGAGCAGCGTGTCGTGGTGTGAACTCGGATGCACCGCCACGTCGACGCCGTGGCGGGCGCCGATCTTCGCTGCATCGTTGTAGAGCCGCGCGGCCGCGTCGAACTTGTCCTCCCGCGTGCCGGGAGACATCACCGTCGCGCTGCCGAGCGACAGGATGGTGCCGGGAAAGGCCGACAGGAAGCGGACGTGGTTCTCCACCATGGCGAGGTCGGAGGCGAGCATTGCGGGCTCGGTGTAGCCGGACGGGCTCGCGGCGGCGAAAGCGACGAAGGTGAGCCCCTGGCGTGACAGTGCCTCCGCGAAGGCTGGTGCGTCGTCGGCATAGCGCCCGATCATGGTGTCGGTGATCTCGATGCCCGCGTAGCCTCCGGCTGCGACGGCGCGCAGGAGGTCGTCTGGGTCGCCCCGCCAGGCGTCTCCCAGCATCTCCCACGTGTAGGTCTGGCATCCGATCTTCAGCATGGGCGCTCCGGCGGCTCGGTCGAGGCGCGCGATTGTCGGCGTGGGCCTGCCGCCGTCAAGCCAGCGTCGTGCAAGGGTGCTGCGCGCCTGATCGCAACCTTGCGGCTTGCGCCCGACGGGATCATGCCCCAATCCCGCTTCAGCAGGGGAGGAGCCAAGTCATGCGCAAGCTCGGCATCGGTGTCGTTGGATGCGGCAACATCTCGATGACCTACATGCGCAATGCATCTCTCTTTCCCGGCGTCGAACTGCGCGCCTGCGCGGACCTGTCCGAGGATCTCGCCCGCAGACGGGCGGAGGAGTACGGCATCCGCGCCTTGCCGCTCGACGATCTCCTGAAGGCGGAGGACATCGACCTCGTCCTCAACCTTACGGTGCCCAACGCTCATTTCGCCGTAAGCCACGCCGCGCTGACGGCCGGCAAGCACGTCTTCACGGAAAAGCCCCTGGCCGTGACGGCAGCGGACGGACGCAAGCTCGTCGAGGAGGCTGCCTCGCGCGGGCTCGGGATCGGCTCGGCGCCGGACACGTTCCTCGGCGCGGCCGGGCGCATGGCACGGCGGCTTATCGACGAGGGCGCGATCGGAAGGCCCGTGGCGGGCACGGCCACCATGATGGGCCGCGGCATGGAGCACTGGCACCCGAACCCGCAATTCTACTACCAGCCGAGTGGCGGCCCCGTGCTGGACATGGGGCCCTACTACCTGACCATGCTGGTGAACCTCCTCGGCCCGGCACGCAGCGTCACGGCCATGGCGGCGACCGGCTCGGCCGAGCGCCTGATCACAGCGGACGGGCCTTACAAGAACACGACGTTCAAGGTGGGTACACCGACGACGCTGATGGCCGTGATCGGCTTCGTCGCCGGTCCCATCGTTACGCTGGGCATGAGTTGGGACGTGTTCCGCCACTCCAGCGAGCCGCTCGAAATCCATGGCGACCGGGGATCCCTCCGCCTGCCCGACCCCGACACCTTTGGCGGAACGGTGTCGCTCTCCGAGCAGGGAGCGCCCTGGCGCGACTTCCCGACCGGCGAGGGTCTGCACGGGCGCATCAATTGGCCCTTCGACGCGCCGCGGCTCGCCAATTACCGCATGCTCGGGGTGGCCGATTTCGCCCGCGCAATTGCGACCGGCGGGACGCCGCGCGCCTCTGGCGCCCTCGCTCTGCACGTCCTCGAGATCATGGAGGCAATCCTTGCCTCCGCGGCGCAGGGCGCCGGTCCCGTGACCCTGCCGGCGACAGCCGTGCGCCCCGACGCGCTCGGCGAGGACGAGGCGGCTGCGCTGCACGAGGGCTGAGCGCGTCGCTCAGGCCCGCTTCTTCCGGTTGCGCAGGCCCTCGCGCAGCATGTCGTTGGCCAGTCTCTGCCAACCCGGACCGTGTGCCTTCAGGTCGTCGACGATGTCGGGCTCGAGCCTGATGGAGATCTGCACCTTCGGGCTGGCAGCCCGGGGGCGGCCGCGCACCTTGGTGTTGGGGAAGGCAGCGAGTTCGACGTCCGACAAACCTTCGGGCCCCACTGCACGCGCGAAATCCTCCGCCGTCCACTCGGGATTGTCGGGGTCGTCGATGGGGTCGTCGTTCATGTCGTTAAGGTCGATCGCCGCCAGCTTCGCCAGAATTTCGGGATGAAGCGGCTCACGGGACATATTGGCGATACTCCTTCGTCCTGGCTCTTCGCAGACTGATGGCACGGACGACATCCGAGCGTAGCGTGTAGGCGAGGCAGTACATTCTCCCATCCAAAAAGCCGTAAGCCCGAAAACGTCGTTCCTCGAAACGGGTGTCCAAAACCCGCGTGACAACTTGCATTTCCGCTGCCCGAGCGAGCGAAATCCCATGCTTGGCGATATTCGCGGCATCCTTCGCGACGTCGAATTCAATCATCGAATAACTGCTCGAAATATGAGTTTACGTATCACAAAAAATGCCGCGCGCGCAAGCGGCGGGGAGCCCTTCCGTCCGGCTGCCCCTCCCGTGCTAGGGTAGGCGAGCAAGGGAGCAAACCGCATGAGCGCGAAGGCCGAAGTCACCTCCGGAGGCGACCAGCCGCGCGGCGAACTCACCGTGCGCACGATCGCGATGCCGGCGGATACGAACGCGAACGGCGACATCTTCGGCGGCTGGGTCATGTCGCAGATGGACCAGGCCGGTGGTATCGCGGGCGTCGAGAGGGCGATGGGGCGTGTCGTGACGGTTGCCGTGGAGGCAATGACCTTCCACCGCCCCGTGCAGGTCGGCGACGTGCTGTGCGTCTACACCCGCATCGTCTCGGTCGGCCGCACCTCGATGCGCATTGAGATCGAGGCCTGGGCCCGGCGCTTCCGCAAGAACTTCCGCGAAAAGGTGACCGAGGCCACCTTCACCTTCGTCGCGATCGACGACGAAGGCCGCCCGAGGCCCGTTCCGCCTGAAGAGCAGGCCTAGGTCGGGGCGACGTTCGCCTCGGGCTGCGGCTCGGGGGCGGGCACCGCGAAGCCGGAGCGCAGGCCCGCCGCCATCGCCTCCAGCGGCTGGGTCTCGACCGCCGCCGCCGGCAGCCGGCCGGATCGTGCCGCGAGCCAGGTGTGGATGAAGGCGAGCTTGCCGATCACCTCCGGCGAGAGCGCAAACGGGTAGAGGTCCGAGGTGCCCATGCTGCGGGCGAGCTCGTTCAGCCCGAAGGCCATGTGCATCCACGCTTCGACCATCACGGGAAACCGCGGCTCCACATAGGGGTCGAAGTCGATCCGGAACGTCCGGCTCTTTCCCGTCCGGAACGACATCGTCAGCGCATGCGCCGTCTCGAGCGTGTCGACGATGTGCAGATAGTGTGCCCAAGTCTCGGCGAAATCCTCCCAGGAATGGGAACTCGCATAGGCGCTGACGAAGTGGTCCTGCCAGCGCTCCGGGGGGCCGTTGGCATAGTGACGCTTCAGCGCCTCGCCATAGTCTTCGCGTTCGTCCCCGAACACCTCGCGGTAGCGGGCCAGCGTATCGGGCGACTGCGCCATTAGGATCCAGACATAGTGCCCGACCTCGTGCCGGAAGTGTCCGACCAGCGTCCGGTAGGGCTCGCCCATCTGCAGCCGCAGCCGCTCGCGCTCGACATCGTCGGCCTCGACGATGTTGAGCGTAATCAGGCCCTCGTCATGGCCGGTCATCACCCGCTGCTCGAGATGCGGCGCGTCCGAGAGGAAGTCGAAAGCGAGGCCGTCCGGCGCCTCCTGCCTGGTCGGTGGCTTCAGGCCAAGGCGGAACAGCCCGTAGACCATGCGCCGCTTGGCCGCCTCGATCCGCGTCCAGCGCTCGCGGTTATCTGGGACGGAGAGGTCCGGAATGGTCCGGTTGTAACGGCAGGCGGCACAGAATACCTCGCCGGGCACAGCCATCCAGTTGCAGCCCGCACCCTCGGCATTGGCACAGAACACGGCCGACGCGCCGCCGCGGACAGGCATTCCGTCTTCGTCGAAGGCGATCAGGTCCATCACGCCGGGGTCGAAGCCTTGCCTGCGGTTGCAGCTATCGCAGCGGATGGTCTCGAAATGAAGCGGATGGTCGCAGGCGTCGCAGGTGAAGGGTCTCACGGTATTCTCCGGACTGCCTGCGCGGGGTTCGGCTTGGCGCGGACGGGCTTGCGGGATGTCGCCGGCGCGGCAGGCCGTAGTTGGCCTAACGCGGCTCCGCCATCAACGGCGATTGGACGGCTTGGTTGCAGCTTGGGGCGACGGCACGGCGCTTGCCTCTCGAACGGTGCCGACTAGGCTGCAGCAACGCCGCGCCGCCCGAAGCCAGTCTCACCGGAAGCACCGCCCAGTGTCCATTGTCGCTGCCCTCCACCACGTCACGCATTATCGCTACGACCGTCCGGTGGTCATCGGCCCCCAGGTGATCCGGCTGCGCCCGGCCCCGCACAGCCGCACGATCGTGAAGAGCTATTCGCTCAAGGTGCTGCCGGCCAATCACTTCATCAACTGGCAGCAGGATCCCCACGGCAACTGGCTGGCGCGATACGTGTTCCCGGAGCCCGCGACGGAGCTGAAGATCGAGGTCGACCTCGTTGCCGACCTCGCGGTCGTCAACCCGTTCGACTTCTTCGTCGAAGACTATGCGGACCAGTTTCCGTTCACATACCCGCCGGAACTGAGGCACGAGCTTCTTCCCTATCTCGAACGCGAGGAGGATGGGCCGCTCCTCGACGACTACGTCGCCTCGATCCCGCTGGAAAAGCGCCAGATCGTCGATTTCCTAGTCTGGCTGAACCAGCGCGTGCAGCAGGACATCGGCTACGTCATTCGCCTGGAGGCGGGGGTGCAAGCCCCGGACCAGACGCTGGCGTTGCGTCGCGGCTCATGCCGTGACTCCGGCTGGCTCCTGGTGCAGGTCATGCGCCGCCTCGGGCTCGCCGCCCGCTTCGTGTCCGGCTACCTCATCCAGCTCAAGCACGACCTCAAGGCGCTCGACGGCCCAACCGGCACGGACCACGACTTCACCGACCTGCACGCCTGGGCGGAAGTCTATGTACCCGGAGCCGGCTGGATCGGGATGGACCCGACCTCCGGCCTGTTCTGCGGCGAAGGGCACATCCCGCTTGCCGCGACGCCGCATTACCGGTCCGCCGCCCCGATCTCCGGCCTGGTCGGCTATGCCGAGGTCGACTTCGCCTTCCACATGGACGTGCAGCGGGTGCACGAGGCGCCGCGCGTCACCTTCCCCTTTTCCGACGAGGCCTGGCAGGCACTCGACACTTTGGGCGAGGCAGTCGACCGGGATCTCGCCGCCCGCGACGTCAGGCTCACCATGGGAGGCGAGCCCACCTTCGTGTCGGTCGACGACTATGAGGGCGACGAGTGGAACACCGCTGCGGTGGGGCCGACCAAGAGGCTGCGCGCAGACGACCTCGTCCGCCGGCTGCGCGCGCGTTTCGCTCCGGGCGGCCTGCTGCATCACGGGCAGGGGAAGTGGTACCCGGGGGAGTCCCTCCCGCGCTGGACCTTCGCCCTCTACTGGCGCAAGGACGGCCAGCCAGTCTGGCGCGACCCCTCGCTCCTCGCCGTCGAGACGCCACACGACCCGCCGCCTGCCGACGCGACGCAGCGTGCCGCGACGATTTTCGCCGAAGAACTCGGCCTTCCCACAGAGTACGTCCTTCCGGCCTACGAGGATCCCGGCGAGTGGGTGAAGAAGGAGGCGGACCTTCCCGTCAACGTCGACCCCCTCGACTCCAAGCTAGACGACCCTGAGGCCCGGGCCCGCATGGCCCGTGTCTTCGAAAGGGGCCTGTCCAATCCCGTCGGCCACGTGCTCCCGATCCAGCGATGGAACGCCGCAGCGTCGGACCGCCGCTGGCGGACCGAGCGCTGGAAGGTGCGCCGCGGCAAGCTGTTCCTCGTCCCGGGCGACAGCCCCGTCGGCTTCCGGCTTCCGCTGGGAGGGCTGCCGCACGTCCCGCCGTCCGCCTATCCCTACATCCACACCGTCGATCCTTTCGCGCCGCGCGAGCCACTGCCGCCACCCGAGGTGTTCAGCCATCGCCTCCACGCCCAGGCGCAAGTGCAACATGCGTCGGAGGTGGGCGGCGCCGAACGGCAGGACGTCGTCGAGCAGGTCGCCTCCGCCGATGCCGTACGGACCGCCATCGCCTTCGAGGTGCGCGACGGCAACCTCTACGCCTTCATGCCCCCGGTGGAGGCGCTCGAAGACTATCTCGACCTCGTCACGGCGCTCGAGGACACGGCCCGCCGGCTCGGCACGCCCGTTCGCGTCGAAGGCTATGCGCCGCCTCCCGATCCCCGCATCGACGTCATCAAGGTCACGCCCGACCCCGGCGTCATTGAAGTGAACGTGCAGCCGGCCGCGAGCTGGCGGCAGGCGGTGGACATCACGCAGGGCGTTTACGAGGAGGCACGCCTCGCCCGGCTGGGCACCGACAAGTTCATGGTGGACGGCCGGCACTGCGGGACGGGCGGCGGCAACCACGTCGTCGTCGGCGGGGCCACCGCTCCCGACAGCCCGTTCCTGCGCCGGCCTGACCTGTTGAAGAGCCTCGTCGTCTACTGGCAGCGCCATCCCGCGCTGTCCTATCTGTTCTCCGGGCTCTTCATCGGTCCGACCAGCCAGGCGCCGCGCATCGACGAGGCGCGGCATGACGCGCTCTACGAGCTCGAGATCGCCATGGCGAAAGTCTCGGCCCCGTCGGACGTCCCGACGCGGCCCTGGCTCGTCGACCGGCTGTTCCGCAACCTGCTGGTCGACGTCACCGGCAACACGCACCGATCCGAGATCTGCATCGACAAGCTGTTCTCGCCCGACGGGCCGACGGGAAGGCTGGGGCTTGTCGAGTTCCGCTCCTTCGAGATGCCGCCGGATGCGCGCATGAGCCTGGCACAGCAGGTGCTGCTGCGGGCGCTGATCGCGTGGTTCTGGACCCGGCCGCAGGACGGGCGACTGGTCCGGTGGGGCACCGCCCTGCACGACCGCTTCATGCTGCCGCACTTCGTGTGGAGCGACTTCCTCGACGTGCTCGGCGATTTGCAGGGCCAGGGCTACGCCTTCGACCCCGCCTGGTTCGCAGCGCAGCTGGAGTTCCGCTTTCCCTTCTACGGACAGGTCGAGCAGGGCGGCGTGCGGCTGCAGATCCGGCAGGCGCTGGAGCCCTGGCACGTCATGGGAGAGACCGGCGCCATCGGCGGCACGGTTCGCTTCGTCGATTCCTCCGTCGAGCGCCTGCAGGTGAAGGCGGACGGCTTCAATCCCGAGCGCCACGTGATCGCCTGCAACGGCAGGCGCGTGCCGATGACATCCACAGGCAGGCCGGGCGAGGCGGTCGCCGGCGTCCGGTTCAAGGCCTGGCAGCCGGCCTCTGGCCTGCACCCCACCATCCCCGTGCACGCGCCGCTCACCTTCGACATCCTCGACAGGTGGAACGGGCGCTCGCTGGGCGGCTGCGTCTACCACGTCGCGCATCCCGGCGGTCGCAACTACGAGACGATGCCCGTCAACGCCTACGAGGCGGAGGCCCGGCGTCTCGCGCGTTTCGAGGCCATCGGCCATACTCCGGGCATCATGCGTGTGCCGCCGGCGGAGCCATCGATCGAGTTCCCGATGACGCTGGACCTCAGGCGGCCCGCGCCATAGCGGGCTCGATGCGACGCCTCAGAGCTCGATCACGTCCACCGCTGTCCCGAGCTCACGCACGGCCGTGTCGGCAACGAAGCGATGGTGAGTGAACAGGATCGGCTGAACGTTCCCGCCGATCGCGGCCAGCGCCGCGAGGCCGTGCGCGGTGCGCTCCTCGTCGAAGGAGGAGAACAGGTCGTCGCCGATGAAAGGGGCAGGTTCCGCCCGCGCCGCGAAGTCTTCGAGATAGGCGAGCCGCAGGGCCAGGCAAAGCTGGTCCCGCGCGCCCTCGCTCATCGCCGCGACCGGCTTCTCCTCGCCGCTGGCACGGCAGCCGACGAGGTGCGGCGCATCATGGTCGTCGTAACGCTGCGCGATGCCGGTATATGACCCGCCCGTCAGCGTGGCGAACAGGGCGCCGGTGCGCGCCAGCATGGGGCCGTGCTGGGCGGAACGGCGCCGCTCGACCGCCGCGCCGACCATCAGCGCGGCGAGCTTCACCACTGCCCAGTCCCTTGCCGCCTCGACCATCTCCGCTTCGGCGCCGCGGCGCTGGATCAGGGCCGTCTCGGCGCCCACGGAGCCCTGGATGGCCGCCAGCCGCTGCTCGGCCAGCGCCTTGGCCGCCGAGGCCTGCCGGATGGCGGCATCCAGCGTGTCTTCTTCCCGCTTGAACAAGGCCAGCTCCGCGTCCGCGGGGTCGGGATCGTGACCGGCGAGCGCCTCACGCAGGCTCGCCTCGTCGCGCCCGTCGGCCGCGTTGGCGAGTTCCAGCCGGCGTCCGCGCAGCATTTCGGCGAGGGCGTCGCGGCGCGTCAGGTTGCGCGCGGTTTCCGCGAACGCATCGGGATCCTCGCAGCCGAGCCCGGCGCCGAGTGCCGCGGCGGCGCTGCGTGCCGCGGCAAGGGTGGCGTCCGCGCCCTCCAATTCCTCCCTCGCGTCTGCGAGCGCCTCGTCGATCTGTCCCAGCCGGGCATGAGTGTCGCGCGCGCCCTTCAGCCTCTGCACGAGGCGGCGAATGGCGACATCGGCTGTCTCGCCGCGCTCCGCCGGTCCGAGCACGGCCCTGAGGGCGCCGACGGCCTTCTCGAACTCCGACGTGTCGCGGCGAATACCCGCGACGCGCCGCTGCAGGTCGTTGCGCTCGCGCAGCACGCCCGGCAGCTCCTGCCACGCCTTCAGGGCGGCGGCTGCCTCGCGCGCGCCGGCGCTCTCCGGCAGTCCGATGGCGGGGAGGGAAGCGGCAAACGCGGCCTGCCAGGACGCGAGGGCAGACGTGGCGGCCTCGTTCTCCGCCGTGCCGGTCTCCACCTGCTTCGCAAGCCCTGCGATGGCGCCGTCGAGTTCGCGTGCGTCACCCCAGCGGCGCGCCATGCGCTCGATCTCGGTTTCGATACGGCCGCCGAGCGTCTCGGCATCGAGGCCGGCGAGCGGCGCGAGGGCCAGCTCCCCCGACAGCGCCGCGAGGTGAGGCTGCAGCCGCTCTTCCTCCGCCAGCGCGGCTTCGATCTGTACTCGGCGGCGCGCATGCCCTTCGCGCGCCTCGATCAATCCCGCCAGCCTTTCCAGCCAGGACGCCATCTCACCGGGCGGCAGCGGCTCGACGCCCGCCGGCCGCCATGCGGCGGTCCATTCGGCCTCCAGCGCGAGGAGAGAAGCCGTGACCTCGTCGAGCCGCACGGAAGCCGCCAGCGCAGTGGCGCGGCGGTCGGCGAGCCTGCGCGTCTCGGCCGCATGGCTCTCCACCCGCGCGGCATCATCGACCGCCGCGTCGGCTAGCACGTCGGCACCCACCATGCGCGTTTCAAAATCGGCCACAGCTGCCGCGAGAGCGGCCGGCGAGAGCGCGTCGCCTTCGCCGAAGAGCACGGGCCTCAGCCGCCCCCACGCTTGTCCCCGGGCGGCCCGCGCGGCAGCGATGGCCTCGGGCGTGGGCACGGGACGTCCGGCGGACAGGCTTGCGAGCGTTGCTTCCGTCCGGGCGACCTCCAGCCCCGCCGCCTCCAGCGCCGCCGCCTCACGGCGCATATTCTCCTCCAGTGCGGCAAGGCGCTGGCCGAAACGCAGCACCGTCTCGCGGGCCGGAAGGGGTGCACGCGCCAGCGCTTCGAGATCCTGCACAGGCGGCACGAGGCGCGCGGCGCGCAGGGCGAGTTCGGCATCCTCTCCGGCGAGAAGGGCGAGATCACCGCGGGCCTGGGCGATGCGGCGCAGGGCCGGCCGCAGGGCGGCGAGGCGCTCGCGCAGCGGCGCCGGATCGGCCAGCGCTCCCCGATCCTCCCGCTCGCGCCGCCGCGCCGCGAGCTGCTCGGCATGCCGCTCCAGCGCCTCGGTAGCGGAGCGCGCCCGGGCCTCGAGAGCAACGCCGCGCGACAGCAGCTCTTCAACCTTTGCCTGCGCGGCATCATCCGGGCGCCTGGCGATCACAGCGTCGGCGTCGGCAAGGCCGAGCCGCCTGGCGAGCTGGTCCAGCGCGGCGATGGCCGCGTCGGTGTCCGCCTGCACGCGCGGCAAATCCTGCTGAGCTTTCAGAAAGGCGCCGGCCTCTTCCGCGAGTCGCTCGATCTCGTCGGCGTGTTCGATCACGGACCCATCGAGATGCAGTGCATCCCTGTCACGGGCCAGCTTCTGCTCGCGCTGCGCCGCCTGGTCGCGAGCGCTTCTAGCTGCGTCGAGCGCCTCCAGGGATTTCGCGAGCCGGCCCCCTGACCCCTCCGGCGCATCGGGCAGCCCGCTCAGGCCCGCGAGGCGGGCCTGCACGTCGTCGATCGCGGCGATGATCGGTGCCGCGCGCCGCAGCCGCTCGATGCGGGCCCTGTCGACGGCGATCTCCGACCGGCGGATCGAGGCGCGTGCGATGTCGTCCTCGCATGCCGCGATCTCGTCGCGCAGGCTCTTCAGGGCGCCGGCGCGCGTCTCGGTCTCGCGCAATTGCTTGCGAGCCTGCTCGAAGCGCTCTGCTGCCTGGTAGAAACGGCGGTCCTTGCCGGAGCGCGGGGCGAAGATGGTATCTGCCTCCGCGTCCAGTTCCTTGCGCAAGGCCGTGAAGCCGCGCAGTCCCGAGCCGGCCGAGAGAAGCGCGGCGCCGAGCTCGCCGTCGCTCTTCTGCAACTCCTCGGCGCTGCGCCGGAGGGCTTCCGCATCGAGTCCGAAGGCACGGCGGAAAACATCCCGCGTGATGCCGCCGAGGAAGGGCGCCAGGACGTCGTCAGGGAGGACGGCGCCGTCCGGGGCGGAGAGAACGGGACGGTTCTTGCGGCGCTGGAAGGTGAGCGTGACCCCCGCGCGGTCCGCCACCGTCGCCTGGAGCAGCAGGTCCTTGCCGGCATGCTGGAAGTCCCACGCCGTGCTGCGCTCGATGCCGAACAGCAGGTCGGTGACGGCGGCAAGGGATGAACTCTTGCCCGCCTCGTTCCGCCCATAGACGACGTGCAGCCGCGCATCGCCGCGAAAGGCGAGCGTTCGGCCGGTAAACGGGCCGAAGCGGTCGAGCCCGAGCGACAGGATCCGCAAAGCGTCAGCGCTCCCCGGCGGCTTCGGCGCGGGCCAGCGCCAGCGAGCGGGCATCGGCCAGGATGGCGTCGATCTCGGCTTCGAGCGCCTCGCGCCCGTCCGCGGCCGGCGGGATCTTGGCGAGAACCTGCGCCAAAAGGTCCGAAGCCAGTGCCTTCATGGCTGGGTCGGTATCCGCGTCCTCGAACAGGGCGGCAGCATCCGGCAGGTCGCCTCCGGCGGGAGCAGGCGGAGCCTCGGCCGGGGCGGTCGCCACCTTCACGGTCTCGATCCACACATCCTCGCTGCACTGGTCTGCGAGAGCCTGCACTTCCGCCCGCAACTGGGCGGCATCGGCCTTGAGGCGATGATGCACGGCCGTGGCGCCGGCGAGCGTGACCCGCAGGACGACGGGCCGCCCGGCCGCCGCGGACAGCGGCGGCGCAAGCGCCTCGCGGACGCGGTGCAGCGCCTCGCGCTGGTCGGCCGCGCCGGACAGGTCCACCGTCTCGTGCAGCCAGCGCGCCTTCTCGACGTGGACCAGCCTCAGGCCCTCTACCCGCCCGTCCGAGACGTCGACGAGCACCGCTCCCTTCGGCCCGCATTCACGCACGCTGCGGCCCTGGAGGTTGCCGGGGAACACGATGTGCGGGGCGGTCGACAGCACCTTGTGCTCGTGGACGTGCCCCAGCGCCCAGTATTCGTAGCCGTGCTGCGTGAGCTGGGCGACGGTGCAGGGCGCGTATGTGGCGTGCGCGGCGTGGCCTTCGCACGACGTGTGCAGGATGCCGATGTTGAACCAGCCCTCGACCGGCTTCGGGTAGGCGAGGGCGTAGTTCTCGGCGGCGGCGCGATCCTGAAAGCTGCGGCCGTGGAGGGCCACCCGCAACTCGGCCAGCCGGTGCGTGGCAGCCTTGCCGGCCGGGAACAGGGTGACGCTGTCGGGAAGCGTGATCGCCTTCGTGATCTCGCTTTCCGCGTCGTGATTGCCGCGGATCATGAACACCGGGATGCCCGCGCGGTGGAGCCGCGACACTTCACGGTTGAAGAACAGCCCGATCGACGTGTCCTTCCAGTCGCCGTCATAAACGTCGCCGGCAATCACGGCGAACGCCACCTTCTCCTCGAGCGCGCGGCTGACGAGGTCGGAGAAGGCGTCCCGGCTCGCGGCGGCCAGCCGCCGTGCCACCGCCTCGTCCTTGAGGGAGAGTCCGGAGAAGGGACTGCCGAGGTGAAGGTCGGCGGCATGGAGGAACGTGAAACGCATGGCAGGCTCCGCATCAGCACGCGGCTGTTCTGGATTCGTTTCCATACCTGATTCCCGCCGGAAACTGCGCCCCCGAAAATTTTCGGGCATCCTGTCGAAACCGCTGCGGCCCAGGCGTCGGTGTGGCTGAGGCGGCAAGGACCTCCTCCATGCCTCCCGGACGGGACGGCGTGCCACGCTGACAAAAGCCAAGCCAAAGGTAGGGTCGAGCCATGCAGTACATGATCTCCTTCTGGGAACCGAACGAACAAGTCGCTGTCCGCACGGATCCCGAGCGGTCGGGCCCGTATTGGGGCGCGTGGGGCGCCTATATCGGTGCACTGCGCGAGAGCGGCATCGTGGTGACGGGCTACGGTCTGGAGCCGCCCCCCACCGGCACGCTGGTGCGGGTGCGCGACGGGCGCAGGCAGGTGCAGGACGGCCCCCACCCCGACAGCAAGGAAAATCTGGGCGGGTTCTTCGTCGTCGACGTGCCGGACCTGGAGACGGCGCTGGAATGGGCGGCCCGTTCGCCGGCCGCGAGCTACGGCTTTTCGGAAGTGCGCCCGATCATGCGGCCGCCGGCCGGCGCCCCGGTGGCCTGAGCCGATGCCGGGAGCCGGCCACACGGAGGCTCGCCGCGCGGCGGAACAGGCCGCGCGGCTCTCCTACGGCCGGCTCCTGGCCTGGCTGGCGCGCGAGTGGCGGGACGTCACCGCCGCCGAGGACGCCCTTGCGGAAGCCTTTCGCAAGGCGCTCGAGGCCTGGCCCGAGCGCGGCATCCCCGACCGGCCGGAGGCGTGGCTGCTGACGGTCGCCCGGCGGTCGCTGATCCGTTCGGGGCGGTCCCGTGCCGTTCATGCCGGCGCGCAGCCGACGCTGGAGATGCTGGCCGCGGCGCGCGGCGAGGCAGGCACCGAAGCATCGACCATCCCGGACGAGCGCCTGCGCCTGATGTTCGTCTGCGCCCACCCCGACATCGACGAGGCGGCCCGTACGCCCCTGATGCTGCAGGCCGTGCTGGGCCTCGACGCTGCCCGGATCGCCTCCGCCTTTCTCGTTCACCCGGCGACGATGAGCCAGCGCCTCGTTCGGGCCAAGACGCGGATCCGCGAGGCCGGCCTCGCCTTCGCCGTACCCGAGAGGGCAGATATGCCCGAGCGGCTGGATGCCGTGCTGCAGGCCGTCTACGCCGCTTTCGGCAGCGGCTGGGACGATGTCGCAGGCGCCGGCGGCGCCACGCAGGGCCTTGCCGAGGAGGCAATCTGGCTCGGTCGCGTGCTCGTCGACCTCCTGCCGGGAGAGCCGGAGCCGCGTGGGCTGCTGGCGCTCATGCTCCACTGCGAGGCGAGGCGTCCGGCCCGGCGCATGAAGGGCGAGTTCGTGCCCCTCGTCGAGCAGGATCCAGAGCTATGGATCGTGCAGATGATCGCGGAGGCCGAGCGCCACCTCGGTGAGGCCGGACGGGCTGGCCGCCTCGGGAGGTTTCAACTGGAAGCGGCCATCCAGTCGGTCCATGCCGGGCGCGGCATCACCGGCCGGACGGACTGGGAGAACATCGCGGTGCTCTACGAAGGGCTGGCCGCCATCGCGCCCACTCTCGGCGTGCTCGTGGCACGCGCCGCAGCCCGGGCGGAAGCCTACGGGCCGGATGCCGGTCTCGCGCTGCTCGCCGAACTGCCGGCTGACCGCATGGCAGGCTACCAGCCCTACTGGGCCGCGAGGGCGCACATGCTGGCGCGTCTCGGGCGCATCCCCGACGCGTCGGAAGCCTATTCCCGCGCCGCCGGCCTGACCGACGATCCCGCTGTCCGGACATTCCTGCTGTCGCGCAGTCCGGCGTAGGGCTCAGCGCCAAGCCTTTGCTTGCCCGGCGCGGCGGGAAGTGCGAGTCAGCCGCTCGAGCCCCGGCCGCATTGCCGGGCGAGGAGATCGAGGGCATGAACGCGAGGGCCGGCACCGTTTCCGCGATGGACCATGTGTCGGGTCTTCGCGAGCAGTGGGCGACCCGCGCGGCGTTCTTCGTCGTCGGCGTGTCGGTCGGTGGCTGGGCGCCGCTCGTTCCCTTCGCCAAAGAGCGCCTCGGCGCCGACGACGCGTCCCTCGGCGCGCTGCTGCTTTGCCTGGGTCTCGGCTCGGTGGTCACCATGCCGGTCACCGGCATCCTGCTGGGCCGCTTCGGCTGCAAAGCCCTGATCCTGATCCCCGGAATCGTGCTCTGCCTCGCTTTGCCGCTCCTCGCCATCGGCTCGACCTTCGCTGCGTTGGGGGTGGCGCTTCTCGCCTTCGGCGGCGCCATGGGCACCATGGACGTGGCGATGAACATGCAGGCCGTTCACGTCGAGAAAGACGCCGGGCGGCCGATGATGTCCGGCTTTCACGGCCTGTGGAGCGTCGGCGGCATCGTCGGCTCCGCCTTCGTGAGCCTGCTGCTCTGGCTCGGGGCAACGCCACTTTTCGCCATCAGCCTCGTTGCCCTGGTCTGCGCGGCGCTTCTCGCGGTGGCGGCGCCCGGGCTGCTGACCTACGGCAACAGGGAGAGCGACGTGCCGCTCTTCGTGGCCCCGCGAGGACCCGTACTGTTCCTGGGCGTGCTCTGCTTCATCGTGTTCCTCGCCGAGGGCGTGGTGCTCGACTGGGGCGCGCTGTTCCTCTCCGGCAAGGGCATGGACCCCGCGAGCGCGGGCTTCGGCTATGCCGCCTTTGCCACGGCGATGACCATCGGGCGGCTCGTCGGCGACCGGGTGGTCGCCGCGCTCGGTGGGGTGCGCATCCTCCTGTTCGGATCGCTGCTCGTGGCGGCCGGCTTCACCTTCGCCGTGGCGGCTCCCTCGCCGGTGGCCGCGATCGCGGGGTTCGTGCTGGTCGGCGCGGGCGCGTCGAACATTGTCCCGGTGCTGTTCTCGCTCGGTGGCCGGCAGACGCTCATGCCCGGCAGCCATGCGGTCTCGGCGATCACGACGATCGGCTATGCCGGTGTGCTGCTCGGTCCGGCGATGGTCGGCTTCGTCGCGCAGGGCACGAGCCTGCCCATCGCGCTCCTGCTCGTCGCTTCGCTCATGCTGGTCGTCACGGTGAGCGCACGGGTGGCGCGGTAGGGCGATTACCTCTCACGTCATCGCGCCGCGCAAGCCCGCCTGGTAGGAGGGCTCATGCGCACTGCCCCATCCCCTGCAGGAACGGTCGGCCAGCAGCTTCGCGAGTGGCGACTGCGTCGCCGCCGCTCCCAGCTCGACCTCTCCCTCGATGCCGAGATCTCGCAACGGCACCTCAGCTTCGTCGAGAGCGGCCGCTCGCTGCCCAGCCGCGAGATGGTGCTGCGCCTCGCCGAGGAGCTGGACGTGCCGCTGCGGGAGCGCAACGCCCTCCTTCTCGCCGCCGGGTACGCGCCCATGTTTCAGGAACGGCCGCTCACCGACCCCGCCATGCAGGCCGCCCGCGCTGCCGTGGACCTCGTGCTGAAGGGCCACGAGCCTTTCCCCGCGCTCGCCGTGGACCGTCACTGGACGCTCGTGGCTGCCAACGCCGCCGTTCCGCCGCTGCTCGAAGGCGTTGCGGACCTGTCCCTGCTGCAGCCGCCGGTGAACGTGCTGCGGCTGTCGCTTCACCCCGGCGGCCTTGCGCCGCGCATTCTCAACCTGGCGGAATGGCGCGCGCATATCCTGGAACGGCTCCGCCAGCAGGTCTGGACGACGGCGGACGCCGTCCTCGCGGCTCTGGCCGACGAACTCGCGGCGCTTCCCGCGCCCCGCGCCAGGCCGCGCCTGGTGGAGCAGCGCGACTATGCGGGGGTGGCGGTGCCTCTCGAACTCGCCACGCCCGCGGGCACGCTCTCGTTCCTGTCGACGACGACCGTCTTCGGCACCCCGGTCGACGTCACCCTGGCCGAACTCGCCATCGAGGCGTTCTTCCCTGCCGACGAGGCGACCGCAAAGACGTTGCGAGGGTAATGCCCGCCCCGGTCCGCGGAGGAGGTTCTCACCCCCGGACTTGTGCCGCGAGAGCGACGATGTGGTCGCGCGCGGCGTGGGGTTGCACCACGCTGGCCCGGATCAGCGCGTCGAAGCGCTGGGCGAATGCACGGATGTGCTCGATCGCGTTAAGCACGAGGTAGCTGTCGCCGAGATAGACGACCGTCCGCTTCTGCCCGAAGACCGTGAAAGGCACCGAGAAAGTCGCGAGCGCGTCGAACAGATAGAGCCGCACGCCGGGGTAGAGCTCGTCGTAGAGCGTGGCGGCGTGCTGCAGCTGGGCACGCCTGTCGGATGCCGGCATGCCGGCCCAGATGCCGGCTCCCGAGGCCAAGGCCTGGAAGGCCTGCAGCGGCACGGCCGCTTCCACCTCGGTGTCCGGCCGGCGGCAGAAGTCCAGCCGGGCGCGGGCGAGTTCCAGGCTGCGTTCCGCGTCGACGCTGACCGAGGGCGCATATTCGAACCGCAGGACCGCTTCCGTCTTCAGGAAGTCGGGGAGTGTGGCCGGCACCGTCTTGATGCGAAATCCCGCGGCTTCCTTGAGCCACTCGACGTAGCGGTCGTCCAGCGGACTTTGCTGGCTCGTTTCGATGCGAAGCACGGCCTCGATGATGGCGGCGCCGATCTCCTCGCGCTGGCTCAGTCCCAGCAGCCAGTCGACGGAGACGTTGCTGCCTGCTGCGATGGCGGCGAGCGTCTCGGCCCGCGGCAGGCGGTCTGCATCCGAATCGAGGAGCTGCGAGAGGGTCGAGCGGTCGATGCCCGCCTTGCGGGCGAACGCCGCGAAGCTCAGGCCCGTTCGATCGATCACCGACCTGAGCCGGGAGCGGAATTCCTCCGGGTCGGCGACACGTCTCACGGCCACAACCTGTCCCCACTGTAGATATCAGGAAACAGCGTTCATATAACACAACAACATGCGATGAAACGATAAGAAGCTGCACATCGGTAACAACACGAGCGTTGCCATAACGTCGTGAGTCGGCGAGCTTAAGTGACTGGAATATCGTCACTTCGGAACGGGCATGTCGGATCAGGCGATCGGGGCGGCGGCACAGCGCTGGGACACGAAGACCGTCCATCGCTCGCGTGCAGCCGTCGAGTGGCCGACGGCAGCGCTGACGACGGTGATCTACGGTGGGTGGATCGCGCTCACGCTCGCGTGGGAGAGCCTGCCGGTCTGGGCGCTGGTTGCCGGCGGAGCGTGGTTCGTCGCGTGGCAGAGTTCTCTCCAGCACGAGATCCTGCACGGCCACCCCACGCGCTCGCGCCGCATCAACCGGCTGCTCGGCATCGTTCCGCTGTCGCTCTGGATCCCCTATGAGCGCTACCGTCGCAGCCATCTTCTCCACCATGTGGACGACCGGCTGACCGACCCCTTCGACGACCCCGAATCCTACTACTGGGAGCCCGGAGCCTGGGAGGAGCTGGGGCCAGTGGGGCGCTTCCTCGTGCAGGCGCAGACCACGCTGCTCGGCCGCCTTGTCATCGGGCCCGCCTGGAGCGCCGGCTTGTTCCTGCGCGGCGAAATCCGCGCCGTCTTGGCCGGCGACCGGGAGGTCAGGAGCGTCTGGGCGGAGCACCTGCTCTGGTGCATCCCGGTCGTGCTGTGGGTCACGGTCGTCTGCGGCATGCCGCTTTGGCTCTATCTGGTCGCCTTCGTCTATCCCGGTACGAGCCTGATGCTGATCCGCTCCTTTGCCGAGCACCGCGCGGCCGAGGGCGTGGCGGAGCGCACCGCCATCGTCGAGAATGCCTGGATCCTCGGGCCGCTCTTCCTGTTCAACAATCTCCACGCCGTGCACCACGAGGCGCCGACGGTACCGTGGTACAGGATCCCGGCCTGGTATGCCGAGAACCGCGAGCGGCTGGTCCGGGAGAATGGCGGGCTCGTCTACAAAGGCTACTTCGACGTGGCGCGCCGTTTCCTCCTGCGTTCACACGACGGCGCACTGCACCCCTTCGGCAGGGTCAAGCGCGGCGGCTGAGGGCCCGCGCTTCATTCCGCCGAGCGAACGGCCCAACCCTTGTCATCCCCGGCCGGAGCCGCAAAGCGGCGGAGGGGATGGGGATCCAGGGGCACGCTACGCCGACACCCTGGCCCTGCCCGCAACGAAACGCTGGATCCCCTTCCCGCGCCTTCGGCGCGCCGGGGATGACACCCCTGTGTGGATCACCTTGGTTCCGGATAGCCCGCGGCCAGCGCCTCGTCACGCCACTGCAACATCGGCGCGTAAGTGACTCGCGTGACTCGGGAAAAGCCGACGATCTTCAACTTGTGCGCGAAGTCGGGAAACCAAACCCGCGATGAAGCAGCCTCGAACGCGGCACCAAGCCGCGCCACGTGCTCAGCCGGCATATCGGGTCCGGCGACAAAGGCCGGGGCGGGCGCGAGGTCAGTGGAGACGAGGGTACGGACTCCTTCCACGAGGTCCGGCCGGTAGGCGCGAAGCAGCAGGTGCCAGTAGGCATCGAGGGGGCCGATGTCGATCCGGCCGTCCTTCACCGCATCGAGGATGGCGCGTGCGGTGACGAGGTTGCCCGTCACGCCGGCGTAGACCGTTCGCCGGCCCGGGAGCAGGTGCGGGAGCAGGTGCCGCCTCAAGGCGTTGAAGCCGGAATGCGAGTGGTCGACAGTCCAGCCCACCCGTCCGCCGAAGGTCTCTTCCAGTGTCGTCCAGGGCGAATCCGCGCGCACGATGAGGTCGCTCCGGTAGACAGGAGCCCCCTGCGTCCATGGCGCGTCGATCAGGGGCGCAGCGATCGGCGTCACGTCGGCAAGGCCGAGAGCGATCGGGTAGCCGCACATGAAGGCGCAGCCGAGGTCCGGCCGCCGCCAGAGATCCTCCAGCGGCTTCGGGGCGGGCCAGGGAAGGTAGGCGTAGTCTCCGGCAAGGCCGCCCAGCCCCGCATCGTCCAGCACGTGCGCGAGCAGGCCCTGCCAGGCGGCTTCCGCTTCGGCGGTGACCGAATACATCCTCGCGTTGACGACGAAGCGCGAGCTCACGCGCCGATGTCGCGGGAGCGCCGCGCCACATAGTCGTCGACCGCCTCGCGGATAGCGGGATCGAGCGGCGGCGGCTGGTACTCGTCGCGCAGCCTTCGCCAGACGCCGGAGGCGCGCGCCGTCGCGTCCTTTGCCCCCGCGTCGCGCCAGTTCTCGTAGTTGGACCAGTCCGACAGGATCGGCCGGTAGAAGGCTGTCTCGTAGCGCGCCAGCGTATGCGCCTCGCCGAAATAGTGCCCGCCCGGGGCGACATGGGCGATGGCGTCGAGCCCGATGTCGTCGTCGGTGAACTCGACCGGCTTGAGGATCTCGGCCCAGCCGCGCAGCATCTCGGCATCGACGACGATCTTCTCCATCGACGCCGTCAGCCCGCCCTCCAGCCACCCCGCGGCGTGGTTGATGAGGTGGGAGTGGGACGCGATGGCAGCCCACAGCGAGAACCCCGTCTCGTAGGTGGCCTGGGCGTCGACGCAGGGAGAGGCGCAGACCGCGGAGGCCCGGACCGGCAGGCCGAGCCGGCGCCCCAGCTGCGCGGTGGCCAGCGTCGCCTTCACGTATTCCGGCGTGCCGAAGGCGGGGCTGCCCGTGCGCATGTCGACGTTGGAGGTAAAGCCGCCCATGACGACGGGGCAGCCCGGCCGGACCATCTGCACCAGGGCCACGATGCCGAGCGCCTCGGCCGTCTGCTGCACCAGCGCTCCCGCCAGCGTCACCGGCGCCATCGCCCCCATCAGCGTGAAGGGCGTGATGCAGACGCACTGGCCATGCCGCGCCATGACCAAGATGTTGTCGAGGATCTCCTCGTCCACCCGCCGGGGCGAGTTGACGTTGGTGACCGTGAGGAGGGTAGGGCGCTCCGCCAGCGCTTCCACCGTCGTGCCGTGCTCGATGGCGGAGATGGCGAGCGCGTCCTCGGCGGCCGTGCCGCCGACGCCGCGCGCCGCCCAGACGATGTCTGACAATGTGACATGGGCCCGGTACATGGCGAGCTGCCGCAGCGGCACGGGAATGTCGGTCGGCTCCACGACCACGCCGCCCTGCCAGTGCAGCACGCCGAGGCCATGCGTGACCTTGAGAATGTCCTCGAAGGCGGCAATGTCGCCGTAGCGGCGCCCGCCCTCGGCGTCGGCTATGTGCGGTGCGCCGTTCACCGGGCCGAAATTGACGACGTTGCCCCCGACATGGAGGTCGCGAGCGGGGTTGCGGGCGTGCAGGACGAAGCTCGCAGGCGCATGCGCCAGATGGGCCTCGGCCACCTCGCGCGGGATCCGCACGAGCTGGGTGTCCTCGTCCGCCAGCGCGCCGTTCCGCCGGAAGATCTCGCGTGCCGCGGCGCCGCGGATTTCGAGCCCCTGCTCGGCGAGGACCCGGAAGGCCGCGTCGACGATCCGCTCGACTTGTTCGGCGCTCAGCACCTCGACAGGCGCCGACCGGTTGACGAGCCTCGGCAAGGGCGGGGTCGCGGCGTGGGCCGCGCGTGGGGCACGCCGCTCCCTGCGGCGGGAGGAGGCTTCGGGCGCGGCGGATGCGGTGTCGCTCATGGCCGTCGGAAGCTACAGGCAGGGCGGACCTCGCGCCAGAGCGCCGCCGCTCGGACCGCGCCTCTTCAGACGCGCTTTTTCCGCCAGCGCTGGCGCCATGCGGGTCTGAAGACCTGCGGTCCGGAGCGCGTGTCTTCAGACGCGCCCGTTGGCCAAACAGCAGCACAGCGGGCGTGGGATCCGCGCTGCAATGCCGCCCGGTTTCCGCTTGTGCGGCGCCGAAACCGGCTTCAATGAGGAGCAAAGGGAGCAGGCGCATGCGGACGACGGCGAGGGCGGTGGTGATCGGTGGCGGGGTGGTGGGCGCGAGCGTGCTCTACCATCTGGCCAAGGCGGGCTGGCGCGACGTCGTGCTCGTGGAAAAGAGCGAGCTGACCTCGGGCTCGACCTGGCACGCCGCCGGCGGCATGCACACCTTCAACGGCGAAGCCAATATCTCGCGCCTGCAGAAGTACACGATCGACCTCTACCGCGAGATCGAGGAGCTCTCCGGCCAGTCCTGCGGGCTCCACCCCAATGGCGGCCTGATGCTGGCGGCCAACCAGGGCGAGCTCGATTCGCTGAAGCTCATCTGCTCGCGCGCCCGCTATCTCGGCATGGAGACCGAGATGATCCCGCTCGAGGAAGCGAAGCGGCTGAACCCGCTGATCGACACCAGCCACTTCATCGGCGCGCTCTGGCGAGCCGACGGTGGCCACTGCGACCCTTCCGGAACGACGCACGCCTACGCCAGGGCCGCCCGCACGTTGGGAGCCGAGGTCGAGCGCTTCACGCGGGTGCTGGAGCTGAACCAGCGCGCCGACCATTCCTGGGACGTAGTCACGGACAAGGGCACTATCCGCGCCGAGCACGTCGTCAACTGCGCCGGGCTCTGGGCCCGCGAGGTGGGCCGCATGGTGGGCGCGAACCTGCCCGTGCTCGCCATGGCGCATCACTACCTCCTCACAGAGGCTATCCCGGAGCTGGAGGGCCTGGAGAAGGAGATCGTCAACACGACGGACTACTCCGGCGAGATCTATGTGCGCCAGGAGGGCAGGGGCGCCCTCATCGGCACCTACGAGCCGGACGGTGTTGTCTGGGCGCCGGTGAAGACCCCCGACGACTTTTCCATGCAGCTGCTTCCCGACGACCTCGAGCGGCTGGCGCCGTATTTCGAGGTCGGGTTCAGCCACTTCCCCGTCATTGGTCGCGCGGGAATCCGGAAGGCGATCAACGGGCCTTTCACCTTCGCGCCGGATGGAAACCCGCTGGTCGGGCCGGTGCGTGGCATCCGCAACTACTGGGTGGCCTGCGCCGTGATGGCCGGCTTCAGCCAGGGCGGCGGCATCGGGCTCGTGCTGTCGCGGTGGATGACGCAGGGCGATCCCGGGCAGGACGTCATCTCCATGGATGTCTCGCGCTTCGGCGCCTTCGCCACGCCGAAATACACCAGCCTCAAGGTGCCGGAGAACTACGCCCGGCGTTTCCGGCTCGCCTACCCGAACGAGGAACTGACGGCGGCCCGTCCGCTGCGCCGCTCGCCCATCCATGACCGGCTGGTCGCTGCTGGCGGCGTGATGGGCGCCAATTTCGGCCTTGAACACGCCCTCTGGTTCGCACCCCCCGGCGTCGAGCCGACGGAGACGCCGACCTACCGCCGCTCCGAGGCCTTCGAGCACGTCCGGGCCGAGTGCCACGCCGTTCGGACGAAGGTGGGGCTCTACGAGACGACCAACTACGGCAAGTACGAGGTGACGGGCCGCGGCGCCCGCGCCTGGCTCGACCGGGTCTTCGCCTGCCGCATCCCGCGCCCGGGCCGGATCGCGCTGGCGCCGATGCTGAACCCGGCGGGCCGCATCGTCGGCGACCTCTCCATCGCCTGCCTCGCCGAGGACCGCTTCCTGATCGTCGGCTCCGGCTTTGCCGAGGAGTTCCACATGCGCTGGTTCTGGCAGCAGGAGCCGCCGGCCGACGTCTTCGTGCGCGCGGCATCGTCCACCCTGGCGGGGTTCTCACTGTCGGGGCCGCATGCGCGCGACGTGCTGCGGAAGCTGGTGCGCGACGACCTCTCGCCGGCGGCCTTTCGGCTGTTCGACGTGCGCGAGACGGCGGTGGGGCTCGCGCCGGCCATCGTCGGCCGCGCGGGCTTCACCGGCGAGCTCGGCTACGAAATTTGGACCACGCCCGACTACCTCGCGACGCTCGATGACGAATTGCATGAGGCGGGCGCGGAGTTCGGCCTCACGCGGTTCGGCGGAAGGGCACTGTCCTCGCTGCGGCTGGAGAAGGGCTACGGCTCGTTCAACAAGGATTTTCGGCCCGACTACACCCCCGCCGAGACCGCGCTCGACCGCTTCGTATCGTTCGACAAGCACGGCTTCACTGGCCGCGAGGCCGTTCTGGCCGAGCGTGCGGCGGGTCCGAAGCGCCGCTTTGTCGTCATGGAGGTCGAGGCGAGGGACGCGGACGTGGTCGGCTACGAGTCGATCATGAAGGACGGGGCTGCAGTGGGCTACGTCACCTCCGGCGCCTTCGGCCACTGGGTCGGCCGCAGCCTCGCCTGCGGCTACGTCCCGACGGCGCTCGCGCGGGACGGCGAGACGTTCGAGATCGACATTTTCGGAGAGCCCTGCCGCGCCACCGTGCGCCTGGCTCCACTGCACGATCCCGAGGGAGCGAGGCTGCGCAGTTAGGTGTCATCCCCGGCCGGAGCCGCGAATCGGCGGAGGGAAAGGGGCCCCCGGGGCCATTGGGCAAAAGCCTGGATCCCCTTTCCGGCCCTTCGGGCCGCCGGGGATGACAAGTCGCCGTCTCCTGCCGCCTTCACTCACCTCCTGCCGGTCCCTTGCACGCCGTCGCCGGGCCAGCCTAGTGTCGCGCTCCGCCCGGAGCCCCCGATGTCGCGCAACTTTGCCTACAGCTATGCCGCCCGCCTGAACGCCTTCAAGATCGGGGCGCGGGGGACGGGACCGGGCGGGACCGTGACGACGCAGGACATGCTCGCGCGTGCCGCCTCGGTGGAGGGTCTCAACGCCGTCGACCTCAACTACCCCGATCATGTCGTCGGCTCGGAGGCCGACCTGAAGGGCAGGCTGGCGGGTCTTGGGCTCGCGCTGAACGGCTTCGCCATGCGCTACTACGGCGAACCCGCCTACCGCCTCGGCGCCTTCACCAATCCCGACCCGGCGATCCGCCGCGCCGCCATCGACCTGACGAAGCGTGGCGTTGACGCGATGTCGGCTGCTGGTGGCAAGGTCATGACGATCTGGCTGGGACAGGACGGCGTCGACTACTCCTTCCAGGGCGACTATTCCGCCATGTGGGACCACACGGTGGAGGCGCTGCGCGAGGTGGCCTCGCACGATCCTGCCGTCGCGGTCAGCATCGAGTACAAGCCCAACGAGCCACGAAGCTTCAGCCTCCTGCCGGACGCGGCGACGACTTTGCTCGCGGTGGCCGATACGGGCTGCAGGAACGTCGGCGTCACGCTGGATTTCGCGCATGTTCTGTTCGCCGACGAGATCCCCGCCTTTGCCGCGACGCTCATCGCCAAGCGCGCCGTCCTGCACGGCGTCCATCTCAACGACGGATGGGGCAAGCGCGATGACGGGCTCATGGTAGGGGCGGTCCACCCGGTGCAGACCGTGGAACTGCTCTGGACGCTCGAGCGCATCGGCTATGACGGCGTGATCTACTTCGACACCTTTCCCGACCACACGGGCCTCGACCCTGTGCGCGAATGCGCCGCGAACATCGCCTCGGTGGAAGCCCTGCGGGCCGTCGCCGGGCGGCTGAAGGGCGACACGGCCCTGGAGGCCGCGATGGCCCGGCAGGACGCGGTGGCGAGCCACGTCATCGTCCAGCGCGCGCTGTACGGCCGGGAGGGCTGAGCCATGGCGCTCTCCAACCGCCCGGCGGTGACCGTCGTCGGCAGCCTGCACCTCGACATCATGGTCGAGGCACCCGATAGGCCCCGCAAGGGCGAAACCCTGCGCGGCACCGCGTGGGGCCAGAAGTTCGGTGGCAAGGGCGGCAACCAGGCGGTCGCCGCCGCACGTCTTGGTGCTGCGGCGCGCATGGTGGGCGCCGTGGGGGCCGACGATTTCGGCCGCCGGCTGGTCGAGAACCTCGCGGCCGAGGGTGTCGACACGATGCTGGTGCAGGTCGTGGCGGGCCATGGCTCAGGCATGAGCGTGGCCATCGTGGATCCCTCCGGCGACTACGGCGCCATCATCGTCTCCGGCGTGAACCTCGCCATCGGCGCCGAGTTCGTCGAAGCCTCGCGCGCCGCGTTCGATGGTGCTGGAGCTGTCGTGCTGCAGAACGAGATCCCCGATGCCGCGAACGCCGCAGCAGCCCGCATCGCGCGGCGCTCCGGCTCGCTGGTCGTGCTGAACGCGGCTCCGGCCCGGCCGATGCCGGCCGACCTCTCGGTCGACGTGCTGGTGGCAAACGAGATCGAGGCCGAGGAAATCTCAGGCATCCTGCTGCGGGATGCGCGCTGCGCGCCGGCAGCGGCCGAGGCGCTGCTGGAGACGGTGCCGGCCGCGGTCGTGACGCTGGGAGGGGCCGGTCTCGTTGTGGCACAGCGCGGTTCCGAGCCGGTTTCCATTCCCGCCTTCCCGGTGAAGCTCGTCTCGACCCATGGCGCGGGCGACGCCTTCACGGGCGCGCTGGCAGCGAGGCTCGCCGCCGGCGACACGCTCGTCGACGCTGCGCGCTATGGCAACGCCGCGGCGGCCCTCCACGTCTCGAGGCATCAAAGCCTTTCGCCGGACGAACTGGACATCGAGATCCGGCGGCTGCTCTCGGCCTGACCTCCGTTATCCTACTCAAGACTCAGGCATCGACGAGGGCCGCCTTGAACGCTACAAGGCGGATACTCTCTTGCCCGGCCACGCTGCTGCGTGGATTCGGTGTGATGCCTGCAAGGTCTGATGCATGCGCTCTTTCCTCCGTCTGGTCCACGACAGCTCTGCGGCTCCAAATGCCTCGCCGGCCGACGCGACGGCGGCCGTCCTGCGCGACCGGCCCGACATCTCGCCCGACCAAGCCTACATGCTGGCGCGCCTGCGCCTCGCCGCGGCGGAGCGAGAGCTGGCGAAGGAACCCACCGAGCAGGCCTGGCGCAAGGCCGAGGAAGAGCGCCTCGCCTTTGCCGAGGCGAGCCGCCTGCTGATCCGCGCTGCACGACGCTAGGCGTCGAAAACTCCGTCAAATCTCACGGAAACCCCCTCGCGCGGCTGCAAAAGACGCCATAAGCTCCCCTTCACCAAGGCGCACAACGCGCCGGCGCGGGCCGCAGAGCCTGCTTTCCGTGGAGGGTAGTGATGACGATGCGTCTGGACAGGCGGCAGTTCAACCTGATGCTCGGCGCGGGGGCGCTGGCCGGAACGGGGCTCGGCGCCTCGTCCGCGAAAGCTGCGACGACGATTACGGTTCTGAACTGGCAGGGCTACGGCACCGACGAGCCGTGGGCGCTGAAGCTCTTCCAGGAGAAGACCGGCATCGAGGTCAAGCACGACTACTTCAACGCCGAATCGGAGATGATCACCAAGGTCCAGACCAACCCCGGCGCCTATGACGTCGTGCTGGTCAACAGCGGCCGGGTGCGCCAGCTGACCGACGGATTCGTCGACGCGGTGGACCTCTCGAAGTTTCCCAACGCGAAGGATCTCGATCCCGCGTTGAAGATGCACCCGAACTTCGTGGTGGACGGCAAGCCCTACGGCGTCGCCTGGCTCTGGGGCATGACGGCCATCGGCGCACGGCAGGGGAAGGTCGGCAAGGACGTCAGCTTCGACGTGTTCCTCGATCCGAAGTGGAAGGACCGCTTCGCGATGAACGACGACCCGATCGTCGCCATCGCGCTCGGCTGCATGATGACCGGCCAGGACATCAACGCCCCGAAGGACCTGAAGGCCGCGGCCGAGAAGCTGAAGTCGCTGAAGCCCAACGTCAAGCTGCTCTGGCAGTCCGAGGACGAGTGGAACAAGGCCTTCGCCGCCGAACAGTTCGACATCTCGCTGTACTGGTCCGGCGCAGCCGTGCGCTCGTTCCGCAATTCCAAACTGCCGGTCGAGTTCATCGTCCCGAAGGAAGGCCCGATCGGCTGGCTGGATACGCTGACCATCCCGACCTCCAGCAAGAACAAGGACGCCGCAGCCGCCTTCATCAACTACATGATCGACCCCGGCTTCTACGTGGAGTGGGCGACCAAGGTGGGAGCGCCGGCCTCGGCCAACACGGCGGCGATGAACGCGCTGCCGGCCGACGATCTCAACAAGATCGTCCACGACCCCAAATACCTGTCGAAGATGCAGATCAACGGCCCCTTGTCGGACGAGGTCCGCCAGTCCTTCGTCGATACCTGGACCGAGGTGAAGGCCTTCTACGCCAAGTGAACGGGCGCGACGCAGGACGACTGCCGTGACGGCCGGGGCGGAAGCGCCGGCCGCCGCTGCAGGGCCGGGCGAGAGGCGGCGGTGGATCACCACCGCCGCGATGCTGCTGCCCGCCTATGGCTGGCTGACCATCGCCGTATTCCTGCCGCTCCTCACGATGTTCGCCTTCAGCTTCCTGACGGCCGCGCCGATAGGCGGCCGCCAGGTCGGCTTCACCATCGAGCACTATCTCGCCTTCGCGCGGCGGCCCTACCTCATCGACCTCGCTTTGTCGTCACTGTCGCTGGGGCTTTGGACCACCGGCCTGTGCGTCGCCATCGGCCTGCCCGCCGCGCTCGCTCTGTCGCGGGCGACGCAGGGGCGGTTCAGGTCGATCCTGTTCCTGCTCATCATCCTGCCCTTCTGGTCCAACGGGCTGGTGCGCGTCTTCTCGTGGACGATGGTGCTGCGCGACGGCGGCGTGCTGGACTGGCTGATCCACGCCGCTTGGCCGTCGGCCCCGCCGCTCGGCATCCTTTACAGCACCCCGGCCATCGTCATCGGGCTGGTGCATGCCTACCTGCCCTACATGATCCTGACCTGCTACCTCGCCATCCAGTCGATAGACGACCAGGTGTTCGAGGCGGCGGAGAGCCTCGGCGCCCGCGCGCCGGTGGTGTTCTGGAAAATCGTCCTGCCGCTCGCCGCGCCGGGGATCCTCGCGGGCGCCGTGCTGATCTTCGTGCCGGTCATCGGCAGCTTCATGGAGCCGCGCATTCTCGGCGGGAAGTCGGGCATCGTGCTCGGCACCGCCATCGAGGACCAGTTCACCCAGGGCTTCAACTGGCCGCTCGGCTCGGCGCTGTCCTTCACCATGCTGGCGGTGGTGCTGGTGATCTTTGCGGCGTTCTCCCGCGTGCTGCGCGGCAGGCTGGCCGGGGCGACCGGGGGAGGGCGGTGATGCGCCGGCTCGGTCTCGCCTGGATCCTCGGCGTCGTCGCTTTCCTTTATCTGCCGATCGCCATGATGATGCTGATGGCGTTCAACGCCTCGCAATTCTACACGCTCCCGATCGCGTTCACGACGCGCTGGTTCAGCGATCTCGCCGGCAACGAGAAGCTTCTGACCGCCAGCAGCAACAGCGTTCTCGTGGCGCTCTTCACCATGGTGGTGGCCACCACGGTCGGGACGCTGGCCGCCGTCGCCCTCGACAGGCGCGTGGTGCGGGGCAGGAGTCTGTTGCAGATCCTGCTGCTGCCGCCGATCGCCATCCCCTGGCTCATCGTCGGCACGTCCATGCTTGTGTTCTTTTTCTGGACCGGAATCGGCCGTGGCCTGCACGCCATGCTGCTCGGCCACGTCGCGCTCGCCATCCCCTATGTCGTCATCGTCGTCGGCTCCGGCCTGCAGGCACTCCGGCCGGAACTGGAGGAGGCGGCGATGAGCCTCGGCGCCACGCCGGTGCGCGCCTTCATCTCCGTCACGCTTCCGCTGCTGGCGCCCAGCATCATCGCCGCGGCGCTGTTCGCCTTCGCCGTGTCGCTCGACCAGTTCGTGGTGTCCTATTTCCTCGCCACCCCCGGCTTTGCCACGCTGCCGGTGGAAATCTATTCCTCGATCCGCAAGGGCTTCACGCCCGAGATCAATGCAGTGTCGACGATCCTGCTGGGAGCCTCGATGATCATCGTCCTCGTCTTTGCGCAGCTCTCCAACCTGGGGCGGGCCGATGAGCGCCGTTGACGTCGAGGGGGTCTCGCGCAGCTACGGCCTGACGACCGTGCTCAGCGGTGTCTCGATCGGCTTCGAGGCCGGCAAGTTCACGAGCCTCCTGGGACCGTCCGGCTCGGGCAAGACGACGCTCCTGCGCATCATCGCCGGCTTCGTGAACCCCGACCGGGGGCGCATTTCGATTGCCGGGGCCGACGTGACACAGGAGCCGGTGTGGAAGCGGCGCATCGGCATGGTGTTCCAGTCCTACGCCCTCTTCCCGCACATGAGCGTGGCGCAGAACGTCGTCTTCGGCTTGCACCGGCGCGGCGTCAGAGGTGCCGAAGCCAACAGGGAAGTGGCGCGCGCGCTGGAACTCGTCCGGCTCACCGGCTTCGAGAACCGCCGCCCGAAGCAGCTCTCCGGCGGACAGCAGCAGCGCGTCGCGCTGGCCCGCGCCATCGTCACCAACCCCACCGTGCTCCTCCTGGACGAACCGCTGTCTGCCCTCGACCGGCGGCTGCGCCACGAGATGCAGGTGGAACTCCGGCGCATCCAGCGCGAGAGCGGGCTGACCACGATCTTCGTCACGCACGACCAGGAGGAGGCGCTCACGCTGTCCGACCGGATCGCCATCCTCGACCGGGGCCGCATCGTGCAGGACGGAGCGCCGGGCGAGATCTACGAGCATCCGCGGACGCGCTTCTCCGCCGCCTTTCTCGGCGACGCCAACTTCCTCACCGGCATCACGACGCCCGAGGGCGTGCAGGTGGGCGGCCGCCTGCTGCGCAGCAGCCTGCAACTCCCCGCGCAGGGCACCACGGTGACGCTCGCCGTCCGGCCTGAGAAGATCGCGTTCGTGCCTGCCGGTACACCCGAGGACGGGAGCAACCGGCTCGAGGCCATCGTCCGGCAGGTGGTCTATGCCGGCGCGAGCTCGACCTACCGGCTGGACTGCCCGGCCGCCGGCATCATGGACGGGACCTTCCGGGTCTTCGCCCAGAACCGCGAGGGCGGTGGGCCGCAGGTCGGCGAGAAGGCGCACCTGGCATTCTCCCCCGCCCACGCCGTGCCGCTGGAGGACTGAGATGGCCCTGCCGCACGGCCCGCTCGGGCCAGAGACCGCCCATCTCTGCATCGACGTGCAGCGCCTCTTCGCCGAGCCCGGCGAGTGGCACGTCCCGGGCCTCCCGGGCATCCTGCGCCACGTTGCTGCCCTCGCCCGGCACCGGCCGGAGCGCACGGTGTTCACGCGTTTCGTGGTGCCCGAGACGGCCGACCATGCCGTCGGAGCATGGGTGCGCTACTACCGGCGCTGGGGCGCCTTCACCGGAGAACGGCTGGATCCGGAGCTGATCGGGCTTGCTGGGGAGTTCGCCTCGCTGGTTCCACCCGCGGCCGTCATCGACAAGCCCGGTTACTCCGCCTTCGGGCCGCCGGACCTGCACCAATTGCTGGCGGCGCAAGGCATCTCGACGCTCGTGGTCACCGGGGTGGAGACGGATGTCTGCGTTCTCTCGAGCGTGATGCAAGCCATCGACCTCGGCTACCGCGTCGTGCTCGCCGCCGACGCCCTGGCGAGTTCCTCGCAGGCCGCGCACGAGGCGGCGATGGCTCATGTCTACCCGCGCTTCGACCAGCAGGTCGAAATAGCGGACACCGCCACGATCCTGCAGGCGTGGCGGTGATGTTTGGCTCTCTCTTGTCATCCCCGGCCGCCCGCAGGGCGGGGAAGGGGAACCAGGCTCGTTCTGCTCAGACGCGTTTTGGCCTCTGGATCCCCTTCCCCTCCGCGGCTCTGCCGCTCCGGCCGGGGATGACAAGGCTGGGCGTAAAAGCGGGAAGCGGAAGTCCGCTCGCACTCACGGATCTCGCGGCTGACCAGCCGGGCTGCAGGTCTTCCGACGCGCTTTTTTCGCCATGCAGAGGGCGGGTCTGAAGACCCGCGCTCCGAACCAGCGGACCCATCCCATGCTGCGCCACACCACGATCCCCGTTGAACGCGCCTGGAACACGTGGTCGAGCCGGCCGGCGGAGATGGTGTTCCTGCCACTGGGCGTTCGGGTGACGCCGGTCGCCTATGCCGACTCCGTCCGGAAGGCCACGCTGTTTCCGGCCGGGAAAGGGCTGACGCAGGGTGTCCACGCGCTGGACGGCTCGTCCGTGTCGCTGGAGCTCGAGCATGCCGGGACGCTGCTGGAGTGGCACTGGCGAAAGCAGGGCCCGTTCGATCTCTCGGGCGGCTGGCGGACCCGCCAGACCGGCGAGTGGGGCCTGCGCTTCTGGGTCAACGTCTGCCTCTCCGCCGAGGGCGGCGAGACGGTGCAATGGGATCCTTCGTTCGGCGTCGCATGGGTCAAGGTCGGGCACCGGTTCGTCGCCCTCGCACCCCGGAGCGAGCCGGTCCAGGTGACCGGGCACGAGACGGTCGAGGCGGTGGCCGCCGACTACGAGGCAAAGGGATACTTTTCGCTGTCGGCGAGGGCGGAAGAGGCACCTGTGCTTGCCCTGCGCTTCAACCTCGAAATGCAGTCCGACTTCGGCTTCGGCGTCTCGGTTGCGGATGATCTCGCGCTGGCCGCTGCCCGCGCCCGCGACGCGGCCAGGGATCACGGGGATCTTCCGCGGCCCATTCATACCGGCCGGTCACAGGGCATGCTCGACGCCATCCGTGACGTCGTCGGCTGGCTGACGGTCTGGGACCCGGTCAACCGGCGCCCATACACCGCGATCAGCCGCAGCTGGGACCTCACCAAGTTCGGCGGCTTCGGCGTCTGGCTCGACGACCAGCTCTACACCGCGCTGTTCGCCGGCCTGTTCGACCCGGAGCAGGCCCGCGAGAACCTCGCCACCGCTCTCGCAAACGTCACGCCGCATGGCAACCTGGCCTGTCTCGTCACCGCCAACGACGCCTGGGTGGACCGCACCCAGATCCCCGTCGCCTCGCTGCTGGTCTGGATGCTCTATCTGCGCGGCGGAGGCGAAGCCGTGCTCCGGCAGGCGTGGGAGACGCTGGCCCGCAACCACCGCTGGTGGTGGGAGAACCGCGATCCCGAGCGGCGCGGCCTCGTCTCCTACGGCACGTCCGACGTGGGGGAAGGGCTCTACAAGGGCACCTCGTTCGGCGCCCGCAATGAATCCTCGATGGACAACTCGCCCATCCATGACGAGGCGGAGTACGACCCCGAGACGCGGACGCTGACGACGATCGATGTCGGCCTCAATAGCATGCTGGCGCTCGACGCGGAAATGCTTTCGCTCATCGCCGCCGAGCTCGGCCACGAGGCTGAGGCGACCAAGTTTGCCCACCTCGCCGAGCGTACGCGGACGAACATCCGCACGGAACTGTGGGATGCCTCGCGCGGGATTTTCGCCAACCGCCTGCGCGGCGGCGGCTTCGTGCGCAGCGTCGGGCCGACCAGCTTCTACCCACTGATTGCCGCCGCCGCCGACGAGGAGCAGGTGGAGAGCCTTCTGCGCCATCTCGCCGATGACGGGACCTTCGGCGGCGAGTTCCGCGTGCCCAGCGTCAGCCGGGACGATCCCTCGTTCCACCACAATGTCTACTGGCGCGGGCGCGTCTGGCCGCCGCTCAACTGGACGATCTGGCAAGGGTTGCGCCGCTACGGGCGGTTCGCCGAGGCCACGGCTCTGGCCCGAGACAGCGAGCGCCTGTTCCGCTCGGCGTGGGACAGGCGGCTCTGCCCGGAGAACTACAATGCCGTGACCGGCGAGCCGCTGGACCAGCCGGACACGGAGGGCTTCTACGGCTGGGGCGCGCTGATGCCGATGATGGCTGTCGGCGAGATCCTCGACGTCTCGCCCTGGCATGGATGGACGGTGGTCAATGACGGCGGCAACGTCGGCATGGGCCCGCTGCGCACACCTGCGGGACTTGCCACGCTGCGGGTCGAGGAGGGTGTGCTGGAGCTGGTCTGCGGTGAGCGCGTCCTGATGCGCACCGGCATCCGGGGCCGCCTGAGCCGGCTGCGCTTTGAGACCGGGCACGTCTCCATGGTGCTGCCGGACGGAGCCGGGGAGATCACCCTGCCGCGCGTTCCTCCTGGGTCCGTGCTGCTGGCGACGGTCGGCGGCCAGCCGGCGGTGACACGCGACGAGGGCGGGGAACTTCGCGTGTCGGTTCCGGCCGGGGGCGACGGGCGCGAACTCGTCGTGGTCTGGCGCGCCTGAGCCTACTGCTTGCGCATGTAGAGCTCGGCCCCCGACGGCGGGTCCTTCCCGAAGACGCCGTCCTTGCCCGGCGCGAAGCTCTGCTCGTGACCCTTGGCCGCGATCAGGACCAGCCGGCCCCGGTCGGTGCGCCACGCGATCGGGCTGAAGACTTTCAGCCCGATGTCGATGCAGCCGCCGGAGAGCTTCGCGGCAAACGTGCCAACCTTTTTTCCACGCGCCGGAAGCAGGTCGATCGAGCAGAGCGGCTTGAACCGCTCGCGCGCCATCCCCCAGGTGCCGACGATCTCGTCGGGGCTCAGCGGCGGCAGCACGGCTTCCGGCGTGGCGGGGGCGGCTGCCTTCGCATCCAGCGCGGCGGCAACGACGGCCGAACGCGGGGCGTCCTTCGTGCCGCCCACCGCAGCCAGCGTAAAGCTTCCGCCCTGGCTCGCGGTGAAGGCGCCCGGCGCGTTGGCCCTGTCGAAGCCGAGGACGGCCTTGCCGGACGCATCGAGGAATTCGATGCGCTTCTCCGGCGTCAGCGTCCATGCCGATGCCTGGACGAGGAGCGGGACGGCCGTGCGGCAGGCCGGCGGCGCGCCGAGGCCGTAGCCGTGCGGAACGGGGTTGTCGGTGAGCGTCAGCCGGCACTTGCGCCCGGACTTGCCGTCCGCCAGCTCCCAGCCGCCCGCCATCGCGCTGACCAGCGCGGTGGGAGCAGGAGCTTCAGCGGTGGCGGCGCGGGCGGCGCCTCCGGCGACCAGCAGGAGCGCCAGGCACCCGGCCAGCGTCAGGCGCGGCATCGCCCTCATCGGCATCTCCCTCTCACGCCCTCGGCCACGGTGTCTCGGAGACCGGCGTGACCGGGCCCTTGCCCGAGAACCATGACGTGACGTTGTCGACGACGAGCTGGCCCATTCGGCCGCGGGTGTGATGGGTGGCCGACCCGACATGCGGCAGCAGCACTGCATTGTCGAGTGCGATCAGTTCGGCCGGGACGTGTGGCTCGTGCTCGAACACGTCCAGGCCCGCCATGAAGATGGTTTTGGAGCGAAGCGCCTCCACCAGGGCCGCTTCGTCCACGACGCTGCCGCGCCCGACATTGATGAAGACGCCTTGCGGCCCCAGCGCCTGGAACACCTCGCGGCCGATCATGTGGTGGGTCGCGGCTCCGCCGGGGGCAACGCTGATCAGGATGTCGGACTCCTTCGCCAGATCGATGAGCGAGGGCACGTACCGGTAGGGTACGTCGTCCTGCCTGCTCCGGCCGTGGTAGGCCACCGCCAGCCCGAAGGCCTCGCAGCGGGCTGCGATCACCTTGCCGATCCGCCCGAGCCCCAGAATGCCGACCCGCTTACCCCGCAGCGTGCCATGGGTGAGGGGGTAGGGCCCCTCCTTCTCCCACCGGCCCTGCCGCAGCCACGCCTCGGCCTTCGAGAGCTCGCGCACGGTCATCAGCAGGAGGCCGAACGTCGTGTCGGCGACTTCGTCCGTGAGGACGTCGGGCGTGTTGGTGACGACGATGCCGTGCTTGCCGGCCCAGGCGGCATCAACCGTGTCGTAGCCGACACCGAAATTGGCGACGATCTCAAGGGACGGCATGCGGCTCATCAGCGCGCCGTCCGTTGCCACGTGGCCGCCGGTGGCCATGCCCCGGATGCGGGGCCCGACCTCCCTGAAGAACGCCTCCCGCTCCGCCTCGTCCGGCAGCCTGTGCAGGGTGAAGCTGGCCTCCAACTGATCGGTGATCAGCGGCATCATGCGGCCGGCGGCGAGGATCTCGACACTCTTCAAACTGCTCATGCCAACCGCCCATACTCTCTCGATTCGTCACCGCAGCGGCATTCTGTCCGCCGGGGCGCCCCCGGGCAAGCCGCGCCGCGGATCAGGCTGGCACTGCCGAGGCGCGCACCACGAGCTCCGCCGGGAGCACGAGCCGGCGTGGCGGCAGCGCCGGGTTGGCGATGCGGCTGTGCAGGAATGCCGCTGCGTGGCGGCCGAGATCCCTGGGCTTCAGGCGCAACGTCGTGAGTGCCGGAAACCAGAGCGCAGCCTCGGCGACGTCGTCGCACCCGACGATGGAGAAGTCCTGTCCCGCCTCGAGCCCGGCATGACGGAGCCCCAGCATCGCGCCGAAAGCGACGAGATCGCTGAAGCACACCGCCGCCGTGGGCTTCGGGTCGGCCTGAAGCACGGCGCCGATGGCGCGCATGCCATGGTCGCGGGTCCCGTGACCGGTCTGGACGAGGGCCCGATCATATTGCAGGCCGTGGCGGGAGAGCGCCTCGCGGTAGCCGCGCAGCCGATCGCGCCCGGTTGAGGTCCGCTCCGAACCGCCGATCATGGCGATGCGCCTGTGCCCGAGTTCGACGAGGTGGTCGATCCCGAGCCCGATGGCGCCGCAATCGTCGCAGCCGACGAAGTCGAAGGCGAGGCCCTCGACATAGCGCGCGATCTGGACCGCCGGGATGCGGCTCGCGGCGAGGCTGACGAAGTCTTCCAGGAGACTGCCGTCGGCGGGACAGAACACGATCCCGTCCGGGCGGTATTCCTTCAGTGTGCGCAGGACGCGCTGCTGCCTCTCGCGGCTTTCGCCATAGGTACCCAGGAGAAGCGATCGCCCGACCTCGCCGACCTGTTCGTCCAGCACGCCCAGCAGTTCCGCGAAGTACGGGTTGGTGACGTCGTGAATGCCGACCGCCACGATCTGCGAGCGGTCCGTCCGCAACGACGCCGCGCTGCGGTTGTAGACGTAGCCCATCTCCTCGGCGACGCGGCGAACCCGCTCACGCGTCGCCTCCGCCACCACGGAATTGCCCCGCAACGCCAGCGAAACCGTGGCCGTCGACACGGACAGCCGCTCGGCGATCGCCTGCAGCGTCACGCGTCCCTGATCGACGCGCTCGTCATTCCCCCCGTGCATTCGCCCTGCTTGCCTGTTGCGTCCGGCTCGCTTCATATGCCCGCGGCCCGGCGGCGCTGCGGGCAGCAAGCGAATGTACAGGGGAGGAAGCAGTGAGTGAACCCACCGAACGTGTCGGCTTCATCGGCGTGGGCCTGATGGGCCATGGCATGGCCAAGAACATCGTCGAGAAGGGCTATCCGCTGACCGTCCTTGCGCGCAAGAACCGGGCTCCGATCGACGACCTCGTCAAGCGTGGCGCACGCGAAACGGGCAGCGTGGGCGAAGTCGGCGCTGCCTCCAGCATCGTCTTCCTGTGCGTCACCGGGTCGCCGGAGGTGGAGGCGATCGTGCGCGGGCCGGGCGGCCTGAAGGAGACCATGAAGAAGGGCTCCGTGATTGTCGACTGCTCGACAGCCGACCCCAACTCGACCCTCGCTCTCGCCGCAGACCTCGCCCCGCTCGGCATCGACTATGTCGACGCGCCACTCTCCCGCACGCCGAAGGAGGCCTGGGAGGGCACGCTGGACTGCATGGTCGGGGCTAGCGACGCCGTCTTCGCCCGCGTGAAGCCCGTCATCGACACCTGGGCCGGCCGGGTCGTGCATATCGGCGGCACCGGGGACGGACACCGCATGAAGCTCCTCAACAACTTCGTGTCGCTCGGCTACGCGGCGCTCTACGCCGAAGCACTGACGCTGGCGCAGAAGGTCGGCATCACGCCGGCGCGCTTCGACGCAGTGATCCGAGGCGGCCGCATGGATTGCGGCTTCTACCAGACCTTCATGAAGTGGACGCTGGACCGCGATCCCGAGGCGCACAAGTTCACGCTGTCCAACGCGTTCAAGGACCTGCGCTACCTGGAGTCCATGGCGGACGCGGCCGGCGTCGCTAACCCGCTCGGCAACGCGGTGAAGAACTCCTTCGCGCTGGCTGGAGGCGCCGGCCAGTTGGACAAGTTCGTGCCGATGCTGGCGACCTTCATCGCCGGCGTGAACGGCGTCGACCTGGAGCCTGCCAAGAAGGACTGACGCAGAATCTCGCCCGGGGCGGTCCGCATTGACGTTCGTCAAAGAGAGCTGCCCCGGGTCCTGCGACAAAGGGGGATGAGCACTCTCCCCACCTCTCTCGTCCTGGCCGAACGCGCCGTCCCGCGCTACACGAGCTACCCCACGGCGCCGCATTTCGGCCCGGCCGTTGACGGGACACTCGCCGCTGCCTGGCTCGCCGACCTTCCCCGCACGGCGACCCTCTCGCTCTACGTCCACGTGCCGTATTGCCGGACGATCTGCACCTATTGCGGTTGCCATACGAAGGCTGTGCGCCGGGAAGAGCCGCTCGACGCCTATGTCGAGACGGTCGAGCGCGAGATCGCGAATCTCGCCGCGGCAACGCGCGCACGAAAGGTGACCCACATCCATTGGGGCGGCGGCACCCCGAGCCTGCTGGGGCCGGAGCGGCTGAGACGCCTCGCCGGCCGGATCGGCGAGGCCTTCGACCTCTCCGCCATGCGCGAGCACGCCATCGAGCTCGATCCCCGCACCGTCGGGCGGGAACTCGTCGCGGCGCTTGCCGGGATCGGCATCAACCGGGCGAGCCTCGGCGTCCAGGACATGAACCTCAAGGTGCAGGAGGCGATCGGACGCGTCCAGCCGTACGAGACGGTCGTGGACTGCGTGACGATGCTGCGCGATGCCGGCATCTCGGCCGTCAACCTCGACCTGATGTATGGCCTGCCCTTCCAGGGGCTGGCCGAGGTTCGGCGCACGGCGGAGCTGGCTGCCGGGCTGTCCCCCTCGAGGCTGGCGATCTTCGGCTACGCCCACGTCCCCTGGTTCAAGGTGCACCAGCGGCTCATCGATGCCGCGACGCTTCCGGGAGCCGCCGAGCGCATCGCCCAGGCCAACGCCGCGCGGGAGACACTCGAGGGCTTCGGATACGAGACGATCGGGTTGGACCACTTTGCCCGGCCTGACGACCCCATGGCCGTCGCGGCGCGCAACGGAACGCTGCGCCGCAACTTCCAGGGCTACACAACCGACAGCGCCGACGCGCTGCTGGGCCTCGGCCCGTCGTCAGTTGGTCGGCTGCCGGAGGGCTACGTGCAGAATGCGTCCGACAATGGCGGCTGGCGCAGGGCCGTCGAAGCGGGCTCGATCCCCGTTACGCGGGGCGTCGCCTTCTCGGGAGAAGACCTTGCCCGCGCCGCCGTCATCGAGCGGCTGATGTGCGACTTCGCCGTGGATTTCGGCGCAATCTCCAGGACCATGCTCGGCGACGCAACGGCGATGGACGATGCCGCGGAGGAACTGGACGGGCTGGCGCAGCAGGGCGTCCTGGTACGCGATGGGCGCAGGATCACGCTGACCCTGGAAGGCAGGCCCTTCATGCGTCTCGCCGCGGCGGCCTTCGACGCCTATCTCCATGCAGGCGCCGCGCGGCATTCCGCCGCGGTGTGACACTCAGGGTCGCCGCCGCTCGAGGCTGAGCAGGTACAGTCCGGACGCAACCACGATCGCGGCGCCGGCCAGCGTGTACATGTCGGGCAGGTCGCCGAAGACGACGTAGCCCAGCCCCGTCATCCAGATCAGCTGGGTGTACATGAAGGGCGACAGCACCACGGCCGGCGCACGCTGATGCGCCGAGATCAGCAGCCAGTGCCCCACCGTGCCGAAAGCGCCCATGGCGACCATCAGGCCCCATTGCAGCGCGCCCGACGGTGTCACCCAAACGAACGGCAGGGCCGGCAGAAGGACCAGCACCCCGGCGATGCCGGAATAGACGAGGGTCGTCTCTGTCCGGTCCCAGCCCGCCAGCATGCGCGTCATGATGGCGTAGCCGGCGTAGCAGAAGGCTGCTCCGATGGAGAGGATCGCCGCCGGGTGGACGTGGCCCACGCCCGGGCGCGTGACGACGAGGACACCCGTGAAGCCGACGATGATGGCACCCAGCCTCTGGGCGCCGACCTTCTCGCCCAGCACCGGCACGGCCAGCAGCGCGACAATGAGCGGCGTGGCGAACGTGATCGAGGTGGTCTCGGCCAGCTGCAGGTAGCGGAGCGCGAGGAAATTGAGCAGGGTCGAGCACAGGACCAGCAGCGAGCGGACCAACTGCACGACCGGACGGCGCGTGCGCAGGACGCCCGGCGTCGTCCAGGGATTCACGACGGTGAAGATGATGACGACGCTGAAGAAGTACCGCGCCCAGACGATCTGAACGTTGGGCAGCAGGTGCCCCAGATACTTGGCGCTGGTATCGAGGCCGGAGAAGCAAAGGAGCGCGCCGCACATCATGCCGATGCCCAGCAGGCGCTCGCGCTTCGCGTCGCGCGAAGCGGCCCCGTCGCTCGCCTCCTTCATGCCCCCAGCCCGGCTCCAGCCCCGTCCTCCTGTAGCGCAGCGCAGTGCTGCCGGCGACTGGCTCCGGCGCGCGTCTCCCCTGCATGATGGCCGGAACGCAGGCCGATGACCGCAGCGGCCATGCCCGACCATGACGAACGGGCCGCCGTGCCCCCGGCGACCCTCGGGGAGGCCGCGCGGCTCTGGGCGAAGATCGGCTTCCTGTCGTTCGGGGGCGCTGCCGCCCAGATCGCAATGCTGCACCGCCTCGTCGTCGAGGAGCGGCGCTGGCTGGACGAGCAGCGGTTCCTGCATGCGCTGAACTTCTGCATGCTCCTGCCGGGCCCCGAGGCACAGCAACTCGCAACCTATGTCGGCTGGCTGCTGCACGGGACGCGGGGAGGGCTCGTCGCCGGACTCCTCTTCGTGCTGCCCGGCGCGTTGGTGATGCTGGGGCTGAGCCTCGTCTATGCCTATGCGGGACACATCCCATTTGTCGCGGCACTGTTCCTGGGGCTCAAGGCGGCGGTGCTGGCCATCGTCGTGGATGCCGTCATCCGGATCGGGCGGCGAGCCCTGAAGACGCGGCTCGCCGTGGCGCTGGCTATCGTCGCCTTCACTGCCACCATCCTGCTGGGGCTGCCTTTCCCTGCCATCGTAGTCGGCGCGGGATTGCTGGGCGCCGTCGTGGTTCGGAACTGGCCAGGGGCCCTGGGTGCGGCTCCGTCGTCGGGCAAAGCGCCGGGCTCGGCGGTCAGCCCGCCATGGATGGCGACCCTTCGCGTCGTCGTCCTGTGGCTCGCCGTATGGTTTGCACCGGTTGCGGCCGCGGCGGCGGTGCTCGGGCCGGGCCATGTGCTGGTCGACGTCGGGCTTTTCTTCGCTAAGCTGGCGGCCCTCACCTTCGGCGGGGCCTACGCGCTCTTGGCCTGGCTTGCCCAGGCCGCGGTGGAGACCAAGGGGTGGCTCTCCCCGGCCCAGATGGTCGATGGTCTCGGCCTCGCCGAGACGACGCCCGGCCCGACCATCCTCGTCACGCAGTTCGTCGGCTTCCTCGCCGGCCTTCGCGCGCCCGGACCGCTCAACCCGGCGGTCTCGGCCGTCCTCGCCGCGGCGATGACGACGTGGGTCACCTTCGCGCCGTCGTTCCTGTGGATCTTCGCGGGCGCGCCCTACATCGAGCGCTTGCGCCACAACCAAGCCCTGGGCGGAGCGCTCGCCGCAATCAGCGCCGCGGTCGTCGGCGTCATCGCCTACGTGGCCGTGTGGTTCGGCCTCCACGTGCTCTTCGCAGATGTGGGCGAGGCGGCGGCGGGCCCGTTCCGGATCCCGACCGTCGATCCCTCCAGCGTCAGGCTGGACAGCGCCGGCCTCTGCGCGCTGGCGGTGCTCATGCTTCTGGTGCTGCGCCGCGGCCTGTTCGAGACGCTCGGCGTCGTCACGGCGGCCGGTCTCGTGGTGAGCCTGCTCAGCTCCTGACCACGTCCTCGAACAGTGCCGACGCCTCTGCGCAGGCGGCCTGATAGGCGGGGCTGCGCCGCAACGCTGCCGTGCGCGGTTGCGGAAATTCGATGCGCAGCTCGCGCGCTATCCGTCCGGGACGCGGCGGCATCATCGCGATCCGATCGGACAGGAACACGCTCTCGTAGATCGAGTGCGTCACGAAAACGACGGTGCAGCCGAGTTCGGCCGCCAGCCGCACGAGATCGTCGTTCAGCCTGAAGCGGGTGATCTCGTCGAGCGCCGCAAAAGGCTCGTCCATCAGCAGGAGCCCGGGACGCGTCACGAGGGCCCGCGCGATGGAAACGCGCATCCGCATACCGCCGGACAGTTCGTGCGGCAGCAGCCTCGCGGCCTCGCTGATCCCGACGAGACTGAGCATCTCGCCAATCGCACCGTCCGCGTCACGGCGCGGCGTACCGGCGATCCGCAGCGGGAGGTAGACGTTGTCGGCAACGCTCGCCCACGGCATCAGGGTCGCGTCCTGGAAGACGTAGCCGACTCCGCCCGCCTTGCGCAGCGGCAACACCGGGCCTGCGACCGTCCCCGATGTCGGCTCGTCGAGCCCTGCGAGGATGCGCAGGATGGTCGTCTTGCCGCAGCCGGAGGGGCCGAGCAGGGAGAGGAACTCGCCCTCGCGCACGGTCAAGTCGACGCCCGCCAGCGCCGCTGTGCCCGTGGGGAAGACCCGCCCGACGCCGCGCAGCTCGGCCAGAGGCTGGCCGGCGCTCGCGATCTCGTCGGCTGCGGCTTTCATCCATCGCTCTCCAGGCAAAAGGGTCGGCCCCGTATAGCCAATAAGGCGGCGCTTGGGCATCCTCCGGCGTCGCCGCTCCGGAGCCTCGCCATGCCCTTTCCCCGCCTGTGGTCGGAACTCGGCCGCGCCGACATCGAATCCGGCGCCTTGGCCGGTGCCGTGGCCGTGCTTCCGGTCGCCGCAACGGAACAGCACGGGCCGCATCTGCCGCTGGGTGTCGACAGCCTGATCATGGGCTTCTTCCTCGCGGCCGTACGTGAGGCCCTGCCGGACGAACTGCCCGCCCTGATCCTGCCGGTGCAGGAGGTCGGCTGCTCGCACGAGCACCTCGCCTTTCCCGGCACGCTTTCGCTCGCACCGCGAGACGCCGTTTCCGCGTGGACCGCGATCGGCGAAGGTGTGGCACGGACCGGCTGCAGGCGGGTCGTCCTCGTGAGCTCGCATGGCGGAAACGGCCCGGCAATGGAGCTTGCGGCGCAGGAACTGCGTGTGCAGTCCCGAATGATTGCCGTTACGACCTCCTGGGCCCGTCTGGGACACCCGCCGGCGCCGGACGGTATCGATCTCGCCCATGACTGGCACGGCGGTTTCGCCGAGACCTCGATCATGCTGGCCTTCCGGCCAGACCTCGTCCGGCGCGACCGGTTGGCCGATTTTTCCTCGCGCGGGGCGGAAATGGAAACGCGCTTCAAGCGTCTACGGGCTTCGCGGCCTGCCGGCTTTTCCTGGATGGCCCAGGACCTGAACCCCGAAGGCGCCCTGGGAAACGCCTCGCTTGCATCGGCCGAGTGGGGGCGCGCGGCCGTTCAGCACGGCGCGCGTGCCTTTGTCGAACTCCTCGCGGACGTCGCCGCGTTCGATCTGGCGCCGGGCGGCTAGAACACAGCCATTCGGCCACTGCGGCTTGCACGCTGCCCCGCGTCGCGCTTCCCTGACGGTACGACAGGGAGACGACGATGACTGAGACCTATCCGCGCGACATGACGGGCTATGGCCGGACACCGCCCGATCCGCGCTGGCCGGGCGACGCGCGCATCTGCGTGCAGTTCGTCATCAATTACGAGGAGGGCGGCGAGAACAACATCCTCCACGGCGATCCCGCCTCGGAGGCTTTCCTGTCGGAGATCGTCGGCGCCCAGCCCTGGCCGGGGCAACGGCACTGGAACATGGAGACAATCTACGAGTACGGCGCGCGCGCCGGGTTCTGGAGGCTGTGGCGGCTCTTCACGTCCCGCAACATCCCGGTCACCGTCTACGGTGTCGCCACCGCCATGGCGCGCGGGCGCGAGCAGACCGCGGCCATGCAGGAGGCCGGCTGGGAGATCGCCAGCCACGGGCTGAAGTGGATCGAGCACAAGGACATGAGCGAGGAGGAGGAGCGCGGGCAGATCGCCCAGGCCATCCGCCTGCACACGGAGGTCACGGGTGAGCGCCCGCTGGGCTGGTACACCGGCCGCTGCTCCATGAACACGCAGCGGCTCGTCGCCGAGGAGGGTGGCTTCCTCTACTCCTCCGACAGCTATGCCGACGACCTGCCCTACTGGGTGTCGGGCCCCAAGGGCCCCCACCTCGTGCTGCCCTACACGCTCGATTCCAACGACATGCGTTTCGCCACCCCGCAGGGCTTCAACAGCGGCGACCAGTTCTTCACCTATCTCAAGGACAGCTTCGACGTGCTCTACCGCGAGGGAGGGGAGGGGCAGGCCAAGATGTTCAACATCGGCCTGCACTGCCGCCTCGTCGGCAGGCCCGGCCGCTCGGCGGCGCTGGAACGCTTCGTCGACTACGTGCTCTCGCACGACAAGGTCTGGGTCACCCGGCGCATCGACATTGCCCGCCACTGGCGCGAGGTGCATCCGGCGGGGTAGATTTTTTCATTCGCCGAGAAGATTGTTCTTCTATACAAATTCTTGTATTAAAAAATGAAACGGGTCGTTTTCCTGGGGTCCAGTCTCACCGACCTGCGCGCTTTCCCAAGTGGCCCGCGGCAGGCCGCCGGTTTCCAACTGGACAGGCTTCAGCACGGGCTCGTTCCGAACGACTGGAAGCCAATGCCAAGCATAGGCGCAGGGGCCGCCGAACTGAGGGTTCGAAGCGCAGAAGGCGCGTTCAGGGTCATCTATGTTGCAAAACTGGCCGACGGACTCTACGTGCTTCACGCCTTCCGAAAGGCGACGCAGAAAACGCCAGCCCACGATATCGAGTTGGCTCGGGCGCGTTACGCCCTGATCTGGACGGAGACTGGGCTATGACCGGCCAGCCATTCGCGAGCGTCTGGGACGCTCTCTCGGACACACACGAAGAAGCGCTTAGCCTGAAAGCGAAAGCCGACGTCATGAGGCACATTCAGGGTGCAGTCGAAAGCTGGGCGCAAACTCAGAGCGCTGCTGCCGAGAGGCTCGGGATTAGCCAGCCCCGCCTGAACGACCTTCTGCGCGGCCGACTGGACAGGTTCAGCCTCGACACGTTGGTCGACCTCGCAGGTCGCGCCGGACTCCAGGTCGACGTCAGCGTCTCGCCCCGCGCCGCCTGACCCCGCTCATTCCGCCTTCCACGGGAAGGTCCACGTTTCCGTCAACGCGCGGTTGCCGCTCTTCAGGAAGGCGCGGATGTCGGCGGACTGGCCCTTGTCGACGGCCACGTCTATCCCGGCCCGGAAACCGCGGCTCTTCGTGTTGGGGATGAGCCAGGTGCGCAGGATGCGGCCATTCGAGATGCTCGGAACGATCTGCACCTTCTCCGGGTCGGGCAGGTAGTATTCGAGCTCGCCGCCACCGAAGTCGATGATGAACCGCCTCGTGCCAGGCTCTGCGGCTTCCGACGAGCCGAGAGCCCGGGGGTGCGTCTGCCAAGTGTGATAGGCCTTCCCGCCGGGATGAAGGGCGAAATCCTTGGTCACGGCCGTGACGCGATAACCCCAGACCAGGTTCTGCCCCGGCTCGGGCGCTGCGTTCGGCGTCCAGTAGCTGACCACGTTGTCGTTCGTCTCGTCGCCTGTCGGGATCTCGACGAGCTCGATCCGTCCGTCGCCCCACTGGCCCCTCGGCTCGACCCAGTAGCTCGGCCGCGCCTCGTAGCCGAGGTCGAGGTCCTGGTAGTGCTCGAAGATGCGGTCGCGCTGCATCAGCCCGAACCCGCGCGGGTCCTTGTCGATGAAGCTCGAGATGGTGATCTCGGTGGGATTGCGGAGTGGGCGCCAAATCCATTCGCCGGCCCCGGTCTGCATCAGCAGGCCGTCGGAATCGTGCAGCTCCGGCCGGAAGTCGTCGTTGAAGCGCTTGTCGTTCTCGCCGACGAAGAACATCGAGGTCAGCGGCGCGATGCCGATGCGCGGGATGGGCCGGCGCGGGAAGAGCGTCATCGTCACGTCGACCACGGTCTGCTCGGCCGGGTAGACGAAGAACTGGTAGGCGCCGGTCACCGACTGTCCGTCGAGCAGGGCGTAGATGACGGCGCGGTCGGCGTCCGGCGAAGGTTGCTCGATCCAGAACTCGCGGAAGAGGGGGAACTCCTCCGTCTCCTTGGCGCCGACCCCGATGGCGAGGCCACGCGCCGAAAGGCCATAGCGCTGGTGACGGCCGAGGAACCGGAAGTAGCTCGCGCCGAGGAACGAGATCAATTCGTCCTGAACGCGCGGATCGTTGAGGGGGTAGTGCAGGCGGAACCCGGCGAAGCCCAGGTTGACGGGCAGCGGGCGCTCGAACTTGTTCTTCCCGTAGTCGAACAGCGAGGCGGAGTAGGGCACCGGCGCCGGTACGCCGTCGCGGATGACGTTCACCACCACCGGGCGCGTGAACAGGAAGCCCGGGTGGAACATCTGCATCCGGAACTGGCCGCCATTGCCGCCCAGCAGGGCCTTGTCGGCGCGGAAGCGGATGTCGCGGTAGCTGTCATAGTCGAGCTTGGCCAGCGCATCCGGCAGGGGCGGCGGGTTGGGTTCGAAGGGCGCCGCCGCGAGATCGCGGGCGCGCTTGACCACGTCCTCATAGCCGAACTTCGGCTGCTGGGGCGGTGCGGCGGAGCCGTTCTGGTCCTGCGCCAGCGCGACTGCGGGGGCCGAGAGGAGGGCTGCGCCGAGCGCGCCCAGACTTTCCATGAAACTGCGACGTGAGACGGGCATCTTGGCTCGGAGAATGCGATTCGGGAGACAGTGGGGCGTGCTGTACCCCGGCGTTGCGCGCCGCCGGCCGAAGGCCACACGGCTTCGCCCCGCCGGGCTCGGGCGGGTCATGTCCTTGAACTCGTTAGCAGAGAGTTAGGTGTCACGTCAGTCCTTTTGAAGGCCGGAGAAATCCGTTCAAGAAAACTCTTGTACCCGAGGGTCGCGGGCCTTATGTACGCCCTCGCCCAATTTCGCACGTGCCTGTGGTCGCGTGCTGGTCGGTGGGCATCCGGACAAGAGGCCGGACAGCCGCCCGGGACAGGATCGGGAGCAGCGGGGTGGGAACCCCCTGTCGATGATCCCGGCGAGAGATCGCCGCGTCTCGAACTCTGACCAGCAGCCGGAGGCGAAACCGGCGAACCCTGCTCTCCACAGGGGACGCGACTTAAAGCAACGACGGAGCGGGCTTTTTTGGTCTCGTCCGGCCCTCCAAAGGCCGGGTCACCGAAGAGGCTTGTCCATCTTGCCAGGCGTGCGGAGCGGGTCACTCCCCGGTCCAATCCAAGGCAGTCATCGCGGGTGATCTCACCCGGCGCCGCGTCTCCATCGCGCCGCGCCGTGGGACCGTCACCCGGGGCTCACAATGGGCGCGCTGCCGCGCGTCCCCAGACCTTGGGAGATTCGTGCCATGACCGCACGCATCCGCGATTTCCTTCGCTCGCGACGCGAGGACGGCCCGTGCCTTGTCCTCGACCTCGACATCGTGCGCGAGAACTACCTCGCCTTCGCCCATGCTTTGCCGGACACGCGCGTGTTCTACGCCGTCAAGGCGAACCCCGCGCCGGAGGTGCTGTCGCTCCTTGCCAGCCTCGGCTCGTGCTTCGACACGGCGTCCGTGGCCGAGGTCGAGATGGCCCTCGCTGCCGGCGCCACCGCCGAGCGCGTCTCCTTCGGCAACACCATCAAGAAGGAGCGCGACGTCGCACGCGCCTTCGAGTTGGGCGTGCGTCTCTTCGCTGTCGACTGCAAGGCGGAAGTCGAGAAGATCGCCCGCGTGGCGCCCGGCTCGCGCGTGTTCTGCCGCATCCTGTGCGACGGGGCAGGCGCCGAGTGGCCGCTGTCGCGCAAGTTCGGCTGCGTGCCGGAGATGGCGACGGACGTGCTGGAGCATGCTCACCGCCTCGGGCTGGAGGCTTACGGCGTCTCCTTCCACGTCGGTTCGCAGCAGCGCAACACGGAAGCCTGGGACTCGGCGCTCGCATCCGCGTCCGAGATCTTCCGGGAGTGCGCCGAGCGCGGCATCCATCTCTCGATGGTCAACCTCGGCGGGGGCTTCCCGACGAAGTACCTGAAGGAGATCCCGGGCGTGGAGAGCTACGGCGAGTCGATCTTCCGCGCGCTGTCGAAGCACTTCGGCAACCGCCTGCCCGAGACGATCATCGAGCCCGGGCGCGGCATGGTCGGCAACGCCGGCATCATCGAGGCCGAGGTGGTGCTGGTTTCGCGGAAGTCGGACGATGACGAGGTGCGCTGGGTCTATCTCGACATCGGCAAGTTCGGCGGTCTCGCCGAGACGATGGACGAGGCGATCCGCTACGCCGTCCGCACCGACCATGACGGGGACGAGATGGCGCCGTGCGTGCTTGCAGGCCCCACCTGCGACTCCGCGGACGTGCTGTACGAGAAGGAGCCGTACTGGCTCCCCGTGAGCCTCGAGATCGGCGACAAGGTGCTGATCGAAGGAACGGGAGCCTACACGACCACCTACTCGGCCGTCGCCTTCAATGGCTTTCCGCCGCTCCGATCCTACGTGATCTGAGGCGGCGCAAGCCGCCGCACAGTGGATGGGCGGGCTCCCGGGCCCGCCCGCATCCCGGCGCGTACCTTCCCGCGCCCATGTCCTGGGACCGATCCGGGTCCCGGCTTTCCCCACGATCGCGCCGCATGGCGCGTTGCCGACCGACCCGGACCACCGGGCGGGGAAGGAGCACGACATGATTGCCATCCGCGAAGAGATGCCGGCCGACGTCGCGGCCCGCGAGGCCCTCCTCGACGCAGCTTTCGGTGTAGAGCGCTCACGCAAGACCAGCGAGAGGCTGCGTGAGGGCCGGCTCCCCGCGCTCGCTCTCGTCGCCGTGGACGAGGCCGGGCATGCGGCCGGCACGGTCCGGCTTTGGCATGTGTCGGCCGGCCCCGGGCGGCAGGCCCTCCTGCTGGGTCCGCTCGCCGTGGACAGCGCGCATCGCGGCCACGGCCTCGGTGGCCGGCTCATGCGCGCGGCCCTGGGCCGTGCCGCCATGCTCGGCGGAACGGCCGTCCTGCTCGTCGGCGACGCGCCCTATTACGGCCGCTTCGGGTTCGAGGCGGAGCTGACCCAGCGGCTCTGGCTGCCGGGCCCCGTCGCGCGCGAGCGCTTCCTGGGGCTGGAGCTGCGTGAGGGCGCGCTTCAGGGCGCGGCGGGGCTTGTCAGCGCGACAGGCGAGCGCCGTCCGGCACCGTCGATCGCGGAGCTCGTCGCGGGGCTCGAGACCAGGGAGCGCGCGATCCTCGCCGAGGCCGCGTAGGCCGAACGGTTCGTGTACTGCTTGCGTGAACGCCGGGGATCGGCAACCCTAGGTTCGTCGTTCCCCGGCAAAGCTCCTGCTAGCGTCGTCCCGGGCCGGGGAGGGCGGCGAAATGGCCGAGGCCGTGACGAAGCGCATGAGCATCGAGGAGTTCCTGGACTGGCAGACCGGCCAGGAACTCAAATGGGAATTGGTGGACGGGGTGCCGGTCCTGCCGCTGAAAAGCATGACCGGTGCGACGCAGCGCCATGACCGTGTGACGGTCAACATTCTCGGCGAACTCAGGAATCAACTCCGGAAGGGGCCGTGCCGCCCCTCCACTTCGGACATCGCTCTGTTGACGGGCCGAAGAAGCGTCCGGCGTCCCGACATCACCGTCCAGTGTGCGCCCGCCGATCCGAAGAGCATGACGGCCGTCGAGCCGCGCGTCGTCGTCGAGGTGCTGTCGCCCTCGACGATGAACTACGACCGGGTCCAGAAGCTCGACGAGTACAGGGCTCTCCCAGCAGTCGCCGTCATTCTGCTCGTCGACACTGAAACGCCCCGCATCACCGCCTGGCGCCGGAGCGGCGACATAGGCTGGAGCAAGGCCGAGCACGCCGGGCTCGATGCGATCGTCCCCCTGCCGGAGATTGCCGCCCAACTCGCCCTCGCCGACGTTTTCGAGGGCGTGCTGGACGGCTGAGCCCCTTCAGCGCACCAGCACGTTTCTGAACTGCCAGGGGTCGCTGGTATCGATGTCTTCGGGGAAGAACCCGGGGCGGCCCGCCAGCGGCGTCCAATCCGTGTAGACGCCGACGACGGGGCCGAGATACGGCATCTGCACCTCGAGGCAGCGGCGGAAATCCATGTCGTCGGCCTCGACGATGCCGGCGTTTGGGTTCTCCAGCGCCCACACCATGCCGGCGAGCACGGCCGAGGTCACCTGCATGCCCGTGGCGTTCTGGTAGGGGGCGAGCAAGCGCGTCTCCTCGATGGAGAGCTGCGAGCCGAACCAGTAGGCGTTCTTCGCGTGCCCGTAGAGCAGCACGCCGAGTTCATCGACGCCGTCGACGATCTCGTCCTCGTCGAGGATGTGCCAGTCGGGCTGGCGCTCGCCGGCCTGGCCGAACATCTCGTGCAGCGACAGCACCGCGTCGTTGCAGGGGTGGTAGGCGTAGTGGCAGGTCGGCCTGTAGACGGCATTGCCTGCCGCATCGCGAACCGTGAACCAGTCGGCAATCGAGATGGCCTCGTTGTGGGTGACGAGGAAGCCGAACTGCGACTGTGCGGTCGGCGTCCACGACCGCACGCGCGTGTCGGCCCCCGGCTGCATCAGGTAGATCGCGGCGCCGCAGCCCGTCTTGTGGGTGCGTGCATTGTCCGGCATCCAGCGCTCATGCGTGCCCCAGCCGAGTTCGGCCGGTTGCAGGCCTTCCGACACGAAGCCCTCCACTGACCACGTGTTGACGAAGACCTGCCGCGGCTTCGGCTTCTTCGAGCGCTGCGTGTCGCGCTCGGCAATGTGGATGCCCTTCACGCCCAGCGCCTGGGCGAGCTTGCCCCACTCCTCCTTGGTGCGCGGCTCCTCACCGGGATGGCCCAGGTCCGCCTTGAGGTTCAAAAGCGCCTGCTTGACGAACCAGGACACCATGCCCGGGTTGGCTCCGCAGCAGGAGACGGCCGTCGTGCCGCCCGGCTTCTGGCGGCGGGCGTCGAGGATGATCTCGCGCAGCGCGTAGTTGGACCGGTCCTCCGGGCCTTTCGACTTGTCGAAGTAGAAGCCGGCCCAAGGCTCGGCCACCGTGTCGATGTAGAGCGCGCCGATCTCCCGGCAGAGCTCCATGATGTCGCGCGAGGAGGTGTCGACCGAGAGGTTGATGCAGAAGCCCTGTCCCGGACCCGCCGTCAGAAGCGGCACGAGGAGATGCTTGTAGTTGTCCCGGGTGACGCCCTGGTGGATGAACCGGATCCCGCGCTCGTCCAGAAGCTTGCGGTCGGCGTCGGACGGGTCGATGACGACCATGCGGCTGCGGTCGAAGGCGATGTGCCTCTCCAGCAGGGGCAGCGTTCCGCGCCCGATCGAGCCGAAGCCGATCATCACGATGGGGCCGTCGATGCGGCCGTGCACGGGGTGGTCTGTCATGAAAAGTCCTCCATGTGGCCTGTGCTGCACGCGCAATGCCACGGGATGATGAAACAGGCTTCTTCGAACAGCCTCGGCCGAGGTGAGTCAATCCGCCGGCGATGGAAGGTCAGCGAAGGAAGGGGTTGGTCGCGCGTTCCTGCCCGATGGTGCTCGTCGGGCCATGGCCGCACACGAACGACACGTCGTCGCCCAGCGGCAGCAGCTTGTCCCTGATCGAGGCGAGGAGGGCTTCATGGCTTCCGCCGGGCAGGTCCGTGCGTCCGACGGAGCCGCGAAACAGCACGTCGCCGACGAAAGCAAAGCGCCCCTCGCGGTTGAACAGCACGATGCTGCCGGGCGAGTGGCCAGGGCAGTGCAGGACCTCGAAAACCAGCTTGCCCACCGTGACGGTGTCGCCTTCCGCGAGCCAGCGGTCCGGCACAAGGTTCCGCGCGCCATCGATGCCATAGGACACGCCGGTCGCGGCAAGGCGGTCGAGCAGCGGCTTGTCGTCGAGGTGCGGGCCTTCCACGGGGACGCCGAGTTCGGCCGCGAGCTCGCTGGCGCCGCCTGCGTGGTCGATGTGACCATGGGTGATGAGAATCTTCTTCACCGGCGCGTTGACCTGCGCGAGGGCATTCCGGATGCGGTCGAGGTCACCGCCGGGATCCACAACCGCCGCCTCGCCCGTCTCCTCGCAGGCGAGGATGGTGCAGTTCTGCTGGAACGGCGTCACCGGGACGATAGCGATACGGGCCTTGGCCATGATTGCTCCAGGATGGACACGGACGGGGACCCCTAGCAGCCGGGTTCCGCCGCGTGAAGGGGGGCGCGGGTTTCGGCGCGCTTCACGAAGCGGGGTTGCTTCTGCACTCTGGCGCGGCGATTCGCGGAGCCGGGCATGCTCGCCGAACTTCTTCTCAGTGCGATCACCCCGGCCGGGCGCGTGGCGCGGCAGATGGGCCTGGTCGCGCGGAAGCCGGCAGCGCAGGCACTGGGAGCCGCACCATGAACGCTGCCGCGCACTGGCCCGCAAGGCGGTGGACAGCCTCGAGCAGCGCCGCACGGTCGTCGTCCTCGGTTCCGGGCTGATGCGCGACGTCGATCTCCAGCACCTGGCCGGACGGTTCGAGACGGTTCTTCTCGTCGATGCCGTGCATCTGCCGATGATCCGGCTTTCTGCCCGCCGATACCCCAACGTAAGCCTGCTGGAACGGGACCTGACCGGCCTGCGCGTCTGGTTCGAGGGCGGTCCGCCCGGGCGCCTGCCGCCGCTGGCCGACCTCGGCGCCGAACAGAAGGTCGACCTCGTGATCTCGGCGAACTGCCTGTCGCAACTGCCGCTGGGGGTCGAGGAGTTCATGGAGAGCTCCGCGGCGCGGGGCCTCTCACTTCCCGCCGACCTGCCTGCGAGGTCCGTCGCTTGGCACCTCGACGATCTCGCGGCCTTCCGGGGAAAGGTATGCCTGATCACTGACACGGTCATGCTGGAGCGCAACCGTACCGGCGCAACTATCGACGAACTGGACCTCCTGCGCGGCGCCCATGTACCGGAGCCGGAGGAGACCTGGTGGTGGACTGTCGCACCCTTCGGGGAGATCGAGCGCGATCACGAGTCGGTGCACAAGGTTTGTGCATGGTCGGCATTCAAGCAGGCCAGCTCTGGAAAGGCAGTTTCGCTGTAACCTGGAGATACGCCAACGGTTTGCATCCGGCAGCATCCAAGCCGGTAGAGAGGCATGGCAATTTTTTGAGCTGCGAGTGGCGCATAACAAGCCACAAATATGTTCTGTGACATGCGTCAAGCGCATAGGCTGCATGCAGCGATATAGGTCAACCCTGCTTGCCTTTGCTGCGCTGCGATATATCTTGGAACTCGAACGGAGCGCGCTGCGTTCTGTTCATGCCCTCCTTGGGCGTTTCCTCCCTAGACTTGGGCCGCCGGCATTCGCCAGGCGGCCTTTTTCTTTTGACGCGCAAGCTGCCGACCCGGCGCTCAATTAAGCTTACATCGCAAGAACGGCTGCCAATTCCGGGGCGATCCGTATTCAGCGCCCCTCGCCGCTGCTAGGACGTCGGTATTTGAGGCTCATTCATTGCCGCAGTGCCGGGAGACTCGTTTGCCTGACAGCATCCTTTTCTACAGCGATATCGTGCCCATCAACCGTGATGCTCACCGGGACCTCCGTTTCCCCACCGATGAGACGCGGTTTGGATTCTCCGCACGGACCCACATCGTCCCGGCGCTGTTCGAGGAGTTTATCGCCGGGTCCGCACACCTGCCGATCCTGTTCCTGCCCGGCACAGGCGCACCCACGCCCGTCTTCCTGGTCGGCATGCGGATCGGGCGGAACGCCCTGCTCGATGCCGATGGCCGGTGGCGGGGCCAGTACGTTCCCGCCTACGTCCGGCGCTATCCCCTCATCCTCGGCGAGGTGGAGGGCCAGGATCCGCTGGCCTGCATCGACGCGGGCTTCGTGGCCGGTGAGCACGCCGACGGGGAGCGTGTTTTCGGCGAGGGCGGCGAGGACACCCCGCTCCTCCTCGAGCGCATCGGCCTGATGAACGAGGTCTTCCGGGCCGGAAAGCGTAGCGAGGAGCTCAGCAGCATGCTCCTGGACCTCTCTCTGTTTCGGGCGGTCACCATCGATGCCCGTTTCGAGAACGGCGAGACCACGGCGCTGCACGGAATGCTGACGGTCGACGGGGAGAAGCTCGACACCCTTTCCGACGGGGATTTCCTCAGGCTGCGGAAAGAAGGCGCTCTGCCCTTCGTCTACGCCCACCTCGCAAGTCTGGGCCAGGTGGAAGCGATCCGCCGCATGAGCTGAATCCGGAACATCTCCGGGCGCCGCAGGTTGGTTTATCCTAACTGCGGAGCAGCACGATGGCCAAGGACGAGCCAAAGCCCGGCGACAAGGTGTCCTGGAACTCATCCGGCGGACATTCGGTCGGACACGTCGAGAAGAAGCTCACCTCGCCGACGGCCATCAAGGGCCACAAGGTGGCGGCTTCCCGCGACAATCCCGAGTTCCTCGTCAAGAGCGACAAGTCCGGCAAGCTCGCCGCCCATAAGGCGGACGCTCTCAAGAAGGAGAAGTGAGGAGAGGGGAATGACGCTCGCGGCCCTTGGCGAGCAGGCTTTCCCTCCCCAGTTGGGGCAGATAGTCTTCGCTCCCTGAGCGTCGACGAGGTGTCCGGTCAGGACCGCCGAACGCGGTCCGCGGCGTCGGCCCCGGAGGAAAGTCATGGCGGTGTCTCCCGTCCCGCTCCGCGACGTTTCCCTCGACGACAAATACGACCTGTCGAAGGACCGCATCTTCATGACGGGGACGCAGGCCATCGCGCGCCTGCTCCTCATGCAGCACGAGCGCGACCACCGCGCTGGGCTGAACACGGCGGGGTTCGTGTCGGGCTATCGCGGTTCGCCGCTGGGTGGCCTCGACCAGCAGCTGCAGCGCGCTGCCCCGCATCTCGACCCCCGCAACATCGTCGTCCGGCCCGGCATCAACGAGGAACTCGCGGCGACTGCGTGCTGGGGCACGCAGCAGGCCCAGATGCGTGGCGAGGGGAAGTACGACGGGGTTTTCGCCGTCTGGTACGGCAAGGGCCCGGGCGTCGACCGCTCCGGCGACGTGTTCCGCCACGCCAACATGGCCGGGACCGCCCCGCACGGCGGCGTCCTCGCGCTCATGGGCGACGACCACACGGCCGAGTCCTCGACCACGGCCCACCAGTCGGAATTCCACTTCGTCGACGTGATGATCCCCATCCTCAACCCCGCCGGGGTTCAGGAGATTCTCGACTTCGGCATCTACGGCTTCGCCATGAGCCGCTTTTGCGGCACCTGGGTCGCGCTGAAATGCATGAAGGACACGGTCGAGTCGACCGCCATCGTGGACGGCCGCATCGACCGGGTGAACATCGTGACCCCGTCGGATTTCGAGGGGCCGCCGGGCGGCCTCGGCATCCGCCCGCGGGACGGCATTCTCGACATGGAGGCGCGCCTTCACGACTGGAAGCGCGATGCTGCCGTGGCGTTCGTGCAGGCCAACGGGCTGAACCGCATCATCACCTCGGGAGGGCCGAACCCCCGTGTCGGTGTCATCACGACCGGCAAGAGCTACCTCGACGTCCGCCAGGCGATGGACGACCTCGGCATCGACGAGAAGAAGGCCAACGACCTCGGGCTGCGCCTCTACAAGATCGGCTGTCCATGGCCGCTCGACCCCGAGGGGCTGAAGGCGTTCGTGCACGGGCTCGACCTCGTCATCGTCGTCGAGGAGAAGCGCTCGCTCATCGAGGTGCAGGTCCGCGAGGAACTGTACGGCTTTCCCGACCAGCCCGTCTGCATCGGCAAGAAGGACGAGGCCGGGCGCTGGCTGTTCCCGGTCAAGGGCGCGCTCGATCCCAACGACGTCGCCATCGCCGTGGGCGAGCGCCTGCTTCGCTACACGCAGGACGCCGATCTGGCCGACCGTCTCGGCCGGCTGAAGCAGGCGCAGGCCATGCTGGCGCAGACGAAGGAGGTGGCGGTCCGCACCCCGTACTTCTGCTCGGGGTGCCCTCACAACACCTCGACCAAGGTGCCTGAAGGCATGCGCGCCTATGCAGGCATCGGCTGTCATTACATGGCGCAGTGGATGGACCGCGCCACGGAGGGCTTCACCCAAATGGGTGGCGAGGGCGCCAACTGGGTCGGCGAGGCGCCCTTCTCAAAGCGCGGCCACGTCTTCCAGAACCTCGGCGACGGCACCTGGAACCACTCCGGCTCGCTGGCGCTGCGCTTCGCCGTCGCGGCGGGTGTCAACGTCACCTACAAGCTGCTCTTCAACGACGCCGTCGCCATGACCGGCGGCCAGCGGATCGACGGGGGGCTCACCGTCGACCGTCTCGCCCGGCAGGTCGCAGCCGAGGGGGTGAACCGCCTGGCGCTCGTCGTCGACGATCCCGGCAAGTACACGAGCGCAATGCAGTGGCCGCCGGGGATGACAATCCACCACCGCGACGAGCTGGATCTCGTGCAGCGCGACCTCGCCGAGGTGCCGGGCGTCACCGCCATCATCTACGACCAGACCTGCGCGGCCGAGAAGCGCCGCCGCCGCAAGCGGGGCGACTATCCCGACCCCGACAAGCGCATCTTCATCAACACCCGCGTGTGCGAGGGCTGCGGCGACTGCGGCGTGCAGTCCAACTGCGTCGCGGTTCAGCCGGTCGAGACCGAGTTCGGGCGCAAGCGGCAGATCGACCAGTCCAACTGCAACAAGGACTTCTCCTGCGTGAAGGGCTTCTGCCCGTCCTTCGTCACCGTCGAGGGCGCGCGCCTGCGCAAGGCCGCACCCGCGGCGCTGGCGCACGAGGTGGACAGCGCGCTGCCCGATCCCGCGGTGCCCGGGCTGGACAGCTCCTTCGCCGTCATCGTGACTGGGGTGGGCGGCACCGGAGTCGTCACCATCGGCGCGCTGCTCGGCATGGCCGCTCATGTTGAGGGCAAGGGCTGCGGCATGATCGACATGGCTGGCCTGGCCCAGAAGGGCGGGGCCGTCTTCAGCCACGTCAAGCTCGCGCCGACGCCTGAGGAGATCCACTCCATCCGCGTCGCGGCCGGGGAAGCGGACCTCGTGCTCGGCTGCGACCTCGTCGTGTCCGGCAGCCGCAAGGTGCTGGCGGCGGTGAAACCGGGGAAGAGCGCGCTCTTCGTCAACACGGCGGAGGTGCAGCCTGGCGACTTCACCCGCAGCGCCGACTTCTCGCTGCCCGCCGAGCGCCTGAAGCGCTCCATCCGCGAGCATGCGGGTGAGGACGGCGTAGCCTTCCTCGACGCGACGCGGCTTGCCGTCGCCACGCTCGGCAACGCCATCGCGGCCAACATGATCATGCTCGGCTTCGCCTGGCAGAAGGGACGCGTTCCGCTGTCCGAGGCGTCCCTGCTGCGGGCGATCGAGCTCAACGGCGAGGCGGTGGCCATGAACAAGGCTGCCTTCCGGCTGGGCCGGCGCGCCGCGGTCGACCCTTCGCTCCTGGCCGAAGAGGCCGCGCCGTCCGCCGCGATCGAGGATCGCCATCTGTCGCGCACGCTCGACGAGATCGTGGCGCGCCGGGTGGCCGACCTCACGGCCTACCAGAACGAAGCCTATGCCCGCCGCTACGCCTCCCGCGTCGACGCCGTTAGACGTGCCGAGGCGGAGAGGGCCCCCGGGCTCGACGGGCTGGCCGAGGCGGTCGCCCGCAACCTCTACAAGCTCATAGCCGTCAAGGACGAGTACGAGGTCGCCCGCCTCTACACGGACGGCGAGTTCCGGCACATGCTGAACGCGCAATTCGAGGCCGCCCCGCGCCTCGTTGTCCACCTCGCGCCGCCTCTGCTGGCCCGCCACGATCCGGCGACGGGACGGCCGAAGAAGATCGCCTTCGGGCCGTGGATCTTCCCGGCCCTTCGTGTGCTGGCCGGTCTGAAGGGCCTGCGCGGCGGGTTCTTCGACGTGTTCGGGCGGACGCAGGAGAGGCGAGCAGAGCGGGCGCTTCTGGCGGAGTATGAGCGCACACTCGACGAGATCGTGGCCGGGCTTTCACCCGCCAACCACGCCGCCGCACTGGCGCTGGCCTCGCTGCCGCAGAAGATCAGGGGCTTCGGCCCGGTGAAGGAAAAGAGCATGCTGGCGGCAAGGGCCGAGGAGGCCAACCTGCTCCGCGCCTTCCGCGAGCCCGCGTCGGTGCAGGCCACTCTGGCGGCGGAGTAGTCCTGCGGTTTTGACCTTCAGCGGTACGATACGTCCTTCCCGCCAGCCCTCTCCTCGTCGAGAGGGATCGGGAACCCTCGCCCGCGCGCGGGGGAGGGTAGGGAGGGGGGAGACGCTCGCGGAACTCAAAGAACGCCCCCCTCTGTCCGCTGCGCGGACATCTCCCCCGTGCACGGGGGAGAGTTTGGGATAGCCGGTTCTTTGAAGCGTCCCCGAGCCTAAACCCGAACCGCGACCCTCGTCCGCCGCCGGAACGGCCGGGCCATGAGGCGGATCAGAGCGTAGCCGAGCACGAACCCGCTGCCCGCCGCAACCGCTCCCTCCAGCGTGGTCGGCACGGCGGGCTCGAACTCCGCCGTCGTGCCGTGCATGACGTCGGGGTCGGCTTCAGACACCATCGACACGACGCGCCCGAACGACCCCGCTTCCTGCATGGCCGCGCGCTGGCGTTCGAGGTCGGACAGGCGGGCGGCATTCAGGGACGCATCGGCCGCGCGGCGCTGGGCCAGGGGGTCGGGGTTGGCGGAGAGCCTGCGCAGGGCCGTTTGCCGGTCCAGCTTCTCGGCCGCGGCATCCGCATCGAAGCGCTCGACGACGGTGCGCAGCTCGTCGATCGCGCCGCCCAGCCTCTGCCGGTATTGCTGCGCGAATTCCGGAGCCTGCGAGGCGGCGACCGCGCAGAGGATGCCTGCGCCGATCCCCACGGTGCGCGATACCGTCGGCATGCCTCACTCCTGCGGGGCGGCGAGTGCCGCCGCTATGGCGGGTCGCGTCTGGACGACCAAACTCCCCTTCGCCTTGAAGGCGCGTGTGCGCTCACCCTTGCGCATGACGAGAATCACCGTCTCCAACCCCGGACAGGCCGGGTCGTTGCAGGCGATCTCGTTGACGGTGAGCTCGTCGCCGTCGCCGAGTGAGAGCGCCTCCCGCACCCATGCCTTCACCCGCGCCACGTCGTCCGGATCCGGCCTTGGCTGCCGGAAGCGGTCGAGCATCCTGCCCAGCCCCGCCATTGTCAGGCGGGAAGGGTGAGAACGCCGGCCGCGCCATTGGCACAGCCATAGGCGAGGCGCCGGCCCTTGCGGTCCCAGGCCAGCGCGGTCACGCCACCGCCTTCGGGATCTGCCTTCCGGACGAGGAGTTCGGATCCGTCGGACAGACGGCAGAGCAGCAGGAAGCCGTCCTCGTAGCCGATGGCCAGGACCAGGGCGCCGGGGTGAAAAGCCACGCGCGAGACCTTGGCCGGCCGGATGCCGCACTCCCGCGGCGCCTTGCCCATCGGACCCTGCTTGTCCTGGAAGGGCCAGACGATGGCCGCGTCGGCGCCTGACGTCGCGAACCACAGACCGTCATGCGACCAGGAAAAGGAGCGCGTCTTCGACGGATAGCCGGACATCCGCATGTCCGCCTTCTCCGGCAGGCGCCAGCCATGCAGGGAGTTCTCCTGCATCGAGGTGATGACGAAGCGCGCGTCAGGAGCCCAGGTCACGTCGAGATGGGAGCCTTTCCACTCGAGCTTTTCCGGCGCCGCCTCGGTGTTTGGGAACCACACGCTGACGCCGTTGTAGTGGGCGACCGCCAACCGATAGCCCTTCGGCGCGAAGGCGAGCCCCTGCGCCGTGGTGGGCGCCTCCAGCGTCCGCAGCTTGCCCTTGTCGTCGCGCGCTGTGACGCGCTTGCCGCTCGACCACGCAATGGCCCCCGAGGGCGAGGCGGCGATCGCATCGACCCAGCGGCCCTTCTGGTCGGCAATCACCTCGGTGTCCCCGGACGCCCGGGTCAGGACCACGCGGCCGTCGTCGCCGCCCGTCAGCAGGCCATCTCCGGCCGGAGTGACGACGAGAATGCCCGCCCCGGGATGCGCCTCGACCCGGCGGGTCTCGCCCCCGGATGCGAGCAGCACGGCGCCTTCGGCGAGCGCCATCGCCAACGTGTCGCCCAGCCAGGTCGCGCCGACGACATGGTCGCCGGCCGGCATGTCTGCGACGTGCTGGACGAGGGACGTGATCGACGGGGACGGTGCGGACATGACGGGCGGCTCTCTCGCTCTTGCCCCGGATGGCTACGCCATCGCGGACCCGGCCTCAAGGGCAGGGGAGGTCAGGCCGCACAGGCTTCGGCGCCCTTGCGGATCGCCTCGGCGTCCAGGTCGCGGCCGATGAAGACGAGCCGCGACTCGCGCTTCTCGTCCGCCCGCCAGTCGCGCTGCAGGTCGCCGTCGAGGATCATGTGCACACCCTGGAAGACGAAGCGCTTCGGCTCGTCCTTGAACGCCATGATGCCCTTGCAGCGCAGGATCTTCGGCCCCTCCCGCTGCGTCAGGTCGTTGATCCATGGCATGAATTTGGCGGGATCGACCTCCCCCATGCGCACGGAAACCGACTGCATGTCCTCGTCGTGAAAGTGCTGCAGCCCGCCATGGGAGTGCCCGTGGTCGTGGTCGTGCCCATGGTCGTGGTGGTGATGGTCGTCCTCCGCCTCGAGGAAGGCGGGCTCGATCTCCAGGATCCGGTCGAGGTCGAAGGCGTTGCGGCCGAGCACGTTCTCGATCGGCACGTTGGCCTTCTCGGCCCGGTGGATCATGGCGTAGGGGTTTATGGCGCGGATGCGCCCTTCCACCTCGGCGAGTTCCTTCTCGTCCACGAGGTCGGTCTTGTTGAGGATGATCACGTCGGCGAAGGCGATCTGGTTCTTCGCCTCGGGGGCGTCCTTCAGGCGGTCGGTCAGCCACTTGGCGTCGGCCACGGTGACGACGGCATCGAGCCTCGCCTTGTCCGACACGTCCTGGTCGACGAAGAAGGTCTGCGCCACGGGGGCGGGGTCGGCGAGGCCCGTCGTCTCGACGATGATGGCGTCGAACTTGCCGCGCCGCTTCATCAGACCCTCGATGATGCGGATGAGGTCGCCGCGCACGGTGCAGCAGATGCACCCGTTGTTCATCTCGAAGACTTCCTCGTCGGCGCCGACGACGAGTTCGTTGTCGATGCCGATCTCGCCGAACTCGTTGACGATCACGGCGAACTTCTGGCCGTGGTTCTCGGTGAGGATGCGGTTCAGGAGCGTGGTCTTGCCCGCGCCCAGATAGCCGGTGAGGACGGTGACGGGGATCTTGTCGGACATGGTTCACTCTCGGGATCAGGGGGGCGGGGCGCAAGGCGTCCCGCCGGGAAACGGGTCAGCTCGCCAGGGCGGCGCTCAGCTCTCTTATATTGTTCCGCATCATGTCGATGTAAGTGGGTGCGGGACCGTTCGGGCCGGAAAGCGCGTCGGAGAACAGGGTGCCGCCGATCTTTGCACCCGTTTCCTTCTGGATGCGCTGCATCAGGCGCGGGTCGGACACGTTTTCGAGGAAGACCGCCGGAATCTTTTCGCTTCGGATCTGGCGCACGATGCGGGCCACGTCCCTGGCCGACGCTTCGGCCTCGGTCGAGACGCCCTGCGGCGCGATGAAGGCGATCCCGTAGGCGTGTGAGAAATACCCGAAGGCGTCGTGCGTCGTGATCACCTTGCGGCGGTCGGCCGGGATCTTCTGGATGGCATCGCGCACCTCGCTCTCGACGGCGTCGAGCCGCATCAGGAAGGCGCCCGCGTTGGCCTCGTACGTGGCCCTGCCGTCCGGGTCCGCGGCGGACAGGCCGTCACGGATGGCGACGACGTAGAGCCGCGCATTGGCGACGTCCTGCCAGGCGTGGGGGTCGAAGCCGCCATGGTCGTGGCCATCCTCCTGGCCATCCTCGGCCTTGATCGGCTGGACGGCTGCCGACGCGACCGTGACGGGCGCTTTGGCGCCGGAGGCGCGGATCAGCCGGTCGAACCAGCCCTCCAGCCCGAGGCCGTTGACGACAATGGCCCTCGCTCCCGCCAGCGTCTTCGCATCGGATGCGGAGGGCTGGTAGACGTGGGCGTCGCCATCGGGTCCAACCAGGACGGACACAGTCACCCGGTCGCCGCCGACCTGGCGCACGAGGTCGCCGAGGACCGAGAAGCTCGCCACCACGGGCAGCGGCTCCGCCGCCATCGCCGGACGCGGGCCGGCCAGCGATACGGCAGTCGCCAGCGCCAGCACGGCGCGCCGGGTCACTCTGAAGCGGGACAGTGTCATCGCGAGCGTCTCCTCAGGCTTCGAGGTGGCGGCGCGGGATGATCCGCAGCACGTAGCCGCCCTGCGTCCCGAACAGCATGGAGAGCACGTAGGCGCCGCCGGCCATCAGGATGATGGAGGGGCCCGCGGGCAGGCCCTGGTGGTAGGACAGAAGCAGGCCGAGAACGCCCGAGACCGCTCCGATCAGTGTCGCCACGGCGATCAGTGCCGTGACGTCGCGCGTCCAGAACCGGGCGCAGATAGCCGGCAGCATCATCATGCCGACCGAGAGCAGCGTGCCCAGCGCGTGGAATCCGCCGACGAGGTTCAGCACGGTGAGCGCGAGGAAGGCGAGGTGGGTCGGGCCGCCCGCTCCGCTGACGGAGCGCAGGAACCCGGGGTCGACGCATTCCAGCACCAGCGGCCGATAGAGCACCGCGAGCCCGAGCAGGGTCACGGTGGTGATCGAGGCGATCAACAGCAGCGCCGCGTCGTCAAGGGCCAGCACGGAGCCGAAGAGCACGTGCAGGAGATCAATGTTGGAGCCCTTCAGCGAGACGAGCACCACGCCGGCGGCCAGCGAGACGAGATAGAAGGCCGCGAGGGATGCGTCCTCACGCAGCACCGACGACCGCGCCACGAGACCGGCCAGCAACGCAACGGCAAAGCCCGCCGCCAGACCGCCCATCGTCATCCAGCCGAGCGACAGGCCGGCCACGAGATAGCCCAGCGCCGCGCCGGGCAGGATGGCGTGCGCCATCGCGTCACCCACGAGGCTCATGCGCCTCAGCATCAGAAAAACGCCGATCGGGGCCGCCCCTATGGCCAGCGCCAATGCGCCCACGAGGGCGCGGCGCATGAACTCGAACTCGACGAAGGGGGCAATCAGCGCGTCGTACAGCATGACTGATTAGGCCGCGCGGACGCAGGGGGCCGCGTAGGGATCATGGGCTTCGAGCATGTGACGCGCCGAGGCGAGGTTGGCGGCGGTCAGCACCTCGGCTGTCGGTCCCCACGCCACCGCTTCGCGCGCCACCAGAAGCGTCTCCGGAAACACCTGCCGCGCCACTTCGAGGTCGTGCAGGACGGCGACGACGGTGCGCCGCTCCGCGTGCCAGTGGCGGACGATCTCGATCAGGTCCGCCGCCGTGCGGGCATCGATGGCGTTGAGGGGCTCGTCCAGCAGGATGACACCGGCGTCCTGCAGCAGCAGCCGCGCGAACAGCACACGCTGCATCTGCCCGCCGGAGAGCGTGCCGATCGCCCGGCGCTCGAACCCGGTCAGCCCGACGGCCTCCAGCGCCTCCGCGATGCGGGCACGATCAACCCGGCCAACGGCCCCGAAGAGGCCTGTCCGGCGCCACAGCCCCATCGCGACCAGATCGTAGACGGAGATAGGGAAGGAGCGGTCGATGTCGGCGGCCTGCGGCAGGTAGGCGATGCGCCCCCGCCCGCCTTCCACCGCGATGGAGCCGGACATGGGGGCCAGCGCCCCGGCAATCCCTTTCAGGAGGGTCGATTTACCCGCCCCGTTCGGGCCGATGACGGCAGTCAGACTGCCCGGCGCGACAGTGCCCGACAGATGGTGCACGGCCGGATGGCGGTCGTAGCCCAAGGTCACGTCGTCGAAACGGATGGCGGATCCGGGGGAAGCCATCAGTGCATCGCCCACCAGACGAGGAGCCAGAGCACGCCGGAAACTGCGGCAGCTCCAGCCAGTCGCTGCACTGCAGAGAGCCGGAGCAAGGAGGCGGATGGAGCCGACGCCACGCGGGCCGCATGGACATGCCGATGATGCCCGTGTTCGTGGTGGTGGTGATCGTGGGCTGGCATGCGCTCGTCCAGGGGCTTCGGCCTGTACGATGTTATAGTGTAACAGAAAGCCGGCGCAAGCCGTTTCGTAACAGTGTTACACTTTCAGTGGGCTGATGCGCGGGGCAGGGCCGCCGGGCCAGCGATCAATCGAAGCCGGCGGGCGGCACGATCTCGATCTTGCGCGCCGGCTTGCCGGCGTCGTCGAGCGGGGTGACAGGCGGCGCGTCGCTCGCAGTCGGATTGGCCTTGCCCGTCTTGGGATCGATGAGCGGCTCGGGCAGCCGCTGTGCTGGCGCTGCCTGCTGCTGTGCCGGCGGTTCGGGTTTGGCCGGCTTCGCCTCGACGGCGGGCGGTGGCGGCGCGGCAGGCGTGGTGGCGGCGGGCGCCGGCGCCTTCTCCTCTGCCGGCGGCCGGGCGGCCGTGTCCGGCCCCTTCGGCAGGTCAGGCAGCGGCGAGGGCGTCACCGGCGCCGGCTTGGGTACGGTCAGGGTGTCCGCCGGCGGTTGTGTCTCCGGGCCCGGCAGTGCCGGATCGGGCTTGCGAGCCTGCTGGTTGCGGCGCTGCTGTGCTTTCTTGTCGACCTGCGGGCGGCCGCTGCCGAGGTCGTAGGGCGCCACGGGCCGGCTCGGCCGTGCCTCGTCCGCCCAGGGCGCCGGCGAACGAGCGCCCGGGATCGGTTGCGGCGGCCGCATCGGCGGGTCGCCCTCCAGCCGCGCCACGCGGCGCTCGATGATGTCGCCCGAATAGGCGTCGACCGTCAGAATGACCGTCATGCCCCTGCGGTCGACCGCGGTCGCCTGGTACACGTCACCGAAGGCTCTGACGTCGAGCACCCGCGACATTCCGTAGCGCCGATAGAGTGAACGCACGACGTCGCGCGGGGAAAGTGCCCGATCCTCGTCATAGTAGCGCTCGTAGGGGCCGGGTGCGCCGGGAAAGAAAATCTGGGCGCTCGCCGGAAACACGGGTGCGGCAAGAACGCAGGCCATCAGGACACTACGCAGGCGAACACGCATCGAAGGCGGGCTCCGGTCTCGATCTTTCAACGGTTAACGCCGGATTACGGCCGGCTTGCGACGCCGTGCTCCGCGGCAAGCCGAAGGAGCGCGTCGATGTCGGCCTCCCGCGTGGCGAAGGACGTGACCCAACGCATGAAGACCTCGCCGGGTCCAATGGAGAAGCCATCAGGAAGGCTTTCGCTCGCCCATGGCGCGCGGCCGAAACCGGCCTGCGTGAGTGCCGCGTCGAGCGCGGCCGGGATCACCGCAAAGACCTCGTTGGCCTCGGTTGTCCAGGGCAGCCTTACACCGGGCACTGCGGCGATGCCGTCGGCCAGCCGGCGTGCCATGGCGTTCGCGTGACGGGCATTGGCGATCCAGTGATCGTTCTCGAGATAGGCGCACAGCTGCGCGCCCAGCAGCCGACCCTTCGACAGAGTGTGGCCACTGCGCTTCCTCTGGAACTGCATGGAGGCCGCATGCGCGGCGTCGAAGAACACGACGGCCTCGCAGGCCAGTCCGCCATTCTTGCTCGCGCCGAAGGAGACGATGTCCACGCCCGCCTTCCAGGTCATCTCCGCGGCCGTGCAGCCCAGCGCAACCATGGCGTTGGCGAAGCGCGCGCCGTCGAGATGCATGGCCATGCCGGCATCCCGGGCCAGCCGCGACAAGGCCGCGATCTCGTCCAGCGAGTAGAGCGTGCCTGCCTCGGTCACCTGCGAGATCGAGAGGCAGGCCGGCTGGGACGCCTTCGCCACCCCTCTGGGGTAGCGCGCAAGCGCGGCCCTGATGTCGGTGGGCGCCATCCTGCCGCCGATGCCGGGTACGCCGACGAGCTTTGCGCCGCCGCTGAACATCTCCGGCGCACCGCACTCGTCGTCGATGACGTGGCTCTCGCGATGGCAGAACACCGCGCCCCAGGGAGGCGTGACGGCGGCGAGCGCGAGTGCGTTTGCGGCCGTGCCGGTGGCCACCAGGTACACCGTCGCCTTGCGCTCGAAGACATCCGACAGCATGGCCGCTGCCTTAACCGACCACTCGTCGGCGCCGTAGGACGCGGCTGCCCCGTCATTGGCGGAGATGATGGCGTCGAGGACCTGCCGGCTGGCGCCGACGACATTGTCACTGGCGAAATTCATAAGGTTTTCCATCGGTCAGACTGCGGCACGGGGGCCGCTGGTCCGGAGCAAGCCATGGCCGGACGCACTCCGCAAGCGGACGGTGCGCGGGTCAGCCTTCTTCACGCGAACGGGCGCGGCGTTTGCGTTCCTTGCGCAGGAGCGCGCGGTGCCGCAACTTTCTTTCGAAAGGGTTGAAAACAGGCCTTGTGGAGGCGCTTCAGCTGTGGCAATGTCCGGCCGCGATAGGACAGTCATGCTGTCCCATTCGGGGCTTGCCCCATCGAAGCCGGATAATGCCAGTGCTGAAGAACGGCGCCACGATGAACACGGCCTTGCGCGCGGCGGTCTGCCTGCGCAACGGTAAACGTGTGGCCCGCAAAGAGCGGGCCTGACGGGCGCACGGGGTCTTCGGACCGCCCAGGCGCCCGCGGGGCGCGGGCGCGGAACGGGGCGCGGCCGAACCCTTGGATCACGACACGAACACCCTGGTTTCCGGCGTGCTCCTTGCAAGCCGGCACTGACGAGATCCAGGACCGGCGCAGGCCAGAGCCTGCCGCGCGCCGCGATGTGCAGATGATCGAACGGGACGCGAGGGCGACATGAGCGAGTTCACTGGGCAGCAGATCGCCGCGGGACGGGTCGCGACCGCGACGGAGGCCGGCTCCGCGCGCCTTCCCGCCGTCTACGATCCCGCACTTCCGGCCGAGCAGGGGCTGTACAGCCCTGCCAACGAGCATGACGCCTGCGGCGTCGGCTTCGTCGCGCACATGAGCAACACGCCCTCGCATGACATCATCGCCAAGGGCCTGGAGATCCTGCTCAACCTCGATCACCGCGGTGCCGTCGGAGCCGATCCGAAGGCCGGCGACGGCTGCGGCATGCTGCTGCAGATCCCGCATCGCTTCCTGCGGGAGGTGACGGCCGCCCTCGGCATCGCCCTGCCGCAGAGCGGTCCTTATGCCGTCGGCGCGCTGTTCCTGCCCCGCGACCCCGAGGGCCGGCGGATCGTCGAGGAGATCGTCGAGAAGGTTATCGCCGAAGAGGGCCAGGTTTTCCTCGGCTGGCGCGACGTGCCGGTCGACAATTCCGGCCTCGGCGAAAGCGTGCGCCCGACGGAGCCCGTCCACCGCCAGATCTTCGTCGCCCCCGGCGCCGGCGTGGCCGACCAGGAAGAGTTCGAGCGCCGGCTGTTCATCCTGCGCAAGGTGATCTCGAACACCGTCTACCAGCTGAACGATGTGCGGACGAAGGGCTTTTACCCCGTCTCCCTGTCCTCGCGCACGCTCGTCTACAAGGGCATGCTGCTGGCCACGCAGCTCGGCGATTATTTCGAGGACCTGCGCGACCCCCGGCTGGAGAGCGCCCTCGCGCTCGTGCACCAGCGCTTTTCCACCAACACGTTCCCGGCCTGGTCGCTGGCCCACCCCTACCGGATGGTGGCCCACAACGGCGAGATCAACACGCTGCGCGGCAACGTGAACTGGATGGCGGCCCGCCAGGCCTCCGTCGACAGCGAGCTGTTCGGCGCCGACATCTCCAAGCTCTGGCCGATTTCCTACGAGGGGCAGTCAGACACGGCGTGCTTCGACAACGCGCTCGAGTTCCTGGTGCAGGGAGGCTACTCGCTGACCCACGCCATGATGATGCTGATCCCCGAGGCCTGGGCGGGCAACCCGCTGATGGGCGAGGACCGGCGCGCCTTCTACGAGTACCACGCCGCTCTCATGGAGCCGTGGGACGGCCCCGCCGCGGTCGCCTTCACCGATGGACGCCAGATCGGCGCCACCCTCGACCGCAACGGCCTGCGTCCCGCCCGCTACCTCGTCACGGATGACGGCCTCGTCGTGATGGCGTCGGAGATGGGCGTTCTCCCGATTCCCGAAGAGAGCATCGTCACCAAGTGGCGCCTCCAGCCGGGCAAGATGCTCCTCGTCGACCTCGAGCAGGGCCGCATCGTCTCCGACGACGAGATCAAGGCGTCGCTGGCCGCCTCGCATCCCTACAAGCAGTGGCTGGCCAACTCCCAGATCGTCCTGGAAGAGCTTCGCCCCGTCGAGCCGCGCGCCTCGCGCACCGACGTGTCGCTGCTCGATCGGCAGCAGTCCTTCGGCTACACGCAGGAAGACCTGTCGATGCTGCTCGCCCCGATGGCCGTGACCGGCCAGGAGGCGGTGGGCTCGATGGGCACGGACACGCCGATTTCGGCGCTCTCCGACAAGTCGAAGCTGCTCTACACCTACTTCAAGCAGAACTTTGCCCAGGTGACGAACCCGCCGATCGACCCGATCCGCGAAGAGCTCGTCATGAGCCTGGTGTCCTTCATTGGGCCGCGGCCGAACATCTTTGACCTCGAGGGTGTGTCCCGCCGCAAGCGCCTGGAAGTCCGCCAGCCCATCCTCACCAACGAGGACCTGGAGAAGATCCGCTGCATCGGCCATTTCGAGGACGCCTTCGACACGAAGACGCTCGACATCACCTACGCCGTGGAGCGCGGCACCGAGGCGATGGGCCCGATGATCGAGCGCCTCTGCGAGCGCGCCGAGGCGGCCGTGAAGGGTGGCTACAACATCATCATCCTGTCTGACAGGATGGTCGGCCCGGACCGCATCCCGATCCCGGCGCTGCTCGCCACGGCGGCTGTGCATCACCACCTGATCCGCAAGGGCCTGCGCACGTCGGTGGGCCTCGTCGTCGAGACCGGCGAAGCCCGCGAGGTGCATCACTTCTGCTGCCTGGCCGGCTACGGCGCCGAGGCGGTGAACCCGTATCTCGCCTTCGAGACGCTGCAGTCCATGGCCGACACCTTCCCCGAGGAGGTCGACGGCTACGAGGTGGTGAAGCGCTACATCAAGTCGATCGGCAAGGGCATCCTCAAGGTGATGTCCAAGATGGGCATCTCCACCTACCAGTCCTATTGCGGCGCGCAGATCTTCGACGCAATCGGCCTTCGGTCGGACTTCGTGAAGCAGTACTTCGCCGGCACGGCCACGACCATCGAGGGTGTGGGGCTGGAGGAGATCGCCCTGGAGACCGTCCGCCGCCACACGGACGCCTTCGGCGACAATCCGGTCTACCGCAGCGCCCTGGAGGTCGGGGGCGAATATGCCTACCGCATCCGCGGCGAGGCGCATTCCTGGTCGCCGCAGACGGTGTCGCTGCTCCAGCACGCCGTGCGCGGCAACAGCCAGGACAAGTACCGGGCCTATTCAAACCTGCTTAACGAGCAGAACGAGCGCTTGTTGACCATCCGCGGCCTCTTCCGCATCAAGGGTGCCGATGAGGACGGCCGCAAGCCCGTGCCCCTCGACGAAGTCGAGCCGGCCAAGGACATCGTCCGGCGCTTTGCCACGGGGGCCATGTCCTACGGGTCCATCTCGCGTGAGGCGCACACCACGCTTGCCATCGCGATGAACCGGATCGGTGGTCGCTCCAACACGGGCGAGGGCGGCGAGGAACCGGACCGTTACCGCCGGATGGCGAACGGCGACAGCATGCGCTCGGCCATCAAGCAGGTCGCCTCGGGGCGCTTCGGCGTGACGACGGAATACCTCGTCAACTCCGATATGATGCAGATCAAGATGGCGCAGGGCGCCAAGCCCGGCGAGGGCGGCCAGCTGCCCGGCCACAAGGTCGACGCCGTCATCGCCAAGGTGCGGCACTCGACCCCTGGCGTCGGCCTGATCTCGCCGCCGCCGCATCACGACATCTACTCGATCGAGGACCTCGCGCAGCTCATCTACGACCTCAAGAACGTCAACCCGCAGGCGCTCGTCTCGGTGAAGCTCGTCTCCGAGGTCGGCGTCGGCACCGTTGCCGCCGGCGTGTCGAAGGGCAGGGCGGACCACGTGACGATCTCGGGCTTCGAGGGTGGCACGGGCGCGAGCCCGCTCACCTCGATCAAGCACGCCGGCTCGCCCTGGGAAATCGGCCTCGCCGAGACGCACCAGACGCTGGTTCTCAACCGGCTGCGCTCGCGCATCACGGTCCAGGTCGACGGCGGCGTCCGCACGGGGCGCGACGTGGTGGTGGGCGCGCTGCTCGGCGCCGACGAGTTCGGCTTCGCGACGGCGCCACTGATCGCTGCCGGCTGCATCATGATGCGCAAGTGCCACCTGAACACCTGCCCGGTGGGCGTCGCGACCCAGGACCCCGTGCTGCGCAAGCGCTTTGTGGGGCAGCCCGAGCACGTCATCAACTTCTTCTTCTTCGTCGCCGAGGAAGTGCGCGAGCTGATGGCGGAACTCGGCTATCGGCGCTTCGACGAGATGATCGGCCAGATGCAGATGCTCGACCGCGATCCGGTGATCAGCCACTGGAAGGCGCGCGGGCTCGACTTCGGGCGGCTGTTCCACAAGCCCGACGTGCCGGCCTCGGTGAAGCTGTTCAAGTCCGAGCAGCAGGACCACAAGCTCGACGCCGTGCTCGACCGGACCCTCATCGCCAGGGCGGAAGGCGCCCTGGCCCACCGCACGCCGGTGGTGATCGAGAGCCCGATCAACAACACCAACCGCACGACGGGCGCCATGCTCTCGGGCGAGGTTGCAAAGCGCTACGGCCATGCCGGACTGCCCGAGGACACCATCGTGGTGAAGCTCAAGGGCACCGCTGGCCAGAGCTTCGGCGCGTGGCTCGCCCGCGGCGTGACGCTCGAGCTCGAGGGGCAGGCCAACGACTATGTCGGCAAGGGACTCTCGGGCGGCCGCATCGCGATCTTCCCGCCCAAGGCGGCGTCACGGATTGTGGCGCACGAGTCGATCATCGTCGGCAACACCGTGCTCTACGGGGCGATTGCCGGGGAATGCTACTTCTCCGGCGTAGCGGGAGAGCGCTTCGCCGTGCGCAATTCCGGCGCGGTGACGGTGGTCGAGGGTACGGGCGACCATGGCTGCGAGTACATGACGGGCGGCGTGGTGGTCGTTCTCGGCAAAACCGGGCGCAACTTCGCCGCCGGCATGTCGGGCGGCATTGCCTACGTGCTCGACGAGGACGGCTCGTTCTCGGAGCGCTGCAACCTGTCGATGGTCGACCTCGAGCCCGTCGAGGAGGAAGAGGAGATGCTCAACCAGCGCCTCTACCACCAGGGCGGCGACCTGCATCACCGCGGCATGGTCGAGGTGATGAAGGACATGACCCGCAACGACGCCGAGCGGCTGAAGCTGCTGGTGGACAACCACTACCGCTACACCGGCTCGCAGCGCGCCAAGGCCATCCTGGACGACTGGGAAGCAACGCTGCCGCGGTTCCGCAAGGTCATGCCGGTGGAGTATCGTCGCGCCCTGACCGAACTTATGGCCCAGACGGAAAGCCGCCGGCAGATGGCGGCGGCGGGGGAGTGAAGGGCGTCGTCTGGACCGTGCACGCGAATGTCACAGTTCAAAAGCGGGCGATCCCGAGGGAATGGGTTTCGCGGTGCCTGGAAAAGCCTGATTGGACCGAACTGGACCCTACCCACTCCGGTCGAATACGGGCTTACAAAAGGTTTCCGGAGTTCGGCGAACGCGTGATGAGGGTTGTTTTCGAGGAAGCGGGAGAGCACTTCACTGTCGTTACAGTTCTCTGGGATCGGAACGCCGGGAGGCGCAAATGAAGGTCAGCTACGACGCCGAGGTTGATGCGCTTTACATCGATCTTGCAAATGGCGAGGTGGACACCTCCGAAGAGGTTCGCCCAGGCGTCGTTTTTGATCTCGACCCGGCGGGGAAGCTGCTCGGGATTGAGATCCTCGACGCAAAAAAGGTCGTGGCACCAGGCATGAACTTTGCCGAGGCGGCTGAATAGCGCTCGGATATTTGAAGAACTCGAAGGTATCTCGGAAGGACGGGGCTCCGATGGGCAAGGTGACGGGTTTTCTGGAGATCGATCGCCGCGACCGGCGCTATGCGCCCGCGTCCGACCGCATCCGCCACTACAAGGAATTCGTGATTCCGCTCTCCGAGGAGGCGACGCGGGACCAGGCGGCGCGCTGCATGAACTGCGGCATTCCGTACTGTCACAATGGCTGTCCTGTGAACAACCAGATCCCGGACTGGAATGACCTCGTCTACCACGGCGACTGGCAGGAGGCGTGCCGCAACCTGCACAGCACGAACAACTTCCCGGAGTTCACCGGTCGCGTCTGCCCGGCGCCCTGCGAGTCGTCCTGTACGCTGAATCTCTCCGACTCCCCGGTCACCATCAAGACGATCGAGTGCGCCATCGTCGACCGCGGCTGGGAGGAAGGGTGGATCGTTCCGGAGACGCCCAAGCTTCGCACCGGCAAGCGCGTTGCCGTCATCGGCTCCGGCCCGGCTGGCATGGCCTGTGCCCAGCAGCTGGCGCGCGCGGGCCATGACGTGCACGTCTTCGAGAAGAATGCCCGCCCTGGTGGCCTGCTGCGCTACGGCATCCCGGACTTCAAGATGGAGAAGCGCCACATCGACAGGCGCGTCACGCAGATGGAGGCGGAAGGTGTCACGTTCCGCACCGGCGTGAATGTCGGCATCGACATCACCGCCGCACAGCTCGTCAACGAGTTCGACGCGGTGGTGCTGGCCGGCGGCGCCGAGAAGCCCCGCGACCTGCCGATCCCCGGCCGTGACCTGCGCGGCATCCACTTCGCCATGGATTTCCTGCCGCAGCAGAACCGCCGCGTCGGGCATGAGGTGATCGCCACGAACGAGCCGATCCTGGCCAACGGCAAGCACGTCGTGGTGATCGGCGGCGGCGACACGGGGTCGGACTGCATCGGCACGTCCATCCGTCAGGGCGCGCTCTCGGTGACCCAGCTCGAGATCATGCCCAAGCCCCCGGAGAAGGAAAACAAGCTGATGACGTGGCCGGACTGGCCGCTGAAGCTGCGGACTTCCTCCTCGCACGAAGAGGGTGCGGAGCGTGACTTCGCCGTCAATTCCGTGCGCTTCCACGAGGAAAGCGGGCAGGTGAGCGGCCTGGAATGCGTGCGCGTCGACGCTAAGTTCCAGCCCGTCACCGGCACGGAGTTCACGATGAAGGCCGACCTCGTCCTGCTCGCCATGGGCTTCGTCTCGCCGGTGCAGGAGGGGCTTCTCGCCGACCTCGGCGTGACGCTCGACCCGCGCGGTAACGTCGCCGCCAACACACTCGCCTACAAGTCGTCGGTGGAGAAGGTCTTCGCCTGTGGCGACATGAGGCGCGGCCAGTCGCTGGTGGTCTGGGCCATCCGCGAGGGGCGTCAGGCGGCGCACTCCGTGGACAAGCACCTGATGGGCGAAACCGTCCTGCCGAGATAGCCGGACTGCGGGTCTTCAGACCCGCACCGACCATAATCCAGAGGGGAAAAGCGGACCTGGAGGTCCGCGCTCCCTTACTTCGGCGGCCAGCGGAAATCGTCGGCACGGCCGGGCTTGGGCTCGGGCGTCTTGCCCTGCACCAGCACGTCTTCGGCGAGCCGGCCTGCTTCGGTGAAACTCTGCATCGGCAGGCGCTGCATCAGCGCGCCTCCCGGGGTCGGCTCGACCCCGGTCAGTTGCACGACGGGCCCCGCCGGCGGCTTCACCGGGATGGTGACGACCACCGGGTCCCCGTCAATGCCGCGGCGGGCGATTTCGTCGATGATCCGCTCGATGCCGCCGGGCTGCAGAGCCGGGTCGCCCGAGGCGGGGTCCATCGTCTCGGTCGGAATCGTCACCACGGAGGCGGGCGGGCGATCCTCCAGGCCACGTTTCAATTCGATCTCGACGAAATGCGCCGCCTTGCGCGCTCCTGCCTTGGTGAAGTGCATGCCGTCCGAGGCGCGCAGCCGCGCCATGTCGCCGTTCATGTCGGGACCGGTGGCGGCGTACTTGTTCTGCGCGTCGACGAAGGGTTCCCACATGTCGACATAGGTCGCGCCGGCCTTTTCCGCCGCGCCGCGGGCAATCTCGTTCAGTGCCAGCATGTCTGCAGCGAAGCGCGCGTTTTCCATCACCGGCATGCCCACCCAGACGACCGGGATCTGCTTCTCGCGGAAGGCTGCGACCACGTCCCCGACGCGTCCGGCATAGGCGGCACGCCAGGCGTCGGTGAAGGGATCGAGCACGGCGCCAGTCCCGTCCCGCAGGGGCTGCCGGTCGTTGGACCCCAGCATGATGACGATGTTCGTGATCTTCTCGGGGCTTGCGGCGATCTCGCGCGCGGATTTGCGCCAGTCATAAAAATCGTCGCGAACCAGGCCGCTGGACGTCCGCGTCCGCCGCGACACCTGCACTTCCGGATTGTCTTCGAACGCGTCGGTCAGTCCGGCTGCCAGGTTCTCCGCCAGCGAATCGCCGATTACCGTCACGAAGACGGTTGGTTCGACCTTGGGCACGGCCGGGCGGTCGCTCACCGTGGCCGCCGGGGCTGGCGGACGCTTTCGCACCGGCTTCGGCGTCGAAGGCAGTGCCTGGGGAGCGGGCTGTGACGGCGAAAACAGGCGCAGCAAGTCGGAAAACGGATTGTGAAACTGCTGTTGTGGCTGCTGCGCAAGGGCAGGCACGGCAGAAAGAACGGCAAGCACCGACCACACGGCCAGCAACACCAGTGCCGCAGCGCCGGCACGCGTCCCGTGCCGGCCTCCGTTTCGTCGCCCGCCCCGTTCTGCACGCTTCATTCGTCGCCTCGCCCGCGCAGCATCGCCGCGCACAGTGGCGCAGTTTATCAGGTCAGCGCTGCGCGCGCAGGGCTTCCAGCACCCGGGAGGATGCGTAGCCGTCCGGGGGCAACCCTGCAGTGGCCTGGAAGTGGCGCAAGGCCTCGCGCGTCCGGGAACCCAGCCGGCCGTCGGGCTCGCCGATGTCGTAGCCCAGCCGTGCGAGCCGCCTCTGCAATTCGAGGCGCTCGGCTTTCCCCAGGGGTGGCTGGTCGAGCGGCCAATCCGCGGCAAGGGCCGCGCCGCCCCCGATCCGGTCGCCCAGGTGCGCGACGCCGAGCGCATAGGCGTCCGAGGCATTGTAGGTCTTGATCACGTCGAAGTTGGCGGTGACCAGGAAGGCCGGTCCTCCGGCTCCGGCCGGCAGGAAAAGCGTGGCGTTGCCCGTGGGAGGAAACGGCGTGCCGTTGGACTTCCGCACGCCGACTGCGCTCCATTTGCGGTAACCCGCGCTCAGCAGGCCGTAGTGGAAGTTGGCGGGCAGCGAGACCTCGAAGCCCCAGGGTTGGCCGGCGTGCCAGCCATGCTTCTTCAGGTAGTTGGCGGTCGAGGCCAGCGCGTCCGGCACCGAGTTCCAGATGTCCTTGCGGCCGTCGCTGTCTCCATCCACCGCGTAGCGCATGAAGCTGGAGGGCATGAACTGCGTCTGGCCCATCGCGCCGGCCCATGAGCCCTTCATGTCGGCGCGCGCGACGTGTCCCTGCTGCAGGATGACGAGTGCCGTGACGAGTTCGTCCCGGAAGAACGTGCCGCGGTAGCGCATGTGGGCCAGGGTGGCCAGCGAGCGGATGACGTCCCGGCCACCGGTGAACGAGCCGAAATTCGTCTCCATGCCCCAGACACCCAGGAGCACGCCGCGATCGATGCCCGACTTCGCCTCCAGCGAGGCGAGCACCGGCCCCCAGCGGCGCAGTGCGTCGCGGCCGCGCTCGATGCGCTGCGGCGTCACCGCGTCGTTCAGATAGGCCCAGACCGGCTTGACGAATTCCGACTGCCGCCTGGTGAGATCCTCGATCTTCGGATCGGGCTCGACACCGGCAAATGCCTGGTCGAAAGTCGCTCGGGTCACGCCCTTCGCCTTGGCCAGCGGCCAGAGGCCCTGCACGAAGGCCCGAAAATCCTGGGCGTCGGCCGGCTGCGGCACGTCGGGAGGCACGGCTCCGAGCGGCTGCCGCCCGAGGGAGCCGGTGATGTCGGGCTCGGTGCTTCCCGCCAGCACTGGCGGCGTCGCAGCCATGAGGAACGCCAGCACCGCACCCACGCGCCCGGCCGCCCCGCTCCACCCCGTCAGCAATACGCCCATGTCACGCTCCGCCGGCAGGCACGCCGGCAGACAGAATGCCCCTGCGGGGTTGGCGGAAGGTTAAGGGTGGGTTTCCGGAACCAGTCGAAACGCCGCAGCATTGCGGCAGCGGCCCGGGCAGCCGGCTGACATCAGCGCGGAGGGAACTCCCAGCCGGCCGGCTAGAACGGGTGGTACTGGTAGAGCCAGGTCTCGCTCAGCACCTCGTCCCCGTTTCGGAGGAAGAGCCTCATCTCGACCGGGTCGTTCCCTTCGGTCGTGAGGTCGAACTGCGCGCGCCAGTGCCCGGGAACGTCGTCCGGCACGGCTTCCGTGAAGATGTAGGAAAACGTGCCGCGCGAGGCCCAAAGCACGGGCTCCGGCTTGACGCCGAAGGGCAGCTTCGAGAGGACGTCGCCCTTGAACTCCACCATGAATTTCCGCACGCCCTTGGGCCGCGGCTTCCCCGGCTGACCGCCATTGCCGAGCCGCGTCGCGACGCAGCGGGCGAGCGTGGACGGGTAGGGCTCGTCGGCGAGCCAGTGCAGCCGGTAGCGGAAGGCCAGCGCGTCGCCCGCTGTCGCGGGCTTGGCGGGGACCCACATGGCGACGATGTTGTCGTGGATCTCGTCGTCCGTCGGGATTTCCGTGAGCTGGATCGCACCGTCGCCCCAGCCGCCGAGCGGCTCCACCCAGGCACTCGGGCGCAGCTGGTAGCGCACGCCGTCCTGGTAATGGTCGAAGTTGCGGTCCCGCTGCGACAGCCCGAAGCCGCGGGGGTCGTGGTCCATGAAGGCCGAGACGGTGATCCGCCCGGGATTGTTGAGCGGGCGCCAGATGTGCTCGCCCGTGCCGGTCCACATGGCCAGCCCGTCGCTGTCGTGGATCTCGGGCCGCCAGTCCACGGCCGTCGCCTTGGCCGTCTCCGAAAACCAGAACATTGAGGTCAGCGGCGCGATGCCGAGACGGTCGACCGCCTTGCGAAGGAAGAGAGCGCTCTCGATCTCCATTTCCACACCGGTGGTCCGGCGGAGGGCGAAGCGGTAGGCACCGGACACGCTGGGGCTATCCAGCAGGGCGAAGACGGTCACGGGCTCCTGCGGGTTTCCCGCAGGCTGGAACCAGAAGGAGACGAAGTCCGGGAACTCCTCGGGATTGGATGTTCCCGGTGCGATGGCAAGCCCGCGGGCAGAAAGCCCCACCTGGCCGAGTTCGCCGACCGCGCGGAAGTAGGAGGCGCCGAGGAAAGTCGCCCAGGGCTCCAGCGTCTTCCAGTCCTTGCCGTCGACGACGGTGTCGCGGGCCTCATGGACCCAGAAGCCGGCAAAGGCGGACGGCTCGGCCGACAGGCCCTTGGCCACGTGGTCGGGACCGCCTCCGAACAGGTTGGGATCGTACATCACCTCGCGGGACTGGCCGTCCTGCAGGACGTGCATGCGCACGGTCTTGGGGAAGTACATCCCGACATGCTGGAAGCTGATGGGAAAGGCGCTGGGCCCATTGGCCCAGAGCGCTGCGTCCAGCTTGTAGCGGAGCTTGCCGTGCGCGTCGTAGTCGATCTGCTTGACGATGGTGGGATCGGGGCGAGGCGGCGGCACGTAGGGCTCGGCGGCACGCCTCTTCGCCTCCGCCTTGAGACTTTCAAAATCGAACGGCTCCGGCTCACCGAAACGGAGTGTGGCCGCCTCCTGCGCAGCGGCTGAGCCGACGCCGAGGGCGGCGGCTGCGTTGAGTGCGGCGGCGAGCTGGAGAAAGGTGCGACGGTCGAGGCTCATGGCATCCGGGATTGTGGCGCGGCGGGGTGCATCGGCAACCTCGCGGCTGGGATCATGAACAGCATTGTGGACCGGAGCGTCCTGCCTGGCCCGCATATCTCTTCGAAATGGGGCGCCGGTCGGGCTTGCGCAACGGGGCACGCCGCCTCGGGCGTCACTGTCGCAGTGGCTCGACCCTGGCGGCGAGCTGCATGAAGCGATAGAGCGCGTAGGCACCGATGACGCCGAACACCCCCATCAGCACGTAGCCAATGGTCTGTCCGAGGTCGAACAAGCCCGCGATGGCCCAGCCCGCGGCCAGCGCCACGCCGAAGATCTCGGTGCCCACGAGAACGCCGACGCTGATCAACGTCAGAAGATTCGTCGTGTTGATGTCGCCGCGCGCCACGCACCGCTCCTTGGCCGGGGTCCCCGAGTGGACTATCAGCCGGTGGAGTATATCGTCCCGCCTGGCCGTGCAAGCTGGCGGCATCGGGAGCACCGCATGAGCGACACCCCTGTTTTCTCCCGTGCCGCCGTAGCGTCGCCCCACAGCCTCGCCTCCGAGACCGGGAGGGCCGTTCTCGCCGATGGCGGAAACGCCGTCGAGGCCATGGTCGCCATGGCGGCGACGATCGCCGTGGTCTATCCGCACATGAACGCCATCGGCGGCGACGGCTTCTGGCTCGTGCGCGAGCCGGGCGGGAAGGTCCACGCCATCGACGCCTGCGGGCCGGCCGGCTCTCTCGCGACCATCCGCCGCTACCGCGAGAAGGGCTACGACGCCATTCCCCCGCGGGGACCGGATGCGGCGCTGACAGTTGCCGGTGCTGTGGCCGGCTGGGACCTGGCGCTCGAGCTTGCCCGCGCGCTCGGCGGCCAGATGCCGCTGCGCTCGCTGCTGGGCGAAGCGATCGCGTTTGCCCGTGACGGCTACGTGCAGAGTGCCTCCGAGGCCCGGACTGTCGCCAACGAGAAGGACGCCCTGCACGCCGCCCCCGGCTTCGACGAGACATTCCTGGAGGACGGCAAGGTACCGGCCGCCGGCACGATCCGCCGGATGCCGCGGCTGGCCGACACGCTCGACCAGCTCGCCAATGCCGGGCTCGACGATTTCTACCGGGGTGACGTCGGCCGAGAGATCGCCGCCGACCTCGAGCGCATCGATGCTCCGGTCACCCGGCCTGATCTCGAGCGCTTCAGGGCGAAGCTGCGGCAGCCGCTCAAAGCCGGCGTTCCGGGCGGCACGCTCTACAATTTTCCTCCGCCGACGCAGGGGCTCGCGGCACTCGTGCTGCTCGGCATATTCGGGCGCCTTGGTGTGACCCGGGCCGAGAGCTTCGAGCACATTCACGGGCTGATCGAAGCTTCCAAGCGGGCCATGCGCATCCGCGACATGGTCTGCACCGACTTTGCCCGCCTGCGGCACGACCCGGCGGACTTCCTGACGCCGGCTGCGCTGGAGAAGGAGGCGGCAGCCATTTCCATGACCCGCGCCGCGCCGTTCCCGTTCCGCGACGAACCCGGCGACACGGTGTGGATGGGAGCCATCGACGCCAAGGGCGTGGCTGTGTCCTACATCCAGTCCGTCTACTGGGAGTACGGCTCTGGCTGCGTTCTGGGGCGGACGGGCATCTGCTGGCAGAACCGCGGCATGTCCTTTTCGCTCGACCCTGCCGCGCTCAACCCGCTGGAGCCGGGACGCCACCCGTTCCACACGCTCAATCCGGCGCTCGCCGCAATGGACGATGGACGCGTCATCTCCTACGGCAGCATGGGCGGCGACGGCCAGCCGCAGTTCCAGGCCCAGATCTTCTCGCGACACGCACTGCTCGGCATGCCGCTCTGGTCAGCCCTGGACGCCCCGCGCTTCCGGCTCGGCAGGACATGGGGCACCGCGGCGGCGACTCTCGCGATGGAGAGCGGCTTCGATCCCGATCTCATCCGGGCGCTGGAGCGCGTAGGCCACACGCCGGTGGTCGAGGACGTGGCCCGGCACGACGGGTTCGGACACGCCGGCATGCTCGTGCGCTCGGCGCGCAATGGAGCGGTGGAGGCAGCCCACGACCCGCGGTCCGACGGCGGGTCCGCCGGGCTCTGACGCGGTATCATGGTTAGCGAAAGGTAAAGGGAGATCAACACAATACGCTTGGTTTCCTTCACTTCGACTTGAACCTCAACGGGCATACTCGCATGAGTTGCAGAGTTGGCCGGGAGGTTCAGGATGAAAGCGATCGCCATCGCGACCCGGCTGCGCCGGGTGAAGGTCTACAGGCTCATCGACATCCTGATCATGGCAGGGCTGACCGCGCTTGCCGTTATCCAGGTCGCTGCCACCGCCTCGCACTTCGCCTGAGCGTTTTCCTCACGCGAAGGCACCGGCCGACCACAGGCCACCCAGCAGGGCGACGCCCAGCAGCGTCACGAACGCGGCGGCCAGCACCTCGAGTGCAGCCAAGGCCGTCTCCGCACCAGTGCCACGGCCCGATGCCAGTTTGAGCGCTCCCGCCTTGGCAAACACGGCAAGTGCCGCGAGCGCGCCGGTCGTGATTGCCGTGCCCAGCGCCATGGCCAGTGTCCCGGCGATCCCCGCCCAGTAGACCCCCTGCGAGAGCGCGAACACCAGCAGGATGATCGCCCCCGAGCAGGGACGCATGCCGGCGGCGACGACCACGCCCGCCGCATCCCGCCATCCGCCCGCGCCGTCCTTCGGGCCCACGGCGTGGAAATGGCTGCAATCCGGGCCGCATCCGTCCGGTAGGACGGAAGACACGCCAAGGCGTCCCGCGAAGGCCCGCGACTTGCGCCACAGCAGTGCCGCCCCGACCGCCGCAACCGCAGCGAAGCTCGCCGTCTCGACGATCTCCGCCACGTGCGTCATGCCTGACGCCGTCACCTTCACGATCCCCGCCAGCACGGTGACGAGTGCCACGGCGACGGCCGCCTGCAGCATGGCCGCCGCAAAGGACAGCGTGAGCCCGCGCCGCAGCGCTTTCTCCTGGGCCAGGATCCAGGCGGAGATCACCGCCTTGCCATGCCCCGGCCCGGCCGCGTGGAACACGCCATAGGCGAAGCCCAGTCCCGCCAGCGTCCATCCGGCACCGCCGTTCTGGGCGAATTCCTTCACCGCCGCGGTCATCTGGCGGTCGAAGGAGGATTGTACGGCGAGGATCCATGCCGCCAGCGCGCTGGTGGGCGCGCCACCTTCGCGCAGGCCCACGCCAAAGGGATTCCTGGGTGGCGGGGGAGGCGCAGCCGAGAAGCCCGTGGCCCAGCCGAGAATGGCCAACCCGGCTGCCACGACCGCCAGGGCCGCGAGACCGACCACCACCGTCCCGGCCGCGCCGGAGAGGCGGCCCGCCTTCGGGGCTTCGATCGTGGGGAGGCTCGTCACGGGCGCCTCACGGGCATGCGACGAACACCTTCGACGCGAATTGCAGGCCCATGTTCGCGTTGGCGAAGTAGTCCTCGCTCAGCTTGGCGAGGGACTGGTCGGGCTTGTTCTGCGGCCGCGACACCTGGACGGCGCAGCCCTGCGGCGCATTGGTGAGGCGCACGGCATCCGGCGCATCGGCATAGGCGAAGTCGACGAAGAAGGTCGGGTCGTAGACGTCGAGATAGACGGTCCGCCGCGCGGCGACAGGGGCGGGCACCGGCAGCAGGAAGGACAGCTCCAGCTGCTTGCCGACCTCGCGCATCGCGGGCTCCAGCGGAGCCGCGACGTCGACGCGCTTGCCGTCGACCTTCAGCACGGTGAAGTAGCCGAACTCGGCCAGATTGTCCGTGTTCTCCTTCGCCAGTGGCTGCAGCTCGGCCGGCGAGAGCTTTCCGTCATTGTCGGTGTCGAGCCCCTGCATGGCGAAGCTCGAATAGCCTTCGTCGAAGAGCCAGTGATGGCGGACGGCCTTCACGGCGCCGTTCTCGTACACGAGCTCGGCCTTGACGCTGACCCAGACATGGGGATGGGCGAGGGCCGGCATCGCCACCCCCAGGAATCCGCACACGAGGGCGGCCAGGGCCGCCACGGACTGGCGCATGTCGGTCCTCAGCAAATCAGACGTGGCGCAAGTCAACCAGCCAGCGCGGCAAAAGCAAGGCAGGGCGCATCACGACGCCGCGCGTGCCGATACGAGGGTTGGCACGAGGCTCGCAATGGTGCAATGCCTTGGGAAACATGGCGCCGGCGTTGCATCGAAGCTCGCGCTTTCGATCCGCTCCGCGCCGCGGCCCGTATGTCGCAGCGACGCCTCATCGAAAGGGGCGCGAGAGGACACGATGAACGTCACGCTCCGTCGCGAAGCCCAGTTTGGCGCCATCGGCCCGCTGCCGGTCGACCACCCGCCCGTGCTCAGCCGCAAACTCGGCGTCCTCCTGCTCAATCTCGGCACGCCCGACGCCACCGACTATTGGTCGATGCGCCGCTATCTGAGGGAGTTTCTTTCCGACCGCCGCGTCATCGAGACGCCCCGGCTGCTGTGGTGGCCGATCCTGAACCTGATCATCCTCACCGTGCGCCCGAAGTCCAAGGGCAAGGACTACGATCAGATCTGGAACAAGGAGCGCGACGAGAGCCCGCTCAAGACCATCACCCGGTCGCAGGCCGAGCAGCTGGCCGACGCCTTTCGCGACGACCCACGCGTGGTCGTCGACTGGGGCATGCGCTACGGCAACCCCTCCACAAAGGAGCGGCTGGAAGCGCTGATGAAGCAGGGCTGCGACCGTATCCTTTTGGTGCCGCTATACCCGCAATCCTGCGCGGCGACGTCCGCGACGGCCTGCGACAAGGCGTTCGAGGCTCTCATGGCCATGCGCTGGCAGCCGGCCGTTCGCGTCGCGCCGCCATGGTACGACGATCCCGTCTATATCGATGCGCTCGCCGCGACCGTGCGCGCCAAGCTGGCCGAGATCGACTTCACGCCCGACATGATCGTGGCTTCTTTCCACGGCGTGCCGAAGGACTACCTCCTCAAGGGTGATCCCTATCACTGCCAGTGCCAGAAGACCGGTCGCCTTCTCAGGGAAACGCTGGGCTGGGACAAGGAGCGCTTCATGGTGTGCTTCCAGTCCCGCTTCGGCGGCGCGGAGTGGCTGCAGCCCTACCTCATCGAGATGATGGGCGAGCTGCCCAAGCGGGGCGTGAAAAAGGTGCTCGTCATCGCCCCCGGCTTCGCCGCCGACTGCCTGGAGACGCTCGAGGAGATCGAAGGCGAGAACTGCGAGCACTTCCTCCACCATGGCGGCGAGAAGTTCGCCTATGTGCCCTGCCTGAACGACAGCCCGGAAGGCATCGACGTGCTGCGCCACGTCGTCGGCCGCGAATTGCAGGGCTGGGTCTGATTGAGGAAAGACCAACACTGGGGCGGGCTATGAAGGGCGCGGTCGGCACCCTTGTCCCGCTTACGCCCGCATAGGACACTGCCGCCACCGAGTCGGCGGCAGGGGCACAGGATGGTAATCTCAGGTTTCGCGATCTTCGCGATCGTCCTCGTGATTTTCGTCGTGGCGACCCTGATCGCCGGCGTTAAACAGGTGCCGCAAGGCTACAATTACACCGTCGAGCGCTTCGGAAAATACTCGCGTACGCTCAGCCCGGGCCTCGGCCTCCTGCTGCCCTATGTCGAGGGGATCGGCTCCAAGATCAACATGATGGAGCAGGTCTTCGACGTTCAGAGCCAGGAAGTGATCACCCGCGACAACGCCACGATCACGGCAGACGGCGTCGCCTTCTACACCGTCATGGACGCCGCCCGCGCCTCCTACGAAGTCTCCAACCTGCAGCAGGCGATCCTGACGCTCACCATGACCAATATCCGCACGGTGATGGGCAGCATGGACCTCGACCAGTTGCTCTCGCACCGCGACGAGATCAACGAGCGCCTCCTGCGCGTGGTGGACGCCGCCGCCTCGCCATGGGGCGTGAAGATCAACCGCATCGAGATCAAGGACATCGTCCCGCCCCGGGACCTCGTCGACTCCATGGCCCGGCAGATGAAGGCGGAGCGCGAGAAGCGCGCCGCAGTGCTGGAGGCCGAGGGCCAGCGGCAGGCCGAGATCCTGCGCGCCGAGGGCCACAAGCAGGCGCAGATCCTGGAAGCCGAGGGACGCAAGGAATCGGCCTTCCGCGACGCCGAGGCGCGCGAGCGCTCTGCCGAGGCGGAGGCCCGGGCGACGCAGGTGGTGAGCGCGGCCATTGCCGACGGCGACATGGGTGCCATCAACTACTTCGTCGCCCAGCAATATGTGAAGGCGCTGCAGGCGCTGGCCTCTGCGCCCAACCAGAAGGTGTTCATGATGCCGGTCGAGGCCGCCTCGGTCATCGGCACGCTGGGCGGTATCGCGGAGATCGCCCGGTCGGCCTTCCCGGACGGGCCGGCAACCGGTGCCCCGCGCCCGGCACCCCGAACCCCGACTGTTCCGCGCGCAGGCGGCGCTCCGGCCCCTCCGCCGCCGCTGGCCCCGGGAGTCTGAGCCGACATGCCGGACATGTCTTCCGCGATGCCGTGGATCTTCGTCGTTGGCGGCGTTGTCCTGATGGCTCTGGAACTGCTCGCACCTGGCGCCTTCATGATCTGGCTGGGGCTGGCGGGCGTCCTGACTGGCCTCTGCCTCTTCGCGTTTTCGCTCGGCTGGGAAATCGCGCTCATCCTCTTCGCCGTCCTGGCGGCTGCCTTTGCCGTCGTAGGACGCAGGATCGCCGGCGGCAAGACCAGCGCCGAAGGGCAAGACCGCCTCAACGATCGCGGCCGCGTGCTGGTAGGGCGGACTTTCAGGCTGGAGGAGCCCATCGCCGAACGGCGCGGACGGGTGCGGGTGGACGATACCGTCTGGCGCATCGAGGGCCCGGACGCGCCGGCAGGAGCGCAGGTGAGGGTGACCGGCGTGGAAGGGACGATGCTGCGGGTGGAACTGGCCTAGGCAAACAAAACGGGCGCCAGACCTGTAGCTCCGCTCGACCGGAAACTTACGCTGCGCCGATCCTCAGCAGGTCGAGCACGTGGACGAGGCCGACGGGCCTTCCGTCTTCCTCCACGACCAGCGCGCCGATCTTGCGGCTCTCGACGACTTCGAGTGCCTCGCCGACCAGCATGTCCGGCGTGATGGTGGTCGGTGAAACCGTCATCACGTCCTCGACGCGTCGCGACAGCAGCCCGCCATCCATGTGCCGGCGCAGGTCACCGTCCGTGACGATGCCGGCCAGCGTGCCGTCGTCTGCGGTGACGATCGCGCAGCCGAAGCCCTTGGCGCTCATGATGACGACAGCGTCCGACATGCTCGTGCCCAGCGACACCAGCGGCAGGCGCTCACCGACATGCATGACGGCCCGGACCTGCTTCAGCTGAGCACCGAGCTTGCCGCCGGGATGGTAGACCCGGAAATCGTGACGGCTGAAGCCGCGCTGCTCGAGCAGCGCCACGGCCAGCGCGTCGCCGAGCACCAGCTGCATTGTGGTGGACGTCGTGGGAGCGAGGCCGTTAGGGCAGGCCTCGGGCACCTTTGGCAGGATAAGGCAGATGTCCGCCTCGCGGCCCAGCGCGCTGTCCCGATTTGCCGTGATCGCGACGAGGCCGACGCGGAAGCGGCGGGTGTAGGCGACGATGTCGGAAAGTTCCGTCGTCTCGCCCGACCACGACAGCGCCAGCACCACGTCCGCGGGCTGGATCATCCCGAGGTCGCCATGGCTCGCCTCGGCCGGGTGCACGAACATCGAGGGCGTGCCGGTGGAGGCGAAGGTCGCGGCGATCTTGCGGCCGACATGGCCTGACTTGCCCATACCGGTGACGATCACGCGGCCCGCGGCCGACGCCATCATGGCAACGGCGGCATTGAACGCATCGCCGAGGCCGTTTCCGAGTTCGGCGAGCAGCGCGTCGATGCCGGCCCGCTCCGTTTCGAGAGTCCGGGCGGCCGACAGGTGCGGCGAATCGGTGTTGCGGGCGGCTGCGGTCTGGCTCATCCCGACCTCCTAACACGCGACGCGGCGGCGGTGAATTCCGCCGCTGCGCCGCGCGGGGGGTCAGCGGCCGATCAGCTTGTCGAGCTCGACGCGGAATGCAGCGCCGAGGTCCTCGCGGGCGAGGCCATAGGCGACGTTCGCCATCAGGAAGCCGATCTTCGATCCGGTGTCGTAGGTCTTGCCCTCGTAGCGCAGGCCGTGGAAGGGCTGCTGCGCCATCAGCTTGATCATGGCGTCGGTGAGCTGGATCTCGCCACCGGCGCCCTTCTCCTTGGCGGCCAGGATGGAGAAGACCTCCGGCTGCAGGATATAGCGGCCGGAGATGATGAGGTTGGAGGGCGCCGTGCCCTTCGGCGGCTTCTCGACCATGCCGGTGATCTCGAAGGTCTGGCCATGGTCCTCGCCGACGGCGACGATGCCGTACTGGTGCGTTTCGCTGTCGGGCACTTCCTCGACTGCAATAAGGTTGCCGCCGTGGCGGTCATAGGCCTGCAGCATCTGGGCCATGCAGCCCTTGCTCAGCATGTCCGGCAGCAGCACGGCGAAGGGCTCGTCGCCGACGATTTCGCGCGCGCACCACACGGCGTGGCCGAGCCCCAGCGGCGCCTGCTGGCGGGTGAAGCTCGTTGCACCGGCGGCGGGAAGGTCGCGCTTGAGCGCCTCGAGTTCCCGGGTCTTGCCCCGCTCCTCCAGCGTCCGCTCCAGCTCGTAGCCGATGTCGAAATGGTCCTCGATGACGGCTTTGCCGCGGCCGGTGACGAAGATGAAGTGCTCGATACCCGCCTCGCGCGCCTCGTCCACGACGTGCTGGATGACCGGGCGGTCGACGACGGTCAGCATCTCCTTCGGCACGGCCTTGGTGGCCGGGAGGAAGCGGGTGCCGAGCCCGGCGACGGGCAAGACGGCCTTGCGGATCGGTTTCTTCATGGCGTCGTTGGGTTCCTGCAGGGTAAGGGAGGGGAAACGACCGGAGGGGCCGATGGTTTGGACTGGACAGCGGTTTGTCTAGAGCAGAACGCCCGCGCGACGAATTTGAGGCAGGCGGGACTTTAGCCATTTTCGCGTTGAAGAAACTTTACGGCCGCCGGCGCACGGTGCTGGCGGCAACGGCAACGGGAGACATACATGGCGGTGCTGGTAACGGGCGGAGCGGGCTATATCGGCGCCCACATGGTTCTGGAGCTGTCCGACCGGGGTGACCGTGTCGTCGTGCTCGACAACCTGTCGACCGGTTTTGCCTCGGCAGTCCCGACGACCGTGCCGCTCGTCGTGGGTGACATGGGCGACCAGGAGCTCGTGGCTTCCGTCATCCGCGAGCACAAGATCGACGCCATCGCCCATTTTGCCGCCCGGATCGTCGTGCCGGATTCCTTGGCCGACCCGCTCGGTTATTACCTCAACAACACGGTGAAGTCCCGCGCGCTGATCGAGACCGCCGTGTCGTGCGGCGTCCCGCACTTCATCTTCTCGTCGACGGCTGCGGTCTATGGCGAGCCGGAGAAGGTGCCGGTTTCCGAGGATTCGCCGACCAACCCGGTCTCGCCATACGGCCGCTCCAAGCTGATGACCGAGTGGATGCTGAAGGACGCATCGTTCGCCCACGGCATCAAGTACGTCGTGCTGCGCTACTTCAACGTGGCAGGCGCCGATCCCGCCGGGCGGGCGGGTCAGTCCACGCCGCAGGCGACGCATCTCATCAAGGTCGCCTGCCAGGCGGCGATCGGCCTGCGCCCCTACATGGAGGTCTACGGCACGGACTTCCCGACGCCGGACGGCACCTGCCTGCGGGACTACATTCACGTCACCGACCTCGCCAACGCCCACCTCCACGCCGTCGACCACCTGCGCGGCGGCGGCGACAACCTCACGCTCAACTGCGGCTATGGCGAGGGATACTCGGTGAAGGACGTCGTCGAGACCGTGAAAAAGGTCTCGGGCGTCGACTTCGAGGTGCGCATGGCAGGGCGTAGGGCCGGCGATCCTTCGGCTATCGTCGCGACAGGCGAACGCGTGCGCACGGAACTCGGCTGGGAGCCGAAGCATGCCGATCTCGAGGAGATCGTGACCCACGCGCTCGACTGGGAGAAGCACCTGCAGACCCCCAACGCGAAGCGCGGCTGACGGCAAGGGCTGAAACGAAAAGGGCGCCCGTCAGGGCGCCCTCGGAGAGTGCGGCTTCGATGCCGGTTACGCGGCCTGCTGGGTCGCCTGGCCCTCGATCACCTGCGCCTGCGGAGCCGAGGCGGAGGAAATCGGGATGAGGCGGGGCTTCTTGGCCTCGGGGATCTCGCGTACGAGATCGATGTGGAGCAGGCCATGCTCCAGGGTCGCGCCCGTCACATGCACGTGGTCGGCAAGCTGGAAGCGACGCTCGAAGCTGCGGCCGGCGATGCCCTGGTAGAGCACCTCGCCCTTGGCCTCGCTCGCGGGCTTCTTGTCACCGCGGACGGAGAGCTGGTTCTCCTTCACCTCGATGGCGATGTCCTTGTCGGTGAAGCCGGCGACCGCGACCGAGACGCGGTAGGCGTTCTCGCCGGTGCGCTCGATGTTGTAGGGCGGGTAGCCGTTGGCACCGTCCGGGCCTGCGACCTGGTCGAGCATCGAGAACAGGCGGTCAAAGCCGACGGTGGAACGATAGAGGGGAGAAAGATCGAACTGACGCATGACATATCCTCCTTCAGAAGCGACATGCATGGCCCGCCGCGAAGGGCCGGGCCCGTGAAACGCACCCGTCTGGCGTGCGCTGATCGACATGTGGGAGGCGGTTCCGGAGGGTTCAAGACCCCCGGCTCACACCCCGGTGCGAGTCCTCCGGGGCGCCTGAACGGCTGGTGAACGCAGCGCACCGGACCTGTTCAGCAAGGGCGTGACAATGTTCCCGCACGTTCGCCAAACCCGGATCCGCCGCGATGACCGCGCCCGCCGCAGTGCTCCTTCTCTCCCTCTCGCTCATGCTCACCTGCAGCGCCGTCGCCGCCATGGCCGGCGGCCCTCGCCAGCTGGAGGCGGCAGGCGTCGAGGACGTTCTGGGAAAGCAGGGCTTTCGGGAGATCCGCGTGCTCTCGCGCCGGGGCGACCTGTGGCTCGCCGATGCACAGGCTCCCCGCGGGCGAAAGATGCGCGCGGTCGTCGACGCCACCACGGGTGAGATTGCCGGCCTCAGGCCGCTCGACGGCGGTCCGCCGGATCTCCCCGACACACGCTGAGGGCTAGGCTCTGCGGGGTGCCTTCCGTGAATGCGGCTGACACAATGTTGGGATAGGTTCGCTGATCGATCCGACATCGTCCGCCGTCGCGGGGTCTTCCTTGACGCTTGCCGAACTGCCCGATTTCACGGTTCCCGACAGCCCGGCCGTCGCACTGTTGCCGAGCGCCGGCGGCTTGCGCGTCCGCGTGGCGAGATGGCCGGCCCGGGATCCGGGGGGCCCGGGGACGGTGTGCGTGATGGGCGGGCGCGCCGAGTTCATCGAGAAGTACTTCGAGGTCGTCCGGGAGCTGCTCGACCGCGGTTTCGGCGTGGTCGCGTTCGACTGGCGGGGGCAGGGGGGATCGGACCGCCTGCTTGCCAACCCTCGCAAGGGGCATGTCGACGCCTTCGAGGATTTTCACGCCGACCTCTTCGCAGTGCGCGACGAGGTGCTGTCGGGCATGCCGGGACCCTGCTTTGCGCTCGCCCACTCCATGGGCGGTGCCATCCTCCTCGGGGCGCTGGCTCGCCGACCCGACCTGTTCTCGCGAGCGGTCATCACCGCGCCGATGCTGCAGATCGCGCAGGTTCGCAGGCCGCGCGGGGCACGGTTCCTCGCCGCAAGCCTCGATACGCTGGGCTTCGGAGGCTCCTTCATCCCCGGCGGCGGCGAGACGCCGGTCATGACGAAGCCCTTTGCCGGGAATCCACTCAGCCGGGATGCATACCGGTACGAGCGCACCGGCCGTCTGATCGCGGTGAAGCCGGAACTCGGGCTCGGAGATCCCACCATCGGCTGGGTGCATGCCGCGTTCCGCGCCATAGCGCCCATGGCTGACCCCAACTACCCGCTGGCCCTGCAGACGCCCATGCTGATCGTGGCCGGCGCGCGGGACCGCGTCACGGTCACCCCGGCCGCGGAGCGCTTCGCGGCGCGCCTGCGCGGTGGCCGCGCCCTGGTGCTGCGGCAATCCGAGCACGAGGTGCTGATGGAGACGGACGAAGTTCGCCAGCAGTTCTGGGCGGCCTTCGACGCCTTCGTGCCTGGCAGCGAGGGCGAGGCGCTGAAGGGGACAGCCGCCACGCTTGAGCCGGCGCTGGAGCAGATGGGCTCCGCGGCCTGACCGCCGTCAGCGGTTCAGGAGGTTCAGCACCTGCTCGTGCAGCCGCTTGTCTCCCGAGGCAACGATCGAGCCACCCTTGGCAGGTGATTCGCCGGACCACGTGGTCACGATGCCGCCGGCTCCCTCGATGATCGGTACCAGCGCGACGATGTCGTAGGGCTTCAGATTGGTCTCGACCACCACGTCGATGTGGCCGGCGGCAACCATGCAATAGGCGTAGCAGTCATACCCGTAGCGGGCCAGGCGGACGGCGCTGTCCACCCTGGCATAGGCCTCCGCCTGAGCGTCCTTGAACATGGCGGGTGTCGTGGTCGACAGGATCGCTTCCGAAAGGGCGTTGCAGCGTCGCGTGCGCAGAGGCCTTTCTCCGGAAACGCCCTTCCAGGTGGCGACCCCGCCGTCGCCCGAGAAGCGCTCGCGGGTGAAGGGCTGGTGCATCAGCCCGTAGCAGGGCTCGCCATTGCGGGTCAGGCCGATCAGCGTGCCCCACAGTGGCAGGCCGGAGATGAAGGCCTTGGTGCCGTCGATCGGGTCGAGCACCCAGACGAACTCGGCGTCTTCCCTCTCGTTGCCGTATTCCTCGCCGATGATTCCGTGCGACGGGAAGGTGCGCCGGATCAGCTGCCGCATCACCGTCTCGCCGGCCCTGTCCGCCTCCGTCACCGGGTCGAACGGGCCGCCGCGCGACTTGTCCGACGCCGCGATGGAGGTGCGGAAGAACGGAAGAATGGCGGTGCCCGACTGGGTGGCCAGGTCGTCCACGAAAGCGGCAAAATCGACGGCCGTCACGTCCTGTCCTTCCCGTGTCTGGACCCGTTCCGTTCCATAGAGTGCGGACAGGCGATTGGCAACGAAGCTGCGCGAGCAGCGTGTACGATCATGCTCAGGATAGCACTGTTCGCATGTGCGGCATGCAATCCGCGAAGACCGGCACCGGGCAAACAACAAATAAGCCCTTGTTCTTGCTCGGTAAACCTGTCCCGGCGCTTGTCATGGTCTCGGGTGCAAAATCTTTTGTCCGCGGAAAGATCTTGCAAATTGTGCAGTGCAATGACATTTTGGTGCGGTGCAGAAAGCGCTTGGCGTTTTCCGCATATGCCCTCCTTGGGCGTTTCCTCCCTAGACTTGGGCCGCCGGCGAAAGCCTGGCGGCCTCTTTCTTTTTACGGGGTTACTCCGCCGCCAGCCGGCCGCCCAGCCAGCCGTCGTGGACGGCGCTCGCGAGGTCCCGGGCCATCTCCACCATGTCTGCGGCGACGCGCTCGAAGTCGGCCGTTCGCTGGAAGCGCCGCTCGTCCATGTAGAGCGCCCGGTTCACCTCGATCTGCAGCGCGTGGCAGTCGGCCGCCGGGTTTCCGTAGTGCTCGGTGATGAAGCCGCCGGCGTAGGGCTTGTTGCGCGTGACCGCATACCCCCGGGCGCGCAGCGAGCGATCCATGGCGTCCGCCAGGAAGGCACTCGCGCTGGTGCCGTAGCGGTCGCCGATGACGATGTCGGCGCGGGGCTGGTCCTCGCGGGGCGGGGAGGAGGGCATGGAGTGGCAGTCGACGAGGACGGCCAGCCCGAAGCGCCTGTGCGTGCGTTGAAGGGTGCGTTGCAGGGCCCGGTGATAAGGCTTGTACAGCGTCTCGATCCGCGTCAGCGCGTCCTCGACGGTGAGGCGGCGCGCGTAGATCTCCTGCGAATCTCCGACGACGCGGGCGATCGTTCCGAGCCCTCCTGCAACCCGCATGGAGCGGGTGTTTGCGAAGGGCGGCAGGCGCCCGTCGAACATGCGGGGGTCGAGCTCGTAGGGCTCGCGGTTGACATCGAGGAAAGCGCGGGGGAAATGAGCCCTCATCAGTGGGGCGCCGAGATGGGTGACGCCGGCGAACAGCTCGTCGACGAAGCAATCCTCCGAGCGCCGCAGGCTGACGGCATCGAGCCGCGACGAATCAAGGAAGGCGCGGGGATAGATCCGCCCGGAGTGGGGCGAGTTGAATACGAGCGGCGTCGTCGCGTCCGGCGGCTCGATGACCTCGAAGGGAGGGTCGAACTCATCGGCGATCGAGCGGCTCATCGCGTCTCCTGGCTGCGGCTCGGTCCGAGTGTGCCCGTCTCGGGCGGCGCTGTCCATTATCGCCGCCGTTAACGCTTTCACCCGATGTTTACCGCATCTGTGTCTTAAATGAGAAAGACGACCGGAGACGACCATGGTTCCTGAGACCGCGCCCTCACCGCGCATCCTCCTCGCCGAAGACGACAACGATATGCGGCGTTTTCTCGTCAAGGCGCTGGAGAACGCAGGCTACCATGTCGCGCACTACGACAATGGCCTGTCAGCTTACAACCGGCTGCAGGAGGAGCCTTTCGAACTCCTCCTCACCGACATCGTGATGCCGGAGATGGACGGCATCGAGCTGGCGCGCCGCGCCACGGAGCTCGATCCCGACATCAAGGTGATGTTCATCACGGGCTTCGCCGCAGTCGCGCTCAACCCCGACTCGCAGGCGCCCAAGGATGCGAAGGTGCTCTCCAAGCCCTTCCACCTGCGCGACCTCGTCAACGAGGTCGCCAAGCTGCTGAACGCGGCCTGACGAAGAACGCCGGCATCGGTGCGCGCGGGTCTCCTTGGGAGCCCGCGTGAACGCGGTTTTAGGCCCGCCGCCGGCCCTTGCCTTCCCTGCGGCGAGCCGATATACCCCCTGCACCCGCGGGCCGGTCCGCCGGCCCCCGTCTTGGAACGGGCGCGTAGCTCAGCGGGAGAGCACTACGTTGACATCGTAGGGGTCACAGGTTCGATCCCTGTCGCGCCCACCATCTTCCCAAGCAAAGATCAGCATCCCGGCTCTGCCGGCCGCCTTCGCTCGCGATGCATGGTTGTAACCGGCGCAGCCTTGTGACCGCGCCGGTTGGTTCGCTATTGCTGGCTCACTCCGAGCAGCTTCAGGTCGATCGACTCGGCCATGGCCTTGTAGCCGGCATCGTTCGGATGCAGGTGGTCACCCTTGTCGTACTGCGCCTGGATGTGCTTCGGATTGGCGGGGTCGCGGGTGAGCGCGTCGAAGTCGATCACGCCGTCGAACTCGCCGCTGGTGCGGATGAAGTCGTTGATCGCGGCGCGCTTGGCTTCCTTGTCCTCGCTGTAATAGCCGTACAGCGGCGTGCCGTGGAACGTGTCCTCGAACGGCGTCAGCGTTGCGCCGATGATGCGCAGGCCCTTGTCATGGGCGCGGGCGATGATCTGCTTGTAGCCGGCGATCACGTCCGCGGCCGACGGGGCTGGCTCGCCCTTCGGAACGAGGATCGTGTCGGGCCAGCCGACATCGTTGATACCCATCATGAGGACGACCGTGTCGGCCCGGGGCTGGCTCAGCACGTCGCGGTCGAAACGGGCCAGGGCATTGTCGCCCATGCGGTCGCGCAGGATGCGCGCGCCGGAAATCCCCTGGTTGACGATCGCGACGTTGGCGCCCGCCTTGACCAGCCGTTCGGCCAGGATGTCGGGCCAGCGATGGTTCGCGTCGAGCGTCGAGCCGTCACCGTCCGTGATGCTGTCGCCGAACATCACGATGGCGCGGGAATCCGGCGCCGCGTCCACCATGATTTCGCTCAGGAACACGCGCGAGGTCGCCGTGGTCTTCGGCTCGATCTGGCTCATGGCCGCCACGTCGCCGTCGGCGAAATAGGCGGTCTGGCGGGCGTCGTTGTGCCAGGTGGTCGCTGGTGCCACGCCGGGCACGTAGAGGCTCACCGCCAGGCTCGAGAGCGGCGCCACGTCGATGTCGACGGGATCACTCACCGCCGGAGCGCCGGGCGGGAGCGTGACGGACGTCTGTCCCGAGAAGGTGAGCGTCCGGTCGCTTCCGGTCGTCGAGGATCCCGGACCAGCCAGCGCGACATGCGCGGCGCCGATCGTCAGGGGCTGATTGCCGTATTCGTTTGAGAGGACCACCCGCATACGGTGTCCGCCGACGCTGACCCGCGCGATCTGGCGGACCGTCTGGTTGACCAGGGTGCGGGGAATGCCGACCGGTGCAAAGAAGTCGGGCTCCCAGACCGGCTGCGGCGACGCCGCCCATGTGACGATCCAGTCATTGGCGGCCTTGTCCGCTGCAGCGGCTCCGGAAAGGCATGCGCCCACCACGGCCGAGCCGAGCAGCGCTGCCCGGACGAACCGCCCCACGGCGTCGTATCGCATCATCGTTTCCTCCTCGATGTGTCGGTTTTGCTCATTGGCCGTCGACTTTCGCGACGGTGATGGCCACCTGTCAGGGGCGCGATAGAACAGCGCCGAGCACCCCCAAGAGACGACCTCAGCGATAACGGAGCGATGACAGGATCGTTGCAGCGGAGCGTGGCGGGATCAGGGCCCGCTGGAAACCTCAGACCTTCAAGGCGTTGGAGATGGTCGCCACGGCTCGCAAGCTGAGGGCCGCGATCGTCAGGGTCGGGTTGGCTGTCGCGGAGGTCGGGAACACGGCCGAGCCGAGCACGAACAGATTGCGGTGTTCATGGCTGCGCAGGTCGCGGTCGACCACGGAGCTTCCGGGGTCGTCCCCCATGCGTGCCGTCCCGATGATGTGGCCGGCCCCCTGAGCCTGCGGGCTGTGCTGAACCTGTGTCGCCTTCATTCGTCTGAAAATCTCGTCATGGGCGGCCACGGAGGCTGTGAAGCCCGCTTTCGTGTACGCGTCGATGCGATAGGCGATGCGTGGCAGGGGAACCCCATAGACGTCCCGCTCGGACGGATCGAGCGTCACCCGGTTCTCCGGGTCGGGTGGCTGTTCGACGAGGGACGCGAGGCGGATGTGCCGCGAACACTGGTCGCGCAGGGCTTCGTCCAGGGCCCTGCCGCGCAGGCCCTGCTTCGCCAGGTCCGATGCCGTCGTGATCGGCGCGCCCGTGGGCCAGGACCAGCCGTCATTGCCGATCTCGATCCGAAACGCGCCACGCTCCTTGCGAAAGGGTCCGTCGCGCAGGTTCTCGATCCCCGAGGTGGAGAGCGGACCGCGATAGGGATAGACTTGTGTCCCGGACAGCGCCCAGGACAATTGGGTGGGATGATCCATGAGGTTGCGGCCGACCTGGTCCGAGCCGTTCGCGACCCCGTTAGGCGCGGCTTCGCTGCGTGAGGCTAGAAGAAGACGCGGCCCTTCGATGGCGTGCGCCGCGACCACGAACACCTTGCCCGTCGCGCGGCCCTCGCTGTTGTCCCACCGGCGAAACCGGATGGCGGAGACCTGACGGTCCGGGCCGAGTTCGACAGAGATGGCGGTCGTGCGCTCGAACAGTTTGGCCCCGGCCGCGACGGCCCAGTCGACGTGCACCGTGGCGTCGTACTTGGCCTGCACCGGACAGACCGGGATGCAACTCGCATTGCCGCAGCACGCCATGCGGTCGTCGCGCCATGTGGAATTTCGTCCCTGCGGCGTCGCGCGCACCTCGTACTCCGTGCCCGAAAGCGCGGTGGCATAGGTCTTGTCCAGGAAGGTCTGGGGGATTGGCGGCATCGGGTAGCCCGACTTGCGGGGCGATCCCAGCCCTTCGCCACTGTCGCCCGACACGCCGATTTCCGCCTCTGCCGCCGCATAGAACGGCTCGATGTCGTCGTAGGAGATCGGCCAGTCGACGCCCTGCCCGTAGAGGCTCTTCAGGCGGAAGTCGGACGGTACGAGCCGGAGGCAGGTGCCCAGCCAGTGCCACGTCGTGCCCCCGACCACCTTGATGTAGGAGCTGGCGAACTTGTCCGGGCCGGTCTGCCGGTACCAGAAATCCAGGTTGTCGGACACCGGATGCATGGCCTGCGGCACGGGCGGATAGGGGCATTCCGGCACCTTGGCGAGCGCCTTCCAGTACCGGCTTACCGCGTCCGTGCGGTCGGGCCGGGCACCGGCTTCAAGGATTGCGACACGCACGCCCGCCGCCGCCAGCTTCGCGGCGACCAGCGCGCCAGCAATGCCGGATCCCACGATGACGACGTCGGCCTCGATATCCGCCATGACGCGCTCCCGCTCACCCGGCCGGGGGCTGCGACCAGTAGCCGGTCTCGCCGCCGCAATTGGCAAAGGGCTTGGTGAAGGTCAGGGCGTTCCAGACCAGGGCATCGTTGAACGTGGCGACCACGTCCTCCCGGCCGTTGCTCACCACGCCCGAATACCAGGCCGCCACCACCGCGTCGGCGAGATCCGGATCGAAAGAAGGATCAGCGGCAAGGCGCTCCAGCGCACTGCCGTGGCCCGCTGCCGTGAACCCGGCCAGCAAGGCCGCTGCGGCCCCCCTGTCGAGATCGGCGACCGCCGTTCCGGTCAGGCGGGAGGACAGGTCCACGAAGCTGTCGATGGTCGTCTCGGCCGCGGCGAGGGCCGTCGGACCCACGCCGGCAGCCAGTGCGGCAGCCACGCTGGCCAGGATGAAGCTTCTGCGGCTCAGATTGAGCATGATGGGATCCTCTCAACCGAGTAAACCCGAGCCACTGTTGCCCTGCAATCATTGTGTCTCACGGCCACCAGCCGCGCTGGGCTTGATGGCGTCACCGGCGACATGCGTCACCCCGTCGCCCTCACGCGTCTCTGCAGATCCGCCGGTGTTCAGAGCACTCAATGCAGATCGCGCGAAGGCGGCCCGATCTCGAGTTGCTCGAAGCGTACCCGCAGCCCGTCGCGTTCGGGCGTGCAGCACATTGGCCCCACCATGACCTCTTCGGGGAGAGGGAGGCGGCAGAGGCGCGCAAGTCGCAGCGGCCCGCCGCCGACGGCAAAGCGGATCTGCAGGACGTCGGCATAGCGGGCCACCTGCACGGTGAGCGTGGCGAGCGCTTCGCGCGGCAGAGGCTGAACCGACCAGTCCGAGAAAGCGTTGGTGGCGACGACGCTGAAATGAGGCTCGCCATCGGTGTATTCGAGGCCCGTCTTCATCCAGCACTCGGGACCCGTGCGCACCATCAGGCCCGCCTGGTCGTAGAGCGTGCCATAGTCCGCCCCGAAGGTGAGGCGGGCCGTGAAGTCTCCCGTCACGCGGGTGAAGCGGAAGTGGCCATTGTCTCGCCGGAAGCCATAATGCGTGCGCTGCCAGAAATCAGTCCGGTCTCCTGTGACGACGTTGAGGATGCCGTTCTCCTCGCTCCACTCCGGTGGTGGATTCAGCCATTCCATCGCGTTCTCCCGGGGGTCGCTTTTGCCATTCGCCATCAGAATCGCCGGTGCATGCGCCTTTGTCACCGGACGAGTGGGTTCGTGAGGCGGAATGTTGGGCTGACCAGGTGTGACCCGGGCAGCCCTGAGGATGAGCTGCGGACGGGGCACACCCCCGGCGGATCGCCCAACTCCGCATTCCGCATCGCCGTCGTCCTGCTGGCGAGCGCCGTGACGATCGCGACCACCATCCCGCTTGCCGCCGGAGCCACGAGAGCCATGACTGCTTCCCCCTTCGACGGCTCCCGCCGTATCGTCGTGATACTCGCCGGATCGGCCGGCGAGGAACTCGTTCGCCAACAGCGCGGGGAGATGCTGAAGCACGGCGCCGGTCTGGACGAGCGCGACATGGTGGTGTTTGCCGTCCTGCCGGACGGCAGTGTCGAGGGCGTCCATGGGACCGCGCCCACGCCCGCCGAGGTGCAGGCCTTCCGCAGCCGCACACCGCTCAACGGTGCCCAGGCTGGCGGCTTTGCAGTCCTCCTCATCGGCAAGGATGGCGGCGTGAAGTTCCGCGCGACAAGGCCGGTCGCCGCGGAGGAGTTGTTCGCCCTGATCGACACCATGCCGATGCGCCGTCAGGAGATGAAGCGCTGACGGCCCGACACTCGCCCTAGCCGTGCTCGGCGCAACTATCCCATCGCAATGGACCGGAGATGCTCCCCGGCCGCCTCGATAAACGCCCGCACGTTGGGCGAGCCCCGGCGATTGGCCGCAAAGACGATGCTGACGGGAATGGGCGGAGGCTCGGTCTCCCTGAGAATCCGGACGAGCCGTCCCTCGGCGATCCGGGCCTGGACCTGGTAGGACAGGACGCGTGTGATCCCGAGGCCGGAGGCCGCGGCCTCTATGGCCGTTTCCACGTCGTTCACGAGGAGACGCGGTTCGACGCGGACGGCGCCATGCCCGCCTTCCCCGAACCGCCACTCGCCCTGCGCGGTGAAACTGTCGAAGGCGATGAGGTCATGCCCCGAGAGGTCGGCCACGGCCGCGGGCGTGCCGCTTTGGTCGAGATAGGCCGGGCTGGCCACCAGCACGCGCCGGACCTCCGCCACCTTCGTCTGGGTGAGGGCGCTGTCGGCGAGATCGCCGATGCGCAGGGCGGCGTCGATCCCTTCCTCGGCCAGAGCGACGATCCGGTCGGCCAGCTGGAGGTGCACAGATAGCTGGCCGTGTTCTCGCAGCAGCCGCTGGACGACGGGCAGCATATGCAGCCTCCCGAAGACCACTGGCGCCGCGATCACCAGCCGGCCGCGCGGCTCCGCACCTTCGCCGCGGAGGGTCCTTGCGGCGGCATCGAGCTGTTCGAGGGCCGACTGGCACGCGTCGAGATAGGCCTCGCCCTCCCTGGTCAGGCTCACCGAGCGCGTGGTTCGCAGGAGCAGAGCGGTGCCTAGCTCGGCCTCGAGCAGGGCGACCGCGCGGCTGGCCGCCGTCGCGGACAGGCGGAGCTGGCGTGCTGCGGCGGAGAAACTGCGCAGGCGAGCCACTGCGGCGAAGGTTCGGAGAGCCAGGAGCCGATCCATGCATTATCCCGTGAGAAGAAATTATCTCCTGCAAAACTGCCAGATTATCGTGCGGACAGAAAGGGTGCACATTCCTCCGCAGAGAAACCCCAACCCCGGAGCCGCGTCATGTCAGTCCATCCCTCGAGCGACGTCGCCTTCACCCCGCGGGTCAAGGCGATCCAGCAGGAGCGAGGCTCACGCTCCGCCTATGCCCGCATGGAAGCGCGTGGCGGATTCAGGACTCAGATCACGCCGGATCTCGTGGCCTTCCTGGGCGAGGTCGACACGGCTTTTCTGGCCACCGCAAATGCGCAGGGCCAGCCCTATGCACAGCACCGGGGCGGCCCGCCGGGGTTCATCCGCGTGGTCGACGAGCACACGATCGGCTTTGCCGACTTCTCGGGCAATCGCCAGTACGTAACCACGGGCAATCTCGCCGACAACGACCGGGCGTTCCTGTTCCTGATCGATTACGCGCATCGCCGCCGGGTGAAGATCTGGGGAACGGCCAGGGTCGTCCAGGATCCCGAACTGATTGCGCGCCTGATGCCGGTGGATTACGAGGCCCGACCCGAACAGGCCGTCCTGTTCACGGTGGACGCCTGGGACATCAACTGTCCCCAGCACATCCCGCGGAAGGTCGACGCCACGCTGGCCGCTACCGCACTCGCGCGGCTCGAGGCCGAGCGTGACCGCCTGGCCGAAGAAAACGCAACGTTGCGGTCAAGGCTGGGCGAGGCGTGACGTCCCGGCAGGCTCCTTCCGGTGCAAGAGACGAGGCATCCGCCGGGGCAGCCGCTTCACCCCGCCAGAAGCGGGAACGTGACCGCTATCGACCAGGCGAACGCCACCGCATTGGCAATCCCGCCGACGAAGGGGTGGCCCGTCCTCCTGTAGGCCCAGGTGCTGAACAGTCCAAAGACGAGAAAAAACAGGATGATCACGGGCACGATGATGAGCAGGAAGAACAGCCTTCCGAAGTCGAGGCCCAAGGCAATTCCCAGGGACGCTATGAAGGCGAGCTTCGACACCGCGAAGGCCCACCGCGCGGCCCCTTGGCCTCTGGTGAGCCACTCGTCGCTCAGGAAGTAGAGCAAAGTGCCCGCCAGCATGGCGAGAACGAGAGCCAGCCGGGGACCACCCGGCACGAACGAGGTCATGTAGGTGTCGATGGGCCAGACGAACGCGGCCAGGAAGTAGGCGACCATCGCCGCTGCGCCCGCCAGCAGCTTGCCGTTGGCGAGGGCGCGCCAGCCTGGCCGCGGGGCTCCCACCCAGGCCAGGCATGCGAAGGCGATCAGGCCATAGGCCGCGAAGTGGACCGCCAGGTAGTCGCCGACCAGCACCGGCAGGAAATGTGTCGGCACGACTCTGAGCAGTAGCGGCGTGGCCAACGCGGGCAGCAGCATGGGCAGCCAGATGCGGCGCCAGGGCAGGCCAGCGCCCGCCGGCCTCCGCGTTGCGACAGGGAGCAGGCGCGACAGCGGGTAGGCAAGGATCACGACCCCTGCAAGGAGGAGCAGGATCGAGGGACCGGGGCTCTCGATGGCTGACAAACCATGTCCGGTCCGGCCGAACGCTGCGTCGAGCCACTCCACCGCCTCGCGCAGGCTGGTCGTGCTGTAGAGCACGCTGACATGCTCGGTTCCCGGACTGATCGCGACACGGCGGGCCGTACCTGCAGCCATGTCGCCATAGGTGATGCCGGGTTCTGCGGGAGCTGGTGCAGACGTCAGGCCGGCAACCCGCAGCGCCTCCCGCTTGAGGCCGCCCTCCCATTCGCCGACGATGACGAGCAGGTTCCTGGGCGAGGTCGCGTTGACGGCGGGCGAGAACATCGACACCGCCACGGTGGCAGCGACATCAGGCGCGCTCTGGGCGAAGCGGATGATGATGTCGGTGGCCATGGAGTGGCCGAGGACCGCGAGGCGTCCGTCGCCCAGTCCGCGCGCCTTTGCGGCGACGCGGCCCGTCTCGTCGACCAGGGTTCGCGTCGCGCCGTCCGCCTGGGTGATGTTTCCGGTCAGCGGCTTGGGGTTGCGGCCGTGGCCCGCGAAGTCGAAGGTCACGGCCACATAGCCGTTCCTGGCCAGCGCAACCGCAAAGGGGCGCATCAACTGCTGCGAGCCGGCGAAGCCGTGGGCGACGACCACCACCGGCCCTGGCGGAGCCGACGGCAGGCGGAACACCGTCATCGGGGTGCCGTCCGCATCTGTCGTCTCGACGGCGAGGCCGCTGATCCATTCGCGGAGGTTCGCCACGGCGAAGCCGATCGCGATCGCCGCCACGACCGCGATCGCCCAGCGCACCAATTTCACCATCGACCCGCTCGTGTTCATATCTTGTCGACCTGTCCGTCAGGACGGCCGCGATCGGCCTGCGGGGGAAGCTGCCGGAGATCCGGCGAGTGCGCCAGAGCCCGAACCGGGTCCGCATTCCGGTGCAACGCGGAAGACCCCCCGATCGACCGTGCTGCCGACCGGCCGAACCGGCGCAACAGGCGGACTCGCGCCTGACCGCGATAGGGCTCATGAATAGGCTGGCGGTGACGCATACGATTTTGGCCTGGGGAGATTCGTACGATGGCACGACCCGCCTTCGCTTCGTGGCTCGACGACACCAACGACGTCACGCAGACCTTCCTGTCGGCGGGACAGATCCCGGACCTGATCAACATGGCCGGCGGCCTCCCTGAGCCATCCACGTGGCCGGTCGAGGACCTCGCCCATCTCGCGGCGGACGTCATCCGCAGGGATCCCCACGCCGCGCTCGCCTACAGCCCGATCGAGGGACTCCCCGCCTTGCGGGACGCGATCGCCCGGCGCTTCAGCACCAACGGGCTCGTTCTCACGCGCGAGAACGTGCTGGTGACGACGGGCGGCATGCAGGCCCTGGACCTTCTCGGCAAGGCCCTGCTGGAAGAGGGCGGCGTCATCGCGGCACAGTCGCCGGCGTATCTGGGAGCGCTGGATGCCTGGCGTCCGCGCCGCCCGACCTACCGGCCGATGCGGTTCGGCAGCAACGACCTGGACCTCGGTGCCGCGTTCGCGGGCGCGCAGTTCGCCTACACCGTCCCCAACTTCTCCAACCCGACGGGGCGGCTGGTCGGCCTGGCGGAGCGGCGCGCCCTTATCGATGCCGCCGAGACCTCCGGAACCTGGCTCGTCGAGGACGATCCCTACGGGACGCTCTACTTCGACACGGCGCCGTTGCCGCGGATGCTGGAGTTGTCCGGCGCGGGGCACAGCGGGCCTTATGACGGCCCCGTGGTCTATCTCGGCACCTTGTCGAAGGAACTCGCGCCCGGCTTCCGGCTCGGCTGGGTCATCGCCGCGCCGGAGATGATCCGCGCCCTGACGACGGCCAAGCAGGGCTCGGACATGTGCACGAGCGGCCTGTGCCAGATGATGCTGGTGCGGGCGTTCGAGGAGGGACTGACGGACAGGGTGCTGCCGCAGATCCTCTCGGTCTATCGCGAGCGGCGGGATGCACTGCTGGACGCCATGCAGCAGCACCTTTCGAACCTTCTCGAGTGGGATGTTCCGTCCGGCGGCATGTTCGTCTGGGCAACAGCGCGGGACGAGCGTCTCGACACCGACCGCCTGCTGCGGCAGGCGCTGTCGCACGGTGTCTGCATCACCCCCAGCAGCGTATTCGACCCGGCCGGAACGGATCGCCGCTCCATCCGGATCAACTTCACGCTCAACCCCGCCGATCGCCTGCATGAGGGCACCCGGCGACTGGCAAAGGCGATCAGGTCGACGCTCGGGGACGGCGCATCACCCGGGCACTGAGTTCCCGCCCGCCGTCAGCCCTCAGCGGGCGGCCCCTCGCTGCGCACGCGGGCAGCCGGGATCGGCGGCTCGTCTGAGGCCGCATCGGCCGCACTCTCGATCATGCCCTTCAGCACCGCGACCTCGCGCGTGATCGTCTGCGTGAAATGCGCCGCCGCGTGGTCGACGAAGTCGCGGTCCTTGGGCTTTGGTTTCGCGACCCGGATTTCCACTCGTGTTCCGCCGCCGTCGAGGTCACTGAAGGCATAGGACATGGGGATTTTCGGAGCCTGTGGGGCAGGCAGGAGGGTCGTGAACGTCGCGGACTCGAACGGCCGCCACTCGACGACCTCTTCGATGATCGCGCGCTCGCCGTGCATGCAGTGGTTCGTCGTGCCCGCTCCCCTTCGCCCGGCCGTGACAGTTTCGCGGACCTCGTCCGCCGCCCGCCACGTGGGGCGAAGGCCTGGCATGAGGAAATGGTCCCACACAACGTTGCGCGGTGCAGCAAAGTCAAACGCGAGGATGTAGGCCGAGGCCTCGCGCGACACCTCCTGGCTGCGCCTGCCGTTTTCGGCTGTCCAGGCCAGTTCGAGATCGCGCACCCAGCACGTCATGGGTCCGATGATGTCGATGTCCTCGCTGTCCTCGATCAGCCCCTGCGACCCCGGGTTGATACCCATCGCATCGATGCAGGCCTGCGAGTACAGCGCGTAGGGATGGCCGCCCACGAGGGCCGAGGCGCCGTTCTTCAGCAACCGGTGGACGACGATGACGTCACGGCCTGCGAGCTCCTCGCGACCGCCCATCCTGTGCCTGACCAGCTCGCCGCAATGGCAGACGAACTTCAGATCCAGATCCTGCATGCGGCGGCAGGCCTCGCAGGTGCAGGTGGTCGCCTGCCGCACCGTGCGCAGGCGGCGCCGGAAGGCGAAGTAGGCGGCCTCAACGACGTCCTGCAACTGCGAGCCGTCAATCCTGTCCAGCGGCGCGTGGACGAAGACCGCGTCACCCTCGAACTTGGCGATCTTGAATGGCGGCCGGACTGCCTTCACGACAGTGGCCATCAGGTCGGAGATGATGTCCTGGGCGTGGTCCAGTTCGACGGCCGCCAGAAATCCCGTGTAGCCGGAAATGTCGCCGATCAGGAGGCAGGCAGGCTCGGGCTTGGCCAGCATCGGGATCGTCTCCGCAAGACTGAAGCTTAACATGCTTCACGCCCTGCGGGGGTGTCCTGTGCGGCCCCCTACGAAATAAGCGCCTGGACAGCTTGTCAGTCGCGCCAGCGAGGCACCCGCCACGCCTGCTCAGCCGCGGGCGAGGTCCTCCTGGTGAGCCTTCACAAGGTCGGCCATGCTGTCGAAGCGGAAGTCGAAGGTCGGCATGGTGCCGGGGTTCATCGTCGCGCCGAAGCCCTCCTGTGCGTAGCGGCGGAAGATCCAGCAATTGGCGAGGCCATGCTCGTTTGCGGGCCTGTGGTCGTGGAACAGGCTCTCGGCCGTGTGCAGGATCTTCTCCCGCGAAACGCCCAGCCCGCCGATCTTCTCCAGCATGTATTCGAAGTTGCGGGGGCTCGGCTTGTAGGAGCCAATGTCCTCGGCAGTGTAGATGGCGTCGAACTCGACCTGCAGCTTCTTGTTGCTGTGGCTGAAGGACTCGTTGTCGACGTTGGAGAGGATGACGAGCTTGTAGTATTTCTTCAGGTATTGCAGCGCGCCGGCGGAGTCGGCGAAGGCCGGCCAGTCGCCGATCGAGCGGCCATAGGCTGCGCACTCCTCGTGCGAGGCCGCAACGCCCCACTCTTCGGCCAGGCGCTTGTAGACCACCGCGAGCAGGTCCTGGTAGCGCTTGGCGGGCGTGTAGAGCTGCTGGCTCGACTCGTGACGAGCATGGGCCTGCAGGATCTCGTCGCGCGACAGCGGGCGACCGACCCGGCCCGTCAGAGGCTTCAGCGCCTCCACCATTCCCGACTCCCAGTCGATGAGAGTGCCGTAGCAATCGAAGGTGAGGGTGTTGAAGTCGGTCAGGCGCATGGTCGTCTCCTCCGGAAGGCGCCGGTTCTCCGGCTGTCCCTCCCTGCCGGGCAGTGTGCCTGTTGCCGACAGAATCGGATGCCGAAGCACGCTGACGCTTCGCGCACTTGCAGCCGAGTTTGCGCCGCGCTACGGCATCCCATGCTGCGTTCGCAGCACGTCATGCTGCAGGGGTTGGAAGGCCATGGCGGGGTTGCCGAGGCTGGACCGGATCGATCTCAACATCCTGGTCCATCTCAGCCAGGACGGGTCGCTCACCAACCTGCAGCTTTCCGAGAGAGTGGGCCTGTCCCCCAGTCCCTGCCTGCAGCGGGTCAAGCGGCTGGAACAGGCGGGATATATCGCGGGATACAATGCCCGCATCGACCTTGCCCGCTTGATGGACGCCGTGACGGTGTTCACCGAGGTGACTCTGGTGGATCACCGGCTGGACGATTTCGTGAAATTCGAATCCAGCATCCGTGATGTCCAGGAGATCACAGAGTGCCACCTAATCAGCGGCGGCTACGACTACCTGCTCCGCTTCATGACGCGCAGCATCGCGCACTACCAAGCCTGCACCGAAGGGCTGCTGGCCCGCAACATCGGGATCGCGAAGTACTTCAGCTACATCGTGATCAAGACGCCGATCGCGAAGCCGGGGCCGCCCCTGGCTGTTCTCCTCCGCGATCAGCTTGCTTCGGGCGCCGCCGGGCCCACGCGCAAGGCGCTCGCGGGGAGAAGCCGGGGAGGGGAGTGACGAGGCAGGCAAGCAAAGGGCGTTTTTCGACCCGCTGCCTCGCGTGCCGGCGCTAAGGTGACGCGTACGCCGTCGGGAGGGTCGGACATGAGCGCGGAAGAGCACGTCAGGGAGCCGGCCGGGCGCAGGCGCGAGCGGGGCGGCCGCGCGGCCCAGCGTGAGGCCCGCAGCCAGCACGCGAGCGCGATCGGGCGCCCGTACATCGTTCGCAACATCCCGCCCTACGACATCCTGTCCGAGGAAAACCTGATCAGGATCGAGACGGCAGCGGACCGGATCCTGGCGGAAACCGGCATCGAGTTCCGCGATGACCCTATCGCGATCGAGCACTGGCGGCGGGCCGGTGCGGCGGTCGACGGCCTGAGGGTCCGCTTCGAGCCCGGCATGCTGCGCGAGATCCTGGAGACGGCTCCCGCCGAGTTCACCCAGCACGCCCGCAACCCGGCGAGGTCCGTCCAGATCGGCGGCGGCAGCGTCGTGTTCTCGCCCGCCTACGGCTCGCCCTTCGTCATGGACCTCGACAGGGGACGTCGCTACGGCACGATCGACGACTTCCAGAACTTCATCAAGCTCGCCCAGTCCTCGCCCTGGCTGCACCATTCCGGCGGGACGATCTGCGAACCCGTCGACCTGCCGGTGAACAAGCGGCACCTCGACATGGTCTACAGCCACATCCGCTATTCCGACCGCGGGTTCATGGGCTCGGTCACGGCCGAAAGCCGGGCAGAGGATTCCATCGCCATGGCGCGCATCGTCTTCGGCGACGAGTTCACCGACCGCAACTGCGTCATCCTCGGCAACGTCAACGTCAACTCGCCCCTCGTCTGGGACGGCACGATGACGAAGGCCTTGCGGGCCTATGCCCGCGCCAACCAGGCGGGCGTGGTCGTGCCGTTCATCCTGGGCGGCGCCATGGGGCCGGTGACGAATGCCGGGGCGATCGCCCAGTCCCTGGCCGAGACCATGGCCGGCTGCGCCCTGACACAGCTGGAGAGACCGGGCGCACCGGTCATCTTCGGCAACTTCCTCTCGTCGATGTCGCTGCGCTCGGGCTCGCCGACCTTCGGGACGCCGGAGCCGGCCATCGGGTCCATGGTGGTCGGCCAGCTCGCCCGCCGGCTGAAGTTGCCGCTGCGCTGCTCCGGCAACTTCACGACGTCCAAGCTGCCCGACGCCCACGCCATGACCGAGGGGACGATGTCCATGCTGGCCGCCGTGCAGTGCGGGGCAAACTTCATCCTGCATTCCGCTGGTTTTCTCGATGGCCTGCTCTCGATGTCCTACGAGAAGTTCGTCCTCGACACGGATCTCTGTGGCGCGCTGCACACCTATCTCGACGGGGTGAAGATCGACGACAACCAGCTCGCCGTGGACGCCTTCGCCGAGGTCGGGCCGGGCAATCACTTCTTCGGCTGCAGCCACACCATGGCCAACTACCAGACGGCCTTCTGGGACAGCGAGACGGCTGACAACGAACCCTTCGAGAAGTGGGAGGCCGCGGGCTCGGAAGACGCGGCGAAGCGGGCCAACCGCCTCTGGAAGAAGCGCCTCGCGAGCTACCAGCCGCCCCCGCTGGACGAGGCCATCGACGAGGCGCTGCAGGACTTCATCGCCCGCAGGAAGGGCGAGGCGCCGGACGCCTGGTACTGACTGCGCTTTCGTGGCGGACAGGCGCAGCGGACAGGTTTCCAGCTTCGACTGCGCGCTTTACAACCATGGCTTGTGCTGCCTCGATTTCCCGGGCTGACCGGGCCGGGGATCGCGTCGCGTTTCCCCGGGAGAGCCGATGCCGCCCGCCTCATCGCCAGACCTGGTCGTCCGCACTGCCGTCTGCGTGGTCGCTGCCATCCTGAGTTTCGCTGCGGTATCGGTCGCCAGCAGCGTCTTCGCCCCGGTGGCACTGGCCCTCTTCATCCTCGCGCTCGCCTGGCCGCTGCAGCGGGGCCTGCAGGCGGTGATGCCCAGGATGCTGGCACTCGCGGTCAGCATGGTTGTGCTGATCGTCGTCGCCATCGCCTTCGGCTCTCTCATCGCCTGGGGTTTCGGCCGGGTCGGGCGCTGGCTAATCAGCGATGCCGGGCGGATGCAGGCGATCTACGACCAGGTTGTGGGCTGGCTGGAAGGCCACGGCATCGCGGTCGCCGGGGTGTGGTCCGAGCACTTCAACGTCGGGTGGATGCTGCGGACGCTCCAGGGCGTTACCGGGCGGGTCAACGCGACCATGAGCTTCTGGCTGGTCGTGCTCGTCTATGTCTTGCTGGGTCTCATGGAAGTCGAGGACTTCGCCCGCAAGGTGAAGACGCTGCGCAGCCGGGAGTTCGGTCGCGTCCTCTATGACGGAACGGTGCTGACCGCGGCCAAGATCCGCCGCTACATGCTGGTGCGCACCCAGATGAGCGTTCTGACCGGCCTGCTGGTCTGGCTGTTCGCGTGGGCCGCGGGGCTGCAGTTCGCGGCCGAATGGGGCGTGATCGCCTTCGCGCTCAACTACATCCCGTTCCTCGGCCCGCTGATCGCGACCGTGTTCCCCACGCTCTTCGCCATCGCGCAGTTCGACACGTGGCAGGCGGCCCTGGCGGTCTTCCTTTGCCTGAACGCCATACAGTTCGTCGTGGGCAGCTACATCGAGCCCCGCGTGTCCGGCAACGCCCTGGCCATCGCACCGACCGTCGTGCTGTTCGCGGTGTTCTTCTGGACCTACCTCTGGGGAGTCTTCGGCGCCTTTATCGGCGTGCCCGTGACGATCGCGCTCCTCACCTTTTGCGCGCAGCACGACTCCAGCCGATGGATTTCCGACCTGCTGGGCATGCCGGAGAAGGACGGCGAGACCGTCGGTGCCTGAGGAAAGCCTGCCAGCTCAGGGCGAGAGGCTCGCGAGCCGGTGCATGGCCGACCGGAGCGTCGGATCTCCGGCAAGCTCCCGATACGTGCCGTAAAGCGCGTCATAGGCCCGGCGGTGCGTTGCGTCGGGGCTATAGGTGCGGAAGGTGCGTGCGCCGAAGCGGCGTGCGCCCTCCGAGTAGTCCGCGGCCACACCCGAGGCGACCGCTGCGTGGATGGCGCCGCCGACGGCCGTGAGCTGCTCTTCCTGCGGCACGGTCACCTCGCGGCCGAGCACGTCGGCCATCATCTGCACCAGGAAGGGATTGGCGAGGGAAAGGCCGCTCGTCAGCACCACGCGATCCACGGGCGCGCCGCCGGCGAGCAGGTGGTCGGCGATGGACCGGGCACCGAAGCACAGCGCCTCCATCAGCGCCCGGTACATCTGGGCTGCCGTAGTCGACCCCGTCATCCCGGCGAACAGCCCGGTCAGCAGCGCATCGCCATGCGGGACGCGGTTGCCGTTCAACCAGTCGAGGGCGACCACGCGCCCCTCGCCGGGCCGGAGCCGGGCTGCGGCGTCGTTATAGGCCGCGAGGCTCGCGGCCAGCGTCTCGCCACGCGGAAAGGTGCGGGCAAACCAGGCGAGGATGTCGCCGAAGCCTGCCTGTCCGGCCTCGTAGCACCAGTAGCCGGGGATGACCCCGTCGCGCGCCACGCCCTCAATCCCTGCCGGGAGGGACCGCTCCGTGTCGTCCAGCAGCAGGAACACCGCCGATGTCCCGAGCGCGCCCAGAAGGGTGCCGGGCTCCACGGCGCCCGCACCGGGCATCACCATGTGCGAGTCGATGACGGGAACGGCCACCACGGCCTCACCGCCTATCCCCATTTCCTCCCGCCACGCCTCGGTGAGGCGCCCGGCGGCGCTGCCGACGCGGATGGGTTCGAGCATCTTGGCATCGAGGCCCGCAACGACTCCGGCGGGGTAACCGACGCCCGGACGGTAGCAGGCCTTGTAGGCGGCCAGCGCGCCGCTGCGCGCCTCCCGGCCGGTCAGCTGCCAGACCAGCCAGTCGGCCGCCTCGATGAAGCGAGCCGCCTCGCGCCAGAGGTCCGGCGCCTCCTCTTCCAGTTCGGCCGCGCGGGCGAGAAGGCTGTTGGCCGACAGCCTGCCACCGACATTGGCGAGGAAGTCGCCCCCGCGTTCCGTGATGCGGTCGGCCCATGGCTGTGCCGCCCCGTGTTTCCACAGCTTCACATAGGCGTGCGGCTCGCCGCGGTGGAGCCGCGACAGGGGCGTCCCGTCGGCCAGCACGGGCAGCGGCGAGGAGGCCGTGAAGCCGATGCCGATGCCGCGCACCGTCCGGCCTCGCCCGAGAGCGCCGAGGATCGCACGCGCCGCCTCGAGATAGTCGTCTGCGTCCTGGAGCGCCCAGAAGGCGGGAAGGGCAGGGCCGCCTGGCAGCGCATCGGCCATCACGCCATGACGGTAGGCGTGGGTTGCCGTGTTCTCGACCGCGCCCGTGCGGACGTTCACGAGCACGCCGCGCGCCGATTCCGTGCCGTAGTCGAGGCCGATCAGGACGTCGTCGGTCACGGGAAGCTCCTGTGCGGGCTGGGCGGCGAGGCGCCGCCGCGGCTGTTTAGCATGGCCATCCGCATGCTGCCGCCGATCGACAGCGGTTCCGGCATGTCGTCACCCCGCCAGCCATCGCACTTGCCTGACATGCGGGTCGGCAAGCGCCAGCCGGCGGGGCTCACCCCCGGGCCACAATGTCAGGACCAGCTCGGCGCTCCCGCCACCCTGCTCGAAGGAGAGCCAGGCGAGCGGTGTGCGCGACGTGGCGCGGGCTCCTGCCGCCCGCATCGCCGCCGTGATCCGCTCCTGGCATGCCGCCGGCATGTACTGGAAGGCGATCGAATGCATCAGCACTCGCGCCATCCCGTCCTCGGCGGTATCCGAGAAGACGGCTTCCACCCAGTCAGCCGCATCCCTGGCATCCAGGGCAGGCGGGTCCGGCAGAGCGAGAGCGATGGCTGCGTCCAGCCTCGCCAGCCTTTCGGACTGGTCGGCCCAGACGTAGGAGCGCAGGCGCAGCCGCTCGCCCTCGTCGCGGATATCGACAGGGCTGAGATCGCAGCCATGCCTTGCCTTGATCGCGGGGTCCGGACCGGACGGACCCGCACCTTCCCAGCCCGGGCGCAGCTGCACCGGTGAACCCGCAGCACCGCGCGAGGTGCCGCCGAGATCGTATCCGAACCGGTCCGCCAGCAGGTTCAGCCCGGCGCTGGCGCCGATCTCGTAGAGTGCGAGCGGCAGGCCCGTCTCACGGGCGACGACGACGAGACCGGGGTAGAGCACGCCGGATCGGCCGACCTCGTTGGTCTGGGGCGGCTTGCCGATGAACTCCGTGACGAATGCGTCTTGGGCACGGATCGCCCCGGCACATGCGTCGGCGAGGTCGTCGAGGCCGGGACATGGGGCCGGTGGGTAGAAGCTCGCAAGCGCCGGGGCCTCGCCGGAGAGCACGAGCGCGTGCAGCGCCCCTGCCAGCCTCAGGGCCAGCACGTCGCCGCGCGGGGACGGGTCGCCCGGCCAGGCCAGAACCATGGCTCCGGTGCGGGTGGCGGGATCGAGCACGCGCTCCAGCGCCTCCGAAAGGAGTGCGGTGAATGGCGAGCCGAGCTTGCGGCAGGCCTCGGCCTGCTCGTGGAAGGACAGTCGCGCGGCAGCTTCGGACATGTCGACAGCCCGCCTGTCAGTCCAGCGCGCGGGGCGGTGTAGCCAGCGCCTTGGGATCGAGGAGATTGGCGCTCCAGTCCGTCGACACATGCGGCAGCGACACCGGCTCCTCCCGGCCGAGCATGTACCCCAGGACGCGGGGAGGGGTCAGCGGGATCTGGTCCACCGGCTTGCCCGTCGCGTTGGCGACCGCGCAGGCGACAGTCGCCGCGACGTTGAGGATGGGCACCTCGCCGGCCCCCTTCGTGCCAAGCGGGCCGATGGAGGGCGCGCCCTCGTGCAGGTGGATCTCGACCGGCACCACGTCCTGCGCCAGTGGGACGCGGTAGGTTTCCAGGCCCGTCTGGCGGATCCGGCCCTCGCCGTCGATGGTGATTTCCTCGTGCAGGGCATAACCGAGGCCCTGGACCACGCCGCCCTGGATCTGGCTGGCGATGGCGCGCGGGTTCAGCGCGAGGCCCACATCCTGCACGACCGTGTAGCCGAGCACCTCGACGTGCCCCGTCTCCGGGTCCACCGCAACCTCGCAGTCGTGGACCGCGAAGATCGGGATATCGATCGCCTCGATGAAGTGCCCGCGCGCGCAGCCCGGTTGGGCCGCCACGCCCGGCCCGGTGAACGACCCGGTGCCCGCGAGCGGACCGACCTTCGCCTGCGCCCGCGCGGCCGCAGCCGCGACGGTCACGCCCGAGCCCTTCACCCCCGCGATCTCGACCCGGCCCTCCCGCAGCACCAGCCGCTCCGGCGGCGTCTGCAGCATTTCGGAGGCGACGGCGAGGAGCTTGCCGCGCAGCTCGATGGCGGCGGTTCGCCCCGCCGCGCCCAGCGACACCGTCGTGCGTCCGCCGCCGACGCCCACGTCGTAGCCGGCGGCATCGGTGTCGGCAGCGCGGACGATGATGTCCTGCGGCCGCAGCCCGAGCTCGGCGGCGACGATCTGCGGCAGGGCCTGCATCATCGTCCCCGAACCGATCTCGACGCCCGAGGTCACCACCGTCGCGCTTCCATCGGCATTGAGGTTCACCGTGGCTGCGGAAGGCCCGACGAAGACGAACCACGTTCCCACCGTCGCCGCCCGGCCATAGAGCCTGCGCCCGGCCTCGGCGCGCTTCTCCGGCCGGGTCTTCCGCTTTTCGGCCATGACGTCGAGCATCGGCCCAAGCACGTCGCCCTCGAACACCTGCCCGGTGGCGCCGAGGTCGCCATCGGCCAGCACGTTGCGGCGACGGAACTCCAGCGGATCCATGCCGATGGCGGCACAGATCTCGTCGGTGTGCCGTTCCAGGGCGAAGGTGTTGTAGGTGCCGTTGCAGGCGCGGAAGGCCCCGTTCGGCGCCGTGTTGGTATAGACCGCCCGCGTCACCAGCCGCACCGAGCCGAGGCGGTAATTCCCCATCAGCGTGTGCGCGGTCATGGTGGTGAGGAAGATCTGCTCGCCGCCATAGGCGCCGCAATCCATCAGCACGACGGCCTCGCGCCCGACGATCTCGCCGTCCCGCGTGACAGCGGAGCGCATGCGGATCTCGGCATTCTCGCGGCAGAGGCAGGTCTGCATCTCCTCCCGGCGCGAATTGACGAGTTTCACCGGCCGGCCCGCCTTGCGGGCGAGGATCGCCGCGAAGGGCTCGATGGCCGTGTCGAACTTCAGGCCGAAGCCCCCGCCCACGGCCGGAACCGTCACCCGGACATCGGACGCGGGGACGCCGAGGATGCGCGCGGTGGTGTTGCGGATCGTCCAGGGAACCTGCGTCGAGGTCTCGATGTGGAAGCGGCCGTCCTCCCACGAGGCGATCGCCGCGCGTGGTTCGAAGGACAGGTGGTTCTGCCGCCCGATGCGGAAGCTGCTCTCGACCACGGTGACGTCGTCACGCGCGAAGGCCGACGCGGCATCGCCGCGCACGACGGTGGCCTCCCAGGCGACGTTGCCGCCCCGGCTCGCTCCCGGCACCATCACCTCGTAGGTCTTCCAGTCGGGGTGCACCAGCGGCGCGCCGGGCGCCAGCGCGTCTTCCATGGTCACGACGACCGGGAGAGGCTCGGTCTCCACCACGATGGCCTTGAGCGCTTCCTGCGCCTGTTCAGGCGTGTCGGCGGCAACGGCGGCCAGTGGCTCGCCGTGGAAGCGGATCACTTCGAGGGCGAAAAGCGGATGGTCGGCGATGCCGATGCCATGAAGGTGCGGCGCGTCGGCTCCGGTCGCGATGGCCCTCACGCCGGGCATGGCGCGCGCCGCCGATACGTCGAGCCGCACGATGCGGGCCGACGCGACCGTGGCGCGCAGCACGGCGGCGTGGAGCATGCCGTGGCGGCCCCGGTCGACCGTATAGGCGGTGCGTCCCTTCAGCTTGTCGCCCGCATCGCGACGAGGATAGTCCATCACGGCCGTCGAAGCGTCTGACATGGCGGCCTCCTCAGACCTGGGCGCTGTGCGCCAGCGTCATCGCTGCATCGATGATGCGCTCGTAGCCGGTGCACCGGCAGATGTTCCCGGCCAGTGCCGCCTTCATCTCGTCCCGGCTGGGCGCGGGGTTGGAGTCGAGAAAGGCGGTGAGGGTGATCACCATGCCGGGGAAGCACATGCCGCACTGGACCACGTCGTGCTCCTCCAGCACCCGCTGGACTGGCGACATCTGCCCGCCATCCGAGATTCCCTCGATGGTGACGATCGCGGATCCCGCCGCGAGCCCCGCCGGGACCAGGCAGGACATCACCGGCCTGCCGTCGAGAAGGACGGTACAGGCGCCGCAGAAGCCTTCGCCGCAGACGAGCTTGGCGCCGGTCAGGGCCAGATCCTCGCGCAGCACGGTGGAGAGCGGCGTCATCGGATCGCGGGCGGTGGTGACCGTCTCGCCGTTGATGGTGAGGGACAGCGTCATGTCAGCGCCCGGCCTCCCGCAGATCCTCGAAAGCTCGGCGCACGAGTCCCGGCAGTACCTGCACCCTGTACCAGCCCGGCGCCTCGACCCAGTCGCGGCCCTCGAACACACCGGAATGGGCAGCGGCGAGCTCGGCGGCTCCATCGGGATCGAGGAGCCGTCCAGCCAGCGCTGCCTCCAGGGCTGTCCAGCGCCGCGCAACCGGCTCGACCGACCCGACGGCGACGCGGACGTCGCCGAGATGCGCGCCGTCGTCCAGCGAAACGGCCACGCTGACGATGGCGACCGGGTAATCGCCCGCCTTGCGCAACGGCAGCCGGGCATGGGCGGCGCGCAGCGGACGACGCTTCACGACGATGCGCGTCAGAAGCCAGCCCTGCGGCATGGCGGGGCGCCGCGCCAGGAACGCGTCGAGTGGCATCCGCGTGGAGCCCGCCGCAGTGCGGACCTCCACTTCTGCGTCCAGGGCCAGCAAAGCGGGAATGAAGTCCTGCGCCGCGAACGCCACGCAACAGAGATTGCCGCCGATCGTCGCCACCTGCCGGATCGCAGGGTTGGCGGCACCCTTCGCCGCCTGCACGAGGCCCCGGCATTCCGGCACGCCGGCCAGGGCCGCCGCGATGTCGGCGTGGGTCGCGCAGGCGCCGATGGTGATATCGCTGTCGCCCACCACGATGGCCCGGAGCTCGGGAATGCGCCCGACGGCGACGTACGGGCCCGACAGGGCTTCGTCGCGCAGGGGGCCCCGCATCGTCCAAGTGGCACCGGCCAGCGGCACGGCCCCCGGGACGGCGAGACGACCGATTGCGTCCTCGACCGTTTCGGGGGCGTGGAAACTCTGCGGCATCGCGCTCACTTGTGCTCCTGCTCGGACCCGCCCGACGGCGGCGGCCGAGTTAAGCAGCCACGAGGCCCGGGCGGAAGCGTGCTTTTCAGGCACCCACAGGCCTGCAAACGCTGGGAGCGCCTCCCGAATTGGCAGCGGGGGCCCTGCCGTGCCAGCATGAAAGGGGGAGGATTGGGGCCATGACGGATCCGGCACAGATCGCGGCGAGGATCGGCTCGCGCCTGGCGCGCGCGCGCCGGCACGTCGCCCGGCAGATCGAGGCCGACCTGAAGGCGGCCGGGCTGCCGCAACTCGCATGGTGTGAGATCCTTTTCGACCTCTCCCGCCGCGCGGACGGCCGAGCCGCGCCTGGGGCCATCGAGCGCCGGCTGGTGATCGAGCAGTACAACCTCTCACGCCTGCTCGACCGGCTCGAAGCGAGCAACCTCGTCCGCCGGGTCGCACACCCGACCGACCGCAGGCGGCAGATCGTCGAGATCACCGAGGAAGGTCGCGCCGTGCGCGAGAAGGCCTGGCCGGTCTACTCCGCCTCGCTCGGCCGGCAGACGGCGCACCTTTCCGAGAAGCAGGCGGACCGCCTTGCAGACCTGCTGGCCCGGTTGCTGCCGGCCAAGGAGCCCAAGGCTGGCGTGCGAAAGCGGACGCCGTAAACCCGGTTGTTCTGTCCGATAGCTGTCGGACAGACGGCAAGTCTCTGACAGCACTGGCCGGGCGACCTTATGCTTAACAATATTGATGTTAATTTTATGATTCGACTCTGTGTCCGTTAAGCCTCTATATCTCCTGAACCCGTTGAACGACCGGAGGAAAATCGGCCGGGCGGGTCAGAGAGTCCGCAACCCGGCTTCGGCCGGGTCAAGTCGGGCCGATGGATACGGAGGTGTTGCGTTGAGAACGTATTCGATCGGGCTGGAGAAGGTCCGTGTATTCGAGCCGACGGAAGAGCGTCCCCAGGACGCGGTGGCAGTTTCGGCCGATGGCGAAGTCGTGTGTTACGTCGACAGGGTGACGGCGCTTGACGGCGAGCGCTGCATGGCCGAGGCCGCCCAGCGGCATATCAGGCTCAAGATGATGCACCGGGACGGTGACGCGCTGCGTTTCCCCAAGGTGTCGCTGAGGACGGCGTCCAACTCCGGCGCCGTCGATGTCCTGCGCCTGAGCCTCCTCAAGCGCCAGCCGCGCAAGCCACGCCAGCGCAGCACCGCCCGCATCTTCTAAGGCGAGCCGGCGCTCAGCCGGTCACCGCTTCCGCGCGCATCAGGACTGCGCTGTGGCCCGGCAGGCGCCACCCCGTCGAGCTTTCGATCGGCGGCGTCCCTGTTCCGCCATAGGCCGGATCCTCGCTGGAGAGGGCAAGCCGCCAGCCGGCACCCGCGGGCGGCGCGACCAAAGGGTCGGCGATGCTCGCGCGCTGCAGGTCGCGGCCGAAATTGACGATCAGCAGCCGGTCATCCCCCTCGGCCTCGCCGAACCAGCGCAGCACGAAGGCTTCCGGTCCCACGACGGCCCCGTCGATCCCGCCGCGGCGTTGACTGGACAGAACCGGATCCTCTCGCCGCAGGGTCAGGAGGTCGCGGTGGAAGGCGAGCATTGTCGCGTTGCGCTCCCGCGTCCCCCAATCCAGCACGCATTTGCGCCAGTTCGCTTCCTCGTGCGGGACGTCGAGCTGATCGCGCATGGCGGGATCGGCGAGGCTCGCAAACTGCCCCATGAAGGCGTGGCGGCCACTCTTCACGAGCGCCGCGAGTTCCGGTTCGTGATCGGCGAAGAAGACGAACGGCTCGCTGGCTCCCCATTCCTGGCCCTGGAACAGCATCGGCGTTCCCGGCGCGAGCAGCAGGTAGGTGGTGAGAGCCCGCAGCCGGCCGGGCGTCGTAAGACGGGAGAGGCGCTCGCCGCGCCCGGTATTGGCGACCTGATCGTGGTTCTCGAGAAAGGTGACGAAGGCAGCGGGAGCAAGGTCGAGCCCCGGTGATCCGCGGCGGTGCCCCTGGTGGGCGTAGGCCTGGCCCTGGAACAGGAATCCGTGCTTCGCGGAGGAGATGAACTCCTGCGGCTCGCCGCGATAGTCGCTGTAGTAGGCTTCCGCACGCCCGGTCGCGGCCACGATGGCGGAGTGATGGAAATCATCGTTCCACAAGGCGTCCAGCCCCCAGCCGCCCCGTTCAACCGGACGCAGGAAATTGCTGTTCTCGGGCTCGTTCTCACCGACCACGACAATGGAGCGGGTCCCCGCCGCGTCCCGCGCAGCGCGTGTCAGTTCGGCGGCGACATGAACCGGGCTGTCGTCGACGATGGCCTGCGTCGCGTCGAGGCGTAGCCCGTCGAAGTGGAATTCATCGATCCAGTATGCGGCGTTGGCGATGACGAAGTCGCGCAGCCCATGGGCGTTGGCGTCGTCGTAGTTCAGCGCCTCGCCCCATTCATTGGCGTGCCGGTCGGTGAAGTAGTCGTCCGAGAACGCCTTCAGGTAGTTCCCGGCCGGCCCGAAATGGTTGTAGACGACGTCCAGGATGACCCCCAGGCCGAGGCGATGCGCCTCGTCGACAAACCGGCGCAGGTCGTCCGGCCTGCCGTAGAGCCGTGTCGGCGCGAACAGGTCGACGCCGTCATATCCCCAGCCGAACCGTCCGGCGAACTCGTTGACGGGCATCATCTCGAGCGTCGTGATGCCGATTTCCTTGAGCAGCGGCAGCTTGCGGGCGGCCGCCTCCCAGGTGCCTTCCGGCGTGAAGGTGCCGACGTGAAACTCGTAAAGCACCTGACCTTCCAGGCGGATGCCGGGCCAGGCCGTGTCCGCCCATTCGTAGGTGCGATGATCAACCACCTCCGACGGACCGTGGACTCCTTCGGGCTGGAACCGTGAGGCAGGGTCGGGCAGGGGCTGCTGCTGCCCCGACAGCTCGAAACGGTACAGCGTGCCCGCGCCGATGCCAGCGACGAAAGCATGGAAGTAGCCGCGCCCGTCGGGGTCCATCCGGACAGTCGCCCCCCCTTCGATTGCGACGGACACGGTCTCGTGGCCCGGGGCCCAGACACGGAACGAGACACCGCCCTCCATGCATTCTGCTCCGACGGGGTAACGCCTCGCCCGTGCTGCACGCTGATCCGGAGCTTCGCCCATGATCACTCCCTGCTGGCTGTCTGAAGGATAGGCCCGGCGCACCTGCCGGTGCCTGCGCAACACCGCGGCGGGATCGCTGGTTCCTGGATCGGATCGCCGCAAGCGATCTGGAACCCTCCTGCCGCATCGGGGTTACGCTGCGGTGCAGCATGCGCGTCAGCGCGTGGTCGGTCGAGGCTGTGCCCGACGTGAACCGGAGAGAGCAAGATGCCGGAGAACACCTGGTGGAAACGTGGTGTCATCTACCAGATTTACCCGCGCTCCTTTCAGGACTCCAACGGCGACGGGATTGGCGATTTGCCCGGGATCGAGAGCCGGCTGGATCATCTTGTCGGGCTCGGCGTCGACGCCCTCTGGATCTCGCCGATCTATCCTTCGCCGATGGCCGACTTCGGCTACGACGTCGCCGACTACTGCGATATCGATCCGCGCTTCGGAACGCTCCAGGATTTCGACAGGCTGGTCTCGGCCACACATGAGCGCGGCCTGAAGCTGGTGCTGGATTTCGTCCCGAACCACAGCTCGTCGGAGCACGCCTGGTTCCGGGAAAGCCGCAGCTCCCGCGATAATCCCCGCCGCGACTGGTACATCTGGCGCGATCCCGGACCCGGCGGCGGCCCACCCAACAACTGGGTCTCCAATTTCGGCGGGCCCGCCTGGACGCTCGACGAGGCGACCGGGCAGTACTACCACCACGCCTTCCTCCCCGAGCAGCCCGATCTCAACTGGAGCAATCCTGAGGTCCGCGCCGCAATGCACGACGTGCTGCGCTTTTGGATGAAGCGCGGCGTCGACGGTTTCCGGGTCGATGTCATCTGGCACCTGGCCAAGGACATGTCTCTCCCAGACAACCCGCCGAACCCCGGCTGGGCGCCGGGCCAGCCCGAGATCAACCGCTTCCTTCAGGTTCACTCCGCTGACCAGCCCGAGGTGCATCGCTACATCGCGGAGATGCGGCGGGTGCTGGAGGAGTTCGACGATCGCGTGCTGATCGGCGAGATCTACCTGCCGCTGGAGAGGCTGGTCTCCTATTACGGGGACGATCTCGGTGGGGCGCACCTGCCCTTCAATTTCCAGCTCATCCATGCCGCCTGGAACGCGCGGACCATCGGCGGGCTTATCGCAGAATACGAGCGGCTGCTGCCGCGTGGCGGCTGGCCAAACTGGGTGCTCGGAAACCACGACCAGCCTCGCATCGCCGCCCGGGTGGGGGAGGCGCAGGCGCGCGTCGCCGCCATGCTGCTGCTCACGCTGCGAGGCACGCCGACGCTCTACTACGGCGACGAGATCGGGATCGGCGCTGTCGAGATCCCGCCGGAGGCAGTTCAGGACCCGTGGGAGAAGAACGAGCCGGGGCTCGGCTTCGGTCGCGATCCCGAGCGCACCCCCATGGCGTGGGACATGTCGCCGGGAGCCGGCTTCTCGGAAGCGCAACCCTGGCTGCCCCTTCATGCCGGCCACGCCACGGCGAACGTCGAGGCGCTGGCCGAGGACCCGCGCTCGATCCTGTCGCTTTACCGCGGGCTGATCGCAAGCCGCCGGACGGACAAGGCGCTTTCCGTGGGCGACCTGAAGCTGGTCGAGGCCGGGCCGGACGTGCTCGCCTATGAACGGCGCCATGAAGGCCGGCGCGTGCTCGTGGCTCTCAACATGGGCGGGGAGGAGTGCGGCGTGCCGGTGCCGGATGACGCAGTGGCCGCTGACATCGTCCTCTCCACCGAGCTCGATCGCACGGGCGACGCGCGGAACATGCGCCTTCGCCCGAATGAGGGCCTCATCGTCGCGCTCGGCTAGCCGCCCTTCCAGCCGGACCAGAAGGGCTTCAGGCGCGCGAGCCGGCGGCGGGCATCGCGTGCCTGGTCGAGTGTCTTGTGGTCACGCTTCCTGGCATGCGGAGGAGCGGAGAGGCGGGATTCGGGATCGCCCACGCCCGCCTCTGACAGAGCATCCATGGCGAAGACGCGCGCGACGACCGCGTCGTTGAGCTTGCCGAGCGTCTCCTGCAGTTCCTCCAGCGTATCGCGGAGACAGCGAAAGCCCTTGCCAGGCGCTTCCCCTTCGACGAACTCGATCATGTAGCGCAGCTTTTTTGCCCGGATCCGGACGAGGTGGCGCTCGTGCTCGGACAGCTTCTGGAGCCCGCGGGACGCCTTGACGAGCTTGCGGAAGCGTCTGTCCATCGTACGGGCGAGAAAAGCCTCCAGCGAGACCGCTGCCTCCCCATCGCCGGTTTCCGCCAGTTCCAGAAGGGACAGCGTCACCTCGAAGTGTGCGTCCGACGAAAGATCGGTCGCCAGTGCGGCATAGGCCTGCTCTCGCCGCTCCGAGGCATGGGCACGGACCGTCTCGCGGACAGCCTCGTCTACCCCGTCGAGCCCGGACGCGAGAAATACGTCGAGGTCCCGGGCCGCGCCGAGCCGGTCGGACAGGCTGCCGAGATCGCGCCTGAGCGCGTGCGACCGCTCGTCGCCGAGCACCGCCCCGAACAGGGTCAGGGCGGCGCGAACCCGGCGCAGTGCGACACGGGTTTGATGGACGAGCTCCATGCCGGGGGTCGCGGCGAGAAGTGAAAGGTTGAGCAGCAGGGACGCCACACACGCCATGAGGACGCTTCGTGCGCCTTCGGCGGCGGGGCCTTGCATCTGAAGGGGTGGCAGGGCGGCCTTTTCCGGAAGCGCCGATTTCCCGGCGCGCAGCCTGTAGCCGCGCCTTCCCTTGCTGAGCAGCGTCAGGCGCACCGGCGCGCTGGTGCGCAGGGCGCGGGCCAGGTCGAACAGGGTGCGCCCGTCACCATCCTTCAACTCGAGCTCGATCTCGCACAGGGCCTCGCGGTCTTCCCCGGCGAAGATCGTGCCTTCGTCCAGCGCAACTTCCACATCGGCGCGGGCCAGTTTGAGGTCCCAGATCGTGCGCTGCACGTCGACCCGGAAGGCCGGCGCCAGCGAACCGAGCACCTTCTTTCTTTCCAGGAGCCGGTCCGCCGGGCTGCCGTCCCCCATCTGCGTGACGGGAGACGGGGAGCCGATGGCGCGCTCCCATTCTCCGCGCGCCAGACCCGCGCGCGTGCTTTTCACAGTCTGGATCCAGGAGCCGCCGGACTCGCGCACGCGAAGGTGCAGGCCGTGCTGGCTCAGCAGGTTGTCAGGTGTGTCGTAGTAGGTTGAGAGCAGCCGCTTTTTCCGCCGGCTTGCCTGGGCCGGGAAAAGCGCGGGCGACTGCGTCAACCGGACAACGTGTTCGACGGGAAGGGTGAGCTTGATTTCGACTTCGGGTCCGGCCATGCGCGGATGTGCACTCCAATCGGTGCGGCACCCTATGGTCGTCCAACTGTCACAAACAATCCTGCCGGATCGGCTGGTGATATCACTCCCGGGCGGACCCGAGCCCCACCGCCTCGCTGATGCCCTGTGCTGCGGCAGAGCCGCCGGCGCCCGAACGCGCTCCCGCAGAGGCGGAGGCTGTCGCCTGCGACGCGGAACGCGTGGAACGCTTGGCCGTCGCGCCCGAACCCTTCGCCGATCCGTCGACGGAGGAAATGGCCCGCGCCGGACCGGCAACGGTTACGGTGGTCGTGCCGTCGACGTCCGACCGGCCGATCGATCCCGTGGGGCCGAGCGTCACGGCCGGCGCCGTAGCGGCGGGGACGCCGTAGGTGATGCTTGCGCCGCCGGGACCGGCCTCCGCCGTGACGCGGGCGCCGGAGACATAGCCGCGGGACAGGCCCGAGGCCTCCGCCCGGCTTGCTCCGATGCCGACCCCGGTCGCGATGGCGTGGCCGCCGCGCGAGCCTGCCGCCGCCCAGGCCCAGCTGGTGGCGCCGGCATTTGCCCCTGGGAGCAACTCACCCTCATAGGCGGTCGCTGACCCCGTGCCGCCGCCGCCGGCTCCAGCGCCAGCGGCGCCGGAAGACTCCGCCGAGCCCGAGCCGAACCCGGTCGCGGCTGTTGCCGACCCCGGGGCGGAGGACGTGCCCGTGTCGCCCGCGCCGACGCCCACATTGTTGACGCCCGCGGCCATAGAGGCGCCGTTGGAGGACCACGAGCCGCTCACGCCCATATTGCCAGGGCTCCGGGATATCGAGACCCCGCCCCCCGGGGAACCGCCGCCGGCGCGCCCCGATGCACTCTGCGCGCTGGCACCCGTGGCAACCAGAAGCACCGCGAGGGAGGGCACCAGAAGGAGCGTGAGACGGGCCGAGACGAGCACAGGCGACCTCCACTCAACTGAAGGTCGTAATCAATATAAGTTTTAAATTAAATCGCTAGGCTTCCTTTTTATTATGCATAACACCGAAAGCCTAGCTTGAGACGCGAAAGTGGTACAACCTTGGGCAGCTCGTCCCTACCAGCGCACCCTGAGCTGGCCGGAGCCCGCGAAACTGCTGCCCTGGTCGGACATCATGGCGTCGACGTCCGCCGCAAGCGTCAGGCGTGGCCCAACCGCGAGCTGGAAGCCGGCTCCAAGACGCGCCGAGTCCTGCGGGGCGGTGGCCCCCGCGACGCCGAACGGTTGGCCTGGAAACAGCAACAGCGTGGCGAGGCCCCGCCTGGATGGCGAAGTCTCGTGCACCCAGGCGAGGCTCGCATAGGGTGCCAGCAGCGTGCCTTCGCCGAGGTCGATGGCCGTGTCGACGCGAACGCCTGCCGTCACCGGGACGCTGGTGGAATTCATCGATGACATTGTCAGGGCCAGGTCGCCCGAGACACCCGCAGGCGCCTCGGCCGTATTCCCAAGGTCGACACGGGCAGGCTCGATCGCGACGAAAGGCGTCACGCCGTAGCCACCCGCAGCGAACCGCCATCCGGCCTCGAGCCGTCCGGACAGCACATGGCCGGACAGGCCGCTCGTGAAGGCCTGGGCCGAGCCGATGCCCAGCACCGTCCGGTCGACGTCGCCATCGACATGGCCGTAGGCCATGGCGGCGATGGCGTAGAAATCGCCCCAGCGGCCCGCGACGAACGCGCCGGCGTGAGCACTGTCGAGCGAACCGTCCGTCGCGAGTTCCGACACCTTCCACGAGCTGCGTCCTGCCCCGGCGGACACGCCTGCAAGAATGCTGTCGCCGAAGGCGTAGGAGAAGCCGCCAGCGAGCCCGCCGAGCGACGAGTTGACCGGCGACGTTCCCTGGCCCGCGCCGCCCTGCAGCGACGTGCCCGCGCCGTACACGCTCGCCCACACCCTCCAGGGTTGCTCCGAGATGGCCCCGGTGGGTGGGATGGGCGTGAGGCCAGCGGCCGCGGCCGTCTCGGCGGCATACGCCATGGTCTCACCCTGCGGGGCAGCAAACCGGCCGTTCTCGATCCACGCCCGCGCGATCGACACCGAGCTCGCCAGGAACCGCGCATTGCCGTCGAGCGCCACCTGCTGCCCATCGACGATTCCCTGGCCTGTCAGGGCGTTCAGCGGCTTTGCCGAGGAGGAGGTGAGAACGTCCCAGTAGAAGGCTGACAGCTTGTCGGTGAGTCCGGGCCGGTAGTTCCGCTCGAGCACCGTGCCGACAGACTGGCCGTTTCTGCCGCCTGCCGCCTGACGGTCGAACGGTGTGCGTACCAATGTCGCGCTGAGCGTGCCGCTCGATCCCGACAGGACCGGCCTGATGAACTGCGAGTTGGTCACGGCGCTGTCGAAGCGGCCCTCTACCGCTCCCGCGGTCAGCACCGGGCCGAGCGAGACAGGCGGACCGCCGTAATAGCCGCGCTGCAGGGAAACCGCGAACGTACCGCCGAGACGCGCCAGGCCGGAGACGTCCACGGTGTCGTGCACCGACCCGTCCGCGTTGCTCCGGACAACCAGCCTGCCGGAGGATGTCTGGGTGAAGTCGCCCTGGATCTGGTGGTTCTCGGCGCTCCCCAGCGGATCGGTGATGGTGATGACACCGCTATTGACCACGACATTGCCGGCGCCAGTGACCACGAGCGTCCCGTCCAGCGTTCCGGCATTGTCGACGGCGTTGCCGCCTGCGAGCAGGAATAGCGAGTTGCCGCCATTCCGGGCGCGGATGACACCCTCGTTGATGATGAGGTTGCCGCTCCCGCCGGCGATGCCGGCGCCGGCGTCTCCCCCTTCGATCAGGCCGGAGTTGCGGATTGTCGTCGCCGCGGTCGCCAGCACGCCGATGCCGGCAGAGGGGCCGTCCGTCGCCCTGATGGTACCGGAATTGTCAATGGTGCCGCCCAGGCTTGTAACGCCCGTGGCTCCGCCCGTGATGGTGCCGGAGTTATTCAGCGAGGTGCCGCCGCCGAGGAATGTGACACCCGACCAGGTCGGGCCGGCGGTGATCGAGCCGCTGTTGATGACGTTGCTGCCAGCATCGGCGAAGACACCGATGCCATCGGGAGCAACGATGGTGCCGCTGTTGACGACCGTTGAATCGAATCCGGCGAGGATCGCGGACTGACCCGTCGTTGCAGCGATCGTCCCGCCATTCTGGATCAGCGCGCGATCCGCGAGGTCGATTACCGCGAAAACAGGCGTCCGGGATACCGTGGCGCCGGGCCGAATGGTGACCGAGACGTCGTTCTCGGCTCCCGTGCCGACCCCGGTCGACGCACCGCTGCAGAAGACGGCGGCCCCGTCTCCAGGCGTGCCAGGCGAACACGCCGCCAGCGCCGTTCGGGACGTCAGCGCCGTCGAGGCAAGCAGGGCCGCCATGCCCGCCAGAACGCAACCGCACTTCAACGCCACTTCACGCTTCCCTTCAACGCGTCAAGCTAGGACGCGGTTCATACAGTCAACAAGAGCAATCATATTCAGCCGGATTGCGACGTCATCATGAGAGCCGGCAGAGAATGGTCGAGAGGACGGAAGAGAACGATGAACAAGTTGAGTCAACACTTTGAAACTAAACGCGGTCACCGGCCGGCCCAGGCGTGACAAGCCGACAACGCTCTCCACACATTTCAACCTTAGCGCGAATTTTGCGGGGACATGTCCCGGGCCCGAAGTTAATCTCCCACCCGTGAGAGCGCCCGGTCGCATGCCGAAGGCGCCGACCAGGGAGCGTATCCATGAAGCCAGTCGTCGTCGCCGCCTTCGCTTGCCTGGCCGCCACGGGCGCGCTGGCCGAGGCGCCGGCCTGCAATGGCCAGCGCGCCGAGTTCCGGGCGGCCCTCCGCGGCTTCACCGAAGCCGAGGCGAGGGTCAACCAGGCCCGCCAGAGCGGGGGTCTGCCGCAGGACGTGCGCCGGCAGGTCACGGACGAGGCTATCCGCAGGGCCGGCCGTGTCGTCGACCTCGCGACCGTCATGCAGCGCGGCAAGTGCCTCGGCTTCAACAACAAGCCCGGCGACTGGTCGACAGTCATCCGCACCACCAACGATGCCATGGCCTCCTTTGGCCGCTTCGGGGCCGAGCCGGACCGTGTCCAGACGGCCGGGCGTGGGGTGATTCCCGAGGCTCCGCCACCACCGCCAGCGGCGCCGCAGCCTGCGCCGCGGACGGGATCAGGCTGGAATTTCCTTCCGTCGGCCATTTCCTCCGCCCCTGAGGCGGCTCCCGCTGCGCCGCAGGCCGCTCCGGTCCAGCAGCAGGCAAATGCTGCCCCTGCCGAGGCGGCTCCTGGCCCCCGTGCCGCGTCGTGCGTCAGGCTGCGCGAGGAGCCCGGCCAGGGCGCCCTTGACCAGTACCTGGTCAATGACTGCGACTATGCGGTGCACGTGAAGCTCTGCATGCTCTGGCCGGAGGCCGGCAAGAAGAGCAACCAGTTCGAGTGCGGGACCAAGAAGGTCTTCAGCACCGGGAACCGCCCGATCGAGGCGGGCTACCAGCGCAAGGTGGCGAGCACCGTCGACCCGTTCCGGTGGTTGCTGAATCGTTGCAATGCCTCGGAGGACCCGGCATGCGTGCCGCGGATGCCGGGTCAGGCGCAGTGAGGCAGAGGACTCACTGTTCGACTGCACGGCCGCCGCAATCCTGCCGCGGCCGTTCATATTTTGTTAGCCAAGGTTGGCTCAACTCGATTCACCGGGCGCGTGTTCCCAACGCGCCTCAAACTTAGCCAAGGACGGCACCATGCGCCCCAGCCTGCGCCATGCCCTGATCGCAGCCGCATTGGCATCCGCGCCCGGCGCCGCGCTGGCGCAGGTTCAGGTACAGCCGGTTTCGCTCGGTACGGGAGGCACCTCGCCCGCTCCAGCCGCGTTCTACAGGTTCTGCGCGGAAAACCCGAAGGAATGCACGCAGGTCCGCGCCCGCAACTTCGTCATGAACGAGCAGCGTCTGCAGGAACTGGTAGAGGTGAACTCCTCGGTGAACAGGTCCGTCCGCGAGGTGTCCGATTTGGCGCATTACGGCGTCGAGGACTACTGGACGATGCCGCGCGACGGAAAGGGCGATTGCGAGGACTTCGCCATCGCCAAGCGTGCCGCGCTGATCCAGAAAGGCTGGCCGTCCTCGCGGCTCCTGATCACGGCGGTTCTCACCCGCCGCGGCGAGGGACATGCCGTGCTCACGGTCGTGACGGATCAGGGCGACTACATCCTCGACAACAAGCGCTGGACGGTCGCGCTGTGGTCGGACACGGACTACACGTACCTTGCCCGGCAGAACCCCGCCAATCCCAAGCTCTGGACCGCACTGTCGGACAGGCCCGCGCCCAGCACGGTCGCCACGACGCGCCGCGGCAAGGTGCCGGGTTCCGCCGCGCTGAACAACTGACCGGCTGACTGGAGCGGATTGGGCCGGAAGGTCCATCCGTCACGCCGGACGATACCCAACCCATCCCGGCAAACGAAAAAGCCCGGCGCGAACGCCGGGCTGTCGTTTTGGAGTGCAGACCCGTCCCGGTCAGCGCTGCGCCGAGGCCGTCGACCGAGAGTTACCACCGCCTGAGCCAAAGCCCGAGGCGCTGCCGCCCGGCTGGCTGGACGCATTGGCCCCGGAGGTCGTCCCGTGGCCGGCCGTGGCGTTGACGCCGCTTCCGTTCGCTGTCGCCGATGCCGAGCCGCCGCTGTCGGCGCCGCCCCCGGCCGATGCCGGGCCAGACGACGTTGCAGAGGTCGACGTAGCCGAACTCACGCCAGCCGACGAATAGTTGGAGCCGCTTCCCGCGACGCCCACGTTGGAGCCGCTACCGCCACCGCCACCGCCGCCATTGCTCGAATTACCGTCGGTTGCGCTGCCGCCGCCGCTGCTGCCCACGTTCGTGGAGCTGGAGCTTCCGCCGGAGGTGTTCAGACCCGAGGATTCGCCGGTCACGTCGGCGAACTCGTCGATCGCGTTTGTCACGAAGCAGGACGGGTTCAGCTTTCCCGTCACCTTGTCCGTGCACTTCTGTCCCGAACCCAGGGCCGATGCGGATCCCATCGCGAGGGCGCTCGACAGGAGGAGTGCGCCCAGCCCCACTGTGATCTTGAAGTTCATAGCAACTCTCCAATGCCGGGAAGCCCGGGCCTCGGCCCGGAGTTCGTCGCGACGATTATTTTCTGGTGGAGCTCGACTGGGACGCGTTGGCGCTCTGCGGGCCGGATACCGACATGCCGTTGAAGCCCGCGGCCATCTGGTTGAAGCTGCTGTTCAGACTGGCAGCGTTGAAGCCGGTCGCCGGGGCTGACACGGTGCCGCCCCCGAACACGCCCGAGGCTCCTGCGCTGCCGGCGCCGATACCGGACGCGGTCGCTCCGGCTGTCGACGTTGTACCTCCGCCAGTACCGTTGCCGTACGCCGAGGACGCCCCGGAACCATCGTCCGCACTGGCCGACCCGCCGCCTGCGCCCGCTCCGTTGGCCGTGGCAGTCCCGCCATTGGCCGCAATCGCGCCGCCCGCTCCGATGCTGCCGCCTGACGCGAGCCCGACAAGACCGGGCTGGAAGCCGAGGCTCATTCCTGCTGCCCCGGAATAGTCCCCGGCGCCGGCCGTTGCGGCCGGCTTGCCGTCGGGACCCGTCATGCTCATCGAGTAGCCGAGGCCGCCGCCGCCGGCCAAGGCTCCGGTCGACCCCGTCATTCCCATGCCGACACCCATTCCCAGGCCTACCGCGCCTGCGATCTGGGGAGCGGAAGACTTGAGGGCCGGGCCCGGTGTGATCTTTGGCAGCTGGGTACCGACCCCTGGTACGGTCTGCGCCGATGTTCCGCTTGCCGTGCCGAGGCAGGCTAAGGCTGCGATGGCCGCCGCCACAGCGATGTGCGTATTCCTGTTCATCACGAACCTTCCTTGCGCTTCACGACGCCCATCTTCGCCAGACATCCAAGACCACCGGCCCGGTCCTGAGGCGACCGTCCGCGCATGCTCGTGTCTTGTGAGGCGGTGAAGGATCGCCGGCGCAGGAGCGCCGGCGATCCCAGTTCACGCAAGCCGATCAGGAAGCGCCGCCGCCGCTGCTCCGCGACGACGCGGAGGAGCCGGAGTTCGCGTTGCCGTTCGAGCCAGCCGACGCGGTGCCGCCGCCCGACGAGGAGACGCCGCTCATGGAGCCGGAGCCAGCGCCAGCCGTAGCGGAGGTGCTGCCAGGGCTGGCCGAGGCCGTACCGGTCGTGGAGGTTTGAGAACCGGCCATGCCAGAGCCATTGCCGGTGGAATTGCCCCACGAGTTGGTGTTGCTGTTGCCGTAGGACTTGGCCTTGTTGGAGTCGTAGCCGGTGGCGTTGTTGTAGTTCGACGCCTTGGACTCGCCCCACGAGCTGGAGTCGGTGTCGCCACCCGCGTAGTCGCCATAGCCCGACGACGAGTCGAACATGACGCCCGACATTGCGTCGGTGCTGAGACGGGTCGAGACGTTGTTCGTCCCGGCGTTGGCATTACCGCTGACGTTGCTGTCGCTGACGCCCGTCGCGGCGCCCTTCTTGCCCGACCACACGTTTCCGTTGGCGTGGGTATCGACGCTCACCTTGGCCTTGCTCTTGTCGTAGTGGCCGTAATACCAGCCCCATCCGAGCGACTCGCCGCCCATTTCGTCGGCCTTCGCAGCGCTGATGCCGAATGACAGGGAAAGAACAGCCGCAGCTGCGAGAAGATTGAGCTTCTTAGACATATCCGTATCCACTCCTCTATGCCGCCGTCGAGCTGCGCAGGCGGAGTCAACCGAAGTTGACGACCTCGCCTAGCGTGGCCCTCTGGAAGTGCGGTGCACCCCGTCCGAGAACGGCGTGCGTTGTGTGCTGAGACTGAACTGCCGCTACGCAACAAGGGGGAGCAGCTCTGCCCGTTAACGTTCGACGGCGGGTCGCCACGAGTTAACGTAGGATGACGGTAGTCGCTTCAAATTTGGAATGGTTAACTTGGATAAAGTTGATCAAACCTAGGGCGTGATGTCGCCCGCATTTGCGCCAATATGGCTAAATTGCAACAGACCGGCGACGAGCAGCTCCCAAGAAGGTCGCCGGCTGCCGATCGATTGTCGTAAGGCCCTGCCTAAGAAGGATATTTTCAAAGCGTACCAACGATCGTGAGCTCTGCGATTACGCGCTGACCTGTCCCAGAACAAGGCGGCTTGCGGCAATTTTCCGGCTGTTCCGTGTCAGGCGCCCGTGTGTGCCAGCGCACATGCTCGCATCGGCGGCATCGATGATCAGGCCCTTGCGCACCGAATCGGCGCATCTCCGCCGAGATGCCTACGTAGTGGGCAGGTCAGTTTGCCCAGCATTGTTAATGAGAGCGTATTACATTGAACATCGGGATCGGGCGAGAGCAACGCGATGGGTTTGGACCCCGCATATGCTGTCACAAAGCCGCGTAACGCTCCTCGCCAGGGGCTGCCGTCCACCAGTTGATTGTTCAGGTCGAGCCTTGCTCTGCGGACAGGTATTCGGTCGGACCTGATCCACCGGAATCACCAACGGAATCACAGAGCGCCGTCGACCTCAACGATTCGGGATAACGGCTTCTTCATGTCGGAAGGGCAGTGTTTCGGGGCAAGTGAGAGTTCCGAAGACATGCAGCCCCGCCATCCGCTGAAGAGCGCCGTTTCCGCCATTTCACCAGCACTCTGGGGCGTCGGGGTCTTCTCCTTCTTCATCAATCTGCTGGTCTTCGTTTCGCCGGCCTTCATGCTGCAGGTCTATGACCGTGTGCTGACCTCGCGAAACGGCACGACACTGCTGATGCTGGCGGCCATCGCGGCCGGGCTGCTCTTCTCCTATGCCCTGCTGGAGAAGCTGCGCTCCATGGTGCTGGTGCAGATGGGGCTGCGCTTCGATTCGGTGCTGGGCGGCCCGGCCTTCGACGCGGCCCTGGCGGGCTCCGCGCGGGAGAGGGGAGGGCGGCACGCCCAGCTCCTGCGTGATGTCGACACTCTCCGTGAGTTCGTGTCCGGCCCGGCGCTCCCGACCCTTCTGGATGCGCCATGGGCGCCGGTGTTCCTGGCGGTCTGCTTCCTTCTCCACCCGCTGATCGGATGGGTCGCGCTCGGCGGAGCGGTGCTCCTCTTCTCCCTTGCCTTTTGGAACGAGCGCCTCACCCGCCGCGCCCTGCTGCAGGAGTCGACCGGCACGATCGCCGCCTACGAGCGCATGGCGGCCGCCCTTCGCAACGCCGACGCCATCCGGGGCCTCGGCATGGCAGGCGCCATCCGCGGGGCCTGGGAGCGCGATCACGCGGAGATCGTGGCCCGATCGGTCTCGGTCAACGGCCGGGGCGGGCTGATCCTGGCCCTGTCGAAGTTCCTGCGCAGCGCGCTGCAGGTCGGCATCCTCGCCGTCGGAGCCTGGCTCGTCATCCGCCAGGAACTCAGCGGCGGCGCCATGTTCGCCGCCTCGCTGATCATGGGCCGCGCCCTTGCGCCCGTGGAACAGGCGCTTGCGCAGTGGCGGTCCCTCACCTCGGCCCGCAGCGCCTGGAGCCGCCTCTCCTCCGCGCTCGACGCGGCCGAGGACAAGCCGCTGCTCAAGCTGCCGAAGCCCGCGGGCGCGGTCGAGATGGAGGACGTCACGGTCCTCGCCCCCGGATCCCGTCGTCCGGTCCTGAAGCGCGTGACGCTCTCGCTTTCGCCCGGCGAGGTGCTGGCCGTCGTCGGTCCCACGGGCTCGGGCAAGTCTTCGCTCTTGCGTGCGCTGGTCGGCGCCTGGCCGGCGGTGACGGGCTGCGTCCGCTACGACGGCAACGATCTGCGCCACTACGACCCCGACGACGTTGGCGCCGGCATCGGCTACCTGCCCCAGGACGTCGAGCTGTTCGCCGGCACTGTCGCGGAAAACATCGCCCGCTTCGGGCCGGTAGACGACACCGGCATCCTCGCGGCCGCCGAGGCGGCATCCGCCCACGGCATGATCCAGCATCTTCCGGACGGATATCAGACTCAGGTCGGCGAGGACGGGTCGAGCCTGTCAGGCGGGCAGCGCCAGCGCATCGGCCTCGCCCGGGCCCTCTACGGAGAACCGGCCGTCGTGGTGCTCGACGAACCGAATGCCAATCTGGACGGGGAAGGCGATGCGGCCCTCGTCGAGTCGCTGCGCCGGCTGAAGGAGAAGGGCCGGACGGCGGTTCTCGTGACGCACCGGCCCGGCCTCCTCGCCGTGGCCGACAAGATCATGGTGATGCAGGACGGCATGGTCGCCCGCATCGGTCCGCGCGACCTTCTGCTGCCCCTGATCCTCGGCCCGAACGTGCAGACCGCCGCCCGCACGCTGGCCCAGGCGCAGGCCACCACGGGGCAGTCGCTTCCGCGGGTACAGGTCCCCGGCCAGATGTCCGCGCAGGTACAGGGCCGGATGGGTGCAGCATGAGCAAGCACGGCATGGCCAATCGCGGCGACTGGCGGCGGCCGATGACGGCCGGTATCGCGGTCATCATCGTCACCTTCGGGGTTTTCGGCGGCTGGGCGGCGTTTGCCCGACTCGACAGTGCGATCGTGGCGACCGGTCAGGTCGTCGTCGAAAGCGAGCGCAAGCAGGTCCAGCATCTCGAAGGCGGCATTGTCTCCGAGATCCTGGTCTCCGGCGATTCCAGCGTGAAGCTCGGCGACGTTCTGGTCCGTCTCGACGCCACCTCCGCCCGCGCCAATGCGGCCGTGGCCGGCAGCCAGCTGGCAGCAGCCCTCGCCGAGGAGGCCCGGCTCACCGCCGAACTCGCGGGAGCCGAACGGATCGTCTTCCCGCCGTCGCTTGAAAGCGTGTCCCCCGACGCGGCCCGGGCCCGCGAGGACCAGGAACGCCAGTTCCGCGAGCGCCGCGCCGCCCGCGCCAACGAGCGTGCGGTGCTGGAGGAGCGCATCGAGCAGGCCCAGCGCAGCATGGCGGGGTTCGCCGCGCAGATCGTTGCCGGGCAGGGGCAGAGCCGCAGCTACGAGGACGAGATGACCCGGCTGTCGCCGCTGGCAGAGCGCGGGCTCATCGTCGGCAGCCGCATCAGGCAGCTGGAGCGCGCCAAGCTCGACCAGGACGGGCGCATCGGCTCGCTGCTGGCCGACCGCGAGCGCCAGGAGCGGGTAATCGCCGAATCCCGGCTGCAGATCGAAGGCATTTCCCGCAAGACGGCGGAAGAGGCGTCGGCCCGGCTCGCCACTGTGAGGGGCACGATCGCCGAGCTCCGTGACCGCATCGCCGTCGCGACGGACATCGTCAGGCGCGGGGAAATCCGCGCCCCGCGCGCCGGGCGTATCGTCGGGCTGAAGGTCCACACCATCGGAGCCGTCGTCCGGCCGGGCGACGTGCTGATGGAAATCGTGCCGGAGGACGACACGCTCGTGGTCGAGGCGCACCTGCAGCCCATCGACGTCACGCACGTCCATCCCGGCCTCGCCGCAGAGGTGCGCCTGCCCGCTTTCAAGGCGCGCACGACGCCGCTCGCTCTCGGCGAGGTGCGAAGCGTCTCCGCGGACGTGATCCAGGACCCCGTCTCGCGGCAGTCCTATTATACAGTGACGGTGTCGGCCCGCGCCTCGTCCTTCCCGGCCGAGATCCGCGACCGCCTCGTGCCCGGCATGCCGGCCGAGGTCATTGTCGCCACCGGTGAACGCACCGTGGCCGAGTATCTGACCCAGCCGCTCGGAGACGCCTTCCGCCGCGGGATGCGCGAGCCGTGATGAACGTCTTCCGCTCGCTCTTTCGGCTTGCCTTTTCGCCGGGACACACCTAGAAGGCTGGCCGGGCGGCGGCCGTTTTTGACGTGCCGCCACGAACCTTTTTTGCGCAGCCGGACTTCCGGCGACGTTTGAACAGACGGGACCGTCCGATGAAGATCCGCAACTCGCTCAAGTCGCTGCGCGACCGCCACCGGGACAACCAGATCGTCCGGCGCAAGGGCCGCGTCTATATCATCAACAAGACCCAGAAGCGCTACAAGGCGCGGCAGGGCTGACATTCGCTCGCAAGGGCGAAGCCTTTGGAGGGCGCCGCAAGGCGCCCTTTTCGTTGGCGGGGTCACCGGCTGCGTCACGTGGTCACCGCGTCGTGTAGCGTACCGGGTTTGGCAAGCCGGTGGCGCCGCCCTACTATCCATTGGATGAGGCTCTCAACACCGGTCCTCGCCGCCCTCGGGCTCCTCGCTGCGCACGCCGGCACGGTGCCGGCCTTCTCCGCGCCGGACGACCCGCCTGCGCCGCCGGCCCAGTCCCAGCAGGACGAACAGGCCGAGGCGCCCCGCAAGGGCCCGCCGACCCTGGACGATCTCTTCGCCCGCCTGTCGGCCGCGAAGGACGAGGACGAGGCAAAGGGCGTGGCCGGTATCATCGAGCGGCGCTGGATGCGTTCGGGCAGCGACACCGCCGACCTTCTGCTCACCCGGGCTCTCGAGGCCCTCCAGTCCGACGACCAGCCGCTCGCCATCGAACTCCTCGACCGGGTGATCGCGCTGCAGCCCGGCTGGGCCGAGGCCTGGAACAAGCGGGCCACGGTGTTCTTCATGATGGGCGACTACACGCGGTCGATGGCTGATCTGCGCGAGGTGCTTTCGCTGGAGCCTCGCCACTTCTCCGCCCTGGCGGGAATGGGCGCGATCTTCTCCGCCACCGGCGACGACAAGCACGCCTACGAAGCTTACAAGAAGGCCCTCGGCATCAATCCCTGGCTGTCCGAGGTCAAGGAGGCCGTCGAGAAAATGGCCCCCGAATACGAGGGCCGGGACATCTGAAGCCCCGCGGTCCCCTTCGGCCATGTCGACCCTCATCCTGATCGCCGCCATCCTCGCCATCCTTCTCGCGGCGGGATACGGGCTCACGGCCATCATGGCCCGCAAGGCAGCGCGGCAGTTTCCGCCACAGGGCCGGTTCGTTTCAGTCGCGGGTGGGCGGCTCCACGTCATCGATTTGGCGCCGCCAAACGGGCCGGAGCCGGGCGCGCCCGCGATCGTCCTGCTGCATGGCGCGTCGGCGAATGCGCGGGAACTGGCGAACACGCTCGGCTCGACCCTCGCCGAAACGTGGCGCGTGCTCTCCTTCGACCGGCCGGGGCATGGCTGGAGCGACCGGCCCGGGGGACGGGAGTCCGCCTCGGCGGCCCGCCAGTCGCAGCTGATCCGGGAGGGGCTGCGACAGCTGGGGGTTGAGCGGGCCGTCGTCGTCGCGCATTCACTTGCCGGTGCCGTTGCCACCCGCATGGCGCTCGACGATCCCGCGCTCGTGCGCGGCCTCGTCCTGCTCGGGGCAGTGACCCATGAATGGCCTGGCGGCGTGACGTGGTACTACACGCCGGCCGCGTCATCCTGGGCTGGCTGGCTCTTCAACCGGGCCGTCGCCGTGCCGGTGGGGTCAGTGATGCTGGACGGCGCCGTCCGCTCGGTGTTCGCGCCCGATCCCGCGCCGGACGACTACGCCGAACGCTCCGGCGCCCGGCTCGTGCTCCGGCCGGCCGAATTCCTCGCCAATGCCCAGGACGTGGTCGAGTTGATCCACGGTGTACGCGACCAGCAGCACCGGTATGGCGAGATCACCGCTCCCGTGTCGGTGATCCACGGCCTGTCGGACACGACCGTCTCCCCGGACCTGCACGCGCGCGCCTTTGCACGGCAGGTCCCGGGCGCCAGGCTCGTGCTGCTGCCGGGGGGAGGGCACATGCCCCATCACGCGGCGCGGGACGTGGTGCTCGACGAGATCGAGGCCGTCATCGCCGCAGCGCGAGCCGCCGGAGACAAAGACGCAATCTCGGCGGTCAGCAAGGCCGGGTGAAGCGAGAGCCGGCTCGTCGCCGCGCTCCTCGCAAAGACGTCACTGACGCGGCCATGCCCCTTAGGGCTGCTGCCCCTCCGGTCCCACGAAGGCGATACGGACCATGTTGGTGGCGCCCGGCGTGCCGAAGGGAACGCCGGCGACGATGATGACCCGCTGGCCGGGGCGCGCGAAACCTTCGAGCGCAGTGGTGCGGCAGGCGCGGTCGGCCATGTCGTCCACGTCGCGGGCATCGTCCGTCACGACGGCGTGCACGCCCCAGGCGAGGGCGAGGCGGCGGGCGGTCAGGACATTGGGGGTGAGCGCGAGGATCGGCGGCTGCGGCCGCTCACGGGCGATGCGCAGGCCGGTGGCGCCCGATGCCGTCCACGCCACGATGGCCTTCAGGTCCAGCGTCTCGGCGACGTCGCGGGCGGCGACGGCGATGGCGTCCGCTCCAGTAGCCTCCGGCGTCGCGCGCTGGGCATTGATGATCGTGCGGAAGAGCGGGTCGCCCTCCACCTCCTCGGCGATGCGGTTCATCGTCGTCACCGCTTCCAGGGGGTACTGCCCTGACGCCGACTCGGCCGACAGCATGACGGCGTCCGCGCCCTCGAACACCGCCGTCGCAACGTCCGACACCTCGGCACGCGTCGGCACCGGCGAGGTGATCATCGATTCCAGCATCTGCGTGGCGACCACGACCGGTTTGCCGAGGCGGCGGGCCGCGCGCGTGATGCGCTTCTGCAGGCCGGGCACCTTCTCCAGCGGCATCTCCACGCCGAGGTCGCCACGCGCCACCATCAGCGCATCGGAAATCTCCAGAATCTCGTCGAGCCGGGCGATCGCCTGCGGCTTCTCGATCTTGGACATGACGAGGGCGCGCCCGCGGGCGGTCTTGCGCACCTCGGCCACATCCTCGGGGCGCTGAACGAAGGACAGCGCGACCCAGTCGATTCCAGCTTCCAGCGCGGCCTCGAGGTCCGAACGATCCTTCGGCGTCATCGCCGAGACCGGGATCGTGGTGTGGGGCAGGCTCACGCCCTTGCGGTTCGAGATCTTGCCGGCGACCACGACCTTCGTGACGGCCCGCTTGGGGCTCGCTTCGAGCACGGTCAGGCGCACCTTGCCGTCGTCGATCAGAATGTCGTGACCGGGCTCCAGGTTCTGCAGAATTTCGGGATGGGGGAGCTGCACGCGGGTCCCGTCGCCCGGTGCCTTGTTCGAATCAAGGACGAAGGTCGCGCCCTTCTCGAGCAGCACCGGCCCGTCCTTGAATTCGCCGACGCGGAGCTTCGGCCCCTGCAGGTCGCACAGAATGCCGATGGGGCGACCGAACTCCCGCTCGACGTCGCGGATCGTGGCGATCCGCTCGCGCATCGAATCGTGGGTCGAATGAGACATATTGATGCGGAAGACATCCGCGCCGGCCTGAAACAGCTTCGCGATCGTTTCGCGGTCGGACGAAGCCGGCCCGAGGGTCGCCAGGATCTTCACACGGCGGTGGCGTCTCATGGTGACCTCTCGGACAAACGGGGAAAACGGCTGGCCATCACGGGGTGCGCGGGGCCGGGCGGGCATTGTCGGTCAATTGGACTGTCCAGCTCTTCTGCTCTCCGGTGTCGACCTCGAAGAAGCCGGAGCGGTCGAATCCGCGGGCGAAGCAATCCTCGATCCCGCGGATCGTGAACTCCTTGTCCCTCGTGCACATGAAGGTTTTTCCGCCCCACTCGCCGCCACCCTGGCCGTCGACGGCGTAGACGTAATAGAAGCGCGCCGCCAGGGCGCCCTTCAGCATGGTCTCGCACTCGCTGGGGCGCAAATTCCACCAGCCCTCGGACATCCAGCCCTGAGCGTCACGGTAGCCGAGCGCAACGCTGACCCGGCTCGACGTGAGGTTGCACAGGCGCAAATCCGCCCGGGCCACCCCCGGAAGGGAGAGCAGGGCGGCACCGGCGAGAGCTAGCAGCGGGGGCAGGGGCTTTCGCATGGTTCCGCAAGCAATGAGCGGCCCGGACACGCTTCCGCCGCCGCAAAACGGCGCGATATGGCGAGAACGCGGCGGCACTGTCAACCGGAGGCGGCGACGCGAACCGGATCCCGGGCGCGCGTGGCGGACGCGGCACAGGTGTTTTCCCTGAGCGCGCCTTCAGTCGTCCTGCTGCCGCGGCCTCGCCACCCACACACCGGCGAGGATCAGAGCGCCGCCCAAGGCCTGCACCAGCGTCAGTGCCTCACCCAGAACCAGCCAGGCGATGACCGCGGCCGCGATCGATTCGAGGAAGATCACAAGCGACGAGAAGATGGTCGGGAGCCGTCCCAGCGCGACCGCGAGCAGGCCCTGGCCGCCCGCATGTGAGATGACGCCGATGCCGACCAGGGCGGCGAGGCCGGACGACGTCGCGGGAAGGAAACGGTCGCCCGCGATCAGCGCCGCGGTCAGCACGATGACGGCTGCGACGACCGACATGCCGAGCGTCACCCGGCCGGCTCCCGCGAACTTGCGCGCATTCCCGACCGCAAAGAAGAACAAACCGAAGAAGACAGCCGTGACCAGCCCGTAGAGGTCGCCCCGAATGCGGGACGGGTCGACCTGCATCGAATTGCCGACCAGCGCGAAGCCGCCCAGCACGCACAGGCCGAGCCCAGCGATGACGGCAGCACGGATCTTCTTGCGATACTGAAGCCAGGAGACGAGCACGACCCAGATCGGCGCTGTCGTCGCGAAGAAGGTGGCGTTGGCCACCGTCGTGTTCACGATGGAGATGTGCCAGAAGAGCAGGTCGCCGCCGAAGAGCAGGCCCGAGATGAGGGCCGCCTTGGTGAAGGTGGGCCGGGGCCCGCCGGCCCGGCCGCGATCCTCCAGCCGCGCCCAGACGAAGAGCACGGGCAGGCCGAGGATGCAGCGCCAGAAGGCCGAGGCGAACGGGCCGACGCCGTCATGCGACGCGATCTTCACGAGAATGGGCGATATGCCCATCGCGAAGGCGCCCGCAAGAAGCGCGACGAGAGCCAACGTATCGGCGCGGCGCACGCCTTTGGCGGGGGAGGTGGCGTCGACGCTCATGCGGCGGGCTGGACCGGAACGGAGGAGCGCAGTCGACCTGCGCGCGAAGCTGTGGCAAGTCACCCTTCGCGTGGCATGCTCTAGGACATGGCGCGCGCGCCGTCATCCTCTCCCGGCTCCCCGGACTGCATTCCTCCCATGCCGCAAAATCCTTCCCCCGCGTCGATCGCCTGGCCCGAGGCGCCGGTCGAACGGGTGGAGGGCGACCCCGCATGCGGGGTCATCGTCATCTGCGACCACGCCTCCAACGCCATTCCGGACGATCTGGCCTCCCTGGGCCTGCCCGCCGCGCAGCTGGAGCGGCACATCGCCTATGACATCGGAGCCGCCGGGGTGACGCGGACCCTCGCCCGCGCGCTCGGCGCGCCCGCCGTCCTCAGCACCTTCTCCCGCCTCGTCGTCGACCCCAACCGGGGCCAGGACGATCCCACGCTGGTGATGAAGCTCTCCGACGGCGCGGTCGTGCCCGGCAATGCCCGGGCCGACTACGCGGAGGTGGAACGCCGCCTGGCCCGCTTCTACCGGCCATATGACCGAGCGGTGGGGGAAGCGGTCGCCGCAGGGCTCGCGAGCGGCGTTCCGCCGGTTCTCGTCTCCATCCACTCCTTCACGCCGTTCTGGAAGGGTGTGCCCAGGCCCTGGCACGTCGCCGTGCTGTGGGACAGTGATCCCCGCCTGCCCCGGCCGCTAATCCGCGCTCTGGAGGCGGAGGGAGATCTCGTGGTCGGCGACAACGAGCCTTATGACGGCGCGCTCGCGGGTGACACGGTGTACCGGCACGCCACGGTGCTCGGCCTCTCCAACGCACTCATCGAGGTGCGCCAGGACCTGATCGCGGCCGACGGCGATGCGCAGGCCTGGGGCGAGAGGCTGGCCCGCATCCTGCGGCCTTTGCTGGCCGACCCGGCCCAGCACGTAGCCCAGCGGCATCCTACCCGGACGACGAGCCGGCACCGCCTTGCCTTCGACGACAAGGCGCCGTCGCAGGGCGGCGCCTGACGGTGATCACAGGTCTTCCACAGCTCGCGCCGGAGCTGGCTCGCGTGGCTTGACCCCGGCCCGCGAACGGGTCACACCGCTGCCCGGATTCGTCCGGCGGCCGGCCGGTCGTGCGGTCTCCAGACGAGGATCAGCCCATGAGCGCCCAAGCCCTGCCTTCCACCGCCGACGCAGCGTCCAGCGGCGTCGCCGCCGAGGAGCTGAAACAGTTCATCGAGCGCATCGAGCGTCTCGAGGAAGAGAAGGCGGCGATCGCCGGCGACATCAAGGACGTGATGGCTGAACTCAAGGGCCGCGGCTTCGACGTGAAGGCCGTGCGCACAATCCTGAAGATCCGCAAGAAGGACCACGCGGAGCGCCAAGAGGAAGAGGCGATCCTCGAGCTCTACATGCAGGCGCTCGGGATGGCCTAGGCGGACGCAATTCGGTTTCGCTGTCGTCCCGGCCCTAGCGAAGCGGAGAGCCTGGATCCAGGCTCTCCGACCGTTGTGATCCTGGATCCCGGGTCTGCGCTGCACTGCTACGCGCTGTGTCGCGCCCGGGATGGCACTTAGCGGTTCCGCTTGTCGGTCATCCCGGCCTTTCGGAAAGCGTCCGCGAACGGATTGTTTCCCGCAGGCTTTGCATCCCTCGGCTGCGGCCGGGCGGGCTGTGCAGGCTTCGCGGACTGGGGCCGGGCTTCCGGAGGGCGTCCAACGGGCCGCGCCTGGCCAGCCTCGTCGTCCAGGCGCATGGTGAGGGCGATGCGCTTTCGCGGCACGTCCACCTCCAGCACCTTCACCTTCACGATGTCGCCGGGCTTCGCAACGTCGCGTGGATCCTTCACGAAGGTCCGCGACATGGCCGAGATGTGCACCAGCCCGTCCTGGTGAACGCCGACATCGACGAAGGCCCCAAAGGCCGCGACGTTGGTGACGACCCCTTCCAGCACCATGCCGGGACGGAGATCCGAGATCTTCTCCACGCCGTCCATGAAGGTCGCCGTCTTGAAGGCCGGCCGGGGGTCGCGGCCGGGCTTCTCCAGCTCCTTCAGTATGTCGGTGACCGTCGGCAGGCCGAAGCTCTGGTCGACGAAGTCCTTCGGCGAAAGGCCGCGCAGCACGTCCGTGTTGCCCATCAGGCGGCGCAGATCCGTCCGGGCGGCGGCTACGATGCGGCGCACGACGGGGTAGGCTTCCGGGTGGACGCCGGAGCGGTCGAGCGGGTCGTCTCCGTCGGGGATTCGAAGAAAGCCCGCGCATTGCTCGAAAGCCTTCGGACCGAGCCGCGGCACCTTCTTCAGAGCTGCGCGCGTGCGAAACGGGCCATTCTCGTCGCGGTGGACGACGATGTTCTGCGCCAGCGTCTCGCCGACGCCCGAGACGCGGGCCAGCAGCGGCGCCGACGCGGTATTGAGGTCGACTCCCACCCCGTTCACGCAGTCCTCCACCACGGCGTCGAGCGAGCGCGACAGCTTGGTCTCGCTGATATCGTGCTGGTACTGGCCGACGCCGATCGAGCGCGGGTCGATCTTCACGAGCTCGGCCAACGGATCCTGAAGCCGCCGCGCGATGGACACCGCCCCGCGCAGGGACACGTCGAGGCCGGGCAGTTCCTGCGAGGCATAGGCCGAGGCGGAGTAGACCGAGGCTCCCGCCTCGGACACGACAATGCGCGTCAGCTTCAGAGCAGGGTGCCGGGTCATCAGCTCCGCCGCGAGTTTGTCCGTCTCGCGCGACGCCGTGCCGTTGCCGATGGCGATCAGCTCGACCTTGTGGCGGGCCGCCATCGCCGCCAGCGCGGCGACCGCCTCGTCCCAACGCCGCTGCGGTTCGTGCGGATAGATCACCCCGGTGTCGACCACCTTCCCCGTCGCATCCACGACGGCGACCTTCACGCCCGTCCGGAAGCCGGGGTCGAGCCCCATGGTGGGCCGTGTCCCGGCGGGGGCAGCCAGCAGCAGGTCGCGGAGGTTGCCGGCGAAAATGCGGACCGCTTCGTCTTCGGCGTGCTGCCAGAGCCGCATGCGCAGATCGAGGCCGATATGGGTCTGGATGCGCGTGCGCCATGCCCAGCGCACCACCTCCAGAAGCCAGGAATCGGCGGGCCTGCCCCGGTCGGCGATCTGGAAGCGGTGGGCGATCGCGAGCTCGTAGGGCCCCGGCACCCGCGTCCCGGCGGAAGCCCCTGGCTCCCCGGTGTCGATGCGGACGTCGAGAACCTCCTCCTTCTCACCCCGGAAGAGCGCGAGGATGCGGTGCGACGGCAGCTTCGCCAGCGGCTCGGAGAAGTCGAAATAGTCCGAGAACTTGGCGCCCTCGGCCTGCTTGCCGTCGCGAACGGCGGAGACGATCTTTCCCGCCTTCCAGACATCCTCGCGCAGGCGGCCGATCAGCGTGGCATCCTCGGACAAGCGCTCGACGAGGATGGCCTTGGCGCCGTCTAGAGCTTCGGCCGCGGTGGCCACGCCCTTTTCCGCGTTCACGAAGCCGGCGGCTTCGGCGGAGGGGTCGAGGCGCGGGTCGGACAGCAGCCTTTCCGCGAGCGGCTCAAGCCCGGCTTCCCGCGCGATCTGCGCCTTCGTGCGGCGCTTGGGCTTGAAGGGAAGGTAGATGTCTTCCAGCCGGGCCTTGTTGTCGGCCTCGGTGATCTGCGCCTCCAGCGCCGGGGTCAGCTTTCCCTGCTCCCGCACGGAGTCGAGGATCGCCTTGCGCCGGTCCTCCAGCTCGCGGAGGTAGCGCAGCCGCTCCTCCAGGAGGCGCAGCTGGGCATCATCCAGCCCGCCCGTCGCCTCCTTGCGGTAGCGGGCGACGAAGGGGACGGTGGCGCCCCCGTCGAGAAGATCCACGGCCGCCTTGACCTGCCGCTCGGCGCAGTTCAGCTCGCCGGCGATGCGCTGCTCGATCGAGACCTTCATAACGCCTCCGTGCCCCCGATTCCGGCCGACAGCCGGGCCGGGTGTCTAGCCCGCCGGGGCTGCGCAGGTCAAAGCGGCGCCGTGTCCTGTCCACTGCCGGGCGAGGCGTGCTCTTCTGCCGACGGCGCAAGGCCGTAGGGCTTAGCCAGCGCCCAGACATGGGCCGGGATCATGCTCTTCATGCGCCGCTTCCGCTCGCGGCGCAGGTGCACGATGGTCTCGACCGCCTTCATCTCGACCCGGGCGCGGGCGAATTCCAGTCCGCGCGGACCGATCCGCGGCATGAGCCAGCCGACGATCGGCCGCAGGAACTCCGGCATGCGGCGCAGGGGCAGGCCGCCGGCGGCCCGCTCGACATTGGCGAGGAACCCCTTCACCGGGCCCTGACGCTTGCCGCCAGAGCCCGGCTCGCTGAGGCGCACCTCGTCCCCGAGCAGGTTCAGGAGCTCCTCGCCGCGTTCGTTGCGCACCAGAAGCCATTGCTGGCCCTCGCCGCCCATGTAGCCGACGGTGATGTCGGCGAGAACGTTGGTGTAGTCGACGCAGGTGCGGCAGGTGAGGGGAAAGAAGTCCGGCGGCAGCTTCGAGATGGGCAGTTGCAGGAACGAAATGTCCTTGTGCCGGCCATCGGCAAAGCGCAGCTCGACGTGGAAGTCGGCGCGGAACTCGAGATAGGTGATGCTGTCGGGGTCCTCGGCGAGCAGCGCCAGGAATTCGTGGAAGCGCTCCGTCGTGGTGTTGTCGGAGCAGGGCGTGCCGACGACGTAGAGCCGGTCGAAGCCCAGCTCCTCCTCCAGCGCGCGCAGCGCATAGACCTGGCAGGGGATGCCGATGACCGCGAGGCGGCGGTAGCCTGCGGCCTTGGCGGGTTCCAGCAGCGCAAGCAGGGGCGCATAGCCCATCCGCATGCCCCGGCACCCCGCCATGTCCTGAGGCCGGGTGACGAGGACCGGCACGGGACGCCAGCGGTCCTCCGGGTCGGGAGCCATGGTCAGCACCGCGTCGACCGCGCCTGTTTCGAGCAGCCGCTCGCCGATGCGGGTCGCGATGCCGGTCCACTGCGCGTCCGGCAGGGCGGGGGCGAGCGAGGCCCTGACCATCCGGCGGAACGGGCCGAAATGCATCTCGTCCGGCCGCCCGGGATCGCGGGTGCGGCCGTGCACCCTGCTCTCCATGGCCGGGTAGTCCGGCCGGATAAACTGGCACGCCTTGCCGCAACGCCTTGCCTCCGGCGTGCGGGAGATCCCGCAATCCGTGCAGAGGTCGCGCGGAACCGGCTCCGCGAGAGGCGGCGTCCAGGGCGGCGCAGGATGAGGAGAACGGACGGCGGCGTCGCTCACGGGGGCCTCGGTCGGCGTCGGCTCAGGTGACGGGAAAGCCGAAGCAAAGGCAAGCGGCGATCATCTTCCCGCCGGCGTGCCCCTCACGACCGGAATGAGCGCGAATCTGGCCGCGGTCCAGGCGGCTACCCCGCAAGCCGGCCCGGCGGAAAGGCTCAGGATCCTACAGTTCGTCGGCGGCCGCCCCGACATGGTCGGCCATGGTCGCGCCGCGATGGCCCAGCGGCTTGGGCGGGCCGTCGGTGGTGTCGTGCGCCGTCTGGTGCTCCAGTTCGGCGTTCAGCAGCGCGCCGAGCAGCACGATCATGGCCGAGATCCAGGTCCACGTCATGAAGCCAACCGCCGCGCCGAGCGAGCCGTAAATGCGGTTGTAGCTGTCGAAGGCGGTGACATACCAGGAGAAGAGCATCGAGGCTCCCACCCAGAGCAGGGCCGCGGCGGCGCTGCCCAGTGTCACCCAGTGCCACTTGGCCTCCCGGCGGCTCGGGCCGAGCCGGTAAATGGTGGACAGGGCCGCAGCGACGAAGACGAGAAGCACCGGCCAGCGTGCCACCATCAAGATCTTCTCCGCCGGCGTGTTGAGGCCCATGAAGCTCAACACGATGGGAAGTAAGACGACGGCCGCCAGGGCCAGCACAACGAACACGACGGCCCCGAACGTGACGACCAGCGTCGTCGCGTAGAACTTCACGAAGCTGCGCTTTTCCTTCTCCCCGTAGATGACGTTCAGCGCGTCGAAGAGCGCGCTCACGCCCGAGTTCGCGCTCCACAGCGCGATGCCGAAACCGGTGAGGAAGGCGAGGCCGAGCGAGTTGTTGCTCTTGCCCGCGACCAGAAGGACCTGATCGCGCACCATCTGGAGAATACCCGCCGGCAGAATGCCGGACAGCAGGTCGAGGTGCTCGAGCACGATCTGGGCGTTTGCGAACAGGCCGTAGAGCGACACGACGGTCGCGATGGCGGGAAAAATCGCCAGCAGCGCGAAGAATGCCACGCCGCCGGACATGGCGATGATGCGGTTGGAGGAGAAGGCTAGCACCATGCGCCAGGCGACATCCTTCCAGCCCTCGGCGGGAATATCGACGGGTGTCGTGGCGTCGCGCCCGCGCCCGGGCTGCCTGGCTCTGAGGACATCGACGCGGCATGGCGCTTCGTCCGCGCCGCGCTCCAGCTCAGTGCGCCAGTCCGCGCCATCGTCGACCGCGTTCTGCATGAACCACCCGCTACGCCCGAGGTGGAACGGCAACGGCGGATGGGGCGCGAGGTTCCGTGGAACGCGCGAGCTGCGATCGATCCCGACCGCGGCGGAAAGGCGCAGCCGCCGCTCAGGATACGGCTGCGATCTCCTTGTCACGCTCGGCCGATGCGGCGGTCCGGTGGTCGGCGGCGAGAAGCGTGTACACGGCCGGCAAGACGAACAGCGTGAAAAGCGTGCCGACCAGCAGGCCGAAGACGATGACGATGCCGATCGCGAAGCGGCTGCCCGCCCCGGCTCCTGTCGCAAGGACCATCGGAATGAGGCCCACGACCATGGCGGCCGTCGTCATCAGGATGGGCCTCAGCCTGATCCGCGCGGCCTTGCGGATCGCAGCCACCCGATCCAGCCCCTCGGCGGCCTGAAGCTCGTTGGCGAAGGAGACCATCAGGATCCCGTGCTTCGAGATGAGGCCGATGAGCGTCACCAGCCCGACCTGCGAGTAGATGTTCAGCGTCGCCACGCCGAGGAACAGGGGCACCATCGCGCCCGAAATGGCCATGGGCACGCTGATCAGGATGACGAACGGATCGCGCAGGCTCTCGAACTGGGCGGCGAGAACGAGAAAGATGACGATCAGGGCGAAGCCGAACGTGTAAGCAAGGCGGTTGCCCTCCTGCACATACTGCCGGGAATCGCCGAGGTAGGTGCTGCTGAATCCCGCCGGAAGCTCCTTGTCCGCGACGCCGTTCAGGAACGCCACGGCATCGCCCATGCTGACGCCCGGCGCGGGTACGGCCTGGAAGGTGGCGGAGTTCAGCTGGTTGTACTGGCTCAGCGCGTTGGGGTCGGTGGTGCGGTGCACCTTGGCGATCGTGGAGAGCGGGATCTGCTTGCCGCTCGCCGTCCGCACGTAGAACTGCAGGATGTCCTCTGGGTTCAGCCTCGCGCCGCGTGGGGTCTGCGGGATCACCTGGTAGGAGCGCCCCTCCAGGTTGAAGCGGTTGACGTAGTTCCCCCCGAGCAGCAGGGCCAGCGTGTCGCCGACGCTCTGCATGGTGACGCCGAGCTCGTTGGCTTTCGACCGGTCGATGTCGATGGAGAGGACGGCGGTGTCGAAGGCGAGGTCGCTGTCGACGACGACGAACATGCCGCTGTCGCGCGCGGCCTTCTTCACCTTCTCCATGACCTGGTAGACGACCGGATATCCCGACGTCGAATAGACCGCCATTTGCACCGGGAGGCCGCCGGTGGAGCCCGGCAGCGCCGGAGGAGAGAACATGAAGATCTGCAGGCCCGGGATCCCGCCCAGCCTGCCCTGGAGCTCGGGCTGGATCACGTCCGCCGTCCGCTTGCGCTCGTCCCACGGCTTGAGCACGTCGCCGACGAAGCCCTGGTTGACGGTCGGCTGGCCGATGATGATGAACCGCGTGTGTGTCTCGTCCAGCACCAGGGCCTCGTCGATGGCCTTCCGGTAGGCGTCCATATAGTCGATGTTGGCGTAGGGAGGGCCTTTCACCACGCCGAAGACGATCCCCTGGTCTTCCTGGGGAGCGAGCTCGGAGGTCGTGTTGACGTACATGAAGCCCAGCGCCAGTAGCACGCCCATGGCGAAGACGAGCGTCACCGGCCGCTCATTCAGCGAGCCGCCCAGCCAGCGCTCATACCCGGTCTCGACGCGCGTCAGGGTCCGGTTCACCGCCTGCGCGAAGCGGCCCTCCAGCATGGACCGGGAGAGAATGCCCGCGCACATCATCGGCGAGAGGGTCAGCGCGACGAAGCCCGAGATGACGACCGACCCGGCAAGCGTCAGCGCAAACTCGCGGAAAAGCGAGCCGGTGAGCCCGCCCATGAAGCCGATCGGCGCGTAGACGGCGGCGAGCGTGATGGTCATCACGATCACCGGCCCGGCAATCTCGCGGGCGCCGATGAGGGCCGCCTGCAACGGCGTCTTGCCCTCCTCGATGTGGCGAACGACGTTCTCGACCACGACGATGGCGTCGTCGACCACCAACCCGATGGCGAGCACCATCGCTAGCAGGGTGAGCAGGTTGATGCTGAAGCCGAACATCACCATGAAGACGCCGACGCCGATCAGCGACAGCGGAATGGTGACGAGCGGGATCAGCACCGCCCTGAGCGAGCCCAGGAAGAGGAAGATCACCACGACCACGACGAGGGCCGCCTCGGCCAGGGTTTTCACCACGTCCTCGATCGAGGCCGAGATGAACAGCGTGGCGTCGTAGACCACGTCCATCTTCACGCCCGGGGGTAGCGTGCGCGACAGCGCGGGCAGGCGGTCCTTCACGCCCTGGACGGTCGTGAGCGGGTTGGCTGTCGGCGTCACCTGGATGGCGACGAAGACGGCGTTGAGGCCGTTGATGGCGACGATCTGGTCCGAGCTCTGCGGCCCAAGCTGCACGTCGGCGACATCCCTGAGCCGCACCAGGGCGCCGTCCTTGGCGCGAACGACGAGGTTCTCGAAACCCTCGACGTCCGAGAGGTCGGTGTTGGCGCTGAGGTTCGTCGCGGTGAAGTAGCCTTTCTGCTGTCCGGGCGCGGTCTGGTAATTGTTCGCCTTGAGCGCCGCTGCGACCTCGGCCGCCGTGACGTCGAGTCCCGCCATGCGGGCGGGATCCAGCCAGACGCGCATGGCGAAGCTCTGCGCACCCACGACGTCGGCTGCCGATACGCCTTCGACGGTGACCAGCAGCGGCTGGACGACGCGGGTGAGGTAGTCCGAGATGGCGGAAAGCGAGAGGTCCGGGCTGGAGAAGCCGATGTAGAGGACCGCCGTCTCCGAGCCCGTCGACTTCGTGATCACCGGGTCGTTGGCGCCTTCCGGCATCAGGTAGCGGACCTGCTGCACCTTCGCCATGACGTCGGTCATCGCGGCGTTGGGGTCGTAGTTCAGACGGATGTTGGCGGTGATGGTGCTCTGTCCGAGCGTCGAGCTCGAAGTGATGTAGTCGACGCCCTCCGCCGTCGCGACCGCCTGCTGCAGCGGCTGCGTGATGAAGCCTTGCATCAGCTCGGCGGTGGCGCCGGGATAGCTCGTCGACACCGTGATGACCGTGGTGGACAGGGCAGGGTACTGGCGCACCGGCAGCCCGTAGAGCGCACGCAGCCCGATCAGGAGCACCAGCGCGTTGATGACGAGGGCGAGGATCGGCCGCTTGACGAAGATGTCGGTGAAGCGCATCGCGGCGGCCTCAGTTCAGGGGAGGCGTGGCGGGCGTCTTCAGCAGGCGGTCCTTGAGGATCGTCACCTCGGCTCCCGGATCGATCCGCACCTGCCCGGAGGAGACGACCAGGTCGCCCTCCTTCAGCCCCGAGCGAACCTCGACCTTGTCGCCGAAGCGCACGCCGGTTTTGACCGCTGCCTGCTCGACCGTGTACCGGCCCTCCTTGCCGGGCTTCAGCAGGTAGACGCTGTCGCCGTAGAGGCTGGCGTCGATGGCGGTCTGGGGCACGACCACCGTGTCCTTCACGGGAGGGAGGATGACGGAGACCCGTACGAACATGCCGGGCGTCAGCTGCCTGTCCTTGTTGTCGAGGCGGCCCTGCACGTCCACGGTTCGGGTATCCTGGTTGATCTGAGGCTCGATGGCGTTGAGCGTCGCCTTGAAGACCCTGTCGGGGTAGGCGTCGCTCCGGATTTCCAGGTCCTGGCCCACGAGGATCTGCCAGCGCTGCTGCTCCGGCAGTGTGAAATCGACCTGCAACCGGTCGAGGTCGGTGAGCGAGACGATGGTGGTTCCCGCGCTGACATACTGGCCGGGATCGATCTGGCGGATGCCGAGCACGCCGCCGAAGGGCGCGCTGATGATCTTCTGGTCGATGACCGCCTGGGCGCGGGCGATGCCGGCATTGGCCTGGTCGAGCGCGGACTGGTTCTGGTCGACCGTCTGCTGCGCCGCGAAGTCACGGGCCGCCAGCGAGGCCGTCCGCGACAGGGTGGAGGCGGCGAGCTTCGCCTGCGCGTTGAAGCTGGCGAGGTCGGCCCTTTCGATGGCGTCGTTGAGCTGGACGAGGCGGGCTCCCTTCTCGACGGTGTCGCCGCTCTCGAAATAGATCTGGGCGACCTGGCCGGGGACCTGCGGGGCGATCGTCACCTGGTCGATGGCGTAGAGGCTGCCGATGCCGTCCAGCCGGCGCGGCACGTCCGTCTTCTCGGCGGCGACGGCCTCGACGGGAATCGGCGGGCGCGCCTGGTTCGCCAGGGCCGTCTTGATGGCCTGTTCGCGCCTTTGCTGGAACAAATAGAGCCCGCCAAGGGCCAGCAGGACAAGGACGACGACGGCGACCAGCCTGACGCGCATCAAGCACCTCGGGGAATGTTGACGGTCTCGGGCACAACCTACGATGGCAGTTTGGGGCGCGATAGCGGGCCCGCCGCTTTTTTGCCTGTATTCCGGAACGGCGGTTCGAAATCGCTGCGGGCACTGCTAGCCTGACGGGACAACGAGATCGTGCCGGCCCTGCCGGCAACGGGAGGACGAGCAATGCAGAGAATGGGTCACGTCATCGGCCTGAAGAAGGAGGCCATCCCCGAATACAAGCGCCTGCACGCGGCCGTGTGGCCCGAGGTGCTGGCGACCATCTCGCGCGCCAACATCCGCAACTACTCGATCTTCCTGAAGGAGCCGGAGAACGTGATGTTCGCCTACTGGGAATATCACGGCACCGATTTCGAGGCGGATTCCGCCCTTATCGCCGCCGATCCCAAGACGCAGGACTGGTGGAAGATCTGCGGGCCCATGCAGAACCCGCTGGAGACGCGCAAGCCCGGCGAGTGGTGGGCCCAGATGGAAGAGGTTTTCCATCACGACTGAGCTCCACTCACCGTCTTAGCGAGCGAAGCGGAGCAATCCATCAGGCCTGTTGCTTCGTCGCAGTCGTCCTCGCGATGACGCGGATGGGTGAAGAAAAGCGATTCGGCTGCAACGCCGGCCAGCTGAAAACTGACGCGGCGTCGGTTGGCCATGCGGTTCCTCTCTCCGGTGCGCCAAGGAGCCCGCGATGCTTCCTCTTGTTCCCGGCGCGCGCCGGGGCTCAGATGACCCATGAGCGTCCCACCCGGCTCCGTTCCCGGCTTTCCCGCGGGCTTCGATCTCCGTCCTCTCGAGGAGGCGTTGCGGAGCGAACTCGGCCTGTCCGCGGCAACGATGCAGCTGCACCCGATCACGGGGGGACAGTCCAACCCCACCTACGTCGTCGCCTTCGGGGCGGAGGAGGTCGTGCTGCGCAAGCGGCCACCGGGTCCGCTGCTTCCCTCCGCCCATGCGGTGGACCGTGAGTACCGGGTGATGAAGGCGCTGCACGGGGCCGGCTTCCCGGTGCCGGAGCCGCTCCTCATGCATGAGGGAGAGGAGCTTGCAGGCACGGCGTTCTACGTGATGGAGCGCGTGCACGGCCGGGTGTTCCACGACGCCGCGCTGCCGGGACTGACGCCCCGCGAGCGGCAGGACGTCACCCTCGACGCGGCGCGCACGCTCGCGGCACTGCACCGGATCGACCCCGCCGCGATCGGCCTTGCGGATTTCGGCCGTCCGGAGGGGTACTTCGCCCGCCAGGTCGCGCGCTGGCGCAAGCAGTGGGAACTGGCCGACGCCGCACCCAACGACGACATCGCCCGCGTCTGGACCTGGCTCGAGGCCAACATCCCGCAGGAGACGGGGCCGGCCCGCATCGTCCATGGCGATTACCGCATGGGCAACCTCATGCTCCACCCGGCCGAGCCGCGCGTCGTGGCGGTGCTCGACTGGGAGCTTTCGACGCTGGGCGCGCCACTGGCGGACCTCGCCCATTTCTGCACCTACTCCTATCGCATGCGGCCGGACGAATATGGCGGGACGCTGGGGCTCGACCTCGCGGCGCTCGGACTGCCGGACGAGGCGACATTCCGCGACGCCTATCTCGCCGCGGTGGGGGAGGGGCAGCGGCCGGAAGCGTTCCATGCTGTCTTTGCCCTCTTCCGGAATGCCGCGATCTTCGCCGGCATCGCGGGCCGGGCGCGGGCGGGGAACGCGGCGTCGGACAACGCCGGCGAGGTGGGCCGCCTTGCGGCGGTGCTGGCCCGGCGGGCGGCGGAACTGGTGGATGCGGCGGGCTGACGGGAGATGACGGAATGGATTTCGCGTATTCGCCGAAGGTGCAGGAGCTGCGCCAGACGCTCCTCGCCTTCATGGACGAGCATGTCCTGCCCGCAGATGCCGCGTTCCAGGCCGAGGTCGAGGCCGGCCGCTATCCGCTCGACCTTCTCGACGGCCTGAAGGAGAAAGCCCGCGCCCTCGGGCTGTGGAATCTGTTCCTGCCCGGCCTTCGCGACGACGAGCCGGGCACCCGGCTGAGCAATGTCGAGTATGCGCCGCTCGCCGAAATCATGGGCCGGATCCCCTGGGCGTCCGAGGTCTTCAACTGCAGCGCGCCAGATACCGGCAACATGGAGGTGCTGCACCTCTTCGGCACGCCGGAGCAGAAGCAACTCTGGCTGACGCCCCTGATGGAGGGGCGCATCCGCTCGGTCGTCTCGATCACCGAGCCGGAAGTCGCGTCGTCGGATCCAACGAACCTGCGCACCTCCATCCGCCGCGAGGGGGATCACTACGTCATCAACGGCCGGAAATGGTTCAACACCGGCGCGCTGCACCCGCGAGCGCAGGTGCTGATCGTCCTGGGCGTGACCGACGATTCACCTGAGGCGCCGAAGCACCGCCGGCAGAGCTTCATCCTGGTGCCGATGGACACGCCGGGCTTCCGCGTCGTCCGCAATACGCCGATCATGAACCACCTCGCGCCCGAGGGGCATTGCGAGGTCGTGTTCGAGGATGTCCGCGTGCCCGTCTCCAACCTGCTGGGAGAGGAGGGCGCCGGCTTTGCTATCGCCCAGGCACGGCTGGGGCCAGGACGCATCCACCACTGCATGCGCACCATCGGCCAGTGCGAGCTGGCGCTGGAGCTCATGCTGAAGCGCGTGCAGGAGCGGGTCGCCTTCGGCCGGCCGCTCGCCGACTATGCCAACATCCAGGACGACATCGCCCGCAGCCGCATGGAGATCGACCAGGCCCGCCTGCTGTGCCTTCACGCCGCCTGGCTGATGGACCGCGAGGGCAACAAGGCCGCGCGCGTCCAGGTCTCGGCCATCAAGGTCGTCGCCGCCCAGCTGCAGACGCGGGTCACGGACCGCGCCATGCAGGTCTTCGGCGCCATGGGCCTCACCAACGACACCCCGCTCGCCTACCTCTGGACGTGGGGCCGCGCGCTGCGCTTCATCGACGGCCCGGACGAGGTGCACATGAGGGTGGTGGCAAGGGCCGAGTTGAAGAAAGCCGGGATGGGCAAAAGCGATTCTGCCGCAAGGTGATGCGGGCAGGGATTTGCGTGAGATGTGACTTGAGGTTGCTCTTCCCCACAGAAGCAACTTCCAGTGTCATCCCGGCCGTAGTGAAGCGAAGAACCGGGATCCAGGCACTCCGTCCATCGTGGTCAGGGGATGACCAGGACCGCGCGTCTTCAGACGCGCTTTCGGTCGCACCAATGCGGGTCTGAAGACCCGCGGTCCGTCACGTCTCCTGGATGACGCTCACATGCGCGGCAACGATCCGCCAGCCCTCGGGCATGCGGGCCCAGCTCTGGCTCTGACGTCCGACCTTGCCGGGCATGGTCTCGCGGTGGAACAGCGTGTTGGCCGTGGCGAAGTCGCGCCCGAAGGTCGTGATGACCGTCCGCGACAGCGTGCGCGCAAGCCCCGCAGGCGAGCGGGCCGCGCGAAAGGCGGCGATCTCCGAATAGCCGTAGAGGTTCTCGGCGGCGCCGTAGCGCAGCGTGTGCTCGGAGGGCCAGAACAGGGCGTCGAGCGTCTCCACGTCGTTCGTCACGAGCGCCGTCTCATAGCGGCGGAAGGCGGCCTCCATCTCGGCCAGCGTGTCGGGGTCGTTGATCTGCATGGGTCCTCCTCCGGCACATCCAGCAAGGTGCGTGCCGCAGGCTCGCTTCTTGCTTCATTGGCGCCGTTGGGAAAAGGGGAGGGCACGCATGTCCGACAGTGCGCGATGGGCAGGTCGCAACGGGGACAAGGACGCGCTGCGCACCCGCATCTGGAACGGGCTGGTGAGGGATGGAATGGCCGTCGGCCCCGCCCACAGCCGCATTCCCAACTTCTCCGGCGCGGACGAGGCGGCTCGGCTGCTGTCCCGGCTCGACGTCTGGCAGCGTGCGAGGGTCGTGAAGTGCAATCCGGATCCGCCGCAGATCCCGGTGCGCTTGCGCGCGCTCTATGACGGCAAGACCGTGCTGGCACCCGTGCCGGAACTCGTACGCAGCTTCCCCTTCGTCCGGCTCGTGCCGGAACGGCTGGACGCAAACGGGATCACATTCGAGCTGGCCGCCACGTCCCAGGGCGCCGTCGAGCATGGCGAGCCGGTCGAGTTCGAGGAGATGGAGGCCATCGACCTCGTGGTCGTCGGCACGGTGGCGGCCACCCGGGCCGGAGGGCGCACCGGCAAGGGCGGCGGCTTCGCCGACCTCGAGCTCGGCATCTTCCGCGAAGTCGGGACGGTGACGCCGGCGACGCCGGTCGTGACCACGGTCCACTCGTCGCAGGTCGTCGCCGACGACGAGATCCCGATGCTCCTCCATGACAGCCCGCTCGACTGGGTCGTTACCGAGCGCGAGGCATTCGAAACACGCACCCGCCACGCCCGCCCGACGGGCGTCGCCTGGGACGTGGTCCAGCCCGACCAGTATGAGGGCATCCCGTTCCTCAGGGCGCTACGAGAGCGGCTGGACCGGGGCGGTGCGAAGTAGGGGCAGACTGCTTACTCCCGTGCCGTCCCGCGGCACGCCGGGGATGACAGAGGTGGGGCGGCTTCATCCGGCCACCGGCGCCCGGCAGACCCCCTCGCGCTCCAGCTGATACGCCACGCGCAGCGCCAGGTCCTCGCGCCATGGCGGGGCAATGACCTGGACGCCGATCGGCAGGTGCTCGCCGCTTGTCCACACCGGCACGGCGACCACGGGCAGGCCGACGAAGGAGATGGGCTGCGTGTAGATGCCGAGGTTCGGCCGGACCGGCATCTCGACGCCGTCGAGCACCATGGTGGCCTGCCCGGCCCGGGGGGCACGGCAGGGCGTGGCGGGCGCGAGCAGGATGTCGGTCTCCTCGAAGATGCGCAGCATCGTCTCGCGGAACACGCGCCTGAACTTCTGCGCCTGCGTCACCCAGGCGGCGGGGATCATCGATCCCGCGATCAGCCGGTCGCGCACGGCGGGGTCGAAGTCGCCCGCTCGCCGGATCAGCCGCTCTCGATGCAGCGCGGCACCCTCGCTTGCCGTGATGATGAAGGCCGAGGCGCGGGCCCTGTCCGCGCCCGGGACGTCGACCATGCGGGTGGCGTCCAGCGCGATGGCGACCCGCGTCACCGCCTCGAACGCCTCGGGCATGCCGCCGCGCGCGAACCATCCCCCCGCCACCGCGACGCGCAGTCCCCGCGTGCCCTTGGCCAGTTCGGGCAGCGTGGGTTCGATTTCCGCGGGCGTGCAGGCAGGGTCTCGCGAGTCTGGCCCCTGCATCACGTCGTAGGCGAGCGCCAGATCCTCGACGCTCCGGGCGAAGGGGCCGAGATGGTCGAGGCTCGACACGAAGGGGAAGCTGCCGCCGCGCGACAGGCGGCCATAGGTCGGCTTCAGCCCGAAGATGCCGCACAGGGACGAGGGCACACGGATGGAGCCGTTGGTGTCCGACCCCAGCGAGAGCGTGGCCAGTCCGGCCGCGATGGCGGTGCCGGAACCGCCCGAGGAGCCGCCCGACATGTGGGCGGGATCGTGCGGATTGGCCGAGCGCCCGTCATGGGCGTTCTCGCCGGTGAAGTCGTAGGCGTACTCGCCCATGTTGAGCGCGCCGAGGCACACGGCGCCTGCGGCCTCCAGCCGCGCTACCAGCGTGGCGTCCTCGCCAGCGGAAGGGTTCGCGCGGTTGATCCTCGATCCGGCCAGCGTGGGCAGGCCCGCGAGATCGAACAGGTTTTTGACGGCGTAGGTCACGCCAGCCAGCGGGCCTGGGTCCTCGCCGCGCGCGACCCTGGCGTCCACTGCCGCGGCCTCGGCCAGGGCGCGCTCGCGCGTGACGGCGGTATAGGCGCCGAGCGCCGTGTCGAGCGCGTCGATCCTGGCGAGATGGGCCTTTGCGATCGCGACGGCGCTCACCCGCCCGGCGCGGACCTCGGCCGCCGTTGCGGCGGCGCCGGCCCGGATGGGGTCGAAGCCGCTCACGGCCGGTACACGGGGGCGGGCTCCTCCCGCTCATCCATCCCGGCCTCGAGCACCAGCTTCGCCATGCGAGTGACAGTGTCCCAGTTCTGCCGCACGCCCGGCCGGTATTCCGGCTCCAGCGGCAGCCCGAGCGCGGCGGCGGCGGCCTCGATGAACGCGTCCGTGGAGTCCGGCGCCGGTTCGGTCACGAGACGGCCCCGTCCAGCACCGCGAAGGGCGTGGCCCAGCCGACGATGCCGCCTTGCGCGGTCACCATGGCGATGGTCGCGGACTTGAACTCGGGGAAGTAACTCTCGGTGGCGTCCTCCACGAGCAGGCACTCATAGCCGCGGTCATTGGCTTCGCGCATCGTCGTCTGCACGCAGACTTCCGTGGTCACGCCGGCAAAGACCAGCTGCGTGATGCCGCGGTTCTTCAGGATCGAGCCCAGCTCCGTCGCGTAGAAGGCGCCCTTGCCGGGCTTGTCGATGACGGTCTCGCCCTCCACAGGCGCAAGCGCTTCGAGGATCTGGTTCCCGGGCTCGCCGCGGATCAGCAGGCGGCCCATCGGCCCGGAGTCGCCGATGCGCTGGGGCGCGTCGCCCCGGCTGCGCTTGGCGGGCGGGCAGTCGGACAGGTCGGGCATGTGAGACTCCCGCGTGTGCACGACATGCCAGCCCTTGCGGCGGAAAAGCCCGATCAGCGCGCCGACGGTGGGCACGATCGCGCCAAGCCGCGACACGTCGTTGCCCAGAGCCTCGCCGAAGCCGCCGGGCTCGACGAAGTCGCGCTGCATGTCGATGACGATCAGCGCCACCCGCTCGGAATCGAGCTGGAACGGATAGGGAGCGGCTGGAACAGCGATCGTCATCTCAGTGCCCCGCCATGGCAGCACCGATGGTCTGGCGATCCGTCTGGCCGATCGGCGCGACATAGGTGATCGTGCCGCCCGACATCACCGCCACGCGGTCGGACAGCTCCAGGATCTCGTCGAGATCCTCCGAGACGAGCAGCACGGCCGCGCCGCGGTTGCGCTGCTCCATGATCTGCGAGCGGATCTCCGCGACGGAGGCGAAGTCGAGCCCGAAGCAGGGATTGGCGACGATGAGGACGTCCACATCCCCCGACAGTTCGCGCGCGAGCACCGCCCGCTGGACGTTGCCGCCTGAAAGATTGGCGATCGGCGTCTCGGTCGAGGGCGTCTTGACGCGGTAGCGGGCGATGAGCTCGCGCGCCTTGGTCCGCATCGGCCCGGGTCGGAGCCACCAGCCGAGCGAGATCGGCGGTTTGTCGAAGGAGCGGAACGCGATGTTCTCGGCCACGGACATGGTGGGCACCGTGGCGTTCTTCAGGGGTTCCTCGGGAAGGCCGAAGACCTTGAACTTCGCCATGGCGTCGCGCACGGGCTCGAAGGGCTGGTCGTTGATGAAGATGCGCCCGCTCGTCGGCTCGCGCTGTCCCGAAAGGATCTCCATCAGCTCCGACTGCCCGTTGCCGGACACTCCGGCGATGCCGACGATCTCGCCTGCATGGACCTTGAGGCTCACCGCGGACACCGAGGGCAGGCCCTCGTCGTCGTCGGCGAAGATCCCCGCGAGTTCCAGGGCGATAGGCTGCTGGCCCATGGGCTTGCGCTCGGCGCGGGCCCGCACCGGCGTGTCTCCGATCATCATCCGCGCCATGTCGGAATGGCTCAGGTCGGTGACCCGGCCGCTGCCCGCCTGCCGTCCGCGCCGGAGCACGGTCACGTCGTCGGCGAACGCTGTCACTTCGCGGAACTTGTGGCTGATCATCAGCACGGTGATCTCGCCCCGCTCTGTCATCCCGCGCACGAGACCCAGCATCTCGTCCGCTTCGCCGGGGGTCAGCACGGAGGTAGGCTCGTCGAGGATGAGGAACTTCTGGTCGAGATAGAGCTGCTTCAGGATCTCCAGCTTCTGCTTCTCGCCGGCCGAGAGATGGTGCACCGGCACGTCGAGCGGCACCTGGAACGGCATGCGCTGCAGGAACCCGTCGAGGCGCTTCTTCTCGGAAGACCAGTCGATCACGGACGGCACGTCGAGGCGCGAGATGACGAGGTTCTCCGCGCCGGTGAGCGAGGGCACCAGGGTGAAGTGCTGGTAGACCATGCCGATGCCGCGCGCCCGCGCCTCGCGCGGGTTGCGCACCTGGATCTGCTGCCCGTCGACGAGGACCGAGCCGGAATCCGGCTGGTAGAAGCCCATGATGCATTTGACGAGGGTGGACTTGCCCGCGCCGTTTTCGCCGAGCAGCGCATGGAACGTGCCGGCGGGCACCTTGATCGAGACGTCGTCGAGCGCCACGAGCGGCCTGAAGACCTTGCCGATGCCGATCGTCTCCAGGCCGATGGCGCGCCCCGGGGCAGGGGCGGAAAGCGCGGCGCTCATGGCGTCCTCCTCACGGCAGGCTCTCGATCAGCTGGACGGAGTTCGACACGGTGCCGAAGACGCCGCCCTGCATCTTGACCATCTTGATCGCGGCGAGGTGGTTGCCGCGGTCGGTGGCGCCGCAGCAATCCTCCAGCAGCAGGCACTCGTAGCCGCGGTCGTTGGCCTCGCGCATCGTCGTATGCACGCAGACGTCGGTGGTGATGCCGGTCAGCACGATGTTGGCGATGCTCTTCTGGCGCAGGATCATGTCGAGGTCGGTGGCGCAGAAGGAGCCCTTGCCGGGCTTGTCGATCACGATTTCGCCGGGTATCGGCGCCAGCTCGGGGATGATCTCCCAGCCCGGCTCGCCACGGACAAGAATTTTCCCGCATGGCCCGGGATCGCCGATGCCGGCGCCGATGCGCTGCGAGCGCCAGCGCTTATTGGCCGGCAGGTCGGCAAGATCCGGCCGGTGCCCCTCACGGGTGTGGATGATGGTGAAACCCTTGCCGCGCATGGCCGCGAGCACGCGCGAGATGGGCTCGATGGGCGCGCGGGTGAGCGACAGGTCGTAGCCCATCGTGTCGACATAGCCGCCCTTGCCGCAGAAGTCGGTCTGCATGTCGATGACGATCAGCGCCGTGTTCGCCGGCCGCAGGTCGCCGTTCCACGGCCAGGGGTAGGGATCGCCGGGGATCGTGGCCATGGTCACTCCGCCGCCTGGGGAAGGGTCTCGCCGTAGCGTCGGGTGGGAGCGGGAAAGCCGCAGGAGGTGCCGTCGGTCACCTTCACCTCGTCCTCCCAGGGCAGGCGGTAGCGGCCCGCAGCCAGGTCGGTCATGAAGGTGTAGGGGCAGTCGCCCGCCCCGCCCTGCACCGCCGTGAAGCCGCGATGGCCGAGCTGGTAGATGTTGTTCTCCACCCCCCATCCGGCGCGCGCCTCGCGCACGAGGTCGGGCCGCACCTCGGCGGTGATGATCTCGTCGGCCCGGCCGGACGTGCCGTGCGCCATGACCGTGCCGTCGAAATTCACGATCATGCCCTCGCCCATGCTGTCGAACGTGCCGTCCGACCCGCACATGCAGACATTGGCGGTGACCATGAGATTGCAGAAGGAGTTCGCCTGGTTGGTGAAGCGCCAGGCGTCGCGGATCGGCGCGGTGTATCCGGCCGTGCGCAGCATGATCTCGGCCCCCTTGTAGGCGCATTCGCGCGCCATCTCCGGGAACATGCCATCATGGCAGATGATGAGCGCGAGCTTGCAACCCTTCGGCCCCTCGATGACCGGGATGCCGAGGTCGCCGGGCTCCCAGGGCTCGACGGGCACCCAGGGGTGGAGCTTGCGGTAGTAGAGCTTCAGCTCGCCCGTGTCGTCGATGACGAGGCCGGAATTGTACGGGTTGCCGCCGGGGTTCAGCTCCATGATGGAGAAGCAGCCCCAGATGCGATTGTCGCGGCAGGCCGTCTTGAAAGCCGTCACCTCCGGCCCGTCCAGGCGGCACATGATGGCGGGGTTGGTGTCCATGGACAGGCCGTGCAGCGCGTATTCGGGGAAGACGACGAGGTCCATCGTCGGCATGTTGCGCCGTGCCTTGCCGACCATCTCCACGATGCGCTGCGTCTGCGCCGCGAGGTCCGACGGTGTCGCGACGGTCGGCAGTTGCAGCTGCACGAGGCCGATGACGACGCCGTTGTCTGATTTGTTGAGCCCGCCCAGTCCGCTCATGATCCCTCCCTGGCCCTATCGCGTCAGCGCCAGCTCGCCGGGGGCGTTGGCGAACGCCCGCTTCGTCGAGGACGAGGCGATCATGATGAAGAGCGTGACGATGTAGGGTGCCGCGTTGAAGAAGTAGTAGCCCTGCGTGATGCCGACGGACTGCAGCGCCGGCCCGAGCGCTCCGGCGGCGCCGAACATCAGGGCCGCAAGGAAGCAGCGCACCGGATCCCAGCGCGCGAAGATGACGAGTGCGACCGCCATCAGGCCCTGCCCTGAGGACAGGCCCTCGTTCCAGGAGCCCGGGTAGTAGAGCGAGAGGAAGGAGCCGCCGACACCGGCGAGGAAGCCGCCCGCCGTCGTCGAGAGCAGGCGGACGAGGTCGACATTGATGCCCATGGCCCGAGCCGCCGGAGCGCTGTCTCCGGTGGTTCGCACGACGAGGCCGAGCCGCGTGTTGCGGAAGGCCCAGCCCATGCCGAGTGCCAGCGCGATGCCGACGAAGAACAGCGGGTTGATGCTGAGCGCCGTGGCCACCGCCGGATTCCCCGTCCAGTCGCCGAGCGGGATGGACGGCAGGCGAGGCGCCTGCGGCTGGATGAAGGCCTTGCCGAAGAAGAAGGCGAGCCCCAGGCCGAAGCTCATCATCGCGATGCCGATGGCGACATCGTTGACGCGCGGCAGGCGGCAGACATAGCCGTGGATGGCGCCCAGCGCCGCCCCGGCGAGCCCTGCCACCAGCACGCCCAGCCAGGGCGACCCGGTGAGGTAGGACACGGCGTAGGCCGACATCGCCCCAAAGACGAGCGTGCCCTCCAGGCCGAGATTGATGCGTCCCGACTTCTCGGTGAGGCATTCCCCGAGCGAAACGAAGAGGAACGGCGTGGAGACGCGAATGGCGCCGCCGACCATGGCGAGAAGGACCGTCAGGAGTGCCGAGTCGCCGCTCATGTCCTGTCGGCCTCCCGCCGCGCCGCGAAGAAGGAAAAGCGCCCATACATCGTCTCGCTGACGAGCAGGACGAGGAAGATGAGGCTCTGGAAGACGAGCACGCTGGCGTCCGGCAGGCCCATGCGGCGCTGGATCAGCCCGCCGGCTGCGGCGATGCCGCCGAAGAGGATGGCGACGGGCACGATGGCGAACGGATTATGCCGCGCGAGGAAGGCGACGAGGATTCCCGTGAAGCCGTAGCCGGCCACCAGTGAGGCGTTGGCCTTGCCATGAATGGCGGCGACCTCGAAGAAGCCGGCGAGCCCTGCCATGGCGCCGGCGATGACGCAGCAGGAAACCAGCAGGGTGCCCACCGGCAGGCCCTGCGCCCGCGCCGCGCGAACGTTGCCCCCTGTGACCCGCAGGGCGAAGCCGTAGGTCGTGCGGCTGATCAGGACGCCCAGCACCAGCGCCATGACGATGCCGACGACGAGCCCCCAGTGCACGTCCGTGCCCGGGATCGGGCCGACCATGTTGGCTTCCCCGATATTGGCCGTGGAGGGCTTGTTGGCCGAGGCTGGGTCGCGCAGCACGCCTTCCACGAGGAAGTTCATGATCGCGATGGCGATGTAGGACATCAGCAGGCTGGCGATCGTCTCGTTGACGCCGCGCGAGTGGCGCAGCCATCCGACGATCCCGATCCAGGCACCGCCCGCCGCCAGGGCCGCTAGAGCCATCATCGGGATGATCACGATCGGCGGCAGGAGCCCGCCGAAGGGCAGCGGCACCACGGCGGCGGCAAGCCCGCCAAGCACCAGTGCGCCCTCGCCGCCGATGATCACGAGGCCAGCGCGGGCCGGCAGCGCCACGCACAGGGCGGTGAGGATCAGCGGGGCGGAGCGCAGCAGCGTGTTCTGCCACGAGAAGGAGGTGCCGAAGCCGCCCTGCCAGAGCAGCTGGAAGAACTGTGCCGGAGATTTCCCCAGCCCGAGCAGGAACAGCGAGAACAGCAGGCAGGACACGATGACCGCGAAGAGCGGGATCGCGACGTATTCCGATCCGCTGCGAAGCCGGTCGAGAAGGTCGCTGCCCATGCCGGCGGACCCGGCCGCCGGAACGCCCTGGGTGGCGGTATCCGTCATCGGCATCTCCTCGGGGTGGAAGCGGACAAGGCTGCGCCTCGCGAGAAGGGCAGGGTGCCTGCGCCGGCCCCCGTCGCCAGGGACCGGCGCAGTCCGGTGGTCAGGTCAGGGAGCCCGCGACGCCCTCGACGAGATAGTTGGTCGTCTCGAGGAACACGTCGTAATTGTCGACCGCCTTGCCGGCAGGCACGACCTCGTTGCCCTTGTTGTCCTTCACGGGGCCGATCACGTAGGGCTTGTTGGCCTTGAGGTCGGCGCGCGCCGCGTCGGCGGCCTTCTTGCCCTCCTCGGTGGCACCGGCGCCGTAGGGCGTGCTCTGGACATAGTCCTTGTCGAAGCCGCCGCGCTCGAAGTTCGGCAGCTTCTGGCCCTTCGCGATGAGGTCGGCGAAGGACTTGTAGATCGTTTCCCACTTGTACTCGGCGCCGGTGATGAAGCCCTTTGGCGCCAGCGGAGCCTGCGACGCGTTGTGGCCGCAGGTCTTGATGCCGCGCTTCTCGGCCGTCTCGATGACGACCTTGGGGCTGTCGACATGGCAGGTGATGACGTCGGCGCCGCTGTCGGCCAGCGCGTTCGTCGCCTCAGCCTCGCGGACCGGGAGCGACCAGTCGCCGGTGATGATGAGCTGGACGGTGGCGTTCGGGTTCACCTTCCGCACGCCCATGGTGAAGGCGTTGATGTTGGTGAGCACCGAGGGGATCGGCTTGGCGGCGATGAAGCCGAGCTTGTTGCTCTTGGTGGCGAGGCCGGCGGCGATGCCGTCGATGTAGTGCGCCTGATGCAGGTAGGCGTAATAGGACCCCGCGTTCATGGGGTGCTTGTCCTTGTTCCACAGGCCGATGGCATGGCGGAACTCGACGTTGGGGTACTTCTTGGCCATCTCCAGCATGTGGGGGTCGAAGTAGCCGAACGACGTCGCGAAAATCAGCTTGGCGCCGTCCAGCTGGATCATCGACTCCATGGTCTTCTGGACAGCCACGGTCTCCGGAACGTTCTCCTCCTCGACGACCTTGACGCCGGGCGCCGCCTTCAGCGCGGCCGCGGCCACCGCGTGCGCCTGGTTCCAGCCGAAGTCGTCGCGCGGGCCGACATAGATGATGCCGATCGTCGTCTCCGCGGCGCGGGCGATCGTCGGCAGACCTCCGAGGCTCAGGCCCACGGCGCCGGCGGCCGTCCCCTTCAACAGGCCGCGGCGGGTTATGTCATGGCGGAACATGCAACCGTTCTCCTCAAACGGGCGCCCCTCCCGGACGCCCCCTCCGGGTTACGCTTCGCAACCCCCGTGCCAGCCTGCCGCCCGGGATATGGCCGCGCCTCCGCCGGGATTCCGGGCAGCGGTTAATCAGGCGCCTAAAATCTGAGCAGAACAGTTCAGCTTGCGCCGTCTGCCCGGCTTGCGCCTTGCGGGAGAGACGCGCTGCCGGGGGTTGGCGGCGCTGGTCCACGCGTTGCATCCTCCGCCGCGACTGCGGAGACCTTCATGACCCCGAGCTTCGATATCGCCGCCCTGCATGCAGCCTATGCGGGAGGACTTTCGCCCGCGACCGTGGCCCGGGAGATCCACGCGCGGATCGAAGCCGCCGGCGATCCCGGCATCTTCATCGCGCTGCGCGGCCTTCCGGAGCTCATGGCCGATGCAGCGGCCCTGCCGCCCTTCGATCCAAAGGTTTTCCCGCTGTGGGGGATCCCCTTCGCGGTCAAGGACAACATCGATGTCGCCGGACTGCCGACGACGGCTGCCTGCCCGGCCTTCGCCTATACGCCGGAGCAGACTGCTTCAGCCGTCCAGCGCCTCCTGGCGGCTGGCGCTCTTCTGGTGGGGAAGACCAATCTCGACCAGTTCGCGACCGGCCTCGTCGGCGTGCGCAGCCCCTATCCCGTCCCACGCAACACCTTCGACCCCGGCATCGTCCCGGGTGGCTCGTCGTCCGGCTCGGCCGTCGCGGTGGCGCGCGGCATCGTCTCCTTCGCGCTCGGCACGGACACCGCCGGATCGGGCCGCGTGCCGGCGGCGCTCAACAACCTCGTAGGCCTGAAGCCGAGTGTCGGCGCCGTGCCGACGCTTGGCGTCGTGCCCGCCTGCCGCACGCTCGACGTCGTGTCGGTCTTCGCGCTGACGGTCGACGACGCCTGGGCCGCGTTCTCGGTGATGGCGGGCCCCGAAGCCGCAGATCCTTTCTCCCGGCCGATCGCCATGGCGCGGCCCGGTCCTGCGCCCAAAAGCCCCGTCCTCGGCATTCCCAGCCGCGACCAGCTCGTCTTTGGCGGGGACCCGCAGTCGGAGAAGGCCTGGGATGCCGCGCTCGCGCTTTACACCGTCCTCGGCGCACGGCTGGTCGAGATCGACATGCAGCCTTTCTTCGAGGCGGCCAGGATCCTCTACGAGGGCGCCTACGTCGCCGAGCGATACGCCGCCGTCCGTCCGTTCATGGAAGAGCGGCCCGGCGACATGCATCCGGTCACGCGCCGCATTATCGAGGGCGCCACGAAGTTCTCGGCCGCCGACGCGTTCGACGCGCAGTACCGCCTTGCGGACCTGCGGAGGATCACGTCACCGGTCTGGAGGGGCATCGACGCGCTCGTCGTGCCCAGCATCCCGCGCCCGGTGAGCGTCGCGGAACTTCGGGACGATCCGGTCGGCCCGAACTCGCTGCTCGGCGTCTATACGAATTTCGTCAACCTGCTCGACCTCTCCGCCCTGGCGGTACCGGGACCGTTCCGGCAGGACGGCTTCCCCGCAGGCACGACGCTCATCGGACCGCGCGGAGCCGACGGCCGGCTCGCCTCGCTCGGACGTGCCGTGGTGGCCGCGGCTGGGCTGCCGCTCGGCGCGACGGGCGTCATGCCCGGGCCGTCATCCAAGCCGGTTCCGGCCGCGTTGCCCGACGAGATCGAGCTTGTCGTCGTCGGTGCCCATCTCTCCGGCCTGCCGCTGAATCACGAGCTCCGCAGCCTAGGCGCGCGTTTCCTGCGCGCCGTCGACACCGAGCCGAGCTACACCCTCTATGCCTTGCCGGGCGGACCGCCGCGCCGTCCGGGGCTGATCCGGGTCGCGGAGGGGCAGGGCGCGTCCATCGCAACGGAGGTCTGGGCCCTGACGCCGGATGCGTTCGGCCGCTTCGTCTCCGGCATTCCCGCGCCGCTCGGCATCGGCACGCTGCGGCTGGCCGACGGCACCCGGCCCAAGGGCTTCCTGTGTGAGCCGGTGGCCGTACGCGACGCGGAAGACGTCAGCGAATTCGGCGGCTGGCGGGCCTACATCGCGTCGCTCGGGTGAGGAGGGCCCTTCAGGAGAACAGGCCGCCCACGAAGGGCAGGAAACCGATCTCGCCGCCGGACGCCACGTCTCCATGGAAAGGGGAGATGACGGCCAGGCCGTCCGATTCCACCAGGGGCCGCAGCCGGGCCGCACCACCGCCCAGGCGAGCCAGCACGGGGGCACCGCCGTCGAGGTAACCCTGAACGCTGGCAGGGATGAATTCGAGCCGTCCCGGCGCGTGGTGGTGCGAGAAGCCCGACCGTGCCGGAATGGGCGCCAGCGGAAGCGCGGGCCGTCCGGCCAGGCTCTCGGCAACGGGGCGCGAGAACAGCACGGCCGAGACCAGCGCTGCGAAAGGGTTGCCGGGGAGCCCGCACAGAAGCGTGCTGCCGAACGTGCCGAAGACTGCGGGCTTGCCGGGCTTGACCGCCATGCGCGTCACGACCGCGTTGCCGCCCGCCGCCCGGACGGCGGCGACGAGATGATCTTCCTCTCCGACGGAGGTTCCCCCGGTCGTCACCACCAAGTCGACGCCGCTCGCGGCAGCCGAGAGGCACGCGGCGAGGCTCGTCGGATCGTCCGGGACGATGCCGTGGTCCGCGACGTCGGCCCACGGGGACTGAAGCAGGGCGAGCAGCATGGGCCGGTTGGCGTCGTAGATGCCGCTCCCGCTGCGCTCGCTGCCGGCTTCCACGAGCTCGGTCCCGGTCGACAGCACCGCAATGCGGACGCGCCGGCGCACCGTGACCTCCGCCGAACCGACCGCTGCCAGAAGGGCGAGGTGGCGCGCGTCGAGAAGAGTTCCGGCAGTGAGAAGGGCTGAGTCGCGGGCCACATCCTCGCCCGCCCGCCTGACATGCTGGCCGGGCTGCGGCAAGACCGAGGGCAGCACCACATCCCCGGCAGCCTCGGCATCCTCCTGCCGCAGCACGGCATCGGCGCCCTCCGGGATCGGCGCTCCCGTGAAGATCCGCAGCGCCTCCCCGGGAGCGAGCCGTCGCGGTGCCCCCGCGCCTGCGGCCACGCGCCCGACGATCCGGAACGTTGTCCCGGACGCCGGCAGGGACAGGGCCCACCCGTCCATGGCGGCATGGTCGAAGGCGGGAAACGCGGAGGCAGCGATCGCCGGGCGCGCAAGGACCCGGCCCGCCGCCGCGCGCAAGGGCACGGTCTCCTCGCCGCGCACGGGATCGGCGAGGGCGAGGAGGCCGGCCCGCACGAGATCGACGGGGAGAAGGCCCGCCTCCGGCTTCTGAGCAGCGCCGCCCATCTCACGCTCCCAACCCTTGACGCCCCATCACTGTAACGCCCCGGATCGGCGAACCGAAGCCGCGAAAGCGCCGCCCTGCCAGCGGGAAAAGAGCGCAAAGCGGGGCATTTCGCAGGTGCAGTGTTGCCGCATGCCTACAGCGACGTGCCTCGCGCCTCGCTAAGGTGCAAAGGAGTCCGGCGTCCCGGACGCTCCGGTTACGCATGCCGATGGCCCGCTTCGCCCGCACGACAGCCAACCCCGCGCTCGACGCGGCCGGCTTGTTGCGCCGTCTCGGCTTCTTTCTTCTCGCCGTGGCCGCGCCCCTGCTGGCAGTGACATCGCGCCGCGGGCTGGTGATCGTCGCACCGATCGGCATCGCGCTGATGGTGCTCGCCGCCGTGCTGGAGAGCGAGGGCCAGGAGCCCCTGTCTTCGCTGCGCCGATCGGTCGGGACGCTCGGTGGCGCGGTGGCGGCTTTCCTCGTGTTCTGGGCAACCTTGTCGCTGCTCTGGGCGCCGTTCCCGTCCGAGGCGCTGGACAGGATCGTCAATATCATCGGCATGGGGATCGTCGGCCTGGCCGCGGCGGCCGCAGTGCCTCAGCGCATGCGGGCGTCCAACCTTTATCTGTTGCCGATCGGCTGTGCGCTGGCGGCCATCGCGGCGCTCGTGCTCGTGCTCGGCCTTGGGCCGAAGGCGGCCGGGGACGACTGGTTCGCCGACCGTGGGTTGCTGCTCGTCGCTCTGGTGGCGCCCACGGGCATGACGTGGCTGGTGTCACGCGGGCGCCTCGTCTCAGGGGCGCTGCTGATCGCCCTGGTCACGACGGGGCTGATCGTCGACCGCGCCTGGGAGCCGCTGGTCTCGCTGATCCTGGGCGCCATCGTCTTCGCCTATGCCAGCGCGGACCTGAAGCGGGCCCGGCTGGTCTGCGTCGTGGCCATGCCGGCCCTGATGGTGCTGGCACCGCTGCTGCCGTTCCTGCTGCGCCCCGCCGCGAAGCTCGTCCTCGGTGCATATGATCCGCGCGTCGAGACGATCCGCGCCTGGTGCCGCACGGTCTCCGACGATCCCCTGCGCCTGATCACCGGCCATGGCCTGGAGACCGCGCTGCGCGCCAAGGCCGCCGGGATGGTGCCGCAGTCCATGCCGAACGGGCTGATGTTCGACGCGTGGTTCGAACTCGGCGTGCTCGGCGCAGTCTCGGTGGCCATCCTCGTCGGCCTTGCCGCGCACGCGGCGGGCAAGCTCAGCGCGGCCGTTGCGCCGGGCGCCCTGATGACCGTGACGGTCGGCTTCTCCATGGCCGCGCTCGGGCTGGGCCTCACCCAGTCCTGGTGGCTGATCGGGCTCGCCATGGCCGCCGTTTTCGTCGTGGCCGTCGAGCACGGGCAGTTTCGCACCACGCGCCCGCGCACGGCCAAGCCTGCTGAATAGTCGCTTTAGGCGGCGGAGCGGGCTGCCTTGAGGCGGGACTGCTTCGGCCGGAACTTGTTCCAGACACGCCAGCCGAGCAGCACGGCCAGCATCGCGGCATAGATCACCGGCCAAGTGATGTCGCGCTTCACAAGCCACCAGTAGTGGACCACGCCGAGAATGGCGACGGCGTAGATCGCCTGGTGCAGCCTGTTCCAGGACTGCCCGCCCATGCGGCGGATCCAGCCCTTGGTGGAGGTGACCGCCAGCGGCGTCATCAGCAGCAGGGCCGCGAAGCCGACCGTGATGAAGGGCCGTTTCCACACGTCTTTCAGGATCGCTCCGACGTCGAAGTACTGGTCGAAGGCGACATAGGCAGAGAGGTGCACGACGCCGTAGAAGAACGCGAACAGCCCGAGCATCCGCCTGAAGCGGATCGGCCAGTTCAGGCCGCTAAGCCGGCGAAAGGGCGTCACCGCCAGCGTGATCAGCAGGAAGTGCAGGCACCAGTCGCCCGTCGTGTGCAGGATCGTCTCGGCCGGGTTCGCGCCGAGCCATTCGGGCCGCATCAGCACGCCCCAGGTGAGCCAGCCAGCCGGGTACAGGCTGGCCAGGAACACGAAGGGCTTGGCGAGCGCGACCTTGTCGCGCCGCTTCGCCGCTGCCGCCTTCGGCGCGGATGCGCGTGGCGCTGCCAGGGGGGCGACTGCTTCGGACATCAGAAGTTCTTCCTCAGGTCCATGCCGGAGTAGAGCGACGCCACCTGGTCGGCGTAGCCGTTGAAGGGCAGCGTCTCGGTGTTCGCGAACAGCGCCGGCAGCGCCTTCTCCCGCTTCTGGCTCCAGCGCGGATGGTCCACGTCCGGGTTCACGTTGGAGTAGAACCCGTACTCGCTCGGCCCGGCGCCCATCCAGGAGGTGACAGGCTCCTTCTCCACGAAGTCGATGCGCACGATCGACTTGGCGCTCTTGAAGCCGTACTTCCACGGCACGACCATGCGAACCGGTGCCCCGTTCTGGTTCGGCAGCGTCTCGCCGTAGAGGCCGACGGTGAGCAGGGCCAGCGGGTGCATGGCCTCGTCGATGCGCAGGCCCTCCACATAGGGCCAGTCGAGAACGCCGGCCCGCACGCCCGGCATGTTCTCCTGCTGCACCACCGAGGTGAACTTCACGTACTTCGCCTTGCTCGTCGGCTGCACGAGGGCGAGCACCTTGTTGAGTTCGACACCCACCCACGGCACCACCATGGACCACGCCTCGACGCAGCGGAAACGGTAGACCCGCTCCTCCAGCGGCATCTTGAGGATGTCCTCGATGCCGACCGTGCGGGGCTTGTCCACCTCGCCGCCGATCTCGACCGTCCACGGGCGCACCTTCATCGCCGAGGCGGAAGCCGCGGGATCGTACTTGCCCGTGCCGAATTCGTAGAAATTGTTGTAGCTCGTCACGATCTTGCGTGGGGTCGGCTCACCCTTGACCGTGAAGGCGGGGTTGCGCGCCGCCGGGAGCTTGACGATCACGTCCTCGGCGCGGGCGCCGGATGCTGCCAGCACGCCCGGCAGGGCCGCTGCGGCGGCGGCGCCGGCGAGGAAATGCCGGCGGTTCAGGAAGATGTCCTTCGGCGTGATCTCCGAGGCGGGAATGGAGGACCCCAGCAACTGGTGGCGGTTCGTCATGGTTCTCTCCTCGGCGGATCCGGCCCATCGGCGTGGCCCGCGGCGAATACGATACGGGGCGGCTTCCCGGCCGGACCTGTGGCAGGGAACGCACCGGCGCGGCATACCGCAAGGCCCGGGCCGGTCACATCTGCGCAAGGACCGGGCGGGTGCCGCGCTTGCAGAACTCTTCGGTCCCGCCTCTTCCGCCGTTACGCGCGGTCGCGCAGAAAAGTTTCGACAGCACCGCGTCGCGGGATGGGCGCCACCGCCCCGTAGCCCAACGTCGAGAGCGCCGCCGCCGCATTGGCATAGGACGCCGCCGCAAAGGGATCGCCCGACTTCAGCCATTCCGCCAGGAACGCGCCGTCGAACGTATCGCCCGCTCCCGTCGCGTCCACCGCCTGCACGGGATAGGCCGGCACCATGTGGCTCTCGCCGGGGACGGCGACGAGCGTGCCGTCCTTGCCCAGCGTCAAGGCCACCACCTTGCAGCCGAGGCCGAGATAGTACGCGGCGATCTCGTCCGGCGTCTGGAGGCCGGTGAGCTGGCGGGCGTCGTCGAGCCCGGGGAGGCAGATGTCCGAGAGGGCGACTGCGGCGTGGATGACGGCCCGCGCCCGCTCCAGCGGCCACAGCCGCAGGCGGAGATTGGTGTCGTAGCTGACCGTCCGCCCGGCCGCCTTGGCCACGGCGATGGCATGGAAAACGGCGTCGCAGGCCGTGTCGGAAATCGCCTGGCTGATGCCGGAGACATGCAGCACCCGGCTCGCGCGCACCAGGTCTTCCGGAACGTCGCGGGGCCGCACGAGGCTTGCGACCGATCCGGAACGCCAGTAGCTGAACTGGTGCCCGTCCGGCCCGTGCGAGATGAAGTAGATGCCGGTGCGCGCCTCCTCGCGCAGGCCGACACGTGAGCGATCGACGCCCTCCCGGTCCCACAGGGCCAGGAAGTCGGCACCGAAGGCGTCCCCGCCGAGCGCCGTGAAGTAGCCGACCTTCGCGCCCTGGCGTGCTGCGGCAACCGCCGCATTCGAGGTGTCGCCCCCGAATCCCGGCAGGAAGACGCGCTCTCCACCACGCTCCACCTCGGAGAACTCCATCAGCGGCTCGCCCATGGCGAGGATGTCGAGGGTCGCGGGGGTGGACGTCATGGCCGTGGACTCACTTGGACCGGGGGTTGAAGGCGGCGGGAGGCCTCGCCATATTCCCGATGTGGCCGGAAACGGCCATGGGGGGCGCTGCGAAAGCGGGCCTCTCGACGAAGTGCCTCGGGACAGGGCTTCGACATGTCACGCGTACCGTCTTTGTCGTCCCCGTTCCTTCTCGGCTTCGACGAGGTGGAGCGGGCCCTCGGCCGGGTGGCGAAAGCCGCCTCGGAGGGCTATCCGCCCTACAACATCGAGCGGATCGCCCGCAATGGTGAAGAACCGGAACGCTTGCGCATCACGCTGGCGGTCGCGGGCTTCTCCAGGGAGCAGCTCGAGATCACGCTGGAGGAAAACCAGCTCGTGATCCGCGGGCGCCAGGCCGAGGACCGGGATCGACAATACCTCCACCGGGGTATCGCGGCACGCCAGTTCCAGCGGGCGTTCCTGCTGGCCGACGGACTCGAAGTCCTGGGGGCCGATCTCGCGAACGGTCTTCTATCGATCGATCTCGTTCGCCCCGAGGCAGAGCGCATCGTGCGCAGGATCGATATCGCGGCACGCGGCTGATGAGTGGCGCGCGCCTTGCTTCCCCTGTTTCGCTCCGCTCAAAGGAGGGTGCGATGACTGACACCAACAAGATCCCCGACGCCACCCCTGAGGCTGCTTCGCCCATCGTTTCGGCCGAGGCGCTCGCCCACATCGGCGAAGGCCACATCGCCTATGTCCGCGCCATCCGCTCCGAGGAGCTGAACCGGCTCTTCCCGCAGGCGCCCAAGCTCGATCCGGGCCTGAACCTGTTCGCGCTGCTCGGCGCCGACGGTACCCCGATCATGGTGACCGACAGCCGCAGCGCCGCGGTGGCAAACGCTTTCGAACACGACCTCCTGCCTGTCAGCGTCCACTGACGCTGCGCTGACGCGGGGTCCGGCACCGGACCTCTCCGGCCCTGGTGGACGCGCGCCGCCCCGCGCGCATCCCTCCCTCACCGTCATGCCGACGTTTGCACGGCTCGTCCGGCTCCGCTAGGAGACCGGGCGGGCCGTTTTCGCATCGGCCCCAACGCGCGTGAGGAGAGAGATGCCCGCCTATCGTTCCCGCACCACCACCCATGGCCGCAACATGGCCGGCGCCCGCGGACTGTGGCGTGCCACGGGCATGAAGGACGAGGATTTCGGCAAGCCGATCATCGCGGTCGTCAACTCCTTCACGCAGTTCGTGCCCGGCCACGTGCACCTGAAGGATCTCGGCCAGCTGGTCGCGCGCGAAATCGAAAAGGCGGGCGGCGTCGCCAAGGAGTTCAACACGATCGCCGTCGACGACGGCATCGCGATGGGCCATGACGGCATGCTCTACAGCCTGCCATCGCGCGAGATCATCGCCGACAGCGTGGAGTACATGGTCAACGCGCACTGCGCCGACGCCATGGTCTGCATCTCCAACTGCGACAAGATCACCCCCGGCATGCTGATGGCCGCGCTGCGGCTCAACATTCCGTGCGTCTTCGTCTCCGGCGGCCCGATGGAAGCCGGCAAGGTGAAGTGGAAGGACACGGTCCGCAAGGCAGACCTCATCGACGCCATGGTCGCCGCTGCGGACGACCGTGTCTCCGATGAGGAAGTGAAGGCCATCGAGCGCTCGGCTTGCCCGACCTGCGGGTCCTGCTCCGGCATGTTCACGGCGAATTCGATGAACTGCCTCACCGAGGCGCTGGGCCTCGCGCTGCCCGGCAATGGCTCGACGCTCGCCACCCACGCCGACAGGCGCCGCCTCTTCGTCGAGGCCGGCCACCTCGCGGTCGACCTCGCGCGGCGCTACTACGAGCAGGACGACGTGTCCGCGCTGCCCCGGTCCATCGCCAATTTCCGGGCCTTCGAGAACGCCATGACGCTCGACATCGCCATGGGCGGGTCGACCAACACGGTGCTGCACCTCCTGGCGGCGGCCTATGAGGGCGAGGTGCCCTTCACCATGGCCGACATCGACCGCCTGTCGCGGCGCGTGCCCGTGGTCTGCAAGGTCGCCCCCTCCGTCGCCAACGTCCACATGGAGGACGTGCACCGCGCCGGCGGCATCATGGCGATCCTTGGCGAACTCGACCGGGCCGGCCTGATCCATGCCGACTGCCCGACCGTGCACAGCGCGACGCTCGGCGATGCGCTGGACCGCTGGGACGTCGGCCGCACCAATTCCGAGACCGTCCGCGACTTCTACCGTGCCGCGCCCGGCGGCGTTCCGACGCAGGTCGCCTTCAGTCAGGACAGGCGCTACGACGATCTCGACACCGACCGGGCGAAGGGCGTGATCCGCGACGTCGAGCACGCCTATTCCAGGGATGGCGGTCTCGCCGTGCTGTACGGCAACCTCGCCGAGGACGGCTGCATCGTGAAGACCGCGGGCGTCGACGCGTCGATCCTCCAGTTCGCCGGCCCGGCCCGGATCTTCGAGAGCCAGGACGCGGCGGTCGAGGGCATCCTGGGCGGAACGGTGAAGGCCGGAGACGTCGTGCTGATCCGCTACGAGGGTCCGCGCGGCGGCCCCGGGATGCAGGAGATGCTCTACCCGACGAGCTACCTGAAGTCGAAGGGGCTCGGGAAGGCGTGCGCCCTCGTCACCGACGGACGCTTCTCTGGTGGCACGTCCGGCCTGTCCATCGGCCACTGCTCGCCTGAGGCGGCCGAGGGCGGCACGATCGGCCTCGCCGAGGAGGGCGACCGGGTCGAGATCGACATCCCCGGCCGGCGCATCGAGCTGATGGTCTCGACGGAGGAACTGGCCCGCCGCCGCGCCGCGATGGAGGCGAGGGGCAAGGCGGCCTGGAAGCCGGAGGCGCCGCGCAAGCGCAAGGTCACCACTGCGTTGCGCGCCTACGCCGCCCTGACCACCAGCGCCTCGAAGGGCGCGGTGCGCGTGGTCGAGGACCGCGACTGATCGTCCCGACCCTGTTCCTGACGGCGGCGGCAGGCCTGCCGCCGTCATGACGCAATCGACGGAAATCGTTAACCAGAATTAGCGCGAAAGACTTAACCCGCGTGCACCAAACCGGGTACCTGAGACGTTAGCCTGGGGGACTGGAGAGTAAGGGGCGGCGCGGGAGACCAGCCGCCGGGAGGGTGAATGGTCCGAGCGCGGCTTCTCGGCGTGATCAGCCTGACCTGTGTGCTGTCGGCGGCGTACCCGGCCGTGCCGGCCATGGCGTTCGACCTGCTCGGCTGGATCGGCCTCTCCGACGGCGAGCCGCCGGCCGCGACGCCGACGACGCTGCCCTATAAGCTCACCATCGAGACCGGCGGCGCGGATGGCGCCAAGTCGGCCCTGCGCGATGCCTCCAACCTCTACCGGCTGCGCAACGACCCGCCGCCTGACGGGGACGCTCTCGCCCGCCTTGCGGTCGCCGACCTGCCGCGGCTCACCGACGCGCTGTGGGCGCTTGGCTACTACGATGCCCGCGTGACCGCGGTGGTCGCCGGCCGCACCCTGGCGCTTGCGACGGATCAGACCGCCGCCGCCGCCGCCGCCGCCAACGCCTACAAGGGCAGGGGGCCCGTCCCCGTCGAGATCCAGGTCCAGCCCGGCCCGCTCTATACGTTCCGGACGGTTCGCATCCTCGACGCCAAGAGCTTCCGGCCGTTCACGCCACAGGAATTGCCGCCCAAGGTGGTTGGCCTGAAGCCCGGGGATCCCGCGCGTTCTGCCGAGGTGATCGCAGCCGAGTCCCGCATCGTCGACCATTTCCGCGACGAGGGGCATCCCTTCGCCAAGATGACCGGCCTCGACCCCGTCGTGGACCATCCGGCGCGCGCCATGGACGTCAGCATGTCCGTCGCGGCCGGCCCGAAGGCGGGCTTCGGCGACATCTCCGTCGCGGGCGAGACCTCGGTGCCGGAATCCGTCATCCGGTCTTTCATCTACACGGAGCCGGGCGACCCGTACTCGCCCCAGACGATCGACGACATGAAGAAGTCGATCGGCCGCATCGAGGCCCTGTCCTCCGTGCGGATCCGGGAGGGCTCCAGCCTCGATGCGAGCGGCAACCTGCCTCTCTTCGTCGACGTCACCGAGCGCAAGCTGCGCGCCATCGGCGCCTCGGCGCTCTACTCCACCATCGACGGACCCGAGGTGCGGGCCTACTGGACCCACCGCAATCTCTTCGGCGGCGCCGAGGTGCTGCGCGTCGAAGGCAGCGTCTTCTATGCCGGCCGCACCTACACGGAAGAGCCGCTCGAGAGCTTCCGCGACTTCAAGATGTCCGACTTCGGCGGGCGGTTCGGCTACGTGTTCATGAAGCCTGCCCTCTGGGGCTCGCGCAACGACCTCGTCAGCAACGCCAGCATCTCGCGCGAGAAGACGATCTCCTACGTCGCCCGCCGCGCCGGCGGCGAGATCGGGATCCGCCACCGCTTCAGCGACATGTTCTCGGTGCAGGGCACGGTCAAGTTCGACCGCGGCCAGACTTCCGACGAACTCGGTCAGGTCACCTACACCCTCGTCGGCCTGCCGGTGTCGGTCACCTACGACAGCACCGACAATGCGCTGAATCCCAGCAAGGGCTGGCGCATCACCGCGACCGAGGCGCCGTATCCCACCTTCCTCGGCTCGACGGTCGGCATCAACGTCTTCAAGGCGAACGCCTCGACCTACTGGTCGATCGACGAGGATGGGCGCTACATCCTGGCCGCCCGGGCGGGCTTCGGCACCGTCGCCGGCGCCTCGCTCGACGAGATCCCGGCCAACTACCGCTTCTACGGCGGCGGCGGCGGCTCCGTGCGCGGCTACAAGTACCAGAGCCTCGGACCGCAGGTGAACGGCGCGCCGGTGGGTGGACGCAGCCTGCTCGAGGGCTCGCTGGAAGCCCGCATCAAGATCACCGACACGATCGGCATCGTGCCGTTCGTCGATGCCGGCACGGCGTTCGAGTCGAGCCTGCCGGACTTCGAAGAGCCCATCCGGGTGTCGGCGGGCCTCGGGTTGCGGTATTACACGCCTATCGGCCCGATCCGGGTGGACGTCGCCGTCCCCTTCTCGCAGGTCGCCGGCAACAGGCCCGTGGCTCTCTACATCGGCGTGGGGCAGAGCTTCTGATGCGCACCCGGCTCGCCTCCCTCCTCATCGGCTTCGGTGTCCTCGCGGCAGCGCTCGCCTGGTTCGCCGTGCGCACGCCCGGCAATGCGCAAAGCGAGCAGAGCACGCTGGCCGGACTGATCTCCTGGGCCCTCTCGACGCCGCAGAACCAGGTCACCGTCGGCTCGGTCGACGGCGCGCTGTCGTCCGATGCGACGATCCACGACCTGAAGATCGCCGACAAGAACGGGGTCTGGCTGACGCTGAACCGTGCCCGCATCTCGTGGCGGCGCACCGCCCTTTTCTCCCGCCGCCTGGAGATCGACACGCTCGATGTCGACCGGCTCGAGATTGCGCGGCGCCCCGTGTCGGACGAGGAGGAGAAGGCTCAAGCCGCCGACGCGCCGGCGCTGCCGGAGCTTCCTGTCAAGCTGATCGTCAAGGATTTTTCGCTCGACGACCTCGTGCTCGGCCAGGGCGTCGTGGGGCCGGCGGCCCGCATTGCGGCCAAGGGCTCCGCCACCCTCGGCAAGCCGTCGGAGGGCCTCGATCTGAAGCTCGATGCCAGGCGCCTGGACGCACCCGGCACCTTCGGCGTGAACCTCGCCTATGTGCCGGACAGCACCCAGCTGCAGCTTGCCGCCAACCTCGACGAGCCCGCCGGCGGCCTGCTCTCCACCGTCGCAGGCCTGCCGGGGACGCCGCCCATCAAGCTCCGCATTCAGGGCGCAGGCCCGCTGGACAAGTGGGCCTCGACGCTCGACTTCCAGTCCGGTCCGACGGTGGGCGCGAACGGCAAGGCCACGCTGAACCGCGACGGCGATATCCGCGTGCTGGGCCTCGACCTGACCGCCCGCATCCAGGACCTGCTGCCGCCCTACGCCGCCCCCGTGTTCGCCGGCACTACGACGCTGGCCGGCGACGTAGTCTTCGGCGACGATGGTGGTTTCGCCATCCGCAACGTCGACCTCGCCTCGCGCACGGCGCGGCTTACGGCGTCGGGTTACCTGAACGCCCAGAAGCAGATCGACCTCGCGCTCGCCATCCGCGCAGTCCCGACCGACGGCGCGGTGACGCGGGCGGGATCCACGCAGATCGAGCGGCTGCTGGTCGATGCGCGTGCGACCGGAACGACGGATGCCCCCCGCGTTGCCGCCACGCTGTCGGCGGGGAATATCGTGTCGCCCGCACTCAAGCTCGGCGGGGCGGAGGGGCGCTTCACGGTGGACGCGTCCCCCGGCAGCACGACAATCTCCCGCCTAGCCCTCGACCTGCAGGCCAGCGGCATCGAACTGGCCGATCCCGAGCTGGCGCAGGCCGTAGGCGACACGCTGAAAGTGACGGCACGCGGTGAGCTCGGCGACGACCTCGTCCTGAACGCCACGCAGGCGCAAGTGGAAACGAAGACCGCCTCTCTCGCCTGGACGGGCCGGATCGGACGCAGGGTGCTCGACGGCACCGCCCAGGGCCGTCTGCCCGATCTCACCGCCTTCTCCGCCATCGCTGGACGCCCGCTTGGCGGGTCGGCGGACCTGACGGCGCGGCTGCAGGGCGACCCCCGCCGCTACCGCTTCACCGCCGGCCTCAACGGGGCGCTCACGGACGCGCGGGTGGACGTTCCGCAGGTCGACGCTCTCCTGGCGGGACGCGTCGCGATCACCGGAACGGCGGAGCGCATGCCGGCCGGCTTCAGCCTGAAGGACGTCCGCCTCGCCGGCCAGCATGTGACGCTGCGCCTCGACGGCACCGCTGACAATGCGAAGGCCGCCCTCACCGCCGCGCTCGACATTCCCGACCTCAAGCGGGCGGACGAGCGCCTGTCCGGCCGGGCACATGGCCAGGCGAAGATCGGCGGCACGCTGGACCGTCCGGATGTGGACGCCGATATCGTCCTGTCCGACGCGACGAGCATGGGCCGCAAGATCCCGCAGCTGCACATCACCGCGGCGGCCAAGGACGTGCTGGGCGATCTCGCGGCGCGGTTCACGCTCGCCGGCCAGTCCGATGGCAAGCCCGTCGCGGGGCAGGGCGCCGTCGCACGGACCGGGGAAACCTGGAACGTCAGCGGCCTCGACGTGTCGGTCGGCACCGCGAAGCTGACCGGCGACGTCACCGTCGCTCCCGGACCGCGGGCCAGCGGTGCGTTGGCGCTCGTTGCCGCCAACCTCGACGACCTCACGCCGTTCGCGCTGACGAAGCTGGCGGGAGACATCGACGCGCGCATCACCCTGGCCGATGCGAACGGACGACAGGATGTCGACCTCGTCGCCAAGGGGAGCCGCCTCTCCGCCGAAGGCCAGAGCCTGAGGCGGCTGGATGCCACAGCGTCGGTCCGCGATGCCTTCGGCCATCCCGTGGTCGACGCCGCGATAGCCGTCGACGAGGCGGTGCTGGGCGGGCAGACCTTCCAGACCATCCGGCTGGACAGCAAGGGGACGCAGGACGCCAGCGACTTTACGGCCAAGGCGAAGGGCCTCGGTCTCGATCTCGCCGCCGCCGGCCGGCTGCGCCCCGGCCCACCCATCGTCGTAGACCTCAACACCTTCACCGCCGCGAAAGGCAAGCAGCGCCTCGCCCTTGCGAAGCCGGCAAGCTTCACCGTCGAGAACGGCGGCGTCACGATTGCCGGGCTCGACGTCGTCGCTGGATCCGGGCGCGTGACGGCATCGGGGCGGGCCGGGCAGACACTCGACCTCGTCGCCGAGGCGAAGGCAGTCCCCTTGTCGGTGTCGGCGCTCTTCGCCCCGGACCTCGGGCTCGAAGGCACTCTCGACGGCCGGGTCTCGGTGAAGGGAACGGCCCAGGCACCCTCGGGCGACTACCGCGTGCAGATTGCCCGCCTGACGGCCGCCGCCACCCGCGGAGCCGCCGTTCCGCCGCTCGACATCAAGGCCTCGGGCAGGCTCGACGGCGGCCGCGCGACGGTCGATGCAAGCGTGACGGCCGCCAAGGCCGGTACCCTGACGGTGACCGGCAGCGTGCCGGTCGCGGCCGGCGGCGCGATGGACCTCAAGGTGCGCGGCCCGCTCGACCTCGGCGTCGCGAACACCTTCCTCGCCGGCGAGGGGAGGCGGCTGACAGGCCGCGTCACGCTGGACATCGCCGCCAAGGGGCCATTCGCCAAGCCCGACCTCTCGGGAACGGCCGTGCTCTCCGGCGCGTCGTTCTACGACGCTCTTCAGGGGATCGACCTGCGCTCGATCGAGGCCCGCATCGCCGCGCGTGGCGACACGCTGACGGTGGAGAGCTTCCGCGCCGCCACGCCCAATGGCGGCACCCTCTCCATCGCCGGCAAGGTCGGCACCGGGGCAACGTCGGGCCTGCCGGCCGACCTCACGATCACCGGGCGGAAGGCGCAACTCGTCTCGACCCCGTTCATCACCGCTGTGGCAGACCTCGATCTCCGTGTGAACGGCCCGCTCGCCAGTGCGCCGCGGCTGGGCGGACGCATCGACATCATCTCGATGGAGATCAACATCGCCGAGAGCCTGCCGACGCGCATCGAGCCTTTGCCGGGCACGAAGCACATTCGTCCCGGGCCGGCGGCGGAAGCGCGGCTGCGCATGATGCAGGCTGCCGCGCGTGCCAAGTCCGGCAAGCCGTTCCTGCTGGCCTTCGACCTCACCATCGACGCCCGCAACCGCATCTTTGCGCGCGGACGTGGCCTGGAGGCCGAGCTCGGCGGAAGCCTCCGCCTGCAGGGCACCAGCCGCGATCCCGTCGCAGTCGGCGCCTTCGAGCTGCGGCGCGGCCTGATATCATTCGCCGGCCAGCGCATCGACCTCACCAAGGGCAAGATCGCCTTTACCGGCGACCTCAAGCCCAGCATCGACTTTACCGCGCAGACGCAGGCCGCCGACGTGACGGCGTACATCGTCGTCACCGGCACCGCCGACAAGCCGACCTTCACGATCACCTCGACGCCTTCGCTGCCGCAGGACGAAATCATCTCGCGCATCCTGTTCGGACGGGCGGCCGGCGGCCTCACCGGCTTCCAGGCCCTGCAACTGGCGGAAACGGTGGCGCAGCTTTCAGGCGGGGGCGGCGCCTTCGACAGCATCCGCAAGTCGCTGGGCGTCGACAGCCTCGACGTCAGCGCGGGCAGCAGCGGCGGCCCCGCCCTCGGCCTCGCCCGCAACTTCGGGCGCAAGCTGCGGATCGGGGTGAGCGCGGGAGCAACGGGGGCGGATACCGGGCTTCAGGCCGACTACGACGTGAACCGCAACATCAAGCTGCGCGGCAATATCGGCGCGAACGGCTCAGCCTCGGTGGGCGTGGCAACGGAGTGGGAATACTGAGCGAGACCCGCTGCCGGGCTTCGCAACCGCGACGGTTCAGCGGCATACGGGTCTGAAGACCCGCGCTGCTGCGTCAGGTATCGTTGGCTGTCGTGACTTCCTCGACGGGGACGCTCTCCTCGAGAGCGTCGTCGACGGCGCTGGGGCGCAGCCGGACGCCGGGAGTGCCGTCCTCCAGGAATTCGACGCCTTCCTGCTCGAGTGCCCTGCGCAGCTTGCGCAGAGCCTCCGTGTCGTCCTGTGTCACCGGGCCGACGTCGAGTTCCTCGTCGCCCCTGTCTTCCATGCGCCCGATCGTCTTCGGGTGCAGCCCGCACTTGTCTGCAAGGTCGTTGACGGACAGGCCCGTCAGGACTCGCGCGGCCTGGATGAGATCACCGGTCATCGGCATGGACGTCTCTCGCATAGAGTGCCCGGTGCGGGCGTGGGACGCTAACCTAGAATTTCACTGTAGCATTGTCGCCCGGATGAGGGCGCTCGCCGGTCGTGACGGCCTTCAGGTAGCCGTAGGCGTGCAGCATGGTGCTCGACGGGCTGTCCCAATACTCCGCGCCGTCCACTGCGACGCGGATCAGCGCGATATCGGGATCCTCGGCGCCCTTGGGAAACCAGACGCGCAGCGCCTCGTGCCACAGCTCCTTGGACTTCTCCGCATCGTAGATGACTTCGCCGCGCCCTGTCACGGACACGTAGTTCTGGCGGCTCTCGTCGGCATAGGTGAGCAGCACTTCCGGATCGCGCGCGAGATCGGCGATCTTCGGCGAGTTCCGGTCTGTAAAGAACCAGAGATGGCCGTCGAACTCGACCGTGTTGGTGGCCATCGGCCGCGAATGCATGCGTCCGTCGTCACCATGCGTGGCCATCATGGCGATGCGCACATCCTTCAGAAGGGAAAGAACCTTGTTACGGGCTTCGTCATCCGTGCGGGTAGGATGCTCGCGCGAACCCATGGCGTTCTCCTGCGTCGGTTGGGGTGCCCGCTAACCGATGAGGATGTGCGGAGGTTCCGCTGCGCCGCCGCGCCTCACAAGGCTGTGCGGCGGCCCCAGGCGACGAAGGGGCCATTGCGGAAGTCCGGCTTGCCGTAGCGGAAGGCCACGCCCTCGGGCGTCGTGACCGCACCTCCGGCCGCGACCAGAACGGCCTGGCCTGCGGCTGTGTCCCACTCCATGGTCGGCGCGAAGCGGGGATAGACGTCACCTTCGCCCGCGGCGATGCGGCAGAACTTCAGGGAAGAGCCGGCGACACGGCGTTCGGCCACGGGCAGCGTTCCGAGGAATGCCTCGGATGCCGGGTCGAGATGAGAGCGGCTCACCAGGGCGACCATGCCGCCGTCCGGCGTCGCGCGGCAGGCCAGGCGATGGCGCTGTCGCTCGCCAGGCAAAGCGGGGGCAGCGGGAGCGACGACCATGCTCTCCGCGATGCCCTCGGACACGTCGCCGAGCCAGAGCAGGCCGAGGGCCGGTGCGTACACCGCTCCGCACACGGGCGCGCCGTGCTCGATCAGGGCGATGTTGACCGTGAATTCGCCATTGCGGTCGAGAAACTCGCGGGTGCCGTCGAGAGGATCGACGAGCAGGAAGGTGGCGCCGCATTGGGGCACGAAGCCAGCCGCCGCTGCTTCCTCGGCCACCACCGGAACGTCCGGGTAGATGTTGGCCAGCCCCTCGGAGACGATGGCCTCGCTTTCCACGTCCGCGTGCGTGACGGGCGAGCCGTCCTTCTTCCACGAGCAGCCGCAGCCTTCCTCGTAGCGGTCGAGCACGGCGCGACCTGCGGCGACGGCGATGAGGCCCAGCGCATCGCGCCTCGGCAAGCCGGAGGCGGCCGCGGAGATGGGCCGGAGTGGGAGGGGGGCGCTGGGAAGGGGGTCGCTCATGGCGTGTCCAGGGCGCGGATGCGCCGGGATCCGGCCTGCACCGTCATTGGTGCCGGGAGGATCGCGGGAACGGACGTCCCGCTCCCTTTCAGATCGGTGCGAGGCTTTAGCAGATCAAGGGGAAGCTGCGCCAACAGATTCTCCAGCGAACTCTCGGCAGCGTGAACGCCGTATGCGTTCATTGGCGCGGTGAACACTTGGCGGCAGTGTGGCAATGATGCGATTGTGATCGCCCGGCGTGCCGTTGGTCCGCCGCCCGGCGGATATCGTCCGCCATCCCGCGCTCCTCCAGAGGTGTCGATGCGCTTCTCGCCGAAGCTCGTTCCTTCCGTGCTTCTCGCGGCCGCCCTGGCCGCCTGCAACCCGCTGGAGCAGGCCAAGGCGCCGCCGCCGGCTCCTCCCGCGCCACCTCCGCCGGCCGTCACAGTCGCCAAACCGGAGACGCGCAACATCGTCGACCGCGACGAATACATCGGGCGCTTCTCGGCCATCGAGATGGTGGACGTGCGAGCCCGGGTCTCCGGTTATCTCGATGCGATCAACTTCAGGGACGGGCAGGTGGTGGAGAAGGGCGACCTGCTCTTCGTCATCGACAAGCGGCCCTACCAGGCAGCGCTGGACCAAGCCAAGGCCGACCTCGACCGCACCAGGGCCCGCGTCGAGTCCGCCGACAGCGACCTGCAGCGGTCCGAGCGGCTGGTGAAGGACAAGAACATCTCCGAGCAGGTCTATGACCAGCGCGTCGCCGCCAAGAAGGACGCCGATGCGCAGCTCGAATCCGCCGACGCCGCGCTGCGCCGCGCCCAGCTGGAACTGGACTTTACCGAACTCCACTCGCCGGTCCGCGGCCGCATCGGCGACAGGCGGGTGGCCGTCGGCAATCTCGTGACCGGGGGAGCGGGCGGCAACACCACGCTGCTGGGGACGATCGTCTCGACCGATCCCATCTATTTCGAGTTCAACGTCGACGAGGCGTCCTACCTGCGGTTCTCGCGCCGCCAGCAGAAGGCAGGAGCCGACGGGCTGGGGCTGCAGATCGACCTCAAGCTCCTCGACGAGGACGGCTTCGCCCACAAGGGCCGGCTCGACTTCGTCGACAACGTCGTCGACCAGTCCTCCGGCACCATCCGCATGCGCGCCGCCTTCGAGAACGGCAACGACCTCTTCAGGCCCGGCATGTTCGGCCGGGTCAGGCTCGCGACCTCGGATCCCTACGACGCGGTCCTGGTGCCCGAGAGCGCCGTGCTCTCCGACCAGTCGAAGAAGCTGGTGCTGACGCTCGGGCCAGAGAACGTGGTCGTGCCGAGGCCGGTCGTTCTCGGGCCCGCCATCGATGGCATGCGGGTCGTGAAGAGCGGCCTGACGGCGGATGACCAGCTGATCGTGAACGGCCTGATGAAGGCCCGCCCCGGAGCCAAGGTCACCCCGCAGCCGCCGGCGCCGCCCGCAGCTGCCCAGGGCGGACCCGCCGCTTCGACCGCGCCCGCGCCGCGGTCCTGAGTTCGTCTCGGACGGTCCGCCGCCCGGTCCCGCACCTGCAGTCCGAGCAGCCGATGCGCTTCGCCCATTTCTTCGTCGACCGGCCCATCTTCGCGAGCGTGATCTCGATCGCGATCATGATCGTCGGCGCCGTGGCCTATGTCCGGCTCCCTGTCTCGCAATACCCGGAGATCGCCCCTCCGACGATCTCCGTCAGCGCGACATACCCGGGTGCCAGCGCCGAGACGGTGGCGGCAACCGTCGCCTCGCCCATCGAGCAGGAGATCAACGGCGCGGACGGCGCCATCTACATCTCGTCCAATTCGACCGAGGACGGTCGCGCCAACATCTCCGTCACCTTCGCCCAGGGCACCAACCTCGACCAGGCGCAGATCGACGTGCAGAACCGCGTCGCGGTGGCGACCCCGCGCCTGCCGGAGGAGGTGAGGCGCATCGGCGTCACGGTTCGCAAGAACTCTCCCGACCTGATGATGGTCATCAACCTGCTGTCGCCCGACCGGACGCGCGACCAGCTCTGGCTGTCCAACTACGCCAACATCGAGATCCGCGACCGGCTGCTGCGCGTCGACGGGGTGGGCTCGATCATCGTCTTCGGCGCGCGCGACTACTCGATGCGCGTCTGGCTCGATCCCGACCGGCTCGCCGCGCGCAACATGACCGGTAACGACGTCGTCGCCGCCCTGCAGCGGCAAAACGTGCAGGTGTCGTCGGGGGTCATCAACCAGCAGCCGATCGAGACGACGGGCGCCTTCCAGGTCGCCATCCGCACGCAGGGCCGCCTCGCCCAGCCCGACGAGTTCGCCGGCATCGTCGTCAAGACCGACAGGGACGGGCGCACGACGCTGCTGAAGGACGTGGCCCGCGTCGAACTCGCCGCGCAGGACTATGCCACCCGCTCCTATCTCGGCCGCGTCGAGGCCGTGGCGATGGGCGTGTTCCAGAAGCCGGGCTCGAATGCTCTCAAGACCGAGGCAGCCGTTCAGGCGGCGATGAAGCAGATCGCCTCCGGCTTTCCGCCGGGCGTCCAGTTCGACATCGTCTACAACCCCACCCGCGTGATCCAGCAGTCGGTCGACGCGGTGGTGCACACGATCTTCGAGGCCGTGGGCCTCGTCGTCCTCGTCATCCTTCTGTTCCTGCAGACATGGCGCGCGGCGATCATCCCCATCGTCGCCATCCCCGTCTCGCTCGTCGGCACCTTCGCGGTGATGGACGCGGCCGGGTTCTCGCTCAACAACCTGTCGCTGTTCGGCCTCGTGCTGGCCATCGGCATCGTGGTCGACGACGCCATCGTCGTTGTGGAGAACGTCGAGCGAAACCTCGCGGCGGGAATGACCCCCATGGAGGCCACGCACCGCACGATGGACGAAGTGGGCTCGGCACTCGTCGCCATCGCGCTCGTGCTTTGCGCGGTGTTCATCCCGGTCGCCTTCATCACCGGGATCACCGGGCAGTTCTTCCGCCAGTTCGCGCTGACGATCGCGGCTGCCACCGTGATCTCGGCCCTGAACTCGCTCACCCTGTCCCCGGCGCTGTGTGCCCTTCTCCTTCGCGCGCACGACAAGAAGAAGCGCAATGTCGTGTCCGCCGTGCTCGGCTGGCCGGTCCGCGCCTTCTTCAAGGCATTCAACTGGACCTTCGACGGCGTGGCGGCGGGGTATGGCTGGTTGACCGGGCGCCTCGTGCGCATCGGGATCGTGGTGCTGCTCGTCTATGCCGGCCTGGGCTGGCTCACGATCGACCAGTTCTCGAAGGCACCCCGCGGCTTCATCCCGCAGCAGGAGCGCGGCTTCTACATCGTCGCCATCCAGTTGCCGCCGGGCTCCACCATCGAGCGCACCAGCGCCGTGACGAGCAAGGCGATGGACATCGTCCTCGACACGCCGGGATTCCGGAATGGCGTGGCGGTGGTCGGCTTCTCCGGCGCGACATTCACGAACTCCCCGAACTCGGCCGCGATCTTCGCCGCCACGGATGACATCGCCAGCCTGGGCGAGCGCGGCTTCACGCAGCAGAAGCTGGTCGCCAGCCTGTTCCAGCGGCTCGCGCCCATCCAGGAGGCGTTCATCATCCCCATCGCCCCGCCGCCCGTGCAGGGCATCGGCAATGCCGGCGGCGTGCGCATGATGGTGGAGGACCGGGCCGGCCTGGGCCCGGCGGCCCTCGCCGACGCGCTTCAGCAGATCTCGGCGCGTGCCGGGCAGACGCCCGGCATCGAGCGGCCCTTCTTCACCTTCGAGACGCGGACCCCGCAGCTCTGGCTCGATATCGACCGCACCAAGGCGCAGATGCTCGGCGTCAACATGACCGAGGCCTTCCGCGCGCTCGAGGTCAACATCGGTTCGGCTTACGTCAACGATTTCAACTTTCTCGGGAAAACGTTTCGCGTGACCGCGCAGGCCGACGGCATCTTCCGCAACGACCCCGCGGACGTTCTTCGCCTGCGGGTTCGCAACGACAAGGGTGACAGCGTTCCCTTCGGCTCCTTCGCGAGCATCCGGGAGACGGCCGGTCCAGCGCGCGTGCCGCGCTACAACCTCTACCCGGCCGCCGAACTCGACGCGAACACGGCGCAGGGCTACTCGTCCGGCCAGACCATCGCGGCGCTGGAGGCCATCGCCCATGATGTGCTGCCGCCGGGCATGGCCTTCGAATGGACGGGCCTCGCCTACCAGCAGATCGCCGCGGGCGACACGGGGATCTACGTCTTCGCCCTGGCCGTCGTTTTCGTGTTCCTGGTTCTGGCGGCGCAGTACGAAAGCCTGACGCTGCCGCTGGCCGTCATCCTGATCGTTCCCATGTGCCTGCTGGCTGGCGTCACCGGCGTGCTGATGCGAGGGCTCGACGTCAACATCCTCACCCAGGTGGGATTCGTCGTGCTGATCGGCCTCGCCGCAAAGAACGCCATCCTGATCGTGGAATTTGCTAAGCAGCTGGAGGATGGCGGGCTGGACAGGCGTGCGGCGGCCGTTCAGGCCGCGCGGCTTCGGCTGCGTCCGATCGTGATGACGTCGCTCGCCTTCATCCTCGGCGTGTTGCCTCTGGTCTACGCCAAGGGTGCAGGCTTCGAGATGCGGCAGGCGATCGGCACGGTCGTCTTCGCCGGCATGATCGGTGTCACCGTGTTCGGCCTGCTGTTCACGCCGACATTCTATGTGATCTGCCGGTGGCTGGGCAGCCTGGGGCGCCGCGGCCGGAGAGCGACAGAGGGGGAACCCAGTCCTGCGCCAGCCGCCGCTGCACCTGCGCCGGCGGAGTGAGACCGTGACCGGGCGGGCCAGGAACGGGTGACTGGATCAGACGGTCTCGACCTCGAACCCGTCGATCAGCGGATCGGGACGCGCGAGGCGGACGAGGGCATCCTCGTCCTTGAGCCGGATGAGCCGGCCCTGCACCTCGACGCCATGCTGGGTCAGAGTGGCGAAGTTGCGCGACAGGTTCTCCGGGGTCATGCCCAGCCGCGAGGCCAGCGTCCGCTTGTCGAACGGGATCTCGAACTCGCCGGGATGCCCGTGCATCGCGTTCTCGCGCAGGATCCAGTTTGCCAGCCGCTCGACGCTCGTCCGCAGCTTCTGGCTCTTCAACTCGCGCACGACGGTCCGGTAGGCGGCGGCGATCTCCGAGGCGATGGCCTGCGAGAAGCCGATGTCCTGCCCCATGGACTGGTGAACGATGTCGGTGGGAATCATGAGGATTCGGGACGATTCGATCGTCCGGCCGGACGACAGGCTCGGTTGCCGCCTGACCACGCCGGCGAGCACGAACGCCGACATCGGCCTGAGAATGCTGACGGTGGTCTCGCGATCGTCGTGGCGGGCGAACATCTCCACGGAGCCTTCGAGCAGCACGTGGAGGAAATCCGGCGGATGACCGCGCTCGAACAGCGTCACGTGGGGCGGAAACCGCTGCAGGAAGGCCGGCTGGATCAGCGCCTCGAAACGCGATTCCTCCATCGTGCGGAACAGGGGGATGGTCCTGATGACCTCAGCGTCAGCGCTTCTCACCTGAGTCTCGTTATTTTGAGTTCCATGATGTTGCCGAACGCAATCCAATCAAGCCCGGAAGTCAACCCTGAATCGATGATTTGACGCGCTGTCTGACCTGCTACAACAGAAATAAGCCCGAATCCGTCGGATCTGAAACTGTTGAATACGCAGCCGCGTTGGCTGGAGGCGCGTGAAAACCCTGCCCAACGAGCGCGAGGTGTTGGGGAATCAATTGATGATTGTTCGGGTATTAAGCGCGACCGGCTAAAACTCATCGTCTCCCGGGGGCCATTCGGATGCGACATGGGAAAACGCGGAACCTTGAAAAGAGTTCCTGTTCCGCTGACATTTTTTCGCCCGGGAGACCAACATGATAGAAACAGCCCAGCCAGTATGCGCCGCAGTGCCCGTGGGCGTCCTGACGGTGTCCGATCGGGCAAGCCGGGGCGAGTACGAGGACAAGGGGGGTCCCGGCATTATCGCCGCCCTCACCGACATCATCGCCACCCCCTGGCAGCCGGTGAGCCGCATCGTTCCCGATGAGCAGCCCTTGATCGAAGCCGCGCTGCGCGAGTTGGCCGGTGCGGGCGGATGCAGCCTCATCCTGACGACCGGGGGAACGGGGCCGGCGCCTCGCGACGTGACGCCCGAGGCGACGGCCGCGGTATGCGAGCGCATCCTGCCAGGATTCGGAGAGCTGATGCGCACGGTGAGCCTGCGCGAGGTGCCGACCGCCATCCTGTCCCGCCAGATGGCGGGCACGCTGGGCTGCAGCCTCATCGTCAACCTGCCGGGAAAACCGAGCGCAATCCGCACTTGCCTGGACGCAGTGTTCCCCGCGATTCCCTACTGCATCGACCTGATCGGCGGGGATCGGTTCGAGACGCGTCCGGAAGTCTGCGTCGCGTTCCGTCCGAAGGCCGGGTGACAGGGACTTTGTCGGGCGATTTGACATTTGGGGCTCGCGGGCCCATATCCACTGCGCCCGCATCGGCGAAAAGGCATGCGTGAGCGGAGGGTTCCCTCCGACCTGCCGAACCGGCCACAACGGCCCGGGCCCTTCCACAGACATCCCTGATCACGCGGGGCGTCCCTTCCGATCCGGCTCTTCGCGGGCCGGCGGCGGACCCTGCGCCTGTCATCCGGGCCGCATGTCCAGCCGTTTCACGAAAGTCATCCGTTTGACCACGTTCAAGGATCTCGGCCTTGCCGAGCCGCTTCTGAAGGCGCTCGCCGCCGAGTCGTATGTCACGCCCACGCCGATCCAGGCGCAGGCGATACCCCACGTCCTCGCCGGCCGTGACCTGCAGGGCATCGCCCAGACGGGAACCGGCAAGACCGCCGCCTTTTCCCTTCCGATGCTGCAGCGGCTCGGCAATGGCCGTCCCAACCCGCGCAGCTGCCGCGCGCTGATCCTCAGCCCGACGCGGGAGCTGGCCAGCCAGATCCAGGAGAGCATCCGCGTCTATGGGCGCAACATGCCGCTGACCAGCGCCGTCGTCTTCGGCGGCGTCTCCATCGGCAAGCAGATCCGCGACCTGTCGCGGGGCGTCGATATCCTCGTCGCCACGCCGGGCCGGTTGCTCGACCTCATCGACCAGCGCGCGGTGACGCTCGCCGACGTCAGCATCCTCGTCCTCGACGAGGCCGACCAGATGCTCGACATGGGCTTTATCCACGCCATCCGCCGCCTCGCCGGGCTCGTCCCGAAGAAGCGGCAGACGCTGTTCTTCTCGGCCACCATGCCGAAGGAGATCGCCGAGCTTGCGGCCCGCTTCCTCACCGATCCCGTGCATGTCGCGGTGGCGCCCGTCGCCACAACGGCGGAGCGGGTTCGCCAGGAGGTCATGTTCGTCGACACCGGGCGCAAGCAGGCACTCCTGCACACGCTGCTGGCCGACGAGTCGATCGACCGCGCGCTCGTCTTCACCCGCACGAAGCACGGTGCAGACAAAGTGGTGCGCCGGCTCGCTTTGGCGAACGTGCCCTCCGCTGCGATCCACGGCAACAAGTCGCAGCCGCAGCGCGAGCGTGCGCTGGCCGAGTTCAAGGCCGGCAAGATCCGCCTGCTGGTCGCGACCGACATCGCAGCCCGCGGCATCGACATCGACGCGGTGAGCCACGTCATCAACTTCGACCTGCCGAACGTGCCCGAGAGCTATGTCCACCGCATCGGCCGCACCGCGCGCGCCGGGGCTGAGGGCGTCGCCATCTCCTTCTGCGACCGCGAGGAGCGCGACTTCCTGCGCGACATCGAGCGCGTCATCCGCCAGAAGGTGCCGGTGCGCGAGACGCCCGCCGAACTGGCCGACGCTCCGATGCCTGCCGCAGAACCGCGCCAGCCGCAAGGCCGTCCGGCTCACGGGCAGGGCAGGCCGGGCGGTCATCACCGCGCCGGCGGCCGCCCGCAGCAGGGACGCGAGGGCAGGGGAGCCGGCGGTCCCGTGGCCGCACAGGGCGAGCGCCAGGGTCGCCCGCAGGGCCAGCCCGGCGAGCCGCGCCGCGACAAGCGCGACGGCGCCAGGCCGTTCGCCAAGCCGGATGGCCAGCAGCGCGACCGCGCCGCCTCGAGCGCTGCGCCGGATCGCTGGCGGTCCGGCTCGTCCGAGCCGACCCGCCCCGCGGGCAACGACGGCCCGCGCCGTCAGGGCCGTCACGGCCGCTTTGGTCGGTAAGGGCCGCTCGCTGACGTGCATGAGAGCCTGTCATCCCCGGCGGCCCGAAGGGCCGTGGAGGGGGGATCCAGGCCTCTCTGCCCGGCGCCGGATTGTGGACAGGGTAGAGCCTTCGGGCCCTGGATCGCCTTCCCCTTCGCCGCTGCGCGGCTCCGGCCGGGGATGACAACGAACAGAATCGACGGCGGGCCTCGGCCCGCCGTTTTCACGTCGGGCTCAGAACGCCTTGAACGTGATGATGGTGTGGGTGTCCACGATCTCCGGGATCGTCTGCACCTTCTCGCCGACGAAGTGACCGATGTCGACGTTGTCATCGACGTGGAACTTGGCCAGAATGTCGAAATTCCCGGCGGTCGAATAAATCTCCGAGGCGATTTCCGCGTCGGCCAGGCGGCTCGCCACGTCGTAGGTCTTGCCCAGCCTGCACTTGATCTCGACGAAGAAGGTCTGCATCGCACCGTTCCGGTCAACAGGGGGGAGCAGGGGCCGCCCCCGCTCCGCGGCCGCGAGAATAGGGCTGTGCCGCCCGCCCGTCACCCCGCCAGGGCCGCGGCGCGGGCGAGATCCACGACACGCATGGTCATTGGGCTCTGCGGGTCGGCCAGGGGTGCGACGACCGTGAAGTGGTTGGCGCCGGGCACGGCCTCGTACCGCGTCACCGCCCCGCCGAGTGCCCAGGCATCGGCGATGATGCGGCTCTGACGCAGGAACTCGGAACTCTCCTGCCCGCCCACCACGGCGTCGAGCGTCAGGCCGACCGGCGCCGGCCAGCCGACGGGCGACAGCGCGTGCGCCTGCGCGGGATCGAGCTTGAAGTCGGCGTTCATGCTGGTCTCGAGCATTGGCGTCAGGTCGAACAGCCCGGAGATCGCGTAGGCGCCCGTCACCATGTTCGGCGGGAGGTCCGGCGCCAGCGCCGGCCAGTCGGTGCCCAGCACGGCCGCGGCGAGATGCCCCCCGGCGGAATGACCGGCAACCGCAAGCTTCCGCCCGTAGCGACGGTAGAGCATGGCCGCCGCTTGCCGCACCTGATCGACGATGACCCCGATCCGGACCTGGGGGCACAAATCATAGCTCGGGACCGCCACTGTCAGCCCGTGCGCGGCGGGACCGGCGGCGAGGTGGGAGAAATCCTTGCGGTCCCGGCTGCGCCAGTAGCCGCCATGGATGAACATCAGCACCGGCCCTTCGCCGTCGCCGAAGATGTCCATCTGCTCGCGTTCGCCCCGGCCATAGGGCACGTCCAGCGTCCGTCCGGCATAGGCGCGGAAGCGGTCCGCATCGACGCTCCAGCGCGCGGTCACCGCTTCCCAGTCGGGCACGCGTGCACGGTTGTCATACTCGGCTTCGTAGTCGATCCCGGCCATAAGGTCCTCCGTCGGGTCGAGAGTGGTCCGCCAGCGCGGGAGCGACAAGCGCGGGAATGGCGGGGCTTCCGCGCCTGCCCTGCAGCGGCGGGCTTCCAACCGGCCGATCCCTCTGCCATGGTCCGCGCCTTTCGGTCCTGGGGATGACGATGGACGATCCAGTTCTGGTCGAGGTCACGCGCGGCGAGCGGGTGGAATCAGCGCATCGCGGCGCTTTCGCAGTCCTCGATGCCGACGGCGCCGTGATCGCCTCCGCCGGCGATATCGATCGGCCCGTTTTTCCACGATCCGCCGTGAAGGCGTTCCAGGCCCTGCCGCTGGTCGAAGGCGGCGCCGCAGGCCGGCTGGGCTTCACCCCGGCCGAGATCGCTCTCACCTGCGCCTCGCATACCGGCGAGCCGCGGCATGTCGAGACCGCGACCGCCATGCTCGCGCGCGTCGGGCGTGATCCAGCCTGCCTCGAATGCGGCGCGCATTGGCCGGGGCGCGAGGAGACGGCCCGGGAGCTCTTCGCGAGTGGCGGCAAGCCCGGACCGGCGCACAACAATTGCTCGGGCAAGCATGCGGGCTTCGTGTGCCTGTCCTGCGACGCCGGGGTCGACCCGGCCGGGTACATTCAGCCGGACCATTTCGTGCAACGACGGATCGCAGAGACCTTGCGCGAGGTGACGGGTGCAACGGTGACCGATGCGCTGCGCGGGGTCGACGGGTGTTCCATCCCCACCTGGGCCATTCCCCTCCGCGCTCTTGCTCTCGGCTTCGCGCGGTTCGGCACGGGTCAGGGCTTCGGACCGGGCCGAGCCGAGGCCGCCAGGAGAATTAGGGAGGCGGTTGCTGCCGAGCCCTTCATGGTGGCCGGCACCGGCAAGTTCGATACCGTCGTCATGGAGGCGCTGGGGACCCGCGCCTTCGTCAAGACGGGCGCGGAAGGCGTGTATTGCGCAGCCTTGCCGGATTGCGGTCTCGGCATCGCCCTCAAGGTCGATGACGGCACCACCCGGGCGTCGGAATCGGCGATGGCCCGTCTGATCCAGGTGCATCTCGCGCCGGAGGGCGAGGCCGGCGACATTGTTGCCTCGCGAGCGCGCCGCACCCTTCGAAACTGGAACGGCATCGAGGTGGGGCAGGTCAGGACCGCAGGTCCGCTGGCCTGACCCGCGCGGCCCGGGCCTGCGCGGCCAGCCGGGTCGCCAGAACGAGCAACGCCACGGTGAGCCTGTCCATTCGCGGCCGTGTTCGCGTACCCCTCGCCCGCACTGACGGACGCCGGCCGGCAGCTGGCGCGGGGCGGGGAATGTGCACGAAGAGCACGAGCCGGCCTTTCCGGCCCCGCGCCGCCTCCAGCGACAAGCCATAGACGGCGTTGCAGAGATAGGCGCCGGCATCGCGGGACGCAGCCGCAGCAATGCCCGTCCGGCGGAAAGACGCCACCACTGGCGCCACGGACAGGATTGTTCGCCAGACGGTGGGGCCGGACGGCACGATCACCCGTTGCGGAGGCCGCTCCCCCGACGCGTCGGGAGAAAGCGGGCGGGCGCGGTTCTCCGCCCTGACCTCGATGCGGACCTGCCGGGCGCGCGGGGCGAGGCCGAGGTGGAGGCACACGTCGGGATCGCTGCGGTCGAGCGCCCGGCGCAGCGCCATGCCGATGCCGGCATAGGTCGTCGCAAACACTTCCGCCGACGTGCAAATCCCGGCGAGCTGCAACCGCCGCGAAGCTGCGACCCTCCTCGCCAGCACCCCTGTGGGATTGGCTGGGACACCCGGGTAGGGACCGAATCCGGTGACCAGGAGGCGTATTGCCCTGTCGGGGTCGGCCCGCCTCGTCACGGCGCTTCCTCCCAGCCTGCCAGCCTCAGGATCTCGGCCGCCGCGAGCGTCGGCGCCAGCCGCCCGGCCGCGACGTCGGCCTCCACCGCGGGAAGCCTCGCACGAACGGCGCCCGCGGTTCGCACGCGGCGTGTCGCCGCCTCTTCCACCATCGACCACATCCACCGCACCTGCTGCGCGCTGCGCCGCGCGGCGAGTTCGCCGGTCGCCGTCATGCGTGTGCGGTGGTCTTCCACCCTGGCCCAGAGATCCTCCATGCCCTCGCCCGCGAGCCCCGACACGGTCACGACGGGGGGCGACCAGGTCGGCGAGGCCGGGCGCAGGATGTGAAGGGCGGCCCGGTACTCGCCTGCGGCGGCCCGGGCCCGGACGGCGCCTTCACCCTCGGCCTTGTTGACGGCGACCATGTCGGCGAGCTCGAGGACGCCCTTCTTGATGCCCTGAAGCTCGTCGCCTGCGCCCGGCAGCATCAGCACAAGGAAGAAATCGGTCATGTCCGCGACGGCGGTCTCCGACTGGCCGATGCCGACCGTCTCGACGATCACGACGTCGAAGCCCGCTGCCTCACACAGCAGCATGGTCTCCCGTGTCCGGGCAGCAACGCCCCCGAGCGTCCCGGAGGAAGGGGACGGGCGGATGAAGGCTGCCGGATTGACGGAGAGCCTCGCCATCCGCGTCTTGTCGCCCAGGATCGAGCCGCCCGTCCGCGTCGAGGACGGGTCGACGGCCAGCACCGCGACCCGCCTGCCGCGGCCCGTGAGCAAGGTGCCGAGGGCATCGATCAGCGTCGACTTTCCCACGCCGGGGACGCCTGTGATCCCCACGCGCGCCGCGCCTCCCGTGCGCGGCAGAACAGCCTGCAGCAGCGCAGACGCGGCATGCCTGTGATCCGCTCTCCGGCTCTCGACGAGGGTGATTGCCCGGGCCAGCGCTGTCCTGTCACCCGCGGCGACGCGGCTTGCGAGGTGCGGCACGTCCGGTGCGACAGCGGTCATGCAGGAGGGATATCCGGCCTTGGCCGCGTTGCAAACGCCCGATCGCCGTGGCCGCGGGAGCACGCGCAGCAGCGATCTCGAGTCGGTCTGCGTTGTCGCGTTGATTGTTTCTTGCCAGCCGGTTAACACGCTCAAGTTTCCAGCTGGAGCGGCGCCGATGCCCGGCCTGTCTTGCGTTCGCCTGCTCGTCGTCGCTGTCCTCGCGGTTGCGACCGTGTCCTGTTCCAGCGGGCCGCCCAAGGGGGTCCTGAACCCCGTTGCCGTGCCGCCGGGCACGGACCTCGAATCCATCTACGTCGCCACGACACGTGCGAAGCCTGCCAACGATCCGGTGGAGATGTTCGACGGCAACCGGTCCAAGGTGGTCCAGTACGCCCATCTCATCGTGTCGATCCCGCCGAACCACAAGCCCGGCGAGATCGAGTGGCCGAGGAGCGTGCCCGGCGACCCCACGGCGAACTTTGTGACCGCGCAGCGCGAATACCTGCTGCCCGACGCGTTCGTGGCCGATGTCCGCAAGGCGATCGCCTCACGCCCCCCCAAGGACCGCGACATCCTCGTCTTCATCCACGGCTACAACACCCGCTTCGAGGAAGCCGTCTACCGCCTCGCTCAGATCGTTCACGATTCCGGCTTCAAGGGCGTGCCGGTGCTGTTCACCTGGCCCTCGCGCGGCGCTCTGCTCGCCTATCCCTATGATCGCGAAAGCGCGGTGTTCTCGCGCGACTACCTCGAAAGCACGCTCCGCGAGCTGGCGCGCAAGTCCGGCGCATCCAGGATCGACGTTCTGGCCCATTCCATGGGCAATTTCCTCTTCATGGAGACCCTGCGGCAGGCCGTCATCCGCGGCGATGGCCGCTTCGGCGGGAAACTCGGCCAGGTCATGCTGGCCGCGCCCGACATCGACATCGACGTGTTCAAGCGGCAGATGTCCGTCATTGCCCCGCTCCACATCCCGATCACCGTCTTCGTCTCCAGGGACGACAAGGCCCTGAACATCTCCAAGATGGTCTGGCAGAGCGACGCACGCGCCGGCTCGCTGGTCGTCACCGATCCGGAGACGCTGGAAAAGATGAAGGAGGCGAACATCACCTCCATCGACCTGTCCGACGTGAAGTCCGATGACAGCCTCAACCACGGAAAATTCGCCTCCTCGCCCGACGTCGTGAAGCTGATCGGCAACCGGCTGGCCCAGGACGGCGGCATCAAGGGCCGCGATCCCACGCTGGGCGACAACATCGTCGGCATCGGCGGAGCGCTCGGCCGAACCGTGGGCGGCGTCGCCGCGCTCCCGGTCAAGGTGCTCGAGGGCACGGCGCAAGGCGTGGCGGAGGGAGCCGACGCCCCTGCCCAGTGAGGCTGGGGTCGCAATCTCGACACGTTCGGCTGTCACCTCCCGCCCCGGCCCTTTGCGGCGGCGGTTCATCTTTTCTTAGGAACCGGCCGCTTGGTTGCTGGGCCGCGGGGCGATGCTCCGCTTCATTGCGAAACTGGAAGCGGCCCTTTGTCCGACGCACCGATCCGCAGTCTCCGCGGCTACGCCTTCGCCGCATCCCTCCTTGTTGCGGCCGCCTTCGGCCTTGCTGCCTGTGGCACGACGGGCCCCTCGACAACAGGCTCGACCGGTTGGTTCTCGTCGTCGGCACCGAAGCAGGGCAGGACGGTGCAGATGCTGGTCGCTTCCACGCGCTCCTCGGAGGACGGGACGGCGTCTGCCCGCGAGGCGCGATACGCCAGCACGGCAGTCAGCGTACCGCCCGGCCACGAGCCCGGCGCCATCGAGCGCCCGAGCTTCGGCTCGTCCAACCCGCGCAAGCATTTCGCGGTCGTCTCGCAGCGTTCGCTGGATCCGGACCTGGTGGTCCAGGAGGTAGCGACCCGGGTTTCGGGCCGTGTGGGAACGAGCCGCGACGTGCTGGTCTTCGTGCACGGCTACAACGTGTCCTATGACGATGCCCGGTTCCGCCTCGCCCAGATCGTCGCCGATGGTGGCTTCACCGGCGTGCCCGTGCTTTTCACTTGGCCGTCGCAGAGCCGGATCCTCGCCTATGGCGCAGACAAGGAAAGCGCCACCGCCGCCCGCGATCCGCTGGAACAACTGCTGCTGAAGCTGGCCTCGGCGCCAGGCGTCGGCCGCGTCCACGTGCTCGCCCACAGCATGGGGACGTGGATCGCCATGGAGGCGCTGCGCCAGAACGCCATCGCCGGCCATGCCGACCTCAACGGCCATATCGGCGAGATCATGCTGGCGGCTCCCGACATCGACATCGACGTGTTCCGCGGTCAGATGGCGAGGCTAGGCAAGGTGGCGCGTGTCTCCGTCTTCGCCGCCGCCGACGACAGGGCCCTTTCGGTCTCGTCGACCCTCGCGGGATCGCGAACCCGCCTGGGCGCGCTCGACCTCGGCAACAAGGATCATGTCGACGAACTGCTCGGCCTCAACGTGCGCGTCTATGATCTCTCGAAGGCCGACAGCACCGACTTCTTCCGGCACGGCACCTTCGCCGAGGCGCCCGAGGTGGTGAAGTCCATCGGGGCCCAGCTCGCCGAAGCTCCCAAGACCACCGACGGCTCCGGCGCCCAGCAGGCGCAGTCCTGGGTCGACCCGCAGGCCGCCGAACTCGCCAACGCCCCGGCGCCGGGCACCATCACGTCGGAGGCTCTGCCCCCGCCGGGCCCGGTGGTGCCGTCGGACCAGCGGTAGGAGTGGTCGGCAGCCGCACCAGGGACCCGTGGAACGGGCCGAAGCGGCGCAGCCTGATCCAGGCCTTCCTGCCTCCCGAGACGGTGCGGTACCACGCCGTCCGGGCGCTCTGGCGCAGGCCGAAGTCCCCGGCCTCCCCGACGTTCCCGATCGTGCTGACGCCCCCGTCATCGTGACCGGTGAGATGCGGCGCAGTCTCGAACAGGCGGCACCCATGCCACTGGATCTGGCGAAGGTAGTCGTCGAACGTGCATGTGATCGGAAGGCCGTGCCTGAGGAGCTTCTCGGCCCCGGCCCTCGACACGGCGTAGGCAAAGGAACCGAAGGTTAGGTCCACGGTCTGCAGGACGGAAACGCCCCGGACGGTACACTGCGGGACGCCCGGGTGCGTGGCAGCGCCCGTTCCGCCGATCTTCAGGACATCGCAGTCGGGCTTTAGCTCAAGGATCTCTGACAGGATCTGCAGGCCGCCGGGTTGGATCTCTGCATCGTCCTCGAGGATGATGGCATGACGGGCGCCGGTGTCGAGGAAAGCGCGGAGCGCCTTGAGGTGGCTTGCCGAGCATCCGATCTCGTTCGGTCTCAGGCGGCGCCGGATGCGCGGCGCATAAAGGTCGCCGGCCAGCGATGTCAGTTCGCCGGCGTTGAGAGCCCTGCCGTCCACGGCGTCGATGACGTGCACGGTCGCGTCGCCCGAGAGCCGCGGCATGATCTTCGCCATGCGCTCCGGAGCCCTGCGCAAGGAGATGACGAACGCGTTGAGAGTTTCGGAAGTCACGTTGTCCTCTGATCTGACATGCGCACAGTGGGGCGGTCGTAACAACTCGAAGTAGAAATTTCGCCCCGTTGATCTAGAATTCCCGTATCCGGAGAAATTAGGAAACAGAGAGATTTATTGAAATTAGAAACTATTTGAGCCAGAATCCCGAAGGACGCTGTTGCACTAGCGGGATTCGTCCCGAGTTCAAAACGAATACAGAAAGCAGGACGCCGGGCGCGCCGGGCAGTGCATACCGGAGAAGCCTCAAGGCACTCCGATGCGCCCCCATCCCGGAAGCTTCAGCGCCGGGCGGCGGATGTCCACGCCCGCAACGAGCCCCAGCAGGTTGATCTCGACGCCCTCGATCCACCCCACGCTCACTCCGGCCAGCCCGCCGACGGCGACCTGGACGCCGCTGCGGCTCGGCGTCAGCCCGGCGAATATTCCGCCCTCGCGGAAGTCCTTCCCGAGCGCCGTCGGCGGCAACGCCACCCTGGCCTCGGGAATGGCCGCGAGCACATGGTTGACGAAGGTGTTGGAGTTGGGACCCGGCCAGGCCCGGTAGCCGCCAGGCTGCGCGAAGGGGTAGTCGGCGACCGCCGCCCGCACCTTGGGGATGAGGGCTTCGGCAGCCGGTCCGTCGATCGAGGCCACGAGGTCGGGAACGCGGCCGAACCAGCGCGCATCCGCCGCCCAGCCGTCGGTGCGCACCGGGCGGCCCCATCCCACGACGTCGTAGCGGGTGTAGGCGCTCGCGCCCTTCTCCTTGACCACGATCCAGGTGTGGTGAGCGAAGATCCCGCGCCAGCGGCCCACCCGGGCCGCATAGACATGGATCACCGCTTCCGGGCTCGCGGCGGGGGCGGGCAGGAGCCCTGCCGAAGTCCAGTTCACCTGCGACCAGCCCCGCCCGTCGTCGCGCGAGAGCCACCAGACCGCATGCAGGCAGAGGGGGAGAAGAAAAACGAAGAGAAACAGGATCATGAATGACCGCAGCCAGCGCATCGTGGCTTTCAACCCGGCAAGCGTGGCGGAATGTGGGTCCGTTCGTTGGGGGATGCGCGATGCCGCGGTCTCCCCAACGCGCCATGACGCCGCACCCGCGCAGGGTAAGCGACGCCGAACTCTACTCCGCCGCGCTCTTCTGGGCATAACCCAGGCGCCGGTTGAGCTCGTCAAGCAGCCCCGAGGCCGCGTCGGCAATGACCGTCCCGGGCGGGAAAATGGCCGACGCCCCCGCGGATTTCAGCGCCTCGAAGTCCTGTTGCGGGATGACGCCGCCGACGACGATCATAATGTCCGGACGCCCCGCCTTCTCCAGTTCGGCCCGCAGCTCGGGCACGAGCGTCAGGTGCCCCGCCGCGAGCGACGAGACGCCGACGATGTGGACGTCGTTGTCCACGGCCTGCCGCGCGGCCTCGCCGGGAGTGGCGAAGAGCGGGCCGATATCGACGTCGAAACCGAGGTCGGCGAAGGCGGAGGCGATCACCTTCTGGCCCCGGTCATGGCCATCCTGTCCCATCTTGGCGACGAGAATGCGCGGGCGCCGCCCGTCGTTTTCCTCGAACGCCTCCACCTGCGCGATGACGCGCTTCACCTGGTCCATCGCACCCACCTCCCGGCGGTAGACACCCGAGATCGAGCGGATCTCGGCCTTGTGGCGGCCAAAGACCTCCTCGAGCGCCAGCGAGATTTCACCGACAGTGGCCTTCGCCCGCGCCGCGTCGATGGCCAGGGCGAGCAGGTTGCCGTTCCCCCGTGCGCCGGCCGTGAGTGCCTCCAGCGCCGCCCTCGCGGCTGCCGGATCGCGTTCCTGCCGGAGGCGCTGGAGCTTGGCGAGCTGCTGCGCGCGGACCGACGAGTTGTCGACCTTCAGCACGTCGATGGGCCGCTCGTCGGTCGGGCGGTAGCGGTTGACGCCCACGACCGTCTGGTGCCCGCTGTCGATGCGCGCCTGGGTGCGTGCGGCCGCCTCCTCGATCCGCAGCTTGGGGATGCCGGCCTCGATGGCCTTGGCCATGCCGCCGAGCTCCTCGACCTCCCGGATGTGCGCCCACGCCTTGGCGGCAAGCTCGGCCGTGAGCCGCTCGACATAGAAGGAGCCGCCCCACGGGTCTATGATCCGCGTCGTGCCGCTCTCCTGCTGCAGGAAGAGCTGCGTGTTGCGCGCGATGCGGGCAGAGAAGTCGGTGGGCAGAGCCAGTGCTTCGTCGAGCGCGTTGGTGTGCAGCGACTGCGTGTGGCCCTGCGTCGCCGCCATCGCCTCCACCTGAGTCCGGATGACGTTGTTGAACACGTCCTGTGCGGTCAGCGACCAGCCCGACGTCTGCGAATGCGTGCGCAGCGGCAGGGACTTCTCGGACTTCGGCTCGAACTGCCTGACCAGCGTCGCCCAGAGCAGGCGTGCCGCGCGCAGCTTCGCGACCTCCATGAAGAAGTTCATGCCGATGGCCCAGAAGAAGCTGAGCCGCGGCGCGAAGCGGTCGATGTCCAGGCCCGCTGCGGTACCGGCGCGAATGTATTCGACACCGTCGGCCAGCGTGTAGGCGAGCTCCAGGTCCTGCGTCGCCCCCGCCTCCTGCATGTGATAGCCGGAGATCGAGATGGAGTTGAACTTCGGCATGGTCTGCGACGTGAACGCGAAGATGTCCGAGATGATGCGCATCGAGGGGGAGGGCGGGTAGATATAGGTGTTGCGAACCATGAACTCCTTGAGGATGTCGTTCTGGATGGTCCCCGACAGCTTCTCCGGCGGAACGCCCTGCTCCTCTCCGGCCACGATGAAGAGCGCCAGGATCGGCAGCACCGCGCCGTTCATCGTCATCGAAACGCTCATCTGGTCGAGTGGAATGCCCGAGAACAGCGTCCGCATGTCGTAGATGGAATCGATCGCCACGCCCGCCATGCCGACGTCGCCGGACACACGCGGATGATCGCTGTCGTAGCCGCGATGGGTGGCGAGGTCGAAGGCGACGGACAGGCCCTTCTGTCCGGCCGCGAGGTTGCGCCTGTAGAAGGCGTTCGAATCCTCCGCCGTGGAGAAGCCCGCGTACTGCCGGACGGTCCAGGGCTGGTTGACGTACATGGTCGGGTAGGGGCCGCGCAGATAGGGCGCGAAACCTGGATAGGTGTCCACGAAAGAGAGGCCGGCCCGGTCGGCCTCCGTGTAGACGGACGCCACCGTAATTCCCTCCGGGGTAAGCCAGGGTTCGCCGGATGCCTGCGGCGCAGCAGCGGCGGGACGTGAAAACGGCAGGGCAGAGAAATCCGGGATCCGGGTCATCGCCTCACTCCTGTCCACCCAGCCCCAGCGCCGCCTGCACCTCGCGCAGTGCCTCGATTGCGTCGCAGCCGGCGAATACGAACCCGTCGACGCCGGCCTCGCGCAGGCCCGCATCCGCATCGCCCGGACGTCCTGCCAGCCAGACCGCCCGGGCGCCGGCGGTCCTCAGCACCGTCGCCGCCGTTCTCGCCTCGGCCGCATAGCGCTCGTCGCTGCCGCAGAGACAGGCGATGCTCGCACCCGAGGACCGGAAAGCATCGCCGAGGGCCGCGAGGTCGGTGGATCCGTCCGGCCCCGCGTAGCCGTCACTCGCCGTGGCCTTCAGTCCGCCCGCCTCGAACAGGTTGCGCGCGAAGGTGGCGCGGGCGTTGAACTCCGACACTGGACCCAGCGTGGCCAGAAACACAATGGGGGCGCCCCCGGCCTGCGCGGCCGAGCGGAGTGCTTCCCAAGGCTCAGCCAGCCTGTGCGGCACCATGGGCGTCCAGCCGACCCGGGCAGGCGAGGGTGCGGTGTCGGGAGCCGGCACGAGCACCGGGACTTCCCCCTGCCCGAGATCGGGAAAATCGCTTGCGCCGGTCAGCGGCTGCCGGCGCGTGGCGATGTCGTGCGCTCGTGTGGCGCGCACCTTGGCCACTCCGTCCTGGATGGTCCCGGCGGCGAGGGCGGCAGCGAGCCCTCCCTGCCTCTCGATGTCCTGCAACTGTGCCCATGCCGAATGGCAGAGCCCGTCGGTCAGCGCTTCCAGGCCGCCCGATCCCGCGGCGGGGTCGGCGACGCGGGCGAGGTTTGCCTCCTCGAGCAATATCAACTGCGTGTTGCGTGCGAGGCGTCGCGCGAAAGCGTCGGGCAGGCCGCGTGCCGCCGTGAACGGGACCACCGAAACCGAATCCGCTCCGCCCAGTCCCGCCGAAAAGACCGCCACCGTGGTCCTCAGCAGGTTCGTCCAGGGGTCGTCGCGCGTCAGCATGCGCCAGGAGGTGCCCGCGTGCAGATGGATGGGAAGCGCGGACAGGCCTGCAGCCTCCTCGATGCGAGCCCAGAGCAGCCGGAGCGCCCTGAACTTGGCGATCGTCATGAACTGGTCGGCATCCGCCGCCAGCCGGAACCCGATCCAGCGCCGGCCTTCGGCAGGGTCGATCCCGCCGGCCTCGAACGCACGCCAGTAGGCGAGCGCGGCCGAGAGTGCGAAGGCGAGTTCCTGGGCTTCGGAGCCGCCGGCGGCATGCACGATGCGCCCGTCGGCCGCCACCACCTGCCCGCCGATGCCGCTGTCCCGCAACTGCCCGGCGAGGTCGGCGACTATGGGAGCGAGGGCGTCCCAGGGGACGGGGGTCCCGCCGAGCAAGGCAATCTGCCCGAGCGGGTCGAAGCCCAGGCCGATGTCGATAGACGAGAGGTTGAAGCCTACGTCTTTCGCAACTTGGACAAGTGCTTGCGGGGCGTCTTTGCAAGCATAGGAGAGGTCGAGCTCGAGCCTGATCCCCGCGTCCAGCACGACGCCGTGCAGGGCTGCGGCGAGCGTCTCGCGGCTCCCGTCGGCAAGGCCGAAACCATGCGCCCCCACGGCCCCGGAAAACACCAGCTCCAGCCCGGTCGCACCGTTTTCCAGGTCGAGCAGGGCGAGCGCGTTCGCTTCGCGCGCATCGGGATGATCGACGCGCTGCAGCACGGCCCAGGGACGGCCGGGGGCGCGGCCATGCACTGGCACGCATCCTGTGGCCTTGGGGTAGAGCGGCTGGATCGCGAGGCCGTCCGCCGAACGCGAGACGAGCTTCCTGTCGAAGGATGCTCCCTTCAGCACGCCTTCCGCGAGCCGGCGCCAGTCGTCCTCCGAGGCCGGGGGAAAGTCGGCTGGGAAGGAGAGGTCGGCCATGGGTCGGTCTCGCAGCTTCGCATGGGGCCGCACCCGCTTGGGCCGGCCGGACGCCGCCGGACCATTGCACGAGCGGGTCGAAATGCGCCACCCTCCGTTCGGCTGACGCATCTGGGGTTCGCGCGGGCATGATCACGACGACACGAGCCGCCATCGCGGCAGCCATGCTGCTGGCAATAACCTTGCCGCATGTGGCGGAGGCCGAGCCGGTGTCGATGAACCGGATCCTCGGTCCGATGGTCGCCTGCAGCTTCGAGGGGTGGTCGAACGATCCCGATCCCGCGGGGCTTCCGGTGCGGGCCAATCCTGATCCCTACGCGCCGTCGATCGGCAGGATCCCGCCGCGCAAGGTGATCGGGCTCGACGAGATCGCGCCGACGGTTCAGGTCGACGGCTACCAGGACGGCTGGTTCCGTATCTCCGGAGCGAGCCTTCCGACCGAGGCGGACCCCAACCACACCCGCATGTACACCGTGTTTCGCGGCCAGGGATGGGTGCCTTCGGTGATGGTCAAGACGGCGCTCGCCGCAACCGTCCTGCGCACGGCCCCTCGCGCCAATGCGGCCCGCAGGGCGAGCCTGCAGGGCTCTCGCCCGGACGGGCAGGGCGGAAGCTTTCCCATCACGCCCGACATGGTCGCCGTGAAGAAACTCCTGTCATGCAAGGGGAACTGGGTGGAGGTCGACACCGAGCTCGGCCCGGGCTGGGTCGACAAGGTTTGCGGACGGCAGCTGACGGGGTGTCCCTAGAGGCTTGGCGACCGCCGACGCCCCCCTGAGAGGGAATCAGACGAACTGGCCCAGGCCAGGGACCGCACCGACGATGGCGCCCATGCGGTCCTCGCCGGCCTTCTCGCGGCCATAGGCGAAGAGCTCGCGCCCCAGCGTGCTCATCTGGTCCATGGAAAGGCCGGCCGCGCCGAGCTGGCCGGCGAGCGCCATGATCCCGCCACCCCCCATTAACCCGCCGATCGCGCCCATCACCCCGCCGGACTTGGCGCCTGTCTCTGTGTCGGCCAGCGCCTCCGCCCCGGGCAGCGCCGCGAACATCGCCGCGACGTCCTCGGCCGGGGCCTCCTTGCGCAGAAAGGCGAAAACGATCCCGACGGCCTTCGTGGTCGTGGCGGCGTCGAGGCCGGTGGCGGCTGCGATGCGTGCGATCAACTCGTCCATGGGTCCTCGCCGGGTGACAACGTGCCGGCCAAGTCTCCCCGGATCGCGGGCCGAAGACAAGCGGCGCGGACGCTGCCGTGGCACAGACAGCGTTGGACCGGCTGGACCCACGTTCTATATCTGCTCCCGGGCCGCTCCCAGGGGAGGGCCCGCTGCAGCGGAGGCGGGGTTCCATGGCGGATGACGGCACGTTCCTGATCGGCAAGAGCGGCGCGAGGCCGGAAGTCATGACGCTCAAGCTCGCCAACCGGCACGGCCTCGTCGCCGGCGCGACAGGAACCGGCAAGACCGTGACACTGCAGGTGATGGCGGAAGGGTTCTCCAACGCCGGCGTTCCCGTCTTCGCCGCCGACATCAAGGGCGACCTCTCGGGCATCGCGGCGGCGGGCGACGGCAAGGAGCCGTTCGTCAAGCGCGCCCAGGAGCTGGGACTCACCTACCAGCCCGATCGCTTCCCCGTGACGTTCTGGGACTTGTTCGGCGAGCAGGGGCACCCCATCCGCGCCACTGTGCTCGAGATGGGGCCGCTGCTGATGGCGCGACTGCTGGAGCTGAACGACGTGCAGGAGGGCGTGCTCAACATCGCCTTCCGCCTCGCCGATGACCAGCAGCTGCCGCTGATCGACCTGAAGGACCTGCGCCTCGTCCTGACCGAACTCACCAAGGATGACGGGCTGAAGCCGCTCGCGCTGCAATACGGCAACGTCGCCGACGCCACGGTCGGCTCCATCCAGCGCCAGCTGCTCGTGCTGGAGAACCAGGGCGCGAAGGAGTTCTTCGGCGAGCCGGCCCTCTCGATCCAGGACATCCTGCGCACGGACAAGGACGGCCGGGGCATCGTCAATATTCTCGCCGCCGACAAGCTGATGGCGAGCCCCCGGCTCTACGCGACGTTCCTGCTCTGGCTCCTGTCCGAGCTCTTCGAGCAGTTGCCGGAGGTTGGCGATCCCGACAAGCCCAAGCTCGTCTTCTTCTTCGACGAGGCGCACCTGCTCTTCAACAACGCTCCCAAGGCGCTGCTGGAAGCGGTGGAGAAAGTGGTCCGCCTGATCCGCTCCAAGGGCGTGGGCGTCTATTTCGTCACGCAGAACCCGCTCGACGTTCCCGACACGGTCCTCGCCCAGCTCGGCAACCGCGTGCAGCACGCGCTGCGCGCCTTCACGCCGCGCGACCAGAAGGCCGTGAAGGCGGCGGCGACCACGTTTCGCCAGAACCCGCAGCTCGACACCGAGAAGGCCATCACCGAGCTCGCCGTCGGCGAGGCGCTCGTCTCCATGCTGGAAGGCAAGGGCGTGCCCGAGATCGTGCAGCGAACCCTCATCGCGCCGCCCTCCGCCCGCGTCGGTCCGCTGACGCCCCAGGAGCGCGCCGCCGTGATCGCTGCCAGCGACATTCGCGGGCGCTACGACACGGCGGTGGATTCGGAGTCGGCCTACGAGATCCTGATAAAGCGCCGTGGCCTTGCGCCGGCCGGGACGCCGGGCGCGCCTGGAACGGTCGCCCCCGGCCAGGCGCCGCAGCAGGCCTCCACCGGCGGCGGGCTCGGCGGCATCCTCGGCGGCGTCGTGGACGCGCTCACCAAGAAGGGTCCGCGCGGCGGCATGAGCGTCAGCGAGCGCGTCATCAACAACATGGCCCAGTCGGCGGCCCGCAGCGTCGGCACGCAGGTCGGCCGCGCCATCTTGCGGGGCGTGCTGGGCAGCCTGCTGAAGTGAATGCCAGAGTTGTAGACAAAAGTTGCAGTTTTGTCTACAACCGGTCATGCCCGAGCTGTCGCTTGCCTTCCTGACCCTCTATGCCGAGCTCCAGCAGCAACTGGAAACCGTGACCGAACGTCCCGGCTCGGTCTTCGAGCAAACGATCAAGAATACGGTCTACCTCAAGGCGCAGATCGAGACAGCAGGCCGTCGCACCTCGATCCATCTCGGCCGCGCAGATGATCCCGATGTCCGCGCGCGCGCCGATGCCATCGCCGCCGAGATGCAGCGCGCAAAGGGGCGCCGCCAGATCGTCAGGACCTTGCGCAATGCGGGCTTTGGCCAGCCTTCGCCCGCGATCGCCGACATCTGCGAAGCACTGGCGGGTGCGGGCCTGTTCGGACGCGGAGCAATCCTCATCGGAACGGGTGCCTACCAATGCTTTCCCGCCCTCGTTGGGCGAACCTTGCCCGGAGCGGCGATGATGACGCAGGACGCCGACATCGCGACTGCCACACTCGCGTTGGCTGCCGAACGCGATCCAACTGGCGATGTCGAACCCGGGCTGGACTCGCCCGAGCCGTTGGATAGATCCCTGCTCGACATTCTGAAGCAGGCCGACCCGACGTTCGAAGGCGTGCCGAGCCTCGGCAGGAGGGCCTTGCCCTCGCGTTTCAAGGCGCACTCAGGGTTCCTCTTCGAGCTTTTGTCGCCCAGGCGGCGAAGGGATGATCCCGATCCCATCCCCGTCCCTGGACTGCAGGCGGCTGCGGCTCCGATCCAGCAACTCGAATACCTGCTCGTGGACGCCGTGCCGGCGGTCCTGCTGCAAGGCGCAGGTACCCTCATCAGGGTGCCCGCGCCCGCGCGCTACGCCGTCCACAAGCTCATCGTCGCACGGAAGCGCCAGGTATCGTCCGCAGCCAAGCGTCTCAAGGACCTGGAGCAGGCGCGCTCGCTGATCGAAGCGCTGCGTGAGCGGGACCGCTGGAGCCTCGCCGACGCATTCGAGGACGCGCGCGGCCGCGGTGAGAAAGGGTGGGGCGAGCCCATCGCGCGATCGCTGGCAGAGCTGCAGATCGATCTCCCCTGAACTCTTGCACCTGCCTCCATCCCCCCTTAGCGTCCCGCCCTTTCCCGCAGGAGGCCGGTATCCATGGCAGTGCTCGACGACGTCCTCGCCCGGATCGACGCGGACCGTGACGCGGCGCTGGAGCGGCTCTTCGCCTTCCTGCGCATCGAGTCGATCTCCACCGATCCCGCTTACGCCGGCGCGTGCCGCGAGGCGGCGGAGTGGCTGGCGAAGGATCTTCAATCCATCGGTTTCGCCGACGCCGCGCCTCACGCCACGCACCTGCATCCCGTGGTGTCCGGCCGGGCCGGGGGCCGATCGGACCGCCGCGTCCTCTTTTACGGGCATTACGACGTGCAGCCCGTCGACCCCCTGGAGGAGTGGACCGCGCCGCCCTTCGCCCCCCGCATTGCCGAGTTGCCGGACGGCCGCAAGGTGATCACCGGGCGAGGCTCGTCCGACGACAAGGGGCAGGTGATGACCTTCGTCGAGGCCTGCCGCGCCTGGCAGGCAGTCACCGGCTCGCTGCCGCTGGGCGTCACGATGCTGGTGGAGGGGGCGGAGGAGAGCGGGTCCCAGGGCCTGCCGGAGTTCCTCGCGGCGCAGAAGCAAGCCTTGAAGGCCGACGTGGTGCTCGTCTGCGACACCGGCATGTGGGACGCGGACACGCCGGCGGTCACCACCTCGCTGCGCGGCATGGTCTATGAGGAGGTGATCGTCCGCTGCGCCGACCGCGATCTCCACTCGGGTCTCTACGGCGGGGCGGCTCGCAATCCGATCCATGTCCTGTCGCGCATCATCGCCGACCTGCACGACGCGGACGGACGCATCACACTTCCCGGCTTCTACGACGGCGTGCCGGAAACGCCGCCGGAGGTCCTGGAGCAGTGGAAGGCGCTGGGCCTGACCGAGGAGGTCTATCTCGGCCCGCTCGGGCTCAGGCACTCGGCCGGCGAAAAGGGACGCCTGCTGATCGAGCAGATCCAGTCCCGCCCCACCTGCGACGTCAACGGCATCGTCGGCGGCTATACCGGGGTTGGTGCCAAGACCGTCATCCCCGCGCAGGCCTCGGCCAAGGTGTCGTTCCGCCTCGTCGGGGACCAGGACCCGGAGGCTATCGCGACGGCCTTTCAGGCCTTCGTGCGCGAGCGGATCCCGGCCGACTGCTCGGTCTCCTTCGTCCACCACAAGGGCTCGCGCGCTATCCGCCTGCCCTTCGACATGCCCGATCTCGCCGCCGTCACGGGCGCGCTCGAGGAGGAGTGGGGCCGCAAGGCCGTCACGGTGGGTGGCGGCGGTTCGATCCCCGTCGTCGGCGACTTCAAGTCGGTGCTTGGGCTCGACACGCTGATGGTCGGATTTGCGCTCGACGACGATCGCATCCACTCGCCCAACGAGAAGTACGACCTGCGCAGCTTCCACAAGGGCGTCCGCTCCTGGGCACGCATCCTCGCCGCGCTGGCGGGCTGAGATGGAAGCTCCCGGCGTCGGCTGCGGCGCGTGGATCGAGGAGGACGGACGCGTCCTGCTCGTAGAACGCCTCAGGGAGCCCGAGCGCGGGCTCTGGAACCTGCCGGGCGGCAAGGTCGACCCGGGCGAGCGCGTCGAGGACGCGATCGCGCGGGAGGTCTTCGAGGAACTGGGCGTCACGATCGAGGTCGGCCGCCTTCTCTGCGTGACGCAGATGATGGGCGGGACATGGCACTGGGTTTCGCCCGTCCACCGCGCCCGGATCCTGTCAGGCACTCCGGAGAACCGGGAGCCGGCGAAGCACGGCGCTATACGCTGGTGGCCGCTCGACGGCCTGCCCGGCAACCTGGGTCAGGCCGTCAGGGACGGTCTCGCTGCCCGCAGCTGACCCACTAAGCCGCGCGGCGGCCACCGCTTGGAACCGGCATGGTCGCGCCCGACACCGCGTCCGCGCGGAACTCGAAGCGCTGGACGAGGCGCTCCAGCGCTTCCGTCTGCTGGTCGGTCACGGAGAGGGCGGCGTTGGTCTCCTCGACCAGCGCGGCGTTCTGCTGCGTCATGTCGTCGATGCGCTCCACCTCGCCGCTGAGCGTGTCGAGATCGTGCGCCTGCTCGCCTGAGGTGGCGGACAGCGCCTCCATCAGGCGGGTCACGTCGTTCACCGAGCCGGAGATGCGCGCGAACATGGACGAGGTCTGGCTCACCAGCGACACGCCGGAGTCGACGTTGGCCTGCGCGTCTACAATGAGCTTCTTCACGTCGTTGGATGCATTGGCCGCGCGCTGGGCGAGGCTGCGGACCTCCGCGGCGACGACGGCGAAACCTCGGCCGCTCTCGCCGGCCCGCGCCGCCTCCACCGCCGCGTTGAGAGCGAGGAGGTTGGTCTGGAAGGCGATCTCGTCGATGAGCTCGATGATGTCGGAGATCTTGCGCGAGGATTGGGCGATCCGGGTCATGGCCTCGGAGGCGGACGACATCACGCCCTCGCCCTCCCGCGCTCCCGTCTCGGCCAGCCGGGCAAGCTGGGCGGCCTCGCCGGCCCGGCTGGAGTTCTCCCGGAATGTCTGCGCGAAGCTGCCGAGCTTCGTCGTCGTCTCCGCCACGACGGCGGCCTGGTCGGAGGTGCGGTTGGCCAGATCGGTGACGCCGGCGAGGATCTCGCCCGTGGCGCTGCGCACGGCGGTCGCCGCCTGCACGAGATGGGCGAGCGTGCGCTCGAATTCGTCCGCGAGAGCGTTGGTGCCGTCGCGCAGCTCGGCGAAGGCGCCGCGATAATCGCCGCGCACGCGGGCCGAGAGGTGCCCGCCCGACAGCTCCTGAAGCACGTCGCGTGTCTCGGCGATCCCCGACTGCACGGTTTCGAGAAGCTGGTCGACGCGGTTCGCGAGATCCTGCAGGTCCGCGTCCTCCAGCTTCAGCCCGACGCGCACGGACAGGTCGCCCTGCACTGCGGCGCCGATCACGGTGGCGAAACGCGCCTGCAGCGTCGCGACCCGCTCGGCCCGCGCCATGGCGCCGGCGGCGGATCGGGCCTTCTCGGCCTCGAACTGCTTCATCATCCGCGCCTGTGCCTGAGCCTCGCTCATGATCCGGGCGATGGCGCCGAGTTCGTCGCGGCGGTTGGTGTTGGGGATAGCCGTCTCGCGGCCCTCCATCACCGCCTCCAGCGCCTTCGTCGTCGCGGCGAGAGGGCGGCGGATCGTGCGCAGCACGACGGTCGCCGCCATCGCCAGCATGAGCAGCGCGGCGAGCAGCGAGCCGCCGACAAAGGCGTGCTGCAGCTGCTGGGTCCGGGCGGCGAGGGTCGCGCGGGCTGCGTCGGCCTGCTGACGGGCCGCGTCGAGGATGGCGGTGACGGTCTTGTTCAGCGCCGTCCGGTTGGCGCGGTTCTGCTCGTTGTTGCCCTGCTTGTCGGCGGCCTGCGGGGAGACTTCCGTCCCAAGGCGCGCCAGTTCCGTGCGGAAGGTGGCGAATTCCTCGACCTTGGCGCGCAGCTGCGCCACGTCCGTGTCGCCACCGGTCAGGTGCTCGAGGTCGGCTGCCAGCGTGCGTGTCTCGGCCACGGCGTCCAGCAGGCCCTTGGCGAAAGGCTTGGCTGCCTCGGTTGTGCTCGCGGCGTAGATGCCCCGCGATTCCATGACGACCCGGTAGATGGCGCCGTTCAGCCGCTCGGCGGTGCGGGCACGCTCGAGCGTATCGGCCATGGACAACCCTGCGTCGCGCTGCGCTCCCAGCGCAAACACGCCGAGTACTGCGACGAGGACCGCCACGGCGCTGCTCGCGAGCACCATGGCGAGGGCACGATTTCCAATCGAAGTCGCCAGCCAGCGCATCACTGCTCAGTCTCCCGGAACGTTGCCGTCAGGACTTGATGCCGTGTGTGCTAATAAAGGCAACTTAACCGGAAGTTGAGCAGTACTGGGATGGCAAAGAAACCGTTTCAGTCTCGATCTGAGGCGCTGAACTCCAGGTCGAGAAGGTCTGAAACAGCGTGTGGCAGCACGAATATTGTTGTATCCGAAGGAGAGACTTGATCTTTCATAAGGAGAGCCGATGAGCGCCCCGGTTGTCTCCCAAGGCGGCCTCCTTAACGCTTCGGAAGGGCCGGCGAGCTAATCTCTCAGCGCCTTTCCGGCCGGACCCGTTCATGAAGACCACGCAGATCCACCTCATCGACCCCAGCGCGGGCATGGTGCTCGTGACATGCGCGGACGGCTCGCGCGTCGTCTTCGGCGGTCAGGTCGGCATCGGGTCGCAGAACGACGTCCTGCAGCGCCTGTTCGAGGTGCTCGAGGATGGCGGGATCGACTACTTTATCCACACCGGCGTCGAGGTCGAAGGCTCCGTCTCGATCGTCGCCATCGACGAGTTCTTCTCGATCAAGCAGTGCCTCGAACGCACCTGCAAGGACGTCGACTGGCCGCAGCCTTACGTGAACTTCCGCGGCGAGCGGACGGTCGAGTATGTCGATGCCGACGACGTCATGGAGTTCGGCGACACGCAGATCCGGCTCCTCGCCGCCGACGCGCCGCGTCCGACGGCGGACGGGCGCATCCTGCCGGTCGCCATGCGGGTCTCCCACGGCGAGGACAACGCCGCGAGCGCCGTGCTCTGCCCCGGTGCCACCAACGGCCTCGACTGGCTCGATATCGCCTCCGGTGACGTCGAGACCTTCGCCTCGGCCGGGCTCGTCATCGACGGCGTCCGTCCGCTCGACATGATCGTCACCGCCCGCCAGAAGGGCATGGTCAGCGCCGAGCACTTGCGGCTCATGAAGCCGGGCACGGTACTGCTGGGCGCCCATCCCGACGGCGAGAACGCCCTGCGCATGGCCGCGCGCGAACTCTACGGTCATTTCGCCCGCCAGAGCCCCGGCGGCTCCGGCCTGGTCGAGATCAAGGGGTCGGCATGGCTGACCCTCCATCTCGATGGCAAGGGCACCCGCCTCGAGGAAGAGGCGAGGCCGCTCGGCAAGGTGGCCTGACCCTTCGGCTTGTGGTCCCGTGAGTCCCTGAGCGACCTGACAGCGAAGATGCGGGTCTGAAGACCCGCGCTCCAACCTGTGGATCGCGCGTCGTAAGACGCGCCTGCCCCAGGATCAGGCGATCTGCGCCGCTCCGATGTCCTCGAACGCTATCGTTTTCCTCTGCTGTGACAGTCCCGGGAGGGCGTCGACGTCGAGGATGAGAGCGACGA